>NZ_JBBMQM010000001.1:630891-1261783 GCF_038900055.1 Henriciella sp. AS95
CATCCTGAAGGATAAAGACGTCGACAATGAAGCCTGACGGTCCGGTATAGACCTGCGCTGACACGACGTTCGCGCCCTGCGCGGCGATTGTGCCAGCCAGGCGGGCAAACAGGCCGAGACGGTCATGGCCGGCCACCAGGAGAGAGACGCCGCCCCCGTCTTCGCGCACATTTGCAGAGATGATGGGCGATTCAGTCGATGTCAGTTTCGACGCGTGGTCGGCAAGTTCGTCCACATCGAACCCTGTCCAGTAGGACGGGTCCATATCGGCCATGACCTGCGGGATCGAGCCGATGCGTTCCTCTAGCGCCTCACGGCTCTTGCTGGCGCGCATTTCCAGCTCCATGGACACGCCGCGTTCATCGGTACGCCCGCCGCGAAGGGCGGCCTCGGTATTGTGGTAGAGGTCTTCCAGCAATTGTCCTTTCCAGGCATTCCAGATGCCCGGGCCGACAGCGCGAATATCCGCGATGGTGAGGATGTAGAGCAGGCGCAACCGCTCGACAGAGCCGACCATGGCGGCAAACCGCACAATCGTGGCCGGGTCGGCGATGTCTCGCTTCTGGGCAGTCTCACTCATTTCGAGGTGATGCCCTACCAGCCAGGCGATGAGATCGGTTTCGGCCTCGGAAAGCCCCAATCGCTTGCCGGCCTTGGTGGCCGTCTTTGTGCCCTCGATCTGCTGGTCGCCATGGCCTTTGCCGGTATCGTGCAGCAGCATGGCGAGGTAGAGAACCTGCTTGTTCTCGATCCGCTGGAACAGGCGGTGAGCAAGCTCAAAGCCTTCGCCGCCTTCGCGATCCATCTCTGCCATGTACTCGACGGCGCGGATCGTATGCTCATCCACGGTGAAGTGGTGGTACATGTTGAACTGTGTCTGCGCGACGATGCCGCCAAATTCCGGCAGGAAGCGGCCGAGCACATCGGCTTCGTTCATCCTGTGCAGGGCCAGGCCCGGGTCGCGCCCTTCGACCAGAAGATTCAGGAATGCATCCCGCATTTCGGGGTTTTGGCGCGTCTTCGAATTGATCAGCTTGGAGCTGCGGGCCGCAAGCGTCACGGCGTCGGGGTGGATATCATGTTCGGTCTCGTCGGCGATCGCGAACAGGCGGATCAGATTGGCCGGATCCTTCTTGAAGACATTGTCTGCGGTGACGTTGATCCGTCCACTATCAATGGCAAAGCCTTCCTGGGGCAGGGCTTTGGGCTGGCCGGCAGGGATGAAGCGGCGCCAGCCTTCGGGTTTCTTTTTCTGCTCGGCTTCAAGTTTGGCGGCGAGAATTCGGGTCAGGCCGCCAACATCTTTCGCGACGAGAAAATAGTGCTTCATGAAGCGCTCGACGCCAAGCTGTTCGGCCCGGTCGCGGTATCCCATGCGGGAAGCGATTTCCGGTTGCAGATCAAAGCTGAGGCGTTCTTCGGCGCGGCCGGTCACATAGTGGAGATGGCAGCGAACCGTCCATAGAAAGCGCGCGGCACGGATGAAGACGGCATATTCATGCTTGGTGAACGGTCCCGATTGCATGACGTCTTCCAGCGTTTCGCCATGCTTGATGTGCTTGGCGATCCAGTAGAGCGTCTGCAGGTCGCGCAACCCGCCTTTTCCGTCTTTGACATTCGGCTCGACAACGTAACGCGTATTGCCCTGTTTGGCGTGGCGCTTGTCGCGTTCTTCCAGCTTGTCCGTAATGAACTGCGCGTCCTGGCCTTCAATGGCCTGTGCGTGGAAGGTCTCGAGTGTCGTCTTGCCAAGGTCCTCGTCGCCGAACAGGAATCGGGCATCGAGCAGGGACGTCTTGATGGTGACATCCTCCCTGGACAGGCGGACGCACTCCTCTGGCGTTCGAAACGCGTGCCCGACCTTCAGGCCCATATCCCAGAGGGCGTACAGCATGTATTCGATCACGCTCTCTGCGTGAGCGGACGCCTTGTAGGGACGAATAAACAGAAGATCGATGTCGCTCGAAGGGGCGAGGACGTGACGGCCATAGCCGCCGGTAGCGAAAACAGCGAGCCGTTCGCCTTCTGTGGGGTTGCGGGCGCGGTGAACGTGGACTGTCACATAATCATAGAGGGCGTGCAGAACTTCGTCCTGCACCGCGGCGAGCAGGCGGGCCGTATCAAGCCCATCCGAGCCCTGTTGTAGCCGCTCCTGCGCAATCATCCGGCCGCGGAAGAGCGCGCCGTGAAGATGGTTCAACACTTCCTTGCGAGCGGCCGCCTCGTCGCCCAGATTGTCGAGCGCCGCTGCCGTTAGTTTGATCCGCAGCGACCGGCCATCGATGATGTTGGAAATTTTCCAGTTATTCGGCCAGGCCTTGGTCGGCAGCTTCTTGTGAACGAGAGATTGGCTGTTGTCGGTCATGCCAGATTATCTAGCGCGATTTCGGGCAGAATGACCAGCAATGCTGCAGTTCGGCTCATATCGCTGATCGGCGCAGCGAGATCAGGGCCTGTTCGAACACGCCTTCTGAAGACGCGCAGGCGATCTGGGAGCCGAGTCTGGCTTCGTTTCCGCGCCAGTCCCGCGCGATACCCCCAGCGCCGCGCACGACCGGCACCAGGGCCGCCACATCATGCGCCTGGAGACCGGTTTCACAGACAAGATCGATCGTACCCGCGGCGAGGCGCGCATAGGCATAAGCGTCCAGCCCGTAGCGGCTGACTTTCGCCGTGGCGCGCAAATGCGTCCATGCGCCTTGTTCGGCAGGTGTCATGATAAAGGGATCGGTGGTGGCGATGATGGCCTGCCTCAGATCCGTGCACGCCGACACAGTGAGCGCGGACTTTCCATCCGCCGTCTCGAGAAAGCTACCGGACGGAGCGCCATAATATCGCTCGCCGACGACCGGTTGGTCGATCACGCCGATAACGGGGTGTCCGTCCGGGTCCACAAGCGCAATGAGTGTCGTCCATACTGGCAGCCCGGCGATAAAGGCGCGGGTGCCGTCAATCGGGTCGATCAGCCAGGTCCAGCCAGACGCGCCTTCATGCTTGCCGAATTCTTCGCCGTCGATGCCGTCATCAGGCCGTTCTTTCGCGAGAATATCGCGAATAGCCTGCTCGCCGGCCTTGTCGCCGGCTGTCACAGGGTCGAAGGCCGCGCCGCTCGCCTTGTTTTCAGCAGCGGTACCTGTCCGGAAATAGGGCTGAATCGCAGACCAGGCGGCATCTGCGAGCCGCCTGGTCAGGTTCAGGATGTCATTTTCATCGATTGTCTGGCTCATGCCCCAGCGCTTTGGGCCAGACAAGGGCGAGCGTCAAGCAGCGCCGCTATCGCTATTGTCGGTTTCCAGCGCCTTTGCGAGATCGAGAAGGCGGCGGCGCGGACGCTCACCGAGGCGGTAATAGGCCCGAACCAGCTCAAGTGTCTCTTTCTGGCTCAGAATGTCGCCATCCATCTGGTCGGCATCATTCGCAGCGAGAAGGTCATCTGTCTCGATCCCGTCAAAGAAGTACTGCACAGACACGTGAAGTGCCCGCGAGAGATCAAAAAGTCTCGAAGAAGTCATGCGGTTTGCACCACACTCATACTTCTGAATCTGCTGAAACCGCACACCCACCTGATTGGCGAGTTCCTGTTGTGTCAGTCCCAGAAGTCTACGGCGGCGGCGGAGGCGTTTCCCCACATGCAAGTCCGTCTTGTCCGTCATATCCCGGCTCCCATCTACCCCCGGGAAAAGTCCCGGAATGTTCCTGATGAGACAGGAGAGCAAGCTTCATGCCGGAATGTGTGGCGGGTTGCCGCATGCGAAAATGCATTGGTTGTCATTTTAGGGGTTGCATTTGCTGCGGCGCACAATAGATTGGTCTCAGCACTGCGGTGCTAACGCCTTCTGGCGTTTCCTCCCTTTACCTTATAGGCCGCGCCGGCTTGGCGCGGCCCTTTTTTTTGCCGCTTACGCTGAGAGGCGGACAGAAAACCGACATATCTCGCTTATGACATGCTGCACCGCAGATATGACAGTTTGCATGGACGGTTTTGGTTCAACCAGAGTCTCATCCATGTAGAGCTGCCGGTTGATCTCGATCTGCAGGGCGTGAACATGCCGCTTTGGCCGACCGTAGCGCCGGGTCGTATACCCGCCAGCATAGGGCGCGTTGCGCACGACTGTGTAGCCGGCCTTACGAAAAGCGCGCTCGACAAGGTTGGTCAGCTGGCTTGTGCAGCTTGAGCCAAACCGGTCGCCCAGAACGATGTCGGGCAATTCCCGGCGTCCCGGCTGATTGGACGGCATGGAGTGGCAATCGATCAGGATGGCGCAGCCAAACGCCTCGCGGAATCTCCTGATCTCATCGGCCAGAGCCGTGTGGTAGGGCGCATGCACGCCTTCGAGACGGGTGCGGGCATCGTCTGCTGTGATCTTGCCGGAATAGATATTCTCGCCGCGGGCGCCTATCCGCGGGAAACAGCCAAGGCCGGCCTGAACCCGGGCTGATGGGGCAGCGACAGGACCGGGCGCGGCCCCGTCGATCATGTCCGGGTCGAGTTCGCGTGCGTCGCGATTGAGATCCACGAAACTTCTCGCATGTGTGGCTGCGATCAGTGTGGCGCCTGCCGCCGGCGCGCCGGAAAACAGATCATTCACGAAAGCATCTTCAATCTGGCGAAGGTCGAGCAATGGAACGCGCAGCTTCTTCAGCAGCGGGTTGGGGTAGTATTGTCCGCTATGAGGCGATGCGAAGATAACCGGACATTCGGCCTCGGCCGACCGAGACAGCGTAAAGGGAGCGACCTTATCGGCCGCGTCCATATCGGTTTTGCCTGCATCATCGATCATGCTCATTGTACACAGATGGTTGAGCATTTGGCAGGAAGGTCAAGCATATCGGTTCTGTTCACTTCGAATTTACCCGAAGCACTGTCTATGGAATCACTATCAGAATAAACGGCGATTGCGGAGTCGGCCCCCATGAGCAAAATCCTGCTTGCAGAAGATGATGAGATGATGCGGACCTTTCTGGCGGCGTCTCTGAAGCGCGCGGGCCATGATGTCCAGGACTTCGAAGATGGCGAAACCGCGCTTGCGGCGCTCGAGCGTGAAGTGTTCGATCTGCTTCTGACGGACATCGTGATGCCGGGCATTGACGGAATTGAGCTCGCCCGCCGCGGCGCTGAACTCGACCCGGCCATGAAAATCGTCTTCATCACAGGCTTTGCCGCCGTCGCGCTGGCGTCCGGCACACCGACGCCGGCCGGCGCCAAGATCCTGTCAAAACCGTTTCACCTGAGAGAACTGGTCGAGGAAGTCGACCGTGTGATCGCGGCCTGACATTCGTCTACATTGCGGGCTTGACTTGCGCCCCCCAAAGCCCGATTAGGGCCGCTTCAAAACGAGTGGGCGGTTAGCTCAGCGGTAGAGCACTACATTGACATTGTAGGGGTCACAAGTTCGATCCTTGTACCGCCCACCATTTTTCACGCATTTGATACAGAGAGTCAGGCAAACGCCTGGTCTTTCGCTGCGTCTTTAATTGTCCATTTGTGCGACTGCCCGAGCACGCTGCTTTGTCCCATGCTTTTCAGAGCGGGGAGACCGTCGGCGAAGTCGTCAAAATTATGCGAAATGACGGCAGAATCCCCTCTGCTCGCCGCCTCATGAAATCGGTTGGCTTGATGTTGGTATACTGCACTTTGTAAGCCCGATTATTAGGATCGAGAAAATGTCTTAACCTGTAGCAAACATTGCAGGTCACAAGACGTGGAGTGTCTCCTCAAGCGCCTCCAGAGGCGGCTTTACTATACTATATACAATACTCAATTCTTTAAAATTAAGAAGTTTAGAATTATTCCAAAAAACCTATATAAAACAGTAGGTTGATCCGTGTCATGTGTTCGCGTGACACGATTATTTGAATTTCCACGTTTCCGGGAATGATTTTGTTAATTTCTCACGCACAACTCTCTCCCTAAAGTGTTCAGGATTAGGTTTGGAAAACCAAAAATAGAAACCTGCCCTGAGCCTGATGGATGTGCTTGAGAAACAGGTAACAGAATGAGTAATCGACCAAAATTTGCTAAAAGTAATGATGGTGTTGCTGCGATAGAATTCGCGATTGTCGTTCCCTTATTACTTCTATTCGTATTCGGTATTATTGCATACGGCGTGTATTTCGGCGCCGCGCACTCTGTGCAACAACTTGCGGCCAACAGTGCGCGCGCGGCAATGGGCGGTCTCGACATGGAAGAGCGCCAGGAGCTCGTTCATGCCTATGTCACAACCGCTCTGGAAGAGGGTGGCCTGCTTCTGGACGATCATGTTGGGATACAGGTATCGGCCAATGAGGAGCGTTCCGACTTCCTGGTTGTGACTGTGTCCTATGACGCAAGCGAACTGCCCGTGTGGAATCTCTACAATGGGCTGCCCATGCCGGAGAAAACGATCACACGTACGTCACTGATCCGCGCAGGCGGATACTGATATGTTGTCCCTTCCGTCACTCCCATATGTCCGGTTCTGCCGGAAGCTCGCCGACGATTTATCGGGTCAGGTCGTCATAATCGTTTCCATGATGGCACCGATCATTGTCCTGATGGCGGCTTTTGCGGTCGACATCGGCGCAACGTCTGAGCAGAAGCGCCGGCTTCAGGGGCTTGCTGATATTGCCGCTATCGCGGCCGCAGCGAACGTCGACGATGCTGAAAAAGCCGTTTATACGCTTCTTGCCGACAACAATTTCGGGTCCCTTGATACCGAGACGCTCCGCAACCAGGCCGAGAGCCACCGACAGCTCGCGCTGGAAGGGTATGATAACAGAATTTCGGTGGAGCTTGGTCGGTATGTCCCCGACCAAGAGCTCGCCTACAGTGTTCGGTTCGTACCTGGTGGCGAGCCGGTAAACGCCGTCCGCGTCTCTTTGAAAGATGCGCCGGCCCGTTATTTTGACTTCCTGGGCGAGGGTGGCACGGCGATTTCTGTGTCCGGTACGGCGACCGTGTCGTCACAAGTCGCAATGTCCATCGGGTCCCGGCTGGTCAGTCTTGAGGGCGGACTTGTCAACGCTTTGCTGTCCGGCCTGACAGGCTCTGAAGTTTCGCTCTCGGCGATGGATTACAACGCCTTGCTGGATGCTGACGTGGACCTCCTGCAGTTTTCCGATGCCTTGGCCAGCAATCTCGATCTCACCGCCGTGAATTACGACGATGTGCTGGAGAGCGATGTGTCTCTGGCCCAGGTTTTCGACGCGATGGCAGACGTTAGCGATGGGTCTGCACGGGCCAAAACGGTGCTGCGTGAACTCGCGGGCGATGATGCGATGGCGGATCTGACCGTTCCACTCGCGCAGCTGTACGACTTCGGCCCCCTCGGCCGGGCTGAACTCGGCAGTGTCGACGGCGATATGGATCTCGACCTGGACGCCGTCGAAATGCTGACGGCCAGCGCGATTGCCGCCAATGGTGACAATCAGGTCGACCTTGACCTCGGTGCGTCTGTGCCAGGCCTTGTAGACACCAGGATTTCCTTGCTGGTCGGTGAGCGTCCGCAATCGGCAAGCTGGTTTTCGCTGACGGATGATGGCTCGTCGATGGTCTCGACCGCTCAGCTGCGTCTCTTCATAGATACGTCTGTGAGTGCCGGAAGTTTGCTTGGCGGTGATCTTGTTCGTCTGCCGCTTTATATCGAGCTTGCTTCCGCCGAAGCGCGCATTGTCGACGTGATCTGCACCGACAATAACACGCAGGTCCAGCGCGTCGATGTAGAAGTCCAGCCGTCGATCATGACGCTTCAGATCGCGGATCTGAAGGATGGTCTTGTGGCTTTGAATGAGGACCAGGAGTTAAAGCAGGCCCGTCTGCTCAATGCCCGCCTGATCGAGGTTCGTGGCTCATCGCGCACCAGCCTGTCATCTCCGAACGCGCGAACGCTGCGCTTCCATGAGTGGGATATTGGAGGAGACCCGAAAACGGTCGAGACTCGTGAGGCCTTGCGCGGTGCCATTGCCTCCACGATTGGAACCATGAATTATGACATCGATGTCGCGGGCCTTTCCCTGACGACGCCAACAACCGTGGAGGGCCTGGTGAACAGCACACTTCAGTCTGCAGCCGGCCCGGTCGATTCAATCGTCGAAAGCCTGACCAGTATGCTCGGTATAGGCCTCGGCGAGGCTGACGTATGGGTACACCATGCGCGATGTAACAGATCCGTGCTGGTGCAATAATCAAAGGCGGGACCGGAGGGCAACTTCCGGTCCCGTCCTTTTTTGGACGCGCCAAAAAAAAGGATCAAAGGGCTTGGGAGGGCCATGTATGTCTAGACCTGCGGGCGTGCGCAATCAGGACTTTGAAGAGAAAAAAGAAGCTCTGGTAAAAGCCGTCGCAGACTATGTGCAGTCTCCGGGGATTGAATCCCCGTCCTTTCGGCAGATGGCCATCGCAGCAGACACGTCAGAGCCAACCCTGAGGCACTATTTCGGCGATCGCAGCGGCGTCCTGGTGGCTGTGTTCAAACATATCAGCGAAACGGTCGCTCATTATCGCGAGAGCGTCGCCGAACCTGGAGACAGCCTGCGCGGGTCCGTCGATTCCTATCTCGACTCTGTCAGCCAGTACCGACGCGATGCCCGATACATTGAGGCGCATGGCCTGGGCATTCGGGAAAGCATGGTCGATGAGGCCGCTCGCAAGGCCTATCTCGATTATATCTTGACGCCAGGTATCGAGGCGATCAAACACAAGCTGAAAGGCTCGCCGAACGGCCCGAAAACGCCGGAAGCGGCGCATTCCGCCGCGGTGATGCTGATGGCGTCGTCCATCTTCGCGATCCTTTATCAGGAGCTGCTCAACGGTAAGGAGCATGCGCCGCTCGACGTTGATAAGTATTTTTCACATCTGAAGATCTGGCTGAAGGATGGCTATGATGGCAATCCGGACGCCTTAGCTGATCGCTGAGGCAACCGCGTCAATAGTCTCTGGCCCCGTCGCCCAGCTCGTAACCAGCCGCGAGCTTCCGTCCAGCCAGGTGTAGAAGACCGCGCCAGCCGCCCGCAGCTTTGCAGCGGTGTCCTCATCAAGGCGGACGAAAATCTCATTGCCGTGCACGGGCTGAACCAGTTCGGTGCCCGCTGCCTTGCACAGCATATTGGCGACTTCCTGGGCGCGCTGATTGGCGATCCCGGCCAGGTCAAGCCACAGATCGTCGGTGAGCAGGCTGATGGCCTGCGCGGCGAGGTATCGCATTTTCGGTGGCATATGGCCTGAGCGCTTGGCGCGCGCTTTCAGGTCGGCGAGCTTCGAGCGGGCCTCGCCGAACAGGACGATGATCTCGCAACCGATCGCGCCCGTCTTGGTCAGGCCCAGGCTGAGCACGTCGATACCGGCCTTCCAGCTCATCTCTGCGGCGCTGGCGCCGGAGGAGACGAGGGCATTGGCCAGGCGCGCGCCGTCGAGGTGGACCGTCAGCCCTGCCTCTTTGGCGAGTGCGGCATAGTGGGCGATCTGCTGGGCGGGATAGGCGGTGCCGCTTTCGGTGAGATTGGTAAGAGACAGCACGTGCGCCGGCGTTTCGTGGACGAAATCATGGTCGATCCGGGCCAGCGCGCCGCGCAATTCCGTTTCATCGATCTGCGCGCCCACCCCTCCCAGCAAGTGCAGCTTGCCGCCGCCTGAAAAGAACTCCGGCGCGCCGCGTTCATCGCGGGCGATGTGCGATTCTGCATGACAAAGAATGGCGCCTGTTGGTGGACAGAAGCAGGACAGCGCAAGCGCGTTCGATGCGGTCCCGGACGCGCAAAGCCAGAAATCGAAATCTTCGGTTTCCAGGACCCGTGACAGCAGTCCCCGCAATTCGGCGGTGATGGCGTCATTCCCATAGCTTGGCTGGTAGCCTTCATTCACGCGGCCAAGCGCTTCGATCACGCGCGGATGGGCCGGCGCTGATGTATCGGAAGAAAAATCCATCAAATCTGGGTGTCCGGTGTTTGCCACATCAGGTGTTGGCCGCCATCGGCAGCGATCATCTGGCCGGTGACGCTGTCCGCTTCGATGAGATAGCGCAGAGCGCGGACAATCTCTTCCGGCCGCGAGCCTTCCTGTGTCAGCGTCGCCTTGCGCTCGGCGTCAAACTCTTCCTCGCTCTGGTGGACGCTTTTCAGCGTCGGGCCGGGACCGATGCCATTGACGCGGATGTTTGGCGCCAGCGCCTGGGCCAGCGTCTGTGTCGCCGTCCACAGGGCAGATTTCGACAGGGTGTAGGTGAAGAATTGCGGATTGAGCTTCCAGACGCGCTGGTCGATGAGGTTGACGACCAGTCCTCGCTCGGTCTCGGGCAGATTGTTCGCGAAGGCCTGGGCGAGCGCAATGGGTGCGCGCAAATTGGCATCGAAATGGAAGTCCCATCCCTGGCGGTCATGGTCGCGTGCGGTATCTGGCTCAAAGGTCGAGGCGGAATTGACGAGCAGTGTCAGCGGGCCACCAAGCTTTTCGACAGCAAGTGGTACGATTTGCCGGAGGTCTTTTTCCTCGGTGAGATCGCCCTGGACGATGACGCCCTTGCCGCCGGCCTCTTCGATCGCCTTGGCGGTCTCTTCTGCGCCCTTGGCCGAGGAGCGGTAGTGAACGGCCACCGCCCATCCGTCCTCGCCGAGCGCTTCGGCGAGCGCCCGTCCAATCCGTTTGCCTGCGCCAGTGATCAGTGCGCGCCGTGTATTCTGGTCAGTTGCCGCCAAGGAGACTTTCCACTCCGCCCAATATGTTCCAGCCGTTCACCAGCCCGTAGATGTAGACGCAATAGGTAAGGCCCATGGCGAGCGCGGCAAGGCGCGTGATCTTGTTTCGCGGAATGACAAACAGGCCGAGCGTGATGGCGGCTGCTGCCATGATCCAGTGGTCGAATTGCGGGAAGGTGGGCGCAAGATCAGTCGGTCCGAACAGCGAGATGATGGCGCCGGCGCCGGCGAGGTTGAAGATATTCGAGCCGATGACATTGCCGATAATGACATCGCCGCGCTTTCGCATGGCGGCGGCAAGGCCCGCGCCCAGTTCCGGCAGCGACGTGCCAATCGCGAGCAGCGTCAGGCCAATAATTTCTTCCGGGACGTTATAGGTCCGAGCGATGCCTGTGCCGCCTTCCACAATCAGATGCGCGCCCAAGGGCAGGCCCACAATGCCGACGAGCAGACTCGCAACCATGGTGAACGTCTTCAGCTCGTCGCCTTCTTCAAGGCCGACATCGACCCCCTTCCGGAGCGCCGATGACGTCCACCACAGCATCATGAAGCTGTAGAGGAGCAGGATACCAAGCAGCGCGAGACCGAAGAGCGGTGTAAGCGGGTGGTATGTGGTCCATGCAATCCAGCCGGCCGTTACGGCGAGCATGAACCAGAACGACCGTCGCAGGCCGAACTGGCTGGCTGTGATTGGAAAAAGCATGGCCGGGGCGGCAAGCACCAGCCAGACATTGGCGATGTTGGAGCCGACGATATTGCCGATGGCGAGGCCGGGCTGGCCACTCGATGCAGCGTCAAAGGAGACGACCATTTCAGGCGCGGAGGTACCGAACCCGACGATCAGAATCCCCGCGACAAGCGGCGAAATGCCGAGACGCCGTGCAGCGTCCATAGCGCCATTGACCAGAAAGTCGCCCGCGAGGGCAAGAATGACGAGCCCGCCAACAAGGGCTGCAAGGAGCGCCAGATCTGGCAAATCTAGGAAGACCTCTTAGTCGATACGGCGATAGTCGATCAGATTCAAAAGCCCGAAAACTGCAACTGTGACGCCGATTGCGATGAATGCAAACATGATTAGCTACCCTGAATACCCATTGTTGCGGGGCTTGATAGACTGTGTTGTCTCATTTGGCGAGGGTTCAATTCACCGGAAGCGGTAAACATGACAAGACTCCGTACGCGAATTTTCCAGTCCTGGTTTCGGTTCAGCCGCCCGAAGACGCTTGGCGTGAGAGCGATGCTGGAAGACAGCGAAGGCCGCGTCTTGCTGGTTCGCCACACCTACACGTCCGGCCTGTTTCTGCCGGGCGGTGGCGTCGAAAAGGGTGAGCGGGTTGAGGTGTCGCTCCACCGCGAACTGGTCGAGGAGGCGGGAGCAACCCTGACGGGCAAACCGCATCTGGTGGGAATCTACTCCAATCACAACGTCTTTCCCAATGACCATGTCGTTCTCTACCGGATCGGTGCGGACCTCTGGTCGGTGACTGAGCCAACCAGCCGGGGGGAGATTTCAGAGCGTTTGTGGGTTGATCCGCTCAGGCCGCCAGATGATGCCACGCCCGGAACAAAAAGACGGTTGGCTGAGGTCTATGGAGACGGGCCATCCGACGGCCATTGGTAGCTCAATTATCTTGCCGGCGGAGCGCCGAGATATAGTCGACCGCCGTCACAACCGACAGAAAGGCCGCCACCCATATGCCAACGATACCTGCCATCAGCACGGTGCGCGTCGCGATCCAGGCGGGTGAAAAGCGTTCGGCGTAATGCGCCAGTTCGCTAATGGCCATGCCCAGGAGGCAGGCCCCGATCGCAACGAGGACGACCGCGGTTTTCCATTTGGCGGCACTGGTCACCTTGAGGTTTTTCGGATTGCCCAGCGATTCGCGGATTGCTGTCATCAGGAGGTCCCGCCCGACGATGACAAGCGCCGGAATGGAGACCATCCATGTCCAGCTGTCGAGGTGGGCGAGCGTGAGCAGGCATGCGCCAGTCAGGAGTTTGTCGGCAATTGGATCGAGCCGAGCGCCGAGCGGGCTGACGGCGTCCAGGCCGCGCGCCAGCGCACCATCCACCCAATCGGTGGCGCCGATGATCACGAAGGCGACAAAGGGAATGAAAACCCAGTAGCCCGCTTCGCGTCCCGCATCGAGATGCCGTCCAAATTCCAGGATCAGATAACCCACCCAGATGGCGAGAACGCACCGGAGGATGGTGACAGTATTCGGCAACCACTTCAGCCCCACGCGCGCCTAGCCTCCATTGAAATGACCATAAATGCGCTCCGCAAGGGCGCGGTTGATGCCGTCGACATTTTCGAGGTCGACAAGCTTTGCCCGTGACACGCCTTTGGCCGATCCGAACCTGTGTAACAAGGCTTTTTTACGCGAAGGCCCGATGCCTTCAATCTCATCCAGCGGTGAGGATTTTATGTCAGCGGACCGTTTCGAGCGATGTGCGCCGATCGCCCAGCGGTGCGCTTCATCGCGAAGACGCTGCAGGTAATACAGGACGGGCGTATCAGGTGGCAGCTGGAAAGGGGAGCGGCCCGGGCGAAAGAATTTTTCGCGTCCCGCATTCCTGTCCGGCCCTTTTGCGATAGAGACCAGCGTGATGTCGTCTGGCGTGAGCCCAAGCTCGCTGATCGCTTCGGTGACGGCGCTAAGCTGACCGAGCCCGCCATCGATCAGGACAAGATCCGGATAGGTTTCCAGCTCATTGATCGGCAGGCTCTGTTCGTCCGCCTCTTTCAGGAGGCGTTTGAAGCGGCGCGTCATGACTTCGCGCATCATGCCGTAATCATCGCCCGGTTCGAGCGCCGTATCCTTGATATTGAACTTGCGATACTGGCCCTTGATGAAGCCCTCGGGGCCCGCGACGACCATGCCGCCAACCGCGTTCGACCCCTGAATGTGGCTGTTATCGTACACTTCGACGCGCTTGGGTGGCTCCTGCAGATCAAGCGCCTTGGCGAGGTCTTTCAGAAGGCGCTGCTGGCTCGCCGTCTCTGCAAGTTTGCGCGAAAGCGCTTCGGCCGCGTTGCGGGTTGCCTGGGCGACCAGCTCGCGTTTCTCCCCGCGCTGAGGTGTGCGGATCTCGACCTTGCGATCAGCCTTCAGCTCAAGGGCTTCGCCGATAAGCTCGCGCTGGTCGGGATCCTCATTGGTGAGGATCAGGCGCGGGGCAGGGCGCTTGTCGTAAAACTGCACCAGAAAGGCAGAGAGAATTTCCTCCTGGGTCTCATCTTTCTCATGTCTCGGGAAATGGATGGTCGCGCCCCAGTTCTGACCGGCCCGGATGAAGAAGACCTGCACGGCCGACTGCCCACCCTCCATGGCAATCGCAAAGATGTCGGCTTCCTCGATCCCGTCCGGATTGATGTCCTGCTGGGCGCGCACCACGGCGAGGGCGCGGATCCGGTCGCGGAGACTGGCGGCGCGCTCGAAGTCCATCTCTTCGGATGCATTTTCCATGTCCCTGGCCAGCTCTGCTTGCAGGTCGACGCCCTTGCCGCGCAGGAAGTCCGCTGCCTGGTCGGCGAGCGCGGTGTATTCCTGCTCGCTGACAAGGCCGACGCAGGGCGCAGAGCAACGCTTGATCTGGTGCAGCATGCACGGGCGGTTGCGCACGGAGAAGACGCTGTCCTCGCACGTGCGCAGCAGGAAGGCCTTCTGCAGCGTATCCAGCGTGCGGGTCACGGCATTGGCGCTCGCAAAGGGGCCGAAATAGTCGCCCCTGTCCTGTTTGGAACCGCGATATTTCAGGATCTGCGGATAATCATGATCGCGCCGGATGAGGATGTAGGGAAAAGACTTGTCGTCACGCAGCAGGATATTGAAACGCGGCCGAAGCGACTTGATGAGGCTCGCTTCCAGAAGCAGCGCCTCTGTCTCGCTTTCCGTGACGACGAACTCCATGCGGGCCGTGAGCGCGATCATCGCGGCAATGCGCTGGGTGTGTCCGCCCAGGCGCGCATAGTTCGACACCCGCGCTTTCAGGTTCCGCGCCTTGCCAACGTAGAGCACCTCATCTTTTGCGCCGAACATGCGGTAGACGCCCGGCTTGGCAGGCAGGCGTTTCAGGTTGTCCTTGATGACATCGACGCCGCGTTTCGGCGCCTGTGATGTGGGCGAGTCAGACATGACGCCAATCTAGGGGCTGCGGGCCCGTTCGCCTAGCGCGCGTGTGTCAGGTGTTAAACATGAAAGACAGGCTGCCGCCGCCGCTGTCCAGCATCCAGCCGAGGCCGAAGGCAAACACCATGATAAGGACGACTGACCCGCCAAAATTGCGGCCGGTGCCGCCATCTTTCTTGCGCATGGACATGCGGATCATGAGCCAGAGAAGCAGCAGGATGAATATGCAGGCGATGACGAGCTGTTCGGCATCGCTTCTTTGCATGAGCCAGTGAATCGTCTCGTGATAGAGACGAACACCTTCAGCCTTGACGTCGCTGTAGATCTTTTCGAAGGGCGTTCTTGCTGCCGCGTTAATCATGAGCATTCTCCGACCAGCCCCCCTGGGCAAGTTCAGATGATCCGCCAAGGCTAATACGAAGAGGCGAAAATTAACTAAAACCGAAGCGTAAAATTTGATGCATTCGCTGGTGGCAGCCCTGACCGGGCCACACAGATAATCTGTCGCCTTGCGTGTCGAATGAGCCAGTCGTAAGGATGCGCTGCACAAGACAGACAGGAGCCTTTTTCATGGCAAGCGACCTCACATTGAGCCGAGCCGTTGAACGCGTACAGCCTTCCGCCACCATTGCGGTGACGACAAAGGCCAATGAAATGAAGCGCGCTGGCATCAATGTGATCGGCCTCGGGGCCGGTGAACCCGATTTCGATACGCCAGACCATGTGAAGGAAGCCGCCATCCAGGCCATTCACGACGGCAAGACGAAATATACGCCGGCCGATGGCATTCCTGAACTGAAGGAAGCGATCTGCGCCAAGTTCAAGCGCGATAACGACCTTGATTATAAACCATCCCAGATCAACGTCTCGCCGGGCGGCAAGGCTGTGCTCTACAACGCCTTCATGGCGACGCTGAACCCCGGCGACGAAGTCATCGTCCCGGCGCCTTACTGGGTGAGCTATCCGGACATGGCGCTGCTGGCCGGTGGTACGCCGGTCTTCGTTCAGTGTGGCCCGAACTCGAACTACAAGCTGTCGCCTGAAGCGCTGGAGAGCGCCATCACGCCCAATACGAAATGGCTTGTCCTGAACTCGCCATCCAACCCTACCGGTGCGGCCTATACGAAAGAGGAGTTGCGCGGTCTCGCAGACGTGCTGCTGAAGCACCCGCATGTCTGGGTGATGACTGACGATATGTACGAACACCTCGTCTATGACGGGTTCGAATACTGGACGATCGCGCAGGTCGAGCCGAAGCTCTACGAGCGCACGCTGACCGTCAATGGCGTGTCCAAGGCCTATGCGATGACAGGCTGGCGCATCGGCTATGCGGGCGGCCCCGAAAAACTGATCGCGACCATGCGCAAGATCATGTCGCAATCGACATCCAATGCCTGCTCGATCAGCCAGTGGGCCAGCGTGGCGGCGCTGAATGGGGATCACGGTTTTCTTGCCGAGCGCAATGAGGTGTTCAAATCCCGTCGGGACATGGTCGTGAAAGCCTTGAATGAGTGCGAGGGCCTCAGCTGCGCCACGCCGGAAGGCGCGTTCTATGTTTATCCAAGCTGCGCGGGTGTGATCGGAAAGACATCGCCGGCCGGCAGCAAGATTACTTCGGACAAGGATTTCGCGGCGGCTTTGCTGGAAGAAGAGAAAGTGGCCGTGGTTTTCGGCGAGGCATTCGGCCTGTCGCCAGCGTTCCGCATTTCCTATGCGACATCGACGGAAGCGCTCGAAGACGCCATGACGCGCATCAAGCGGTTCTGCGCCGCCCTGAAATAGGAATTTTCTATATGTCGGCCGGGTGTAATTGATTGGCTCTTGTGAAATTAGTGCCCACATAGACTGCATCAATAACTGAGGAGACTTGAAAATGCCGATCGATATTGGTCTGAGCGACGAACAAAGAGAAAAATCCGTCGAAGCGATCCGCAAGGTGCTCGGCGAGACCTATGCGCTTTATTCCAAGACGCATAGCTATCACTGGAACGTCACCGGCCCGCGCTTTCAGGCGCTGCACACCATGTTCATGGAGCAGTATACCGAGCTCTGGCAGGCGCTGGACGAGCTTGCAGAGCGTATCCGGGCGCTCGACTTTTACGCGCCCGCGTCGCCAGAAGAGATGTATTCCTACGCGACGATCCGCGCCGATAATGGGGTCCCGGATGCTGAAGCGATGGTGACCAACCTCTCCAAGGGGCACGAGGCAGTTGCCCGCGCCGCAAAGGATGGCATTGCCGCCGTCGCTGATTTTGATGATGTCACGGCTGATATGCTGACCCAGCGGGCCACAATTGCGGACAAGACGGCCTGGATGTTGCGCTCCAGCCTCTGAAAAATTGCATAAATGTGACAAAAAATAAGCCCGGCAGCGAAATCTCGCGCCGGGCTTTTATCAAGTGGGTCCCTACTTTAAGGGAGGAAACGACCAATCGGAGGGGATTGGCTGTAAAGGCCGGGACCACGGCTCAACCCAAGAAGTAGGGATCGGCCCCTGAAAAGCCAAGATGCGAATCAGTAAGCAAGCCATGCATTTTTGCATGAATGTATAGTCAACTAGCGCGAAGTTGGATGCTTTCGCGTTTGATCGCTTCGACTTCTGTCGTGAGGAAGTCGCGGAAGGCCGCAATGCGCTTTGAGCGTTTCAGGTCGCTTGGATAGATGAAGTAGAGATCGAATGTCGGGCCGGTATGGTCCGGCAACACGCGGACAAGGCGAGGTGATGCGCTCGCCATATAGTCTGGCAGGTCGGCGATGCCGAGACCCGCTTCAACCGCGCGCAGCATGGCAGGCACATTGTTCACAGACAGGCTGGCCTTACGCGGCAGCGTGTCGTCGCGCCCAATCCGCTGGGCCCAGCTCATCGCGTCCAGCATCGATTTCTCGGTGCCATAGCCAATGATGCGATGATTATCGAGATCCTGCGGCGTGCGCGGTGTCCCGTGCCGCTTCAGGTATTCAGGCGTGGCATAAAGATTGGTCGCCACAGTCCCGAGCTTGCGCTGGATCAGGTCCGACTTTTCAGCCGCCCATAGCCGGATTGCGCATTCGGCCTCCAGCTTGAGGAGGTCATAGGTTTCGCCATCGTCGAGACGAAGATCGACCCGCATGTCAGGATTGGCCGAGATGAAGTTGCCGAGGCGGGGAACCAGCCAGGTCGACCCAAAGGCAACGGGCGCTGTCACAACGAGGTCACCTTGCGCGGTATCCTGCTGGTCGCGCAGGGCGGCATTCGCCATCTGGGCGGCTGACGACATGTCCATTGTGGAGCGGTGAAGCGTGTGCCCTGCATCGGTCAACACAAGGCCGCGGGCATGGCGCTGGAACAGCGAAACACCCAGTTGTTCTTCCAGGGCAGAAATTTGCCGCGACACGGCAGACTGGGAAATACCTAGCCGTTCGCCGGCGGCGGTGAGGCTGCCAGCTTCTGCAGCAGCGTGAAAGGATTTCAGTTTATCCCAGTCCATCAGGCCTCCCCGTTTGCACACGGATTGCCGGTAGGGCAAGCGGATATTGTGCTGCGAGTGCGAAGGCCTGCCGCTATTGGCTGACCCATAAAATGCGGGCCATCCAAAGAATATCAACAGGTTTGAACTGGCGAGTCGGGTGATCCGGGTTGAGCGACATCAGCTCCACCTGCTTCTCGGTCTGACGGCCCAGCACCTTGGCCATGACTTCACCATTGACGGTCTTTGCAACAACCCGATCGCCTTTGCGCAGCTGGGCGCCTGGCGCGACGATGATCCGGTCTCCTTCGCGATAGGCCGGCTCCATACTGTCGCCGGAAATCTCCAGGGCATAGACTGGCTCATCGCCCAGACCCGGAAAGCGCACTTCGTCCCAGCCGCCTCCGGCCGGAAAGCCGCTATCGTCGAAAAACCCATCTGCGCCAGCCTGTGCAAAACCGATCAGAGGGGCTGTTGCGCCGCGATACCCTTCGACGAGGGCGGCGAAATCATCCATGCCGGCGCCAACGGCTTCCAGCGCCCGCGAAATGCTCTCCGTCGATGGCCAGCGTGGGCGGCCATCCTTGCTCTCACGCTTGGAGGGGTTGAAGCTTGTCGGGTCGAGACCGGCCTGTCTGGCTAGTCCCGAGGCGCTGAGGCCATTCTGTTCGGCAAGCAGGTCAATGCCGCGCCAGACCTGTGAATGTCGCATCGGAGTCTCTCCGTTATTTTAAGCTCTTCCTATCATGGGAATAAATACCTAGCAAGCGTGCCGCCTTGCCGACTCGGCAAAAGCCTGTTTCATGCCGGGCATGCTTATTGAGACCTATGTCTACAAGATCCTCAGTGCCGCCGATCATGCGCGGGCGAAGGAGCTCGGCCATACCGATACCGATCTCGATGCCCGCGATGGCTATGTGCACCTCTCATCCAGGGACCAGGTCGCTGAAACCCTGGCGCTCCACTATGGCGGAGAGGAGGGCGTGCACCTCTACGAATATGTTCTTGAGCGCTTCAGCGGTGATGTCCGTTGGGAGGAGTCGCGCGGTGGCGAGCTTTTCCCGCACCTTTACGGAACGCTGCGTCTCTCAGCGGCGAACCGGCATTGGGCGCTCGAGACTGATTCCGCCGGAAACCCGGTCCTGCCAGGAGAGCTTCGCTGATGTCACTGACCGGTCTCGGCACGAAACTCGTTCGCCTGCTGCCCCCGGAAGCGGCGCATACAGCGACGATAAGGGGCCTCAAGGCGGGTGTAGGTCTACCCAATGTCAGCCCACTGCAATGGAATACGCCGGTCAAGCTGCCGAATGCCGGGCTCAGCCTGTTCAACCCCGTCGGCCTGGCGGCGGGTTTCGACAAGAATGCCGAAGTCTTTGAAGAGATGCTGCGCTTCGGCTTTGGGTTTGTTGAGTGCGGGACGGTCACGCCGCGGCCACAGTCCGGCAATCCCAAACCCCGTCTTTTCAGGCTGACCGAAGACATGGCGGTTATCAACCGCATGGGCTTCAACAATGAGGGTTTGCGTGCCTTCACGGCCCGCATGCGCCAGGCCAGCAAACGTCTGTCGCCGGTCGGTGCCAATGTCGGCGCGAACAAGGATAGCGAAGACCGCATCGCCGATTATGAGGCCGGGATCGAAGCGGTCTACGCCTACGCTCACTACATCACGATCAATATCTCATCGCCCAATACGCCGGGGCTGCGCGGCCTGCAGGACAAGAGCGCCCTTGATGAGCTGCTTGAGCGCTGCGGCACGGCGCGCGACAAGGCGCAGGCCGACTATGGCCAGGACCTCAAGGATGAGGGACGCTTTGAGGACGAGGAAGACTGGAAACCCGTCTTCCTGAAAGTTGCGCCCGATCTCGATGAAACGGCCATTCGTGACATCATCGAGGTGGTGAGAGGCGCCGGCCATTGGTTGTCGGGCCTGATCATATCAAACACGACACTCGCCCGCCCCGACACGCTGAAAAGCGAACATAAGGGTGAAGCGGGCGGCTTGTCCGGCGCGCCGCTATTTGAGACGTCCACAAACGTGCTGAAGGAATTTGCGTCAGAACTGATCGGAGAATTCGATCTGATAGGCGCAGGCGGCATTGCAAGCGGCGAGGATGCCTACGCCAAGATCAAGGCCGGCGCGCATGCCGTGCAGCTCTACTCCGCGCTCGTTTATCATGGGCCGCAGCTTGTCGCAGACATCAATGCTGACCTTGCCGCGCGTCTGAAAGCCGATGGTTTCAGCTCTGTTGAAGAGGCTGTTGGGGCTGATCTGAAACGGTCCGCCGGATAAGCGACGGCAGGTAGAACCCCAGCGCCGCCGCCCGCCAGACATACATGGTGAGGAAGGCAGACCACACGCCGACATTCCCGAAAGCTGGCCTCAGCAAGAGGTCTGTCCCGATATAGAGCAGGCAGGATGCAACGCCAGCATTGCGCAGCGCCTTGCCCTGCGTCGCGCCGAGGAAGAAGCCGTCCAGCTGCCAGGCGGGCAGTCCGAGCAGCGGGATGATGGCGCAGTATGGCAGGAAGGCGAGGGCGACAGCGCGGGCATCGAGATCAGAAACGAAGCTCTCAATGATCAACCCGCCCGTCAGGAAATAGGTCAGCGAGATTGCCGCGCCGAAGGCAAAGGCGAGCTCCGTCGTGATCCGCATCGCGCGCAACAGCCGCGCCCGGTTGCGCCCGCCATAGGCTTCGCCGATCTCTTTCTCTGCCACGAAAGCGAACCCGTCGAGCACGAAGGCCGAGACGCTGACGAATTGCAGCAGCACTTCATTGCCAGCCAGCTCCGCCGTACCAAGGCTTGCGCCGGAATTGACGAACCACGCAAAGCTGAACAGGAGCGCCAGCGTGCGGATCAGGATATCGCGATTGGCATTGATGAGGGCCGACAGACGTGCGCGGTCAAAGAGGTCTTTCGAGCGCGTGAGGCCGCCGCGCACCAGGACTAATCCAAAAGCCAGCGCCACCCATTCGGCGATGGCTGTGCCAGCCCCGATGCCGGCAGGCCCCCAGTCGAGGCCGGCCACAAACCAGATGTCGAGCCCGGCATTCACGCCATTCATCACGATCTGGAAGGCGAGCAGCTGCCCGGTCTTTCCGGTGCCGAGCAGCCAGCCGGTAATGCCATAGCCCATCAGGACGGCCGGCGCGCCCCAGACCCGCGCATCGAAATAGGCGCGGGCGAGCGATTTCACATCGTCGGTTGCCGAAAAAGGCTGGAAGACGATCAGCTTGAGAAGCGGTGAGAGGACGAGAATGGTGAGGCCGAGGGCCCCGCCGAGCAGCAAAGCGCGTTGCAGCGTTGATTGTACCTCTACCTGGTCATTTGCCCCCGCGGCCTGCGCGGTCAGCCCGGTCGTCGACATGCGAAGAAAGCCGAATGCCCAGTAGAGAAAGCTCATCACGACGGAGGCCACCGCCACGGCCCCAAGGTCCACCTTGTCGCCGTGCACGCCCATGACGATCGTGTCGACGACGCCGGTCGTGGCCGTCGCTGCCTGTGCCAGCATGACGGGCACAGCGAGTTTCAGAACCTTCGAACGAGAGAGCAATGTGCCGGCCATGCTCCGCTCTAGGCGCCGAGGCATCGCTTGACAATCAAGGTGTGGAGGAAGGCTACTGGCCTGTTTCCGTCAGGAACAGGTCTATGCGGTAAGGAAGAAGATTGAACTCGCAGAATTTCGCTGTCGGACCAGAATCCGGCGCGCGCTTCTGCTGAGACGTATGGGCCTTGACGGCGGTATCGAGAACCTCGTCCGGGAGACGGGCTTTCTGTCGATCCTCAGTGAACAAGTCGAGCGCGCGCTGTGCGGCGTCATTGAGGGATTCAAGCTGTAGATAGTCGACTTCGCTCATGCGCTGGTTCAGACCAAAACGGGCCGCTTCTTTATCGAACGCCGCGCCCAGGACGAGATGACAGGAGAGCGCCGCGTCCATGCCATCGGGCAGCGGCGTGTCTGCCAGGACAGGGAATCCACCCTCGCCCGGCCACGCCAGAACCGCTGGAGATGTGGTCGACTGACCGCCCGCAGGCGCGCTTTTCGCGATGAGATGTGTCAGCCCGGCCTGCTCTACAGCGTCCGGGTCAAGCGCTTCCAGAAAGTGCAGCGCATTGGGCCCACCAAGCGAGTGGGCATGGCCTAGCCATTGGGCCGCCAGCACCTCATTTACCGGGCCATACTTGCCCCATCTGTAGATCACACCGAGATCGGTCGCGCTTTTGCCGTCGGTTTGGGCGTGCGCGGCAAGCATGTCATGCGCTTCCTTGCGGCTGACCGGACACACATCATCGTACAGGCACCGGTGCGCGATGGTCTGGATCGCGACGGGGTGCCCATTCCGGGCAAGTTTGACCATCGTTTCAGCCTGGGAGCCGTCCTGAAGAAAATCGACAAGGGCGTCATCGAACTGATCGCCCGTCACGCCGGACTTGATCAGCGCGCGGCCATCCTCGCTAAGCTGAGCGTTCGCCATGCCCGCCAATGTGACCAGTCCCAGGCAAAGCACGATGCATCTAGCGAGCTGAAAAGACATAATTTCTCCCTTTAGATACGAGTTTGAACGCGTAAGCTCTTTTCCCGCAAGTCTGAACCTGCGCCGCTTGACAATCGTCGGCGCGAGCGCACTTGCAGAGCCATGCCCCTGCCGATCGTCCACCATGCAGACTACGATGCTGACAGCGTCCCGGACGGCCATCGTTTCCCGATGCGCAAATACACGCTCGTGGCCGATATCCTCCGCGAGCGGGGCGAGACCTTCCTTGTTCCCGCCCACGCGCCCGAAAGCTGGCTGCACCTGGCGCATGATCCGGCTTATGTGACGGGCGTGCTCACCTCATCGCTCGACAGGAAGACCGCCCGGCGCGTTGGTTTCGAGATGACACCGGCCATCGCGGCGAGAACGCGCGCATCGGTTGGCGGGACGTGCCTGGCCACACGGCTTGCGCTGGAGCATGGCGCGGCGGTGAACCTTGCTGGCGGAAGCCACCATGCCGATTATGAGGGCGGCGCTGGCTTCTGCGTTTTCAATGATGTCGCGGTTGCAGCCCGCGTCGCGCTGGAAGAGGGGCTGGTGCGCCAGATCGCGGTCATCGATTGCGACGTCCATCATGGCGACGGGACCGCTCGCATCTTTGCCGATGATCCGCGCGTTTTCACATCGTCGATCCACTGCGAAGACAACTGGCCGCGCGAAAAGCCTCCGTCTGATCTCGATATCGGTCTCGACAAAGGCATGGGCGATGGCGCCTATCTCTCGGCCCTCGAAAATATGATCGGGCAAGTCTTTGCGCGCACCGCACCAGATCTCATCTTCTACAATGCCGGCGTTGACCCGCATGCTGGCGACCGGCTCGGCCACCTCGAACTGAGTGATGACGGCCTCAAAGCGCGTGACCGTATCGTGGCGGAGGCCTGCCGGGCCCGTGCCATCCCGATTGTCGGCGTGCTGGGCGGCGGATATTCCAAGGACCCGATGGCCGTTGCGCGGCGTCATGTCTTCATGGTCGAAGCCTTGCAGGAGATTGCAGCGGTTTCCGCCTGAGCCAGCTTGCCTCCGCCTGCCGACTCCCGGCAGGTTCGGCCGATGAGCGCCGCCCCGAAATTGCCTGAGCACGAAACACCGCTGGACCTTTTGAAACGGGTCTATGGCTATGAGGCGTTTCGCGGTCTGCAAGACGACGTCATCGCTGATGTCATGGCGGGCAAGGACGTTCTCGCCGTGCTGCCGACGGGTGGCGGCAAGTCGCTTTGCTACCAGATCCCCTCCATCCTGCGACCGGGTGTCGGCCTCGTCGTCTCGCCTCTGATCGCGCTGATGGCCGACCAGGTCGATGCGTTAAAGGCGCTGGGCGTTCGCGCAGAGCGGCTCGATTCCTCAATGTCTTACGAGGAAAAGACCGCCGCGCTGGAGGCTGCGTCTCGCGGCGAGATGGACATGCTCTACGTGTCGCCAGAAGCGCTCGCCAATGGCATGGGCCGACGGGTGTCGGGGCTCAACGTGTCCCTCATCGCCATCGATGAAGCGCACTGTGTCAGCCAGTGGGGCCATGACTTCCGCCCCGATTATCGCGCGCTGGACCGGTTGAAAGAGCTCTTTCCCGGTGTGCCGCGCATCGCCGTCACCGCGACCGCAGATGAGCGCACGCGCGATGATATCCTTGCCCAGCTCGACCTGACAGCGCCTGAGACCCACGTCGCAAGCTTTGACCGGCCCAACCTCACGCTTGGCGCAGAACCGAAAACAGGCGGCAAATCAGACCGCGTCGTTGCGCTCGTGAAAGCCCATAAGGGCGAGAGTGGCATTGTCTATGCCGCCACGCGTGACGGCACGGAAAAGCTGGCCGAGGCGCTGGAGCGGGCCGGCGTGCCGGCGCTCGCCTATCATGCCGGACTCGACAGCGAGATCCGCGCCGAGCGCCAGCGCCGTTTCCTGCTGGAAGAGGGCCTGACCATGTGCGCGACCGTCGCTTTCGGCATGGGCGTCGACAAGCCGGATGTGCGCTTCGTCATCCACGCCGACCCGCCCAAGACGCTCGAAGCCTACTGGCAGGAAGTCGGCCGGGCAGGGCGTGACGGCAAACCGGCAGAGGGCTATGCGCTCTACGGCCCGGCCGATTTGCGCCGCTCGATCAGCTGGACGATGGAGAGCGATGCCTCTGAAGAGGTGCGCCGGGTCCAGCTCAACAAGACGCGGCAGCTCTTTGCGTTCTTTAATGGAACGGACTGCCGCCGCGGCGCGGTGCGAAAGTATTTCGGCGAAACCAAAGTCGATCCATGCGGCGTCTGCGACAATTGCCAGCGCGAGCCGGGATCAGGATTTGATGCGACC
This sequence comes from Henriciella sp. AS95, assembly GCF_038900055.1. Lineage (NCBI taxonomy): Bacteria > Pseudomonadati > Pseudomonadota > Alphaproteobacteria > Hyphomonadales > Hyphomonadaceae > Henriciella > Henriciella sp. AS95. Next base: position 655,970 of record NZ_JBBMQM010000001.1, read on the forward strand.
AAGTTCGCCCAGATGGCGGTTTCCGCTGTCATCCGGTGCGGCCAGCGCATCGGGCGGGGCCGGCTGATCATTCACCTCACAGGGCAGGCCAAGGATGGCTTCGACGAAGACCTTGCCAATCTCTCGACCTATGGAATCGGCACCGATCTCTCAAAGCAGGGCTGGAACGCGGTGTTTGATGAGCTGCTATTCTCCGGACTGCTCGCCGAGAGCGGAGAAGTCATGCGGCCCGTCATCATCGTGCCGGACGCCGATGAGGCCAAGGCCCTGTTCCGGGGCGACCGCGAAGTCTGGCTGCGTGAGGACCCGAGCCAGCGCAAGTCGAGGCGTGCCAAGCGGGCTTCGGCCTCGGCGGTATCCATGGACATGTCGGATCGGGACCGCTCCCTCTTCGATGCGCTGCGGACCTGGCGGCTGGAAACCGCCAAGGCCAAGGGCGTGCCGCCTTATGTCATCTTCCACGACAAGACGCTCGCCGCCATCGCGCAGGAGCGCCCCTCCGGAGAGGACGGCCTTCGCGCGATTTCCGGGGTTGGCGAGAAGAAGGCGAGCCGCTACGCCGCTGAAATATCGAAACTTGTTGCTGACGCAGCTTGATCGGAACCCTTGTTTTCCTCTCCCGTTGCCCTTTCATTGAAGGGGTCTAATTCGACATCGTAAAAAAGGAGGTCTGATGACCAGCCAGAGAAACAAGGCGTCTGTCGTCGTGCGCAACGCAACCCTTGCGGACGTAGAGAAAATCGCCGCGTTGGTCATCAAGGTCTATGGCCGCCCTGCCGATGGGTATACGCCCGGCATGCTGCGGGGACAGATCTCCGCCTTTCCCGAAGGCCAGTTCCTGGTCGAGTATGACGGTGAAGTTGTCGGCTATGCGGCGAGCTTCCTCATTGCTGAAGAGCTGGGCCTCAGCCCGCACAACTGGATCGTGATTACCGGCAATGGCTATGCGGCTCGTCATGACCCGAATGGTGACTGGCTCTATGGCATGGAAGTCTGCGTCGACCCGGACATCCGCCGCACCCGTATCGGTCAGCGTTTGTATGATGCCCGCAAACAGCTCTGCGAGAATCTTGAGCTGAAGGGCATCGTTTTCGGCGGCCGTATGCCAGGCTGGCGCCGCAAGCGAAAGATCTATCCTGACCCCGCGGACTATGTTGCCGCCGTGCAAGCGCAGAAGATCACCGACCCGGTCATCCGCTACCATTTGCGGGCGGGGTTCGAGCCAATCGGTGTGCTGCGCAACTATCTCGACGAGGACACCGATTCCGGTGGCCATGCGACGCATATGGTCTGGCGAAACCCCTATGCCGAGGAAGTGAAACAGCCTCAGAAGCTGACCCAGCAGGTCAAGGAATCGGTGCGCGTCGCGACCGTCCAGGTGCAGATGCGGGCCGTCAAAAGCTTTGAGGAGTTCATCTCCAACGTCGAATATTTCGTCGATGTCTGTTCCGATCGCCGCGCCGACTTTGTCGTCTTTCCGGAACTCTTCACCCTGCAGCTTCTCGCCTTTGAAAAGCGAAAACTGTCGCCCGCCGAATCCATAGAGGCGCTCACACGCTATACGCCGCGCTTCATTGAGGACATGCGAAACCTCGCCATCTCCTACAATATCAACATTATCGGTGGCTCCCATCCAACGCGTACGGATGATGGCGATATCCAGAACGTTGCTTATGTCTTCCTGCGCGATGGGTCTGTCCATGCTCAGGAGAAAATTCATCCGACCCCGGATGAACGCCACTGGTGGAACATCCAGGGCGGCGACAGTGTCGATGTCATCCCGACCGATTGCGGCCCGATTGGCGTGCTGATCTGCTATGATTCAGAGTTCCCGGAGCTTGCCCGCCGCCTCACTGATGAAGGCGCGCGTATCCTGTTTACGCCGTTCTGTACCGATAGCCGGCAGGGCTATTTGCGTGTGCGCTATTGCTGCCATGCCCGTTGCATCGAGAACCAGCTCTATGTCGTGACATCCGGCTGCACGGGCAATTTGCCCAATGTCGAGAACATGGACATCAACTACGCCCAGTCCGCCATTCTGACGCCGTGTGACTATCCGTTCGCCCGCGAAGGCATCGCCGCCGAGATCGCCGAGAATGTCGAGGCTGTCGTTATGGCTGATCTCGACCTCACCGACCTGTCCTTCGCGCGCTCGGAAGGCACGGTTCGAAACCTGCGCGACCGCCGGTTCGACCTCTACCGGGTCAAATGGAATGATGGTGGATGAGCCTTCCGGCGCTCAGCGAGCACAAGCCGCTCCGGCTTGGCAGCCTGATGCTTCTCTACGCGGCGCAGGGGGCGCCTGAAGGTCTTCTCTACATCGCCATCCCCGCCTGGTTTGCGTCGCAAGGCGTCAGCCCCGAGGCGATCGGCGGGTATATCGCAATCATCCTGCTGCCATGGAGCTTCAAGCTCTTCAATGGCGTGCTGATGGACCGCTTCACCTGGCTGCCCATGGGGCGCAAGCGGCCATGGCTCATCCTCGCGCAGCTCATCCTCATCGGCAGTCTGGTCTGGTTTGCGGGCCTCAGCGAGCCGACGGAAAGTTTCTACTGGTTTGCAGCCGCAGGCTTTGCGGTGAATTTCGCGGGTGCCTTTCAGGACGTTTCCATTGATGGCATGGCGATCGACATTTTGAGCGAGGAAGAACGCGCCACGGCCAATGGCCTGATGTGGGGCGGCAAGACGCTGGGTACGGCGGGGTTCGCCTTCCTGACCGGCAAGCTTATCAGCGATCAGGGCCATCAGCTTGCGGCGCTGGCCACAGCAGGCTTTGTGGCGCTGGTCATGCTCGCGCCTCTCTTCCTGCGGGAGCGGCCCGGCGAAAAACTGATGCCATGGACCAGCGGTGAAGCTGCAGACATCGCGCGAGAGCGACAGCTGACGCGCTGGTGGCCTTTGCTGAAGTCGGTTGGCGCTGCCATGGTGAAACCGGCCAGCCTTTTGCTTGGCGCGGGGGTCCTCATCGCCTTTGCCGCCTACGGCCTGAAGACCGCGTTTTCGCCGTCGCTTGCCGTGCAGGACCTGGAATGGAACCGTGAGCTTTTCACTGAACGCGATGCGCTGGCCGACCTGATCGGCGGCCTGTTCGGCATCTTCGTCTCGGGCTGGCTCGCCGACAAGGTCGGGCCCATGAGGGCGCTTGGTGCGGCTTTGCTCGGCATGGCCGTCCTCAATGCCTGCGCCGCCATCTGGTGGACGTCCGGCGACTTCTATTTCGCCTATCTGCTGATCTACAGCGTGCTCTTCGTCCTCATGTCGGTCTGCACCTATGCCATCGCCATGGGCCAATCGAGGGGCACGGTTGCAGCGACGCAATTCTCCATCTTCATGGCGCTTCTGAATTTCGGGACGAGTCTCGGCGCCGCCCGGCTGGAAGGCCTGCGCGCGAGTGGTGGCTATGATGCCGCCTTCCTCGCCTGCGCCGTGCTCAGCATTGCCGCGATCGTCTTTTATGGTTTGTCGGTACGCCTGAGCGGGCGCGCCACGCCGTCACCCGTCCTGCGCGACCAGGAAATGCGCCTGTAGCGCTGTGACGAGCTTTCTGCGGTCCTCGCCCTGCCAGGCTTCGGCGCGCACGCTAGCCATCCGCCGGCCGAGTTTGTGCACGATGGCGCGGGCATAAAGGTCGCCGCCGCCCTTGGCGGAACGGAGATAATCGACCGTGATGTTGATCGGCTTTGGCGGTCGGTTCAGGTCTGACTCGAGGAAAACGCCAGCCATGGCCGTCAATTCCAGAAAAGCCCCGGTGCAGCCCCCATGCAGTGCGTTGATGGCTACGTTTCCCAGCAACCTTTCCTGATAAGGCAGGGTCGCGATCATCTCGCCATCGCGGATGTCACACTCCATACCGAGAAAGGTCGCAAACGGCATGCGGGCGAGAAAGGCCTGCAGGTCTTGAAGGCGTTCGGTCATATCTCGTCTCCGAGCATTTCGTTTGCCATGTTCAGAGCTGTGTTCCCGCTGGCCCAGCGTGAAATATCATTCAGCGCGAAGGTCGCGGCCGCCGTCGCAATCACCTTGTCACGGCTCTCATGATAGGCCCATGCGCGGGTGAAGGCGACACTGCGGGTAACATGATAGCACTCCGCCTCGGCGAGGATCTGGCGGCCTTTCTCGGCTGGTCTCATATAGTCAATGCGCAGGTCGAGCGTCGCCATCGACATCGGCTTGGCCAGCGCGGTGGTGATGCAAACTCCCGACAGATTGTCGAGCAGGGCGGTCAGCACGCCCCCGTGAATGACACCGGTGTCCGGGTCCCCGACAAGGTCTTCGCGCCAGTCGACCTTCGCAAAGGCGCGGCCCTTCTCCAGCTTCGTCAGCTTGAGACCCAGCGCTTGCGCCCACGGGACAGCGTCCATGATGCGCGAGGCATGCTCCTGCATCACTTTCAGCATCTTATCCTGTGGGTCTTCTGCTGAACTCATAGGGTGGCTTCCTGCTTCCGCTACGTGGAATTGACGAATAGTGACGCGTCGATACCATCCTTACCAGCCAGCGCAACCAATGACGCGGCGGGAGGAAAATATGGCAGCCACGTCGGCCTCAAGAGGCAAGGCTTGCATCATCGGGGCAGGCTGCTCCGGTTTCACAATGGCAAAGCGGCTGAAGGATTACGCCATTGCGTATGATTGTTTCGAGAAATCGGACAATATTGGCGGCAACTGGTACTACAAGAATCCGAACGGGCTCTCCTCGTGCTATCAGAGCCTGCACATCGATACATCGAAGTGGCGTCTCGCCTTTGAGGATTTCCCTGTGCCCGACGATTGGCCGGACTTCCCCCACCATGCTCAGCTGCTCCAGTACTTCCACGATTATGTCGACCATTTCGATTTGCGCGACACCATTACCTTTAACACCGAAGTGACCTCTGCCAGGCGCCGCGATGATGGCGATTGGGACGTCACACTCTCGACCGGTGAAACCCGCACCTATCAGTGGCTCTTCGTTGGCAATGGCCATCATTGGGATGCGCGCACGCCGACATATCCCGGTGAGTTCAACGGCTATCAGGTCCACTCCCACCACTATCGCGACCCGTTCGAGCCCTATGACTTTCGCGGCAAGCGCGTCATGATCGTCGGCGCGGGCAATTCGGCGATGGATATCTCGTCTGAACTGTCCCAGCGCCCCCTGGCTGAGAAACTCTTCATCTCCATGCGGCGCGGCGTCTGGGTCATGCCGAAGTATCTGAATGGCCAGCCGGCCGATAAAGCGGCGCTACCGACCTGGCTGCCGACTGGGCTTGGCCGCAAGCTGGCGCGCAAGATGATCAAGAAGAATATCGGCAATATGGAAGATTACGGCCTTCCCAAGCCAGATCATGAGCCGCTGGATGGTCATCCATCCGTCTCTGGCGAATTCCTGACGCGGGTCGGCTGTGGGGATATCACGCCAAAAGGCGCGATTGAGAAACTCGATGGCGATGGCGTTGTCTTCACAGATGGCACGCGCGAACAGCTCGATGCGATCATCTGGGCGACGGGCTACAATGTCAGCTTCCCCTTCTTCGATGACCCGGAGCTTCAGCCGGTCGAAAACAGATTCCCGCTGTTCAAGCGCATGGTGAAGCCGGGCTATGAAAACCTCTTCTTTCTTGCGCTCGCCCAGCCCCTGCCGACGCTCGTCAATTTCGCCGAGCAGCAGTCAAAGCTCTGCGCGGCCCTGATCGCAGGAGAGTATGAACTGCCGTCTGCTGACGAGATGGATCGGATCACCAAGGCTGACGAAGCGTTTCACACCGGGCATTTCTACGACGCGCCAAGGCACACGATGCAGGTGGACTTTAACGCATATGTAAAAGATCTTATGAAAGAGATTGCGCGGGGGCAGAAGCGGGCCAAAGCCATGGCGTGAGGCCCTGTAGCCAGCGGGTCAGGTTATCATGAGAAAAGTCGCCCTAACTGTTTCGCTCATTGGGCTCTGGCTGGCCGGGTGCTCGACCACGCCGCCCCGGGTGGCGCCGCCGCCAGCGATCACCAAAACCGCGACCGTCAAAGCGGTGCAGGGCCCGTTCCAGCCCGACGCCAATCTTTATCTCTGCCCGAGCAGTACCGTTACCAACGCCTTCGAGGCCGATCCGAACAATCGCATCCTGAACTTCAATCCGATCGTGCTGGTTGACGGCAAGGTCGTCTTGACGCCTGTGCCCATGAACAATGCGTGCATGACCTCCGGCTTCGGGAAGCGGTCAGGGCGGGTCCATAAGGGCCTGGACGTGAAAGCCCGCCCGGGGTCCCAGATCTACTCAGCCGCGCCCGGTATCATCAGGGAAGCCGATTACAGTACGGGCTTCGGCAATTATATCGTGATCGATCACGGCCAGGGCATCTTTACGCGCTATGCCCACATGTCGGGTTTTTCGCCAGGTATCCACCAGGGCATGTCGATCGGGTTTGGTCAGCCGCTCGGCTTAATCGGCCAGTCTGGCAACGCGACCGGTATTCACCTTCATTTCGAAGTGCTGACGGGCAATTACAACACGCCAAAACGCTCATTCGGGCTCACGGCGCGTGACCCGCTCTCCTTTCCGCCCTATGCGGGAGCGGGCTGAACGGCTTTTGCCGGTCGGGGGCATTGGGGATGCGGATGAAGCGTGAGACAGCACCGATTGCGAGCGCGCGTCCATGCTGAGCTGGCTGGACCCGCAAACCCTGTCGCGCACCTATCGCGACCCGATCGCCTGGGCGATCCTGCTGGTCGACCTCTTCCCGATTTATGCGATTTTTGCCTATGGCTGGGACGCGACCTCGCTGGTCTTCCTGTACTGGCTCGAAAACCTCGTCATTGGAGCGATGACCCTGCTTCGAATGGCAGTGACGACTGTGAATTGGGGGCCATTCGGTCCCACCGTCATGCTCGTCATGGGACCGTTTTTCACCTTTCACTATGGCATGTTCTGCTTTGTGCACGGTGTGTTTCTGGTCGTGATGGCGCAGCTCGGTGCAGGGAGCGAACCACCCTTTCCAACGCCGACTGGTGTGATTGACTATGCCCTGCCTAGCGGCCGCCACATGATCGTCTTCGTCGGCGCCATCATTGGCCTGCAGATGCTTCTTTTCCTGCGGGATTTCCTCGGACGAGGCGAATTTCGTGAGAGCGATCCAATGACTGAGATGGCCAAGCCTTATGGGCGTATTGTCGTCCTTCATATTGGTATTTTTGTTGGCTTCGGCCTGATGCTGGCGCTCGGCCAACCAATGCTTGGCGTGCTTGGCCTGATCGCATTGCGCGCGATGTGGGGCGTCTACCAGACGGTCCTCCGGCGCATCGCGATTGATGAAGAACAGGATGACGCAGCATTTAAAGTTGACGAGGCGTCACGAATTTGATTGCTGACGGTTCAGGCAGAAAGCATCCAGCATGTCGATTTCCAGACCCGCGCAGACCCTCGGCAAGAGAGAGCGCACAAAGGCCGCCAATCGCGATGCGATCCTGAAGGCCGGCCGGCGTGTTTTTGCCCGCCTCGGCGTTGAGGCGACGACGGTGCGCGACATTATCCGCGAAACCGATCTCGCAGCGGGCACTTTCTACAACTACTTCAAGTCCAAGGAAGAAATCTTCCAGGCGATCGCCGATGAAAGCGCCAAGCGGTTTCGGCCCAAGCTGGCGACGGTGCGCCATCGGGCGTCTACGCTGGAGGAGTATATCCGTGCCGCCTACCGCGAATATTTCCAATGGCTCAAGGAAGAGAATGAGGACGATATTCGCGACGGCGCGCCGCACGCGGCCCTGGTCGGCGTGCGCGTCGATACGCCCGAAATGCACGCTGTGTTCGATGAAATCCGCAATGACCTTGAGGCCATTGCCAAGGAGGCGAGAATTGCGCTTTCCGATTCCGAATATTTCACTGCCGCCGCGATAGGCATTGCGCGCGAGCTCGGTGATCATATGCTGACGCGGCGGCCGGTAAACGTTGACGGCGCCACTGAATTTGCGACCCGGTTGCTGCTTGAGGGCGGCGCCTCGCTCGCCCAGGAAACGAATTGAGGGAGACGGCCTGATGAGCCTGCAAGTGAAGATTGCGAAACTCCTGCTGAAACTGCCGGATGGCCTTCTGGTCAAGCTGGCCGGCGGCAAGCCGGTCGAGATCAATGGCCGAAAGCTCGATACCCAGTTCCAGTTTCTCGCGCACGGCGCAAAGTCCCAGCCGCCCTTGACGAGTATGCCGCCTGCAGACGCGCGGGCAGCGTCCGCAGCCGGCCTCGCCATGTTCGCCGATGAACCGGTCAGCGGCGTCACCTGGACGAATGATGAAATCCCGTCCTCCGGGCGTCACAAGATCCCTGTCCGCATCTACCGCCCCGACGACCAGGACCCGAAAGCCCCGGCCATGGTGTTTCTTCACTTCGGCGGCGGCGTCATCGGCGATCTCGACACCTGCCACGTCTTCTGCACGATGATCTCGAAGCGGGCCAGATGCCCCATCGTTTCGGTCGATTACCGGCTGGCCCCGGAACACAAATTCCCGGCCGGGCTTGAAGACTGCATCGATGCCTATGAGTGGACGCTGCGCAATGCCGCCAAGCTCGGTGCGCCCGCAGGCGTGGCGACGATTGGCGGTGACAGTATGGGCGGCAATTTCTCTGCCATCGTGACGCAGGAGATGATGCGTGAACGCAAGCCTTTGCCCTTGCTGCAGCTGCTGATCTATCCGGCCACAGAGATTGAGCAGGAGTTTCCGTCTTACGCCGCGTTTGGCGAGACGTATCCGCTGGATGCCGAAACGATGCGCTGGTTCATGGAGCAGTATCTGCCGGACGGCCAGGACAAGTCGGATGTTCGTATCTCTCCGGCGCAGGAAACCCGGCTTGAGGGCCTGCCGCCTGCGATCATCGTGACAGCCGGTTTTGATCCACTGGTGGACGATGGCGCCGCCTATGCGGAGCTGCTTCGCCGCTCAGACGTCGATGTGACCTATAAATGCTATGATAGCCTCGCGCACGGGTTCACCGCCTTTACAGGCGCTGTCGATGAGGCCCGCAGGGCATGTGAGGAAATCGCTGGAATGGTCGCCAAAGCCTATAGCGGCTTTGAAATTGAAGACGACTGATCAGACCGCGCAGGCGGTCAGGGCCAGAATTCCGACAAAGATAAAGAAGATAGTCCGCATGGGGCTTTCCGGGTTCGTCTTACCGGTTAAACGCGCAAGTCGCGTTTAGGTTTCCTGTGCAAGCTCAGCATAATTATTCCGGACATTTCCAACCGCCGGATCCACAGGCCAGACATGGACGTCCTCTGATGGGAAGGGTTCGAACAGATCGTCCACCTTGCGATTGTCCGTGTCGAGCCAGCGGGCATAGTCGGACTGGTGCAGGATGACGGGCATGCGGTGATGCAGGCCCGCCGTCGCATCGTTCGGCGTCGTTGTCAGGATCGTGAAGCTGTGCAGCTCTGAGCCATCTATGTGTGCCACGTCATACAGCCCTGCAAAGCAGAAATGCCGCCGGTTGCGAAGACCGACGGCGAACGGTGTCTTGGCTCCGGCGCGGCCCGTCCACTCGTAATAGCCGCTGGCGGGCACCAGGCAGCGATGATGCCGGAAGGCCCCGCGAAAGACCGGTTTCTCCGCAACCGTTTCTGACTTCGCATTGAAAGTGGTGAAGGTCTTTTCCTTGAGCGGTTTCTTCCACCAGCTCGGCACAAGCCCCCACATGGCTGGGGCGAGTTCAGCGGTGCCGTCACGCGTCAGGCGAATGATCGGCTGATAGGAGTGGGGCGCCGCATTATAGGTCGGTTCTGGCGGGTCCGTGTCCTCCGGTGGGACAAGGTTGAGCCAGGCCCTGTAATCGGACCACGTCACGCCGTATCTGAAAAAACGTCCACACATCTTATGCCCTATAGCCTGTCTTGCTCACGGTGAAAAAGAGGGAACAAAGCTGTTCAAATTACGTTCAGTTGACTATCCCCAAGGTCCGGGGGTGAATCCAACAGGAGAATTCCCAACATGAAAAAGATTATGATCGGCGTCGCAGCTGGCGCAATGATGCTCACCGCATGTGAAGGCGTAGGCCTTAGCGAACGTCAGGCTTATGGAGCAGGTGGTGGCGCGCTCGCAGGCGCAGCCCTTGGTACGCTCGCAGGTGGTGATGATGGCCGCAACGCTGCAATTGGTGCAGCTATTGGCGCCCTCGCTGGTGGAGCCGTTGGTACTTACATGGACAAGCAGGAGCGCGACCTTCGCGCCCGCACGGCCGGCACTGACATTCAGGTGGCACGTCAGGGCGACCAGATCGCGCTGACCATGCCGTCGAGCGTCACCTTCTCGGTCGACAGCGCGACGCTGAAGCCTGAATTTTACGGCCCGCTGAATGATGTGGCTGCAACGCTGGTCGACTATCCGTCGACCTCTGTTGACGTCGTTGGTCACGCATCGTCCGATGGCCCGGACGATTACAACATGCAGCTCTCCGAGCGCCGTGCGAATTCGGTTTCGAACTATCTGGTGAACCAGGGCGTCCAGCCGGTCCGTATCCGTGCCTATGGCATGGGTGAGACCCAGCCGATCGCCAGCAATGACACCGCAGCAGGCCGCGCCACGAACCGCCGTGTCGAAATCCTGCTGACTCCGGTTACCACCAGCTAGTCTGGACCGGACAACCCAAACGAAAGGCCTCGGCAAGCGCCGGGGCCTTTTTTATTGGGAGGCTGACACTGGGGTGACCTAGCGGGGCCGAGCCTCTCTGCCATCTGAAGCCGTCGATAAGACAGGTCCATCAGGATAGTCCAGAAAGCCGTGAAGGAACCAGTTTTCCATAAGCGCCAACTGGCGCTCAAACTCGTCTGCATCCGGCCTCATACCCGCCAGGGCGGTCCGCATGGCGATACTGTTTGCGGCATCGTAGAGCGCACGCGCGGCGACGCGTGCTGTTGCAAAGTTCTTTGATCCACCCGGCGTTTTCACAATCCGCTCGGCGATGGCATCAATCGCTGGATCGACAAGTTGTTCTATGTACGCTTTCAGAACCGCCGGATTGACCATGCCTTCGCGGATCGAAAACGAATGAGACCGAAGATAGGTGTCGTTGCCCGACAGGTCCTTCACGATCTTGATAAAGCCGGCAATCGATTCCTCAACGGTGCGTTCGGCATATCGCAGCTGCCGGCGCAATGGCTCCGACATGATTCGTAGCCGTTCGATGACCGCAATGATCACGCCATCGCGATCGGAGAAATAGTGATTCAGCGTCGGTTGAGACGTGTCAGCTGCAATTGCCAGCTGCCGCATTGAAGGCAGCGCAACGCCGTCTGACAGGACAAAACTCGTCAGTTTGTCGATCAGATCACTTTTCTTCTTTTCGAAGTCTGGATTTCTTACACCTACTGGGCGAGCCATCAATCTCTTCCGTTCTGGATAGAATTAACCTTACCACAGCAACCTGCGAGAGACTTTTAAGCTTTGCAGAATGTTGCTGTCCTTTTGCAGTTGATCGGTCACTTGGACCACGACCTAAACCGATCGGACCGGCCGTCGACCTTTCGCGCCTTATTTCGGCAGCTCACGTACCGAGAGGCGGAGTTGGTATGTCGAGCTCAGCGGGTCCTGAGCGCCTTGGTTCTGAGGGTTCATGCAAAAAAGCCGGAGCGCGTGGCCCCGGCTTTTCCATTTCACTCTTTGGCGACGTCGCCGGTCTAGGCGGCGACTTTTTCCTTCACACCGCCCGGCGGGAAGCGGTCGTAAAAACCTTCGCCCTTGGCGGCCATGTCTTTCAACAGGGCAGGGACCTTGAAACGGTCGCCATACTGTTCGGCGAGCTTCTCAGCCTCTTCGACAAACGGGCCGACGCCCCAGATCAGGTCGACATAGGAGCAGCATCCGCCGGTATAGGGCGCAAAGCCCCAGGCGAGGATGGAGCCGATGTCGGCGTCGCGTGCATCGGTGATGACGCCTTCCTCAAAGCAGCGAGCCACTTCGATGGCCTGACGTACGAGGAAGCGGTTCTTCAGATGCTGCTTCAGCTCGGGCGGGCATTCGTCCACCTTGACGTCGATCCGGCTGTTGAGGTCGGGCCACAGCCGCTCTGGCTTGCCCTTTTCATTGTAGTCGTAGAAGCCCTTGCCGGCCTTGCGGCCAACCCGGCCCTGGTCCTCAACCAGCCAGGCCATCATCTGGCCAAGCTCGTTCTTGTCGTAATCCATGCCAGAGGCCTGGGCCATCTGGCGGCCGATCTTGAGAGCCGTGTCGAGCCCGACAGAGTCGGAGACTTCCAGCGGCCCCATCGGCATACCGGACTGGCGGCCGACATTCTCGATGATGGCAGGCTTGATGCCTTCAGCCAGCATCTGCATGCCTTCCTGCGTGTACGTGCCGAAGCAGCGCGAGGTGTAGAAGCCGCGGCTGTCATTGACCGAGATCGGCGTCTTGCGAATGGCGAGCACATAGTCGATCGCCTTGGCAAGCGTCTCTTCAGAGGTCTTCTCGCCTGAGATGATCTCAACCAGCCCCATCCGCTCCACAGGGGAGAAGAAGTGGATGCCGATGAAGTTCTCGGGGCGCTTGGACGCCTTGGCGAGACCGGTGATCGGCAGCGTCGAGGTATTGGATCCGAACACCGCATCCTCGCCGAGCACGGCTTCGGCCTGCTCAGTGATCTTGGCTTTCAGTTCCGGGTTCTCGAACACCGCTTCGATGACAAGGTCAGCGCCTTTGAAGTCATCATAATTGTCGGTCGTCGTGATCAGGTCGAGCAGTTTGTCGCCCTTCTCCTTGGTCGACTTGCCGCGAGAGATGTCCTTCTCGACGATCTTGCGGGAATAATCCTTGCCCTTCTCGGCATTCTCTTTCGAGATGTCGACGAGCACGGTCGGAATGCCCGCCTTGGCCTGGACGTAGGCGATACCCGCGCCCATCAGGCCAGCCCCGATCACCGCGATCTTCTTGAACTCGGTTTTCGGATAGCCATCCGGACGGTTACCGCCTTTGGAGAGGGCCTGCGTCGACAGGAAGAGCGAGCGGATCATCGCCTTGGCTTCCGGGCGTGACTGGGTGTTGATGAAGTAGCGCGTCTCGATCCGCAACGCGGCATCGATTGGCACCTGAATGCCCTCATAGACGCAGGAGAGGATGTTGTTCTGGGCCGGATAATTGCCATAGGTCTTGGCCGCCAGCATGGCATTCGCCATGGTCTGGACCTGGCCAGCGCCCGGGCTCTTGTGCGGAACGCCGCCGGGCACCTTGAAGCCTTTCTCGTCCCATGGGGCCTTGGCTGTCGGGTTGGCTTTCACCCAGGCTTTCGCTTTCTCGACAACTTCGGCACCGGGTGCGAGCTCATTAATGACGCCCATGCCCTTGCCGTCTTCGGCGGAAAAGCTCTGGCCCTGCAGGATCAGCGGCAGAGCCGCCTGGACGCCCACGAGGCGCGGCAGGCGCTGCGTGCCGCCAGCACCGGGCAGGAGACCGATCTTGGCTTCCGGCAGACCGAATTGCTGCTTTGGATTGTCGTTGGCCGCAACGCGGTAATGACAGGCGAGTGCCACTTCGAGGCCGCCGCCCAGTGCGAGACCGTTTAGCGCGCAGGCCACCGGCTTGCCGCAGGTTTCCAACTCGCGAAGCGTCTTGTTCAGCGAAAAGCCCTGATCGAACTTCGCTTTCAGCTTCTCGTCTTCGCTCATATCGCCGCCGGAGGAAGCCCCGGCGCGGTCGCCCATCTCACCCAGGTCGGCCCCGGCGCAGAAGCCGGATGGTTTGCCGGATGAAATGACGAGGCCCTTGATGTCGTCATTCTCCGCGACCTCTTTGGAGATCGCGATGATGTCTGCGATGGCTTTGCCCGTCAGCGTGTTCATGCTGCGGCCCGGCACGTCGAACTGCGCGTGCGCGATGCCATCGCCATCAATATCGAATTTGAATGTTTCCAGGTTCATCTTCAGTCTACCTCTTAAACGCGTTCAATGATCGTTGCGGTGCCCATGCCGGCGCCAACGCAAAGCGTGATGAGCGCGGTTTCCTTGTCGGAGCGCTCCAGCTCATCGACCATGGTGCCGAGGATCATGCCGCCGGTTGCGCCGAGCGGATGGCCCATGGCAATCGCGCCGCCATTCACATTGATCTTGTCGTGCGGAATATCGAGCGCCTGCATCATGCGCAGCACCACCGCCGCGAAAGCCTCGTTCAGCTCGTAAATGTCGATATCACCGACATCCATGCCAGCCTTTTTCAACGCCTTTTCGGTCACATAGGACGGGCCGGTCAGCATGATGCCTGGCTCTGAGCCGATGGAGGCCATCGCCTTGATCCGGGCACGCGGCTTCATACCGAGTTTCTCGCCGGCTTCCTTTGAACCGAAGAGAACCGCCGAAGCCCCGTCGACGATGCCGGACGAATTACCGGCATGGTGAACGTGGTTGATGCTCTCAAGTTCAGGATAGCGCTGCTTGATCACCTCGTCGAAGCCCATGCCGCCGAGGCCGATAAAGGATGGGTTGAGCGATGCCAGAGACTGCATCGTCGTGTCCGGACGCATATGCTCGTCATGGTCGAGGATGACAGCGCCCATCTGGTCTTTCACCGGCACGATGGATTTCTTGAAGCGGCCTTCTTCCCAGGCCTTCGCAGCGCGCTGCTGGGATTCGATCGCATAGGCATCGACATCGTCGCGTGAGAACCCCCATTTGGTGGCGATCGTGTCAGCGCCGACACCTTGCGGGGCGAAATAGGTCTTCAGGGCGACTTGCGGGTCGGTCGACCAGGCGCCGCCATCAGCGCCCATCGGGACGCGGGACATGGCTTCGACGCCTCCGCCGATGGCCATGTCGGCTTCACCGACCATGACCTTGGCGGCTGCCATATTGCAGGCCTCAAGGCCCGACGCGCAGAAACGGTTGACCTGAACGCCAGCTGTTTCCTGATCATAGTCTGCGTTGAGGGCGGCCACACGGGCGATATCTGCGCCCTGTTCGCCAACCGGTGAGACGCAGCCGAGAATGACATCGTCCACATAGGAGGTGTCCAGCTCGTTGCGGTCGCGAATGGCTTGGAGGGTCTGCGTCGCCAGCGACAGCGATGTGATTTCGTGCAGAGAGCCTGAGCTCTTGCCCTTGCCGCGCGGCGTGCGCACGGCGTCGTAAATATAAGCTTCAGTCATTTCGGGGGCTCCTTTCGGGGGAAGTTCATAGATCGATATTCTTGTGTAGGCGCAGGACGATTGCACCGATGACAATTGAGCCGAGACCTAACAGGGCAGGGACATAACCATCGGCTCCCGGCGTCTCAGGCAGGCCAAATTCAACATAGGCGCCGAGCGCCACAGCGATGATGCCGAGAATGATGGAGGCGATGCCGAGCCACTTCGTCACGTCTACATCGTCCTCGCGATCAGCATTTTCATCACTTCGTTCGCGCCGCCATAAATCCGCTGGACGCGGGCGTCGGCATACATCTGGCCAATCGGATATTCATCCATATAGCCATAGCCACCATGCAGCTGCAGACACTCGTCCACGATCTTGCACTGCAGATCGCTGATCCAGTATTTTGACATGGAGGCCGTCGCTGCATCGAGCTTGCCTTGCAGCAGAAGCTCGGTGCAGTGATCGGCGAAGACTTTCGCCACGGTCGCTTCGGTCTTGGCTTCGGCGAGCTTGAACTGCGTGTTCTGAAAGTCCCAGATCGTGCCGCCAAACGCCTTGCGCTGTTTGACGTATTCGGTGGTTTCCTTGATCGCTCGCTCGATCATGCCAACGCCCTGCAGGCCGATCACATGGCGCTCCTGCGGGAGTTTCTGCATCAGCTGGACGAAGCCCTGGCCTTCCTCGACACCGAGGAGGTTTGAAGTGGGGACACGCACATCATTGAAGAACAGCTCAGACGTATCGGCCGCTTTCTGGCCGATCTTGTCGAGGTTGCGGCCGCGCTCAAAACCTTCGACCTCGTCGGTCTCGACAACGATCAGCGAGATCCCTTTCGCGCCCTTTGTCGGGTCGGTCTTGGCGACAACGACGACGAGGTTTGCGGTCTGGCCGTTTGAGATGAAGGTTTTCGACCCGTTGATGACGTAGTGATTGCCGTCCTTCTTCGCGGTGGTTTTCACCGCCTGGAGGTCGGAGCCTGTGCCCGGTTCGGTCATCGCGATAGCGGTCACCAGATCGCCGGATGCCATTTTCGGCAGCCATTTCTTCTTCTGCTCTTCTGAGCCGAAGGCCTCGATATAGGGCGCAATGATGGCGTTGTGCAGCGTGATGCCGAAGCCGTCGATGCCTTTCCATTGCTGCTGTTCGATGATCACGGCCTCATGGCGGAAATCACCTCCAGCGCCGCCATATTCGTCAGAAATCGATGCGCAGAGCAGGCCCGCCTCACCGGCTTTCTTCCAGGTTTCGCGGGGCACGTAGCCCTGCTTGCGCCACTCTTCCACATGCGGCGCGCATTCGCGCTCGAAGAATTGACCGACGGCGTCCGAAAAGATCGAGATTTCCTCATCCTGGCGCCAATTCGAGGGGGCGACGTTCAACACGTCTTGCATAGACTTCTCCAAATTTGTCCGTGATCGGACGGCAATTGCCGTTTACGTTCACGTCAACATATATGGCTCACACGATTGTGGCGCGAGCCCTCACGTAACGTCATAGTGCGGCACCAATCTCAGCCCGTTCAGGCGCTGGTCCGAACGGGTGAAACCGCCCGGCCTAGAAGCGCTCTGCGTCGAGCGCCATAAGGGGTTCAGCGCCAGTTTTCAGCTTGGCGAGGTGCGCGCTCGTTTCCGGCAGAACACGGCTCATATAATACCGCGCCGTGGTCAGCTTGTCGTCATAGAACGGGTCAGACCCCTGTTTCTCAAGTGACGTCTTCGCCATCAATGCCCACATATAGGCGAGCGCGGTCAGTCCGAAGAGCTGCAGATAGTCGGTGGACGCTGCCCCGGCATTATTGAAGTCGCTCATGCCGTTCTGCATCAGCCAGGTCGTGCCTTCCTGAAGCTCGGCTTTCGCCTTTTTCAGGCCTTCGACGAAGGGCGCCATGTCGTCATCACCTTCATGCTCGCCGATGAAGTCATCCATCTCGGCAAAGAAGGTGAAGATCGCCCGGCCACCATTGGCGGCCAGTTTGCGGCCGACAAGGTCGAGCGCCTGGATGCCGTTTGTGCCTTCATAAATGAGCGTGATGCGCACATCACGGACGAACTGCTCGACGCCCTGTTCTTGCGTGAAGCCTGTGCCGCCATGCAGCTGCAGCGCGTCATTACAGGCTTTCAGGCCACGGTCAGTCAGGAAAGCTTTCACCACCGGCGTCATCAGCGCCATGTAGTCGCCGGCCTTCTCCTGGACTTTCTCGTCCGGGGATTTGTGGAGAAGGTCGCCGTGCAGCGCCGTCCAGTAGGTGAACATCCGGCCGCCTTCGATGAAGGCTTTGGTGTCCATCAGCATGCGGCGCACATCGGGATGAACGATGATCGGGTCAGCTGGCTGTTCCGGCGCTTTTGGGCCAGAGAGCGCCCGGCCTTGCAGGCGCTCGCGGGCAAAATCTGCCGCATTCTGGTAGGCCACTTCGGCCTGAGACAGTCCCTGCAGGCCAACGCCGAGGCGCGCTTCATTCATCATCACGAACATGGTGCGCATGCCCTTATGCTCATCACCAACGAGCCAGCCCGTCGCCCCGTCATAGTTCATGACGCAGGTCGCATTGCCGTGAATGCCCATCTTCTCTTCAAGCCCGCCGCATGAGACCGCATTGCGTGTCCCGGGCGTGCCGTCTTCATTGAGGATGTGCTTTGGCACTACGAAGAGCGAAATGCCCTTGATGCCGTCGGGGGCGCCTTCGATGCGGGCGAGGACAAGATGAATGATATTGTCTGTCAGGTCCTGCTCACCGCCGGAAATCCAGATCTTCTGGCCAGTGATCTTGTAGCTGCCATCGTCTTGCGGGACAGCCTTTGTCTTGATGAGGCCGAGATCAGTGCCGCATTGTGGCTCGGTGAGGTTCATCGTGCCGGCCCATTCGCCGGAGGCCATTTTCGGCCCGTACGTCGCCTTCTGCTCGTCCGAACCACCGGCCATCAGCGCTTCATAAGCGCCAGATGTGAGGCCGGGATACATGCCGAACGCCATATTGGCGGACGACACCATTTCGCTCATCGCGATCGCAAGTAGATGCGGCAAGCCCTGTCCGCCATGGCTTTCGCGCTTGGACAGCAGCGGCCAGCCATTCTCGACAAATTGCTGATAGGCATCTGGAAACCCGTCGGGCGTCTTGACCGACGCATCATCGGCGCGCACGCATCCCTGCTCGTCGCCCACCTTGTTCAGAGGGAAGAGGACTTCCTTTGCAAACTTGCCGCCTTCTTCCAGGATCTGGTCGATAATGTCTGGCGATGCGTCGGCAAAGCCTTCGAGATTGGAATAGTTCTGCAGCGACAGGACATCATGAAAAATGAACTGCATGTCGCGGACGGGGGCATCATAGCGCGGCATTTTTTGTTTCCTTGAATTGGGAAAAGGCCCCGGATCATTTTCAGATCCGGTAGCCTGTTATCTGTTTAGAATTTCAGTCCGGATCAGGCGTCATCAAGCTGTTTGCGGGCGACCGCATCATAGGCGGCGACGCTGTCAGCATGATCGTCCGACGGGCCAATCTTGGCGAGGTCTTCCTCAAGCCAGTCGATCCCCTTGCGCAATTCGACGAGGGCAACCTCGATATCTTCGCGCTGGCTTTCGAATTCGCGGACCTGGTTGCGGAACTTTTCGAGCGTCTTGCGCTTCTGGGCGCGCTCATTGTCACCGAGGCCGTAGAGGTCGAGAATCTCGCGGATATCGGCAAGCGGCAGGCCAAGGCGTTTCATCCGCACAATGATCGTCACACGGGCGCGGTCACGATGCGAGTAGACGCGGGTCATGCCGTCCCGTGCAGGGTGAAGCATGTCCTTGTCTTCATAGAAACGGAGGGCGCGAGGCGTGATGCCGAATTCGCGGGCGAGTTCCGAGATCGAATATGTACGGCTCTCGGAAATGGAGAGTGAAGCTGTGTCTGGCATGCCGGAAATATGTATTCCCTTTACGCGAACGTCAACTGACTTGTCATTCACCTTTGCGAAATTGCGCAGACGTTTTCAGACACTGAATAAATTCGCACCGCCTGTTTACCTTTTTAACCAGCTTTTAATACGACGCGCCCCATCCATGAAAAGATTCTGGTGGCATGGGGCATTCCTGCAGAGCTTTTCCGCCGGAAAGTTGATGGAGTAATCGTATGAGCAATTACGGACCCTGGAGTGTGAAGGGTATCGACCAGCGCGCGCGCGACGCAGCGCGGGATGCCGCTCGCGAAGAAGGTCTGACGATTGGCGAATACATCAACCGAATGCTGCTGGAAGTCGGCGAGGAGGACACGCCTTCTGCTCGTGATCGTGGCACGCCGCGTTATCCGCGCGCCGTTGAAACCAGTGATCACCGCGAAGACGATCAGGGCCCGTCCCGTGGTGCTTTCGACCGCCTGATCGCCCGGCTTGAAGCTGTTGAGGCCCGCTCGACCCTCGCGCTCACCGGCATCGACCAGTCTCTGGTCGGACTGGTCACACGCCTTAACCGCACCGACGCCAAGACCGACGATGTCGTCGAGAATGTCGAATCCACCCTGCAGGACCTGCGCGAGACTTATGATGCGCTGCAGACCAAAATCAAAACCATCGAGGAAGACGACCGCAGCGACCGGAATCTGGAAACGCTGAAGTCACTTGAGCAGGCTGTTGGTCAGCTCGCCTCCCACATCTACGACGAGAATACGCGCCGCCAGGACGAGACCGCTTCTGTGCGCGCCCGCGTCGAGACCGGTATCGAAGACCTCAATGACCGCGTTGCCGGCGTCGAGACTAAAATCGATTCGACCCTGTCGGAAGCAGCCCAGAAAGTAGAGCGCAAGGTCGAGCAGGCCGAGCTGCGCGCTGAAGGCACTGCAAAACACCTCTCCGAACGGTTCTCCGAGCTGGAGACCGGCGTGTCTTCACGTCTCGCCCGTATCGACCAGTTCAATGATCGCATCGGCGCGGTTGAAGGCGATGTCGCCGGCGCATTGTCTTCCATCGAGTCGGTAATGACGCGCATGCAGGAACGCCTGCACCGGGCTGAGACCATGACGAACTCGGCGATGACGACGCTGGAACAGACCTTTGAAAACCTCGACAAGCGTATTGAGACCATCGCCGAGCAGGCATCGCCCGAAAAGGCGGCCGAGCTGCGGCAGCAATTTGAATCACGCTTTGATGGCCTGGCCGAGGAGCTGCGCTCCACCATTGAGGGCACGCGCCAGGAGCTGGCCCGCGAGATCGAGCAGGCCGCGGCCGCCGGTGCTTCGCCAGACGCACTGAAGTCCATCGAGGACTCGATCGGGTCGCTTGATAAGCGTGTAACAACCGGCGAAGAGCGCTCAAGCCGCGCGCTGGAAAGCATGACCGAACAGATGGGCCGGATCTCATCTGCCTTCGATGCCCGTATCCGCGACGTTGAAGCGCGCGATGCCTCCGAAGCCGTCACCGAAGTGCGCCGCGACGTTGAAGCGCTGTCGAACGAAGTCTCCCAGCGCCTGGAAGACTTCAGCCAGCATAATGATGATGTCATTGACCGGATCACCGGCCAGATGAAATCGCTCGCTGACCAGTTCGATCAGCGTGTCGATGACAGCGAGACCCGCAGCGCGTCAGCCATCGAACAGGTGGGCGAACAGGTTGCCAGCGTCGCGCAACGTCTGCAGGCACGTCAGGACAAAGCTTTTACCGAGCTCAAGCAAACGCTCGAAAGCGCTCGCAAGCAGCAGGACATGCGCCTATCTGATGCCCTGACCGGCGTGTCGGACCGTATCGAACAGATGCAGTCGCAGCAGTCTTCCGCGCTTTCACCGGTGCAGAAGGCAATTGCCTCGCTCGCGACACGGCTGGAATCCCTCGAGGATTTCACGACCCCACCGCACGCGGAAAAGCCGGCGGCGCAGTCCTATGATTTTGAAGAGCCCGCTGCCGCGCCCGAGCCAACGCCACCGCCTGCGCCATCGTTCGACGCCGAGGACGAAGCCAGCGACTGGCTGACCGAAGAGGTCGATTTCGATCCTGACGAACCTGAAGTCGGCGATCTGGAAGAATTGACCGCAGCCCTGGATGCCGCGCCTGCCGAAGAGCCAAAGCCCGAAGACGACGATGACGAGTTCCTCGCCGGATTGCCCGAGCTCGATGATCTGGACGACCTCATCGAGGACGAAGCGTCCCCGCCCATGGATGAAGCCTTCCCAGCCATGGATGACGACGTCTTCGCTGATGAGCCAGCGCCGTTTGAGGCTGCCCAGGAGAGCGAAGAGGACGATCCGCTTTCTGCACTGGTCGATTGGGATGACGGGCGCGATGAGACCCGCGACAGCGACATTTTTGGCGAAGAGCACGACTTTGACCTGAGTGATGCCGACGGAGAAACCTCCGAGGCATTCGCTGAGGCCGCTCTGCCGACCCAGACAGGAGAACAGGACGAGGCTGAATTCCAGGTGGCTCTGGACGAGGAAGATGAGCCGCTCGATTATCTCTCACGGGCGCGCCAGGCGGCCATGGCAGCGAATGAAAGCAGCTCACGCAGAAACGGGCGCAACAGCGCCGCCGCAATTGCCCCTGCCAAGAAGAAGTCGAACAAGGTGCCCCTCATCGCGGCGGTCTCCGTTGTTGCATTGGCGACCGCGACCGCAGGGACGCTCATCACCCTGCGCGGCCTGCAGAACGACCCCGGCAAGCCGACTGTCGCAACACAGGGCATGACGGTTGCGCCGGCTGAAACGGCGGTCGAAGAGCCCGTCGCCGATGATATTGCCCCTGTGGAGGCGCCGCTTAGCGAGGCTGACGCCGCTGCGGTTGAAGACGAATTGTTCGATGACGCAGCCGAAGCGGTCCCCGTCGGCATGACCGAGCCATCTCCCCCGCTGGTCGAACCTGAAACGGAGACGGCGGCAGTCGCGCCTGTCGAAGAAACCCCGGTTGCAGAGCCGGAGCCTGAGCCTGAGCCCCAGATAGATTTTGCTGCCCTGCCAACCATTCCAGACACGCCGACGCTGGAATCGGCGGCGGCTGATGGAAATGCGGTCGCGCAGCTGATCCTCGGCGAGCAGCGCCTTGAAGCCGGCGACTATACCGGTGGTCCAACCCTGGTCCGCCGCGCCGCTGAAGACGGCCAGCCGGCAGCCCAGTACCGTCTCGCAAAGCTTCATGAAAAGGGCCTCGGCGTGCCGCGTGACCTCGCCATGGCGCGTCAATGGACCGAGCGCGCGGCGGAAGGCGGAAACGTCAAGGCCATGCATGACCTCGCTGTCTACTATGCTGAGGGCGACGGCGGCTCACAAAGCTATGCCGCCGCAGCCGAATGGTTCCGCAAGGCCGCTGATTATGGCCTCACCGACAGCCAGTATAACCTCGCCGTTCTATACGAAGCAGGGCTTGGCATCTCTCCGAGCAAGTCTGAAGCGCTGTACTGGTACGAAGTCGCCGCCCGTCAGGGTGACGAAGGCGCACCAGACAAGATTGAAGAGCTGCGTTCGATCCTGTCACTGGAAGTCGCCCAGCAGGCGCAACGCCGCGCCGCAGCCTGGTCGCCGGCCGAGCCCGAAGCCTTGGCAAACGGCCGTTTCACGAGCCAGGCATGGCAGGTCAGCTCGGTGGAGCAGGTATCCGCCATCCAGACGGTCCTTGCTGCGCTTGGCTATCAGCCCGGCCCTGCCGACGGCATCATGGGCGCCGGTACAATTGCCGCCATTACCAATTACAAGGCCGAGAACGGTCTCGAAGCAGACGGCACGATCACGCCGCAGCTTGTGAAGAGCCTCAACGACACGGTCGAAGCGTCGATCCAGAGTTAAGGGGCTTCACTTACTGGAACGCTGGTCTCGGCTCAGTCCGCAGACGGCGCCAGAGGATATAGAGGCCGGCGATCGCTGCCGCGATAGCAAGCAGGTGCGTGCCGGTGCGCAGCCAGTTATTGAGCACGACCCCTGTCAGCCCCCATGAAAAGGCGACATAGAACCACCAGCCCCGGCTGACATAACGGGCAAAGGCCCAGGCGAGGATCGCGGCCGGCACAAGCGCCGCCCAAAGCGAAATCCAGACCTGATCGGTTTCCTGCAGCCCCCGCAAGTCGCGCACAAGGCCTGGGACCGAAATCGAAATAGCGACGGCAATCCATCCCGACAGCAGCCCCGTCAGCAGCGCGGCCAGGAACCGTCGGCCTGTCCCGTCCCAGCCGCCCATCCGGTGCAGCCGGAACGCGCTTTCCCAGGCAAAGACCAGGATCGGCATGAGCAGGAGAAAGTTCACCCAGTCATTGCCGAAAAACTGAGCGCTGAGCATCCAGACAACATTCCCCGCGCCAGCAATCAGCAGCGGCGGTGTCAGGCGCTGCTCCAGATAGGTCGGTTTGAACACGGCCAGCAAGGCAAAGACCAGATAGGCAAGAAAGATCACGCTCCAGATCGAGAAGAAGATGCCGAGCGGAATTTCCGGTGGAATACCTTCCCCCGTCGCACGGCGTCCGACCGTCTCGCCCAGCCCGAAGAGCGGCAGGAGCGGCGCCGTCCATTGAAGGATGGCCGTGATCAGGAGCGGGAGAGCGTAGGATCGTTGCATGCGCGCTTCCTGTAGCCTGTTTGTGCCCGACTGAAAACTCGCATCAGCAATCGTCACGACACAGCCGGCGGCAACAGCTTTTCGAGCGCGTCCAGCGTATCGGCCTCTGCTGCGGGCTTGTCCCAGCGGATCCGGTTGATGCGCGGAAAGCGCATGGCGATGCCGGATTTGTGGCGCGGGCTTCGCTGCAGGCCCTCAAAGGCGACTTCAAGCACCAGCCCTTTTTCTTCGCTCGCCGTGACCGACCGGACAGGCCCGAACCGGTCGATCGTGTTTTCCCGAACGAACTTGTCGAGGTCTTTCAACTCCTCATCGGTAAAGCCGAAATAGGCCTTTCCGACGGGCGTGATCTCGCGGCCGTTCTCGCCCTCGCGCCAGACGCCGAAGGTGAAGTCGGAATAGAAGCTTGAGCGCCGTCCATGACCCCGCTGTGCGTACATCATCACCGCATCGACCAGGAATGGATCGCGCTTCCATTTATACCATGGACCGGTTGGCCGCCCGGCAACATAGACACTGTCCCAGCGCTTGAGCATCAGGCCTTCGATCTCCGGGGCTGGCGGGTTGTTACGCGCCTCTTCGAGCTTTTCGAGGGTCGTGACGGGCACAAGCGGAGAGAGATCAAACCGGTCGCCGCCGTGGCGTTTGATGAAAGCTTCGAGCCGCTCACGCCTGTCCCTGAAGCTTAGCGGTCGCAAATCCACATCGCCATCGACCAGCAAATCATAGGCGCGGATCATGGCCGGGCGCGCGTCCATCTGTTTCTTGCTGACCGTCTTGCGATTGAGGCGCTGCTGAAGCTCGTTGAACGGCGCGACGCCGCCATCCGGGGCGCGGATCAGCAGTTCGCCATCGATCGCCGCTTCGAAATCCATCGCCGCCAGCACATCCGGAAAGGTGTGCGAGATATCATCGCCCGTGCGTGTATAGAGACGGCGCGTACCGTTCTCGCTGACGGCCTGGACGCGGATGCCGTCATACTTCCACTCTGCAGCAAACACATCAGGATCAATCAGGGCCGGATCGACGGCATCCGGGTCATCGCGCTTGTCCTTGGTCACCAGCGGATGCGCCAGCATCACAGGCCGGTACGGCGCATCAATGTCAGGCGAGGGCTTGTCGGCGTTGCCTTCCAGCCAGTCGAACAGGCTTTCATAAGGCGGCTCCAGCCCGTGCCAGATTTCCTCGATCTCTGCCGGGTCGACGCCGCCCATTTCGGCGAGCGCGAGCTTGGTCAGACGCGCCGAAACACCGATGCGCAGGCCCCCTGTCACCAT
Source organism: Henriciella sp. AS95 (assembly GCF_038900055.1). Lineage (NCBI taxonomy): Bacteria > Pseudomonadati > Pseudomonadota > Alphaproteobacteria > Hyphomonadales > Hyphomonadaceae > Henriciella > Henriciella sp. AS95. The sequence goes on from NZ_JBBMQM010000001.1 coordinate 680,823, forward strand.
CTTCAGAAGTGCCCAGCGCTGGCGCGGGTCGAGCATGTCGAGATATCCGGCAACCAGCCGCTCCCCTTGGGCTCGCGTGGCGCCGCGCAGCGCCTCGACCACATCATCAATCGGCGGCACCCGGTTCGCGCCCCGCTGGCCCGGCCACATCAGGCTGACGGTTTCGGCCAGATCACCGACATAGTCATAGGACATGCGGAACAATTCCGGGTCGGTGCGTTCGGTGATGAGCTTGCGGATCGTGCCGCCCTTGACGCCCGGCAGCTCCAGTTCTCCAGCCAGAACGGCCAGCGCCCAGCCTCTTGCCGGATTTACTTCACTGGTGAAGTAATTTACAAGATGGGCGATCTTCCCATTGCGAGAAGGCGTGAGGATCAAGCGTTCAAGAAGGTCGGAAAAGGCCTGCATGCACGAATAGATAGGTGGGAGGGCGAACAATGACAGACATGGAAATCCCGGCAGGGTTTGCGCCGCATTTCAAAAAGTCTGGTTTCACAGACCCATGGGAGCCGCTTTACTCAAAGCGCGCCGATCGAAAGCTCCTGATGGGCCTGCATGTCGCCAAAGCCCACTGCAATTCGCGCGGCTTCGCCCATGGCGGTCTCATCGCCGCCTTGGCGGACAATTCCATGGGGCTCAGCACTGGCGAAGTCCTGAAAGCCGAAAACCGTACCGACATTGCTGGTCTCGTCACGGTTAGCCTGAACACTGATTTCATCGGTTCTGCCCGGATCGGCCAGTGGCTGGAAGTCGATACGCATTTCGTGAAGACAGGCGGTTCGATCTGCTTCACCGACGCGCTTGTCACGGCGGACGGCGATGTGGTGGCGCGCGCCAATGCAACCTTCAAGATCCTCAAGGCCCGCAAAGCGGCCTGACTACTGCACCTTGGTGAACCCTGTCACAATCATCTCACCGTCTTCATCCTCGCCGATGATGACGTCATAGATCGCTCGCGCCTCAGGCGAACCTGTCATTTCGACATGCACCTCGTAGACACTTGGCTGGATGCTGCGCCGGCGTGCGGTCGCAATATCGACCAGCGCGCGGGACGGATGGCGGGTGTAGACTTCGTTGAGCGCAAGATCTTCCGCCGCCTTCGCCGTTGTGGCGGCGTTGCTGGCGGTTAACAGCGTTGGCTTGGCTTTCGAACAATTAGACCCCTGACAGGCCGCGAGCGCCAGGACCGTCAGACTCAACAAGATTGCATGTTTCATGTGTTTCTCCGCCCTTGGGCCGGCCAGATCATGCACCTGAAACGCGAATTTTCCTAATGACGTCTAATCCAGATTCTCATCTTCATAGCCAACCAGCCGTAGCGGCCGCGCCTTGCGTCCTTCCAGCTCGGCCCAGCGTACCAGCGCGTCTTCGCGGCCATGCGTGATCCAGAGCTCTTCGGGGTCAACTTCGCGCACGGTTTCAGTCAGCTCGTCCCAGTCGGCATGATCGGAGATGATCAGCGGCAGCTCGACGCCTGATTGCTTTGCCCGCTGGCGAACGCCCATCCAGCCGCTGGCGAAACAGGGCAGGGGGTCGGGAAAGCGCCGGCCCCATTTGTCATGGAAGGAGGAGGGCGGGCCGAGCACGATCTTGCCGCGAAACCGCTCCTGCGCGCCGCGGTCCTTTGCCTCCAGCGTCGCCGTTTCCAGAGGCCCAAGCACAACGCCATGATCCTCATAAAGCGTGCAGAGCTTTTCCAGCGCGCCATGAATGTACAGCGTGTCCTGATATCCGGCCTCCCGGATCAGCTTGATCACGCGCTGCGCCTTGCCGAGCGCATAGACCCCGACAAGGTGCGTGCGTTCCGGGAAGGCTGCGACGCTGTCCAGCAGCTTGGCGATCTCGCCCGCATCATCTGGGTGTTTGAACACAGGCAGGCCGAACGTTGCTTCGGAGATGAAGACATGTGTGCCTTCTACCGGTTCGAACTGGCGGCAGGTTGGGTCGCGCCGGCGCTTATAGTCGCCCGTGCACACCATGCGCAGGCCCTTCCATTCGACGACGACCTGCGCGGAGCCAAGCACATGCCCGGCCGGTGACATCCACACAGTGACACCATTTATCTCGACCGTTTCGCCGTATTCGATGGCCTGGGTCGTCTTCGCAAAAGCCTCGCCATAGCGCGCCGCCATGATGGCCAGCGTTTCGGGCGTGGCGAGCACCGATCCATGTCCCGCGCGCGCATGGTCGGCATGGCCATGTGTGACGACGGCCCGGTCCACTGCGCCTCGCACCGGGTCGATATAGAAATCACCGGGCGGACAATAGAGCCCCTTTGGCGTCGGGCAGAGAAGGAGGTCCGGACGGATCATGCGCTTAATATAGGTCTCAGACTTGCGCCCTGTAGTCGCCCCTCTGCACTGCCATGTTTCTGCCTTTTCATCATGGGAAACAGGTGAGCGTTAAAACATCCGATCTGAATGGAGCCTTTCGATCATGAGACGACTGATTGCGCCTGTCATGGCTGCAGCCCTGCTCACCCCCGCCCTCGCCAATGCGCAGGAGGGCGGCGACACCGAGATCATGCAGAACGCATTGGCCGCCGGCTACAAGGCGCTGTTCACCTGCTCGGCAACCTTCACCGCCGGCAAGTCTCTCAATGAGATCGAATTCAACGAGCTCGACGGCATCTATGTCGATTATCGCAAGCCCATGCGCTCTACGTCGGAGCCAAGCATCAATGACCGCAACCGCACCGTCGCCGTGCGCTATGAGCGCGGAGAGCCGCCACGCATTGCGGTGTGGCGCGACGGGCTTGGCTGTTCACTCTTGCCGATTGGCGCCGATCCGAGCGCAGAAGACTGGCTGCCGCGCTTTGGCGGTCCGGTGCCGCGTCAGGCCAGCGATGTCTCAACGGCCCTTGGCTCAGACGTCCGCCTGGTCGATTCCACTTTCTACAATGTCCGCCTCGAAGCGCCGGTGAACTTTGCCTTTGACGGCAACACCTATGGCCGCGGCAACCGCACCAGCGCTGTCGTCATCGTCAAGGACGGACAGGTCATGGCCGAGCGCTATGGCCGAGGCATTGATGCTGAGACGCCGCAGCGCACATGGTCTGTCGCAAAGTCTCTCACCGCGACGATCATCGGCGCGGCGCTAGAGCAGGGCATGATGGATCTGGACTATCCCGCGCTTGTCGAGAACTGGACTGCTGGCGGTGACCCGCGCCGCAACATCACGCTGCGCGATGCCCTCCAGATGGCGACCGGTCTTGATTCCGGCGTCACCGGCAGCCGTACGGACCGCACCTATTTCGGCGGCGCGCGTGTCGTCGATACCGCACTCACCAATCCGCTCGAAGTCACGCCGGGCGAACGCTTCAAGTACTCGAACTATGACACGCTGGCCGCCATGCGGGGCCTGCGCGAGACGATCAAGGATGACCAGCGTTACTGGCGTTTCCCGTACGAAGCGCTGCTGCACAAGATCGGCGCGCTCAACACGACGCTTGAAACCGACTGGGGCGGTGATTTTGTCTCATCAAGCCAGGTCTGGATGACCGCGCGCGACATGGCCCGCCTGGGGCAGCTTTACGTCCAGGACGGTTATTGGGCCGGCGAGCGCATCCTGCCGCAGGGCTTTGTCGAGTTCGTTTCGACCCCCGGCTCGGCCCAGCCTGACCGCAGCGACCCAGCCTCTTTCGGCTATGGCGCCAGCTTCTGGCTGATGGACCGCTTCCCCGGCATACCAAGTGATACCTATGCCGGCATCGGTAATCGCGGTCAGTACATGGTGATCGTCCCGTCGCTTGATGTTGTGATCGTGCGCCGCGGCTTTGATGTTGCCGGGCAGGACGGCTTCGACATTGTCGCCTTCACACGCGACGTGCTGTCGAGCATCGACATGGCGACCTCTGATATTCTGTCGGCCCGCACCGCCGCTTCCGATCTCGAACGTCAGGACAATTAGGTTCGATCAGGGGCGCGTCACAGGCTCAAGCAGCTTTGTGATGCGTCTCGAGACCGTCTGATCGAAGCTCTGCATCATGGCCGAGCCGGACACTTTCATCTGCATGTCCTGCAAATAAGTCCGACCATCCGGCGTCCGCGCGCACGACACATCCAGCGTGAAGGTCTCGATCTTTGCGACAATTGACGGCTTGTAGGGCTTTGGCAGTGACATCTGCATCGACAGCACCTGCCCATCCTCCTTGCTAAGCACAGCGCTCGCCGTCATGCGCTTCATGACCTTCCGCTCCATTCCGTCTGCGTCGGCATCCGCCAGCGGCGTGAAGGCATATCGAACGCCGTCTTCAGTTTCGCCGCTCCGCTTGGCGTCATCTGGAATCTGCGCCGCGAAATCGTCGCAGAAAATGTCTCCGTCGACGCCTTCATCCATCGACTCGATCATCTCGCGGAAATCCTCGTCCCATTCGCTCTCATCCGGGCTGTAAACACTGATCCGGCTGCCTTCCGGCTGACCGGGATCGATCTTTCCGACCGTGCGTACGTCGCCATCAAAGTAATCCACCTCGTAGGCATAGAGCGGCCCGTCGGCATCTGTAGACGCGCGGGCCTTCTGCAGGAGAGGGTCGGCAGATGCTGGGATTGCGCAGACAAGGGTGAGGGCGGCAGGTGCGATGAGGGCGCGCATAGAGGCTCCGATGGTTTTGCGGACATTTGAGGGCCGCTCGCCTGAAACTTACATGAACAGGATGCGGGAAGGCGCGCAACGATCTATCTTGTAATCATGCCCGACGCCGCGCCCCAGACATTTCACCTGCCAGACCGGTTCGAGGGCTGGTTTCAAGGCCGGGGCTGGGCACCGCGTCCACACCAGCTGGCGCTGACGCAAACCGCCCTCGACGGCGACAGCGCTTTGCTGATCGCGCCGACGGGCGGCGGCAAGACGCTGGCGGGGTTTCTCGCAAGCCTGATCGAATTGAGTGGTGCGGTTTCTCCTCCCCCGCCTGCGGGGGAGGTGCCCGAAGGGCGGAGGGGGCAAGCGCCAATCGATACGGTTGATGGCTCCCCCCTCCGAGCGGCTTCGCCGCCCACCTCCCCCGTGAACGGGGGAGGAAAAGCCCCGGACATGATCCGGGACGAAGCGGGTGATAAAACCAAGAAGCGCCCTGCGCTCCACACGCTCTACATCTCGCCGCTCAAGGCGCTCGCGACGGATGTTGAGCGCAATCTGAACACGCCGGTTTCTGAGATGGGCCTCAACATCCGCATCGAAACGCGCACGGGCGACACACCGCAATCGAAACGCCAGCGCCAGCGGGCCAATCCGCCGGACATATTGCTGACGACGCCGGAACAGCTCGCGCTCTTTCTTGCCTCTGACCATGCCGACGCATTCTTCTCTGACCTCAGATGCGTGATCATTGACGAGATCCACGCGATTGCGGCCTCAAAGCGGGGCGACCTGCTCTCGCTGGGCCTCGCGACGCTCGCGACATGGGCCCCGCAATGCCGCTTCGTCGGCCTGTCGGCGACCGTCCGTGATCCGGGCTTGCTCGCCTCCTGGCTGCCAAAGCGCGACGGGAGAGAAACCAGACTCATCCGCGCTGAAGGCGGTGTCGGCGCGAATATCGATATCCTCGTTTCGCGTGAGCGCATCCCGTGGTCCGGCCATTCGGGGCGCTTCGCGATCCCGGAAGTCTATGAGGCCATAAAACAGGCCGAGATGGCGCTTGTCTTCGTCAATACACGCAGCCAGGCGGAACTCATCTTTCAGGAGCTGTGGCGCGCCAATGAAGACGCGCTGCCCATCGCGCTCCACCATGGCTCGCTCGCCGTCGAACAGCGCCGCAAGGTCGAAGCGGCGATGGCAAAAGGCGTGCTGAAGGGCGTCGTCTGTACCTCAACGCTCGACCTTGGCATTGACTGGGGCGGCGTTGATCTCGTCATCCAGATGGGCGCACCGAAGGGGGCGGCCCGTCTCATCCAGCGCATCGGCCGCGCCAATCACCGCATGGATGAGGCGAGCCGCGCCTTGCTCGTGCCGACCAACCGCTTTGAGGTGCTGGAATGCCGCGCCGCTGAAGCCGCTGTCGAAGCCGGTGAGATCGACGGCGAGCCGATGCGACAGGGCGCGCTCGATGTCCTCGCCCAGCATATTATGGGCCGGGCCTGCGGGGTCGGTTTCATGCTCGAGCCGCTCTTTGACGAAATCCGCCGCGCGGCCCCCTATCAAGACCTCGACTGGGAGACCTATGAACGCGTCGTCGATCTTGTTGCGACCGGCGGCTACGCCCTCAAGACCTATGACCGCTTCAAACGCATCGTCCGCATGCAGGATGGCGTCTGGCGTGTGCGCACAGCGCGTGATGCCCAGCAGCACCGGATGAATGTTGGCGCCATTGTCGAGGCACAGCTCCTCAATGTCCGGCTTGCAAACTTTGTCGGCAAGATTGGCGAAGCGAAAGGCGGGCAGGAGACGGCCAAGGTGCGCGGCGAGCAGCGCGCCATCCGCCCCGGCCGCAAGCTGGGCGAGATCGAGGAATACTTCATTTCCACGCTGACACCCGGCGACACCTTCCTGTTCGCGGGCGAAATCCTGCGCTTCATCGGCATCTCCGAACTCGATGTGCTGGTGACACGCGCCAAGACCGACAAGCCCGCCATCCCGACCTATAATGGCGGCAAGTTCCCGCTGACCACCTTCCTTGCCGAGCGGGTGCGCCACATGATCCATGACCCGGAGCAGTGGCAGGGCCTTCCCGATCAGGTGCGCGAATGGTTCGAGATCCAGCGCGAAAAATCGGAAATCCCGCCGCCGGACCATCTCCTCGTCGAGACCTTCCCGCGCGCCGACAGGCACTATCTCGTCACCTATCCCTTCGAAGGCCGCCTCGCCCACCAGACGCTCGGCATGTTGCTGACGCGCCGGCTGGAGCGGGCAGGGGCCAAGCCGCTCGGCTTTGTGGCGTCTGAATATGCGATGGCTGTCTGGGCGATGGATGACATGTCCACGATCGACATGGACGCGCTGTTCCACCCGGACATGCTGGGCGATGATCTTGAGGCGTGGCTGGATGAAAGCCCGCTGATGAAGCGGACCTTTGCTCAGGCCGCCCAGATCTCCGGTATCATTGCGCGGCGCCTGCCCGGCAAGGAAAAGACCGGTCGCCAGGTCACGTTTTCAACCGACCTCATCTATGACGTCCTGCGCAGCCATGAGCCGGACCACATCCTGCTCCAGGCCGCCCGCCAGGACGCGGCCACCGGGCTGCTCGACATTCGCCGCCTGTCTGACATGCTGACCCGTATTCGCGGCAAGATCGATCATCAGAAGCTCGACCGGATCAGCCCGTTCGCCGTCCCGGTCATGCTTGAAGTCGGCAAGGAGCGCGTCAATTCCGACAGCGTCATCGACGCCATCGTGGCGGAAGCCGAATCCGATCTCGTGCGCGAAGCGATGGGGCGCTAGAAGCGCCCGCCGCCCGATCCGATTTTCTTGAAGTCTTCGGTTGAAAGGCGTCGATAGGCGCCCGTTTCGGGGTCGACATACCAGACCGGGTCACTCACGCGCTCAGGATCATAGCCATCCTCGGCCAGCTCTACCTTGCGGTATTTGAACGTGCCGGTCGTGACGGCTTCCTGCTGCTCGCGGATGAAGACCGGGATCGCATATTTCGGCAGGCGCGCGGACAGGCGATCCAGAAGGTCCTTATAGTCGAGATAGCCATTGGTCGTGACCGATGCCATGCCAGCCTTGCCTTCAGCGCCGGGGATCGGCACGCCATAAACGTTCGCGGTCTGGATGCCCGGAATATCAGATAGTGCTTCGGCCACTTCATTCGTCGACACGTTTTCGCCCTTCCAGCGATAGGTGTCGCCAACGCGGTCCACGAAATACATGTAGCCGAGATTGTCCTGGCGCATCAGGTCGCCGGTCCGGTACCAGGCGTCGCCCTCCTCGAAGACATTGCGCAGAATCTTCTTCTGTGAGGCTTCGTCGCTCTGATAGCCTTCAAAGCGGGTCATGGTATCCTCGCCAATCCGGCCGATCGCTTCGCCGACCTCGCCAACCGGCGCGCGGACGCAGAAGCCATTTTCATCGCGTTCCGGCGCATCGCTCTCGACATCGTATTTCACGAAGGCCACGTGGCTGTAGGTCTTGCGGGCAATCCATGGCACGCGGCCGCAGGCGCCGATCGTGCCGTCATAATTCATGAACTTCACATTGCCTTCGGTGGAGCCGTAGAACTCGACCATTTTCTTGACGCCAAACCGCTCGAGGAAGGCGCCCCAGACATCGGCGCGCAGACCATTGCCGAAGCCGACGCGGACTTTGTGCGCCCGGTCATTGATCGAGGTGTGGTGATTGAGGAGATAGCGGCAGATCTCGCCGATATAGACAAAGGCCGTGACCTTTTCTTCCACGCAATCCCTCCAGAAGGCGGTGGCGGAGAACTTTTCGCGCAGCACGACTGTGGCGCCTGTCATCAGCGCGACACCGATCCCGCAGAGGCCCGCCGTCGTGTGATAGAGTGGCATGGCGACATAGACGCGGTCATTCCTGGTGATGCCGCAGGGCACGATGAAACTGCGCATCGTCGAGCGGACTTTCGCATGAGACATGCGTGCGGCCTTGGGCAGGCCGGTCGTGCCGGACGTGTAGATATAGAGACAATTGTCTGCATTGGTGAGGCCGGCGCGAAGCTCTGCGGAAGGCCGCTCAGCGGAGAAATTTGGCAGGTCTTCATCAAGCGACAGGCCGCACGCCCCGCCCACGCTCCAGACGTCCGGCGTATCGGTCATGAACTCGGTTGCCGAGCGCATGGCCTCGCTTTGATTGGCCCCGGCGACGACCAGCTTCGCGTCGACAATATTGATGCAATGAGCCAGCGACTGGCCGGCCAGCTGGTTATTGATCAGCGCCGGAACGACGCCAACCTTCGATAGGCCATACCAGATGGCGACATATTCCGGACAATTGTCCATGAACAGCGCAACCGTCTCGCCGCGTTTGAGCCCGCAGGCCAGTGCCCAGTGAGCCACGCGGTTCGCATAGGTATCAAACTCGCCATAGCTCATCTCGCGGCCTTCAAAGCGGAAAGCTGTCTTGTCGGCAAACGTGTCGACGACTTTCTCAAAATCATCAGCCAGAAGCTCGGTGGAGTCCGGCGTCACCGGATCCAGCCAGCGCTTCACTCCGAGCAGCACTCGAATGGCAGTTGCTTCACGTTTCAGGCTTTTCAGCAGCGTTTTCATAACCCGGCCTTGCGCTTGGGGCGCGAAGCAATCAGCTTTCGGATTTGCTTGATGCCGCGCGCAGATTTGACGTTTCTGCCGACAGTGATAATCGCGCGTGGTTAGAATTCTGATGGGGAAGAGTTTGAAATATGACTGAAGCCGTTTCCGATCTGTTAGCCCTTCTCGACGTTGAGCGTCTTGAAGTGGACCTGTTCCGCGGCTTCACGCCGGAGTTTGAGGCTGAGCGGCCACGCGTCTTTGGTGGCCAGGTCATCGCGCAGGCGCTGGCGTCGGCCTATCGCACGGTGGGGGATGACCGGCTGTGCCATTCACTCCACGCCTATTTCATCCGCCCCGGCGACCCGAAAATCCCGATTATTTATGAGGTGGACCGCTCCCGGGATGGCGGCAGCTTCACGACCCGGCGCGTTGTTGCGATCCAGCACGGCCAGCAAATCCTCAACATGACAGCGTCCTTCCATGTGCATGAAGAAAGCTGGGAGCACCAGCATGAGATGCCCAAAACCAAGCCGCCCGAAGACCTGAAATCGCGAGAAGAGTACGTTGACGAATATGCCGACAGGATCCCGGAAAAAATGCGCAAGCAATGGATGCGGCCACAGCCCTTCGTGATGAAGGAGATCAGCGGCATCAATCCGTTCAAGCCCGAGCCCAAGTCAGATGTGAACCAGATGTGGTTCAAGACCGATGGCGAGATCGATGCGTCTCCCGCCATGCATCATTGCCTCGTCGCCTGGGCGAGCGATATGGGCCTGCTCGGCTCCAGTCTGCGGCCGCACGGTCTGCACTGGATAAACCCGGACCTGATGACCGCCAGCCTCGACCATGCGATCTGGTTCCATGAGCCGATCCGCGCGGATGAATGGCTGCTCTATTCCATGGACAGCCCGAAGGCCGGCAGCGGCCGTAGCTTCAATCGCGGCTCCATTTTTAACCGCGATGGCAAGCTCGTCGCCTCGGTCGCCCAGGAAGGCCTGATGCGGAAGATGACGAAGATGGGAAGGAAGTGACGTGCGGATCCTGGCGTTCCTTATCACTGCGGGATTGCTTGGAGCATGTGTTTCGCACGAAGTACTGAATCCCGATCAACTCGATACGTCGGGCGCCATAAAGTTCGAGGAGCGAAAGACCTTCGGGCCCTGGATTTCTTCAGGGGTTCAAAATGCGTTAAGCTTAGGATCGGTGACCATGATAACAGGTACGATTCAGGTCGAAACCGAATCGCGCCAAAACGTCAACATTGTAATCTTTGAGCATCGCAAGGTTATTGGGTTAGACCTGCGAATTGGTGCGCCGGACTTCGGCATCACATTGGGTGCAACAAGCCAGACGTTAGTTTCGAACCTCGAAAATTTGAAATCTGGGGTTGCAAAAATCGAATTCGACAGTAAAAATCACCTATTTACACGGGGGTGCTTCGGCAAATCGGAATGCTGGCTCGACTAATACTGGCAAGCTTTATGTTGTCCGGATGTTCGAATTCGGTATACTACTATCAGCGAACAGTTCTAGGTATAGACGGGTCAGTGTCAACGGCCGAAAGTGGTGGGTCTTTAGTTGTCGGGGCGTATCGGAAAATTATACCCGTAGTTGGAACAGCTGATGGCGCTACAGACGGTGAAGCAATGTCCGCCTTGGGCTGCTCAGAAACAACAGTATCCAATTTCGTAGACGTGGAAGTTGCCGACTATTTCGCCGTCGGCGAGGCCGCTGACGAACTTTCAAAAAGTCCCGGTGGCGTTGAAGCTCTAGGGTGCTTCGAAAGGTTCAAAGCTATTCGCGAGGAGAAGAAGGATGGCGAGGGGGGTACATGATGGTTGGCTACGCTCGATGCTTTTCCGCAAAGACAAGTCTTCTGGCCTTCGCTGCGACGACCCTCGCCGCTTGTGCAAACGATGCTCCGGTTGCGATATATGACAGATTCAGCGCAGGTGTGACGGTTCAGGCAACGGCCGGAACGAACCCGACGCCGGCTGAGGTTTCACTTGCTATCAAGCGAGAACTTTATGTGTATGCGCCTCAAAAGAGCGGTGGCTATAACGCTAGTCAAACCGATGCGAAAAGCGCGATCGTCGTTTTTGAAAACAGCGTAGAGAACAATGGGTACACGTTGACTCATGGATTTGCGACGGGCCGTGCCGCAAGGAATATAAGCACTAATCCCACATCTGTGGCCAAGTTGGCTGGCACCCTTGAGAGCCTAGAATATTTGAGCCCACCCGAAATCGACAGCCGAATAGATGCTGGCGAGTGCATTGACGGTTATTATGACCCAGATGAAGCTGAGCGAATTGCTCGCCGATTGGGGTGGAACGAGGACTCAGTTTTTGGAGCAGAGGATTTTCTGGGATCCTTACTTGATAGTCCAGGGGAATATTCGATCGAAGATATTCAGCGCGCCTGCAGCAACTGACTTATGTAACAGGAGTTTGCCCGTGTTTAAGCTGTATATCTCTGGATCGAATAGAGAGGCTTTTGATACGGCAGAGCGCGCGGGAGACGAGGCAACAAAGCTCTACAGCATGGGATACGATCTCACTGCTTTCGGATTCTCGACAATTTTCGCAAACAAGCCGGTAAAGCACGCGAATTGGTTTGTTATGCATTTCGATGGGGTCAACAAACGTTCAGGGGAAGTGCGCTTTGTTGGCGAAAGCGAAGAACCTCCGCAAGGCGGAAAAGAAATTTGCAAGGGTTTCGCAAGATTTGAAACGTCTCAATCGCAGCCCTATACCGCCTACTTGATTGAATAGGGCTTTTTCGCCGACCGAAGATCCTAGCAGCTACGTCCAGTTGGATGGCGCGATTGGCAACTTGCTAAGGTAGCCCGAACGCCTTAGCACCCCCGCCATGCTGACGATCGACAATCTTACTTACCGGATTCAGGGCCGGGTGCTGATGGATGGCGCCTCGGCGCGGATTCCGGCTGGCTGGAAAGTGGGCCTGATCGGGCGCAACGGTAGCGGCAAATCAACCCTGTTGCGTCTCATCCGCGAGAGCCTGCAGGAAAGCGACAGCGCGATCCGCATCGGCAAAGCCGCCAAGATGGGCTGGGTCGCGCAGGAGGTCGAAGCCAGCGACCGCACGCTGCTGGACGAAACGCTCGCCGCAGACACCGAGCGCGCCCAGCTGATGCACGCCTCAGAGACCGTGACCGACCCTGACGAACTTGCCGACATTCACGAGCGCCTGATGACGACCGATGCCTGGTCTGGCGAAGCGCGGGCCGCCTCGATCCTGAACGGCCTCGGCTTCTCGCAGGCCGATCTCTCGCGCGCCTGTAAAGAGTTCTCCGGCGGCTGGCGCATGCGCGCCGCGCTGGCTGGCGTGCTCTTTGCTGAGCCTGACCTGCTGTTGCTGGACGAGCCGACCAACTATCTCGACCTTGAGGGTGCCGCCTGGCTTGAGAGCTATCTCAAGACCTATCCGCACACTGTCTTGCTGGTCAGCCATGACCGGGAGCTTCTGAACAGCGCTGTGACGCATATTCTCGCTCTGGAGCACCAGAAGCTGACCGTGCATGCCGGCAATTATGATAGCTGGCAGAAGAAGAAGGCCGAGCAACTCGCCCTCGCCCAGGCCCAGAAAACCAAGCAGGACAAGCAGAAAGCCCACCTTCAGAGCTTCGTTGACCGCTTCCGCGCAAAGGCCTCGAAAGCGACGCAGGCCCAGTCGCGCCTCAAGATGCTGGAGAAGATGCAGGACATCATCATCCCGCTGGAAGAGCGCACCCATCCGTTCGAGTTCCCGGCGCCGGGTGAACTCGCTTCGCCGCTCTTTGTGCTGGACGATGCTGATCTCGGCTATGCACCTGGCCAGCCCGTCCTGCGCAATGTCCAGCTGCGCGTCGACAATGATGACCGCATCGCGATTGTCGGGGCCAACGGGCAGGGCAAGTCTACCCTCGTCAAATCCGTTGCGAACCGGCTCAAACTGCTGGGTGGTAACCGCGTCGCCGCGCCGAAAGTCGAAATCGGCTATTTCAGCCAGGACCAGCTTGATGAGCTGAATGAAGGCGAGAATGCGCTCGACCATGTGCGCCGCATGCGCCCTCAGGCCAGTGATGGCCAGATCCGCTCCATCGTCGCCAATATCGGCTTCAATCGCGACAAGGCAGAGACCAAGGTCGAGAAATTGTCTGGCGGCGAAAAGGTCCGTCTGCTGCTCGGCCTCACCGCCCTCAAACAGCCGCATATTCTCATCCTCGACGAGCCGACCAGCCACCTCGATATCGATAGCCGCGAGGCGCTCATTCATGCGCTGAACGATTATGAAGGCGCCGTCCTTCTCATCACGCACGATGTTTACCTCGCCGAAGCGACGGCTGACCGGCTCTGGCTCGTCAATGATGGCAAAGCCGCGCCCTATGAGGGTGATCTGTCGGATTACCGCGCGCTGGTGCTCGCTGCCGACAAGACCCGCGGTGGTGCGCCCACCATCGTACCGGATGAACCGCCGGCCCCGCCACCACCTCCAAAGCGCTCGGAATCGGACATCCGCCGCGCCACGGTCGACATCCGCAAGCAGATTTCTGCTGCAGAGCGCGAGATGGAAAAGCATCGCGGTGTGATCGCCAAACTCGATGCGAAACTGGCCGATCCGACGCTTTATGAGCGCGACCCCGACGAGGCGGTCCGCCTTGGTGCTTCTCGCGACAAGGCGCAGGCTGACCTCGACAAGGCAGAGGAGGCCTGGCTCGCCGCCAGCGAGGCCTATGAAGCGGCGGCAACCGCCTGATCGCAGCCTGACCGGCAAACCATATTCTCGCCACGGAACGCTGATTGCATGCGGGAGTTGATCGAACCAGCGAACCCTTCCACCTATGTGGCTGTGGGTGATGGTAAAGTCGGGGCAAGTCCCCGGTGGAAAGGTGATTTGACTTGCAAGGCAGGATGACACGTCGTTTGCGGAGCATCTTCGTGGCTGCGGCGTCACTCGCCCTGGCCAGCTGCGGCCTTGGTCAGCCAGCCGTCGGCGACAATTGCCGCTCGCTTGAGCACAAATCCAGCCCATTCACCGTCTGCACGTTCAACGCCGCGCGCGACGATATCCGCCTGTTCCTCAACAATGACGAAGGTGAGCCATATCTTCAGTTCGGCGCAGTGTCCGATGCGGCGAAAGCTGAGGGCAAAGCGCTCGTCTTCGCGATGAATGGCGGCATGTATCACGATGACCGCCGCCCCGTCGGTTTCTACCGTGATGGCAATGGCGATGTTGCGACCGTCAACACCAATGATGGCCCCGGCAACTTCCACATGAAGCCAAACGGCGTCTTCTGGCTCGACGGCAACCGGGCCGGCGTCACCGAATCCCAGACCTATCTCGATGAGGGGCTCGACCCTGATTTCGCGACGCAGTCAGGCCCCATGGTGGTGGTCGATGGTGAGATTCACCCGTCGCTGAACCCTGATGGGACCTCCCGCAGGCGCCGCAATGGCGTGGGTGTTGCCGCGAATGGGGAGACGGTCTTCTTCGTGATCTCGGATGTGCCGGTGACCTTCCACGATTTTGCGACGCTTTTCAGTGAAAAACTGCGCGCCCCGAATGCACTCTTCCTTGATGGGCAGGTCTCGCGCATCTACGCGCCCGCCTATGGCCGCGACGAACAGGGCCTCGACATGGGGCCGATCGTCGGTGTGGTGGAATGAAAGAGATCGAGCTGACGGAAGAGCGCCGCGACGCGCTGATCGCGCACCTCCAGAAGCTGTTCTCCACCGAATTCGACGAGACGCTCAGCGCATTCCGCGCCAGTGAAATCCTCGACATCATGCTGAAAACACTTGGGCCCACCGTCTACAACCAGGCGGTTGAGGACGTGCGGGCCCATTTGCAATCAAGACTGGATGACCTCAGCGGCGAAGTCTATGTGGATGAAAAATAAGCACGCTATGTAACGTTGACGTTACATTGTCTCTGATCTAGATGTCACCTTCACGTTACATCATGAAGGTGTTCCCATGACAGATGAAGTTGAAAAATATTCCCGCCGCAGGCGTTGTCTGCTGGTCGCCATGGCGCTGGCCTTTATCGTCTGGCAGGCGGCAGGCTTCGGGATTTTTGATGATATTGTGGGGGGTGACCGCCGGTTTGTCCGGGTGATCAGCATTGTCGCCCCGGTCATCTGGGCCGGCATCCTGATTTGGCTGGTGGGCGGCAAGGCGATGCGCGACGCCTCTGCCTCAACACAGACAGCCCTTGATGATGAACTCGTCCGCGCCAACCGTGCACAGGCCTTTACGACGGGCTACTGGGCCACTTTGATCGCCTCGGCCCTCGTGTTCGCCGTGTCGCTCTTCGTGCAAATTCCGGCGCATGAGGCGGTCCAGATTGTTCTGATCACCGGCGTCGTCGCGCCAATGTTCGCCTTCGCCTGGCTGGAGGGGAAGGGTGCCTGACCATCCCGACCTCGCCACATCGCTGAAAGATTATCGCCAGGCGAAAGGGCTGACACAGGCCGACCTTGCCGGGCTGGTCTCTGTCAGCCGGAAGACGATCAACACGATCGAGAACGGGGTCTTCGTGCCGACAACCGCGCTGGCGCTCAAGCTGGCGCGCGCGCTCGGTTGTACGGTGGAAGATCTGTTCTCGCTTCGGGACTAGTCGCCATCATTAAGGTCGCGGAGCGCTTCATCGGTCTCGCGAGCAAATTCATTGGCGGCTTCGCCTGTTTCTTCAGCGGCAGCCCCAAGCAGGCGGTCCATCCGGGCACCGGCCTCGGCAAATGAGCCTTCTGTGACACGGAAAAACAGAAGCAGTATCAGGAAGACTGCTGCGAAAAGTACGATGAGTGCCTGTAAAAGTCTGCCCATTGGCCATCCCCTTTGATTACACGCGCCGCCCGGACCTGAGCAGCGTTCATGATATGGTTAACCCACAAGCTCCTAGCATGGTTCCAACAAGCAGGCGATTGCGTCGCGTGGATCATTCACCGATATGATCGCGTTATGTGACGAGCAGATGAAATGAGGACGAAACACATGGCGAATCTGACGCTTTACGGCCTGAAGAATTGCGACACGTGCAAGAAGGCGCTGAATACCCTTGATGCGGACGGACATGATGTCGAACTGGTCGACATCCGCGCCGACACGAATCTTGAGGAAAAAGTGCCGCAATGGCTGAAAGAGGTCGGCCCGGACATGCTGGTCAACAAGCGCTCGACGACCTGGCGTGGCCTGTCCGAAGGGGACAAGGCTGCCGTTGAACAGGGCAAGGCCGAAGCCCTCCTCATCGCCAATCCGACGCTGATCAAACGCCCGGTCATCGAGACGGGCGCCGACGTTTATGTCGGCTGGACCGCTGACGTTCAGGCGGTGTTCTAGGCGTCTAGCTTACCGCAAACCAGATACAGGCGATGCCGGTGGCGAGCATGGCGACAAGGGTCAGGATCGTGCCCCACATGCGTCCGGGACTGCCACCGCTTGAGCCGGAGAGCCCAACCGCGTGCAGAAGCCGCCCGAGGACAAGCGCAATGCCAAGCGCGTGGATCAGCCAGACCGGCGCCGCCAGCGCGCCCAGTGCCAGGATGCCGATCAGCGTCACCGGCACGTCCTCGACGGCATTACCCTGAACGCGCTGGGCACGTTGCAGCCGCTCATTCCCGCCGTCGCCGAACATGACTTTCTCGCCACTGCGCACCTGCCCGACGCGGCCTTTCAACAGCAAAAAGAAAAGCACGAAGATGCCAGCATACAGCGCGGCCGATTCCATAGGTGTCATTGATAACCCTCCCGAAATGACCCGGTCATCTCCGTCCATTTTGTGTCCAGCGTCAACTGGACCGCGCCAAGCGAGCGTTGCCTGAAACCGACAAGGCCCGGATAAATCAACCTTTTTCGGAACATGGGGCGGGTCGGCCCGTTGATATTGTGTAGCAAGTCGAGCGCGCAGACCGCGCCCTTGTGAAACAAATTCAACCTATTGAGCGAAAAGGAAACATCATGAAACGTCTCATCGCAACACTTGCCGCAACAACAGCATTTGCAGCCGCTCCGGCGCTCGCCGACAACCATATGGAAAAAGGCGATATGAGCGACCACGAGATGGATGCCGACATGAAAGCTGAGGCTTGGACAAGCGCTGACGAAAGCGCGCTGACCGCCCAGAAGGCAACCCAGGTCTTTCTTGCAATCGATACGCAAAATGACGGCCTGATCACTGAAGGCGAATGGGCTCGCTGGCAGAATCGCGGCGAGGAAAACCTGATGCAATTTGCCGAATACGATACCGATAGTGACGGCGACATCGAGCTGAGTGAATATCTCGAAACATACAAACAGTAGGCCCGAACAACAAAATATTAGCCTGCTCGTCAAAGCCCGCCCGTGTGGCGGGCTTTTTCATGCGTGAGTGTCAGACAGTGGCGTTCAGGCTTGAATAAGCCGGCGCGATCATGGACACCGCTCGCCATGCTCATCGCGTTCAACAAGCCCTATGGCGTGCTCAGCCAGTTCACCGACAAGGGGACCGAAGGCAGCACGCGCCCGACGCTCTCGGCCTATATCGATGTGCCCGGCGTTTACCCTGCCGGACGCCTTGACCGCGACAGTGAGGGCCTTCTTCTGCTGACCGATGATGGGCGACTTCAGTCCCGCATCGCAGAGCCGCGCCACAAGATGGAAAAGACCTATTGGGCACAGGTGGAAGGCCTTCCGGATGAGACCGCACTGGACGCGTTCCGCAAAGGCCTCGACCTCAAGGATGGCCGAACACTGCCCGCCAAAGCGCGCCCTATGGACCCGCCGGAAGATCTCTGGGAGCGTGACCCGCCCATCCGTTTTCGAAAATCGGTGCCGGATAGCTGGCTGGAGATTGGTCTGCGCGAAGGCAAGAACCGGCAGGTGCGCCGCATGACGGCCGCCATCGGTCACCCGACCGTGCGTCTGATCCGTTCCCAAGTCGGCGAGTGGTCGCTGGGAGGCCTTGCGCCGGGCGAGTGGCGTGAGCTGAAAGTCTAGCGTTTCAGCTGCACTCGGTCGCGATCAGCACCATCAGGTCGCCCTTCAGTTCACCATAGAGCTGGTCATGGGCTGCATTCAGCCCGCGTTTGTAGGGGTGGCCGAGGTGCATCGCCTCTTCCATCGTCTCGCAGGCCAGCGCCGGGTCGGTATCGTATTGATGCGCGGCGAGGCCAAACAGCGCTTCGCTGCCACCGATAATCGCCTTGTTCGCTTCGAGCGGCTCCAGCTTGCCACGCGGAACTTCAGCCTCAATGACCTCGATCCAGCGATGACAGACTTCGGTGCTTTCCGATGACGCCGTTTCATCATCGAGAATGTTGCCACAGGCGATGCCGCTGCGAAGGGCCTTGTCGCCCCAATCCTCAGCGAGCGCGGGCAGGCTAATACACGTTGAAAAGATAAGAGCGGCGCCCGCAAGGCGGTAAGATCTGATCATGGCGTATTCTCCCGTCCATATCGGATGACACGTGCCAGTAGTTCCAGAAACGCAGATCTCGTCAACGGGTTCTCGAGTGGCTGGCTTGGCCATGGGGCAGCTTGCTTGGAACATGAGCGCCGTGCGCTAGGTTTTATTCAGGCGGACAGGCCCGCCAAACCAGGAAGGAACGCCCCCATGAAACGCTTCATTCTCTCGACTCTCGCTGCAACATCAGTCGCTGCGCTCTCTGCCACTGCCGGAGAGGCCGTGACCTATGACGTCAACGGAGAGGCCTATGAAGGCTATCTTGCCGAAGCCACGCGCGACTCCAAAGGCCTCGTCATCGTCATTCATGACTGGGACGGCCTTGATGATTATGAGCGCACGCGCGCGGAAATGCTGGCCGATGCGGGTTATGACGCCTTCGCGGTCGACCTCTATGGCAAGGGCAACCGCCCCGACACGACCGAAGGCAAGAAGGCCGAAGTCGGCAAGCTCTACGGCGACCGCGAGATGATGCGGACCCGGATTCTCGGCGGTCTCGAAGCGGCGCAGGATGCCTCCGGAGAGACAAAAGCCATCGTCATGGGATACTGCTTCGGCGGCGGCGCCACGCTGGAGCTGGCGCGCTCTGCCGCCAGTGACGATGTCGTCGGTTACGCCACCTTCCATGGCAGCCTCGATACGCCGGAAGGCCAGACCTATGACAACGTCAATGCGCCGATCCTGATCATGCATGGCGGCGCCGATGCCGGCATCCCGATCTCACTGGCCGGCGAACTGGCCACCAAGCTGGAAGAGGCTGGCGCGACCTATGAACTGGACGTCTATTCCGGCGCCCCGCACGCCTGGACCGTCTTCGGCTCAGACCGCTATCAGGAACTCGCCGATGAAAAGAGCTGGGACGCCTTCATGGCCTTTACCGACCGCTATCTCGGCGACGTTGAGAGCTGATTGGCGCGCGCGTTACGGATCTTTCCTAACCTGCACATAGTCAGCCCCGCCTGTCGTGATAGTCATGACGCCGTCCTTCTCAGCGAAGGTCAGAGTCTCGCCATCGTCGGGATCGATCAGCAATGCCTCGCCGATAGGCACCAGTCGATAGCGCCCACCCTGCCTTGAATTAAGGATCATGTCGGGGCTGTTCGCCTGCAGGGTGAAGCTCATCTGGTCATCGCCGGCTTCCCAATAGTCGCCCGCCAGCGCCGCCAGCGTCTCATCAGCCATATCAAAGCGGGCTTCCTGGCGTGGGTCCTTGATCGAATGGCCATAAGCGAGCTTCGCGGTGCGAACGATATCGGTGACCAGCGGAAAGCCGCCCTGCGCGCCGGTCATGACGACAATCGCGTCCCCGCGCCCCGGCCAGGCTTCGAAATAGGTCTTGTAGCCCATATTCGAGCCGCTGTGGCTCAGGATGATTTCGCCGTCCTTCTCCCGTGTGCCTATGCCGAGGCCATAGCCTTCAGACACCGGCGTGGTCACTTCACGCGCGACCTCGACGTCAATGCCCGTCCCCGTCTCGCCGGTCATGGCCTTCGAAAGCGCCACAGCGAAGCGGCCATAGTCGGTTGGCGTGGTCCAGAGGCCAGCCGCTGCGAGCTCGGGATAGGTGTGCCAGCCGCCTTCAATCGGCTCGCCGCCAAAATCATAGGCCGGGGCGACATTGCCATCCTTGGTCCAGGTCTCCGGCGGGGGCATTTCGAACGTGCTTTGCGTCATCCCGACGGGCTCAAGCACCAGCCGGTCCATCAGCACGGCAAAATCCTCGCCGCTAACGCTTTCGGCCCAGTACTGCGCAAGCTGGAAGCCACCGCCCGCATAGCTGAAATTGCCATCGGGATTGGCTTCGATACGCACGGCCTCCGTGTTTGCCGTGCCGGTGCCGGTTATTACTTCGAGGTTCGTCGGCAGCGGCTCGCCCGCAGCATAGCCGGGGAATCCGCCGACGGTTGCGCCATTGGTGTGCGAGAGCAGGCCTCGCAGTGTGATCGGCACGCCGTCCGGATTCAGGGCGGCAAGGTCGAGCCCATCCAGTTGATCCGAAATGTCGTCGTCCAGAGACACACCGCGCTTCATGGCCAGGGTCACAATTCCGGTGGCCGATACCGCTTTTGACAGGGAGGCAGCCTGGAACAGCGTGTCGGCATCGGCGCCTTCGCCATATCCCTGCGCCCAGTCGAGCGTGCCATCCCGCCAGACCGCAACGGAGACCTGCGGCGCCCGAAAATGCGCCATTCGCTCGACCAGTGTCGGGCGCGTCTCGCCGACAATCGTGATCGCGGGGACGATTTCCGCTTCAATGGAGGCGCGGATATCGCTGTTGGTATCGGTTTCGCTCGCCTGCGGCGCATCAGACGTGTGCGTGTCAGCCGCAGGTCCGGTGCCGGTATCGCTACAGGCGGTGCAGACGGTGAAGGCAAGGCTGGCAGCAAAAAGGGTGGTGATGATTTTCATCGTTGAGGCTCCGCGGCGATCCGTTCGCCCCGAAACCTAGAGGAAAGCGTGCCGCCTTCAAGACGAAAAGCCGGGACGGACACGCCCGCCCCGGCCTGGAAATCTACTCCGCCCCGCTGGCGATCTTGCCGCCGGGGGCGCTGATCATCAGCTTCACGATCGTTTCCGTCACCTTCGGCTCAAGCCCTTCGGTGTGACCCTTGTCGAGCCGGACGACATCGGCCACCACGCGGTCGCCCTTGCAGTTCGGGTAGACGAACACCTCTGCATCGCCCGGCCGTGCCTCAAGCCCCCAGACGGGGTTCGGGTCAGTCTGGCTGGAATTGTCATAGACATAGCCCGGATCACTGTCGCTGACCGCGCTCTCAATCCGCGCGTCGCAGTCATATTTGTCGGCCCAGACGGACGTCTCCGGCAGTTCGGTGATCTCAAGCTCGCCCGTCGTGTAGATATGGCTGAAGTCGCATTGCGGGATAACCTCCTCCGGGAAGGTCGCCGGAAGCGTGCGACGCGCCATGCCGGGACGGTAGAAGTCAGGCGAGAGCGGCGCGCGGCTGACGCGTCCGCCGGACAGGCTCAGAAACCCATCCACCTTGTCCTCGAAGAAGGGCGTGCAGATCAGCCGCCGCGAGGTAATGCCGCCCTGCGAGTGCCCGGCCATCCAGAAGGATGCGATATTCTCCGCGCCAATCTCCTCGATGAGCGAGCTGATAATTGTCTTGAAATGCTCGTCATCGCCTTCGGTCCAGAACTGGGTCGGCGAGTTCGGCGTCGCGACGACGAGGTTGTAGTCGTCGACATGGTCGGCGATCGGAAAATAATGGCGCTGCCAGTTTCCATAGGAGCCTGCGCCATGCAGGTTCAGCACGAGATTGACCTTGTCGCCTTTTTTGAGGTCGCAGGAATAGTCGAGATAATAATTGCGATCGGTAGCAGGGTTCACCGCAGGGCCCTGCGCGGCCACAAGTGTTCCGCACTCTTCGCCGCGCACACAGCGGTCGACAGGGGGCTCGTTGCAAGGCGCAGCAGACAGAACGAGCTGTTCTCTGGTCTCGGCCGCCGGTTCGGACGCAGCAACCTGCTGGCTTTCAGTGGTTTCGGCGTCAGCCTCTTGCGTAGATGTTTCGGTCGCGCAGGCCGCCAGTAGCGCCATGGCGCAGCTTGCCGTCGCGAGGAAAGCGAGCGTCTTGATCGGTGTCATTATGTTGTCCTCCCATGCGGCCTGCTTGCCGGGCCGTCACATGAGTAGAGGCAACTATCGCGAAGAAAGTCAAGCGGTACGGTTTGGCGTTCGTTCTGGCTCTAGTGGTGGCGCGGATTGGTATAGAGATCGCGCTCATGGCTATCGAGCTGGCGGACCGCTCGCCCCCGGCAGAGCTGCTCCAGCTCCCGCTTCACATGCCGCCGCGCCGAGCCATTGTAACGCAGCATCGCACAGAATATCTGCAGCACCATTTCAAGCTTCGCATAGCTCTGTGCCTTGTCGACCTTCACCTTCCATGACCCGCCAAGATTGACGATCCGGTGATCGAGCGAGCCGACCTTCCGGCTCTGGTCGTCATAGAGCGTATAGTCGGCCCCGATGCCGATCACATTGCGGCGCAGGCGATAGAAGCGCGGCCCCTGGCTTGTCTCGATGAAGAAGGAAAACTTCTCCGGAAACAACGTCCACTTCTGGGCCGAGCGTTCGAGCTGCACCAACTGGTCATGCCGCGCCAGATTCACTGAATAGGCTGGCACCGGTACACCCCGGGCGCCGAGTGAGAGCTGCAGGGAGCGGCCCATCAGAAGCTCCATCGAGCCACGCCAGGACATGTTTTCATTGAACTGCTTGATGACGAGGCGGCGCTTCATGCCATCCTCATCCTTCCAGAGGTCCTTGCGGAAAGCGAGAATGCCTGTCCGCTCGCGCCCCTCCTTCACCTGGCCGATGATCTCCATATCCTTGGTGAACTGATGAGAGGCGGCCTGATGCTGGGTATGCTTCATGATGCCGAGCTCTGTCGTGTTGAGATCGGTCAGCCAGAGATCGACCTTGAACTCGCGCCATTCGGTTTTCGTTCGATCGCGCGACGAGGTGGCGTGATTGGCAGTAATGGCCATGCGCGGGAAGCTCCTGCGGGCTGGGTGTTGGACATGTCAGTCCAGACCCTCGCCGCTTCGGCTATACATAAGGTTAACGGAACAACCGGTTTCGTTAAGCAATCCCGGCCTCGCGGAGTGGCTGGACGCCTCAGTCGAAATTCGGTTGCCCGTTTGAAGCGGTCAGTCCGCCATCCACCGGCAGGATCACGCCATTCACAAAGCCTGCATCAGGACCGGCCAGAAAAGCAATCACGCTCGCAATCTCTTCCGGCTCGGCGGCCCGCTTCATTGGAATGCGGTTCTTCACCTTGGCGAGCTTGTCCTCATCCTCGCGGATGCCTTCGGACATCTGCGTGCGCGTCACACTTGGCGCCACCGCATTGACCCGCACGCCATGTTTGCCGAGGTCCAGCGCCATGGCCCGCGTCATGTTGGATACCGCGCCCTTGGATGTGTTGTAGCCGAACATCTGCCAGTCACCGCCAAGACCCGACACCGACGAGGTGTTCACGATCGATCCCTTGGCGGTCTTCAGCTGCGGCAGGGCCGCGTTCACCGTGTTGAAGATGCCGGTCACATTGATGTCCATCATCATCTGGAACTGTTCCAGGGTGAGGTCTCCCGGCTCGCCCATCTGCGCGACACCTGCATTGTTGACGAGGCAGTCAATCGCGCCGAACCGGTCTGTGGTTTGCGCGATCAAATGGCTCACATCATTGGCGTTCGAGACGTCTCCATCGACCACCAGCGTGCGATCATCCGGCAGGTCTTTGGCGACGGCTTCGAGTTTGTCGCGTGTGCGGCCATTCAGGACGACATTCCAACCGTCTGCTGAAAAGCGCCGCGCGGTTGCTTCGCCGATGCCTGAACCTGCGCCGGTCACGATTACGGTTTTCGTCTCTGCCATGTGAGGGTCTCCTTAAAGGTGTACCCTTCAGCAATGACTGGCCGGCGGCGTGAGTTCCGGGATGCTCTCAGCGCAGCTTGCGCGGATTGGCGTAGAGATCCTTCTCATGATGGTCGAGATCAAGATCGGTTTCGCCGCGCGTCACCTTGCGCAGCTGGCGTTTGACGTGGTTTCGGGCGTCGTGGTTGAAGCGCAGCATGGCGCAGAACATCTGCAAGGCCACTTCGAGTTCGATATAGGCGGCGGATTCGCGCAGCTTCACATGCCACGATCCGCCAAGATTGAGGATGTGATGATCAAGCACACCGATTTTGCGGCCTCGTCCGTCATACAGGATATAATCAGCCCCGATGGCGATCACCTTGCGCCGCAACCGATAGAATCGCGGCCCGTCATCGGTCTCGATGAAGAAGGAAAAATACTCCGGCATGAACAGCCATTTGTGCGCCGATCGCTCGAGCTGGATCAGCTGGTCGTGGCGGGCGAGGTTCAGCGTATAGGCGCTGACTGGCACGCCGCGCGCGCCGATGCTGAGCGCCAGTGACCGGCCCATCATGAACTCCATCGAGCCGCGCCAGTTCATGGAATCAGTGAACTGTTTGATGATCAGGCGGCGCTTCATCCCGTCGCTCTCATTCCACGCCTCCTTGCGATAGGCGAGGATGCCGGTGCGTTCGCCGTCCTCCTTGACCTGGCCGATCACCTCCATGTCCTTGGTGAACTGATCGGAGTCGGCCTCATGCTGGGTATGCTTCATGATACCGAGCTCGACGGTGTTGATATCGGTCAGCCAGAGATCGACCTTGAAACGGCGCCATTTGGCTTTTGTGCGATCGCGCGACGAAGCAGTGCTGTCAGCTGTGATGGCCATACGCGGGATTCTCCTGCGGGCTGAATGTTCGACATGTACGCCAGAACATTCGCAGGGCCGTATATACATAAGGTTAATGGATGAACGCTTTTCGTTAAGTATCGCCTGCGCCTAGAGCGTCTCTTTCAGGAATTCGAGCGTCTTCGGCCAGTTCTCCTGCTGCGCGGCCCGGTTCGCGCGGCGTGTGCCACCCCAGTCTAGCGGTTCGTCCGCGGTTTCCGGGTCCAGCGCCTCGGATGGCAGGCCGCCCGCGCCATGTCCGGCGTCCAGATAGGCAAGCACCGTCACCTCAGGCCCGCCCATTGCCTCGGCCCGCGCTTCGATCGCTTCCGCCATCGGGCAGCTCGGCCAGAGCGCATCCGACCCGCCGCAGATGAGCAGCGTCGGTGCGTCGCTCTCCTCGACGGCGATCACCGCCTCTTCATGCTCGCCGACAGCCTTCAGCCCATTGGCATAAAGCGAGTAGAGGCCTGTCTTATAGTCGAAGTCGCCATAGGGCAGCGCGGGATAGGGCTCGCCCTTCAGTGACCAGGAGGGTTCCGGCACGCGCCCGTCAAAGTCCCAGTTGATGCCGGCCCACGAGACGCTCGACGGGACGATTGCAACAACCGCCTCGATCTCCGGCCGGCGGCTTGCCACGATCAGCGCCGCTTCCGCACCCTTCGATGTGCCGAAGATGCCGACGCGTCCTGCGTCCACTTCTCCGCGCGCCAGCAGCCAGTCGAGGGCGCGGTCGAACCGTTCCAGCGGCACCATTTCAAGGTTCTGTTCCTGGCCCTCGAAGCGGTAGAAAGAGATCTGCAGCACGCTGAAGCCTTCCGCGCGCAACGCCTCGGCATCACGCGCAACGCCGTCGCTCAGCCCGCCTTCGGACCCGCCAAACATCAGAATGGCCGGGCCGGGCGCGTCGGTGGTTGTGGCGGGATAGAAGTTTGCGATCAGGTCCGGCTCGCGCAGTTCGATGACATCGTCCGGTATGGCCGGTGGCGCGGCTTGAGCGGCGCTCATCGGCGTCCCGGGCGCTGACTGGCAGGATGAAAGGATCAGGGGCAGAGCAAGACAGGCAGCCGCGCCAAGCTGGCGGAACGAAAACAGCATAATGGGGCACTCCATCGGACGGTATCAACGGTCCTCGCCTCGCATAGCCTGCCTCAGGCGTCCACTTGCATGCGCATGCAATTGTGGATAGCGCCGTCCCGTCGATAGAGGAGCCTGGCCATGACTGTGCGCGAGACGATCACCATCCCGAACCAGTTCAACGGCCCGCCCGGCAGTGGCAATGGCGGCTATTCGGCGGGGTCGCTCGCCCAGCATCTCGACGGCCCGCACACGATCCGAATTAATGCGCCAATCCCGCTGGAAACGCCGCTCACCATTGCGGCCGATGGCGACAACACCGTCCTGATGGCGGGAGACACGCGCATCATGACGGCCCGCCCGGAAGCCCCCGGCATCGCGCCGCGTCCGGCCCCGTCCTTTGAGGCGGCCAAAAAGGCGAGCGAGCATCCCCGGCCATTCGGCGCGGGTGAGAATTCCGTCTGCTTCGTTTGCGGTCGTGGCCGCGAGCCGGGTGAGGGCCTCCGCATCTTCTGCGGCCAGCTGGAAGAGCCGGAAACCGCCGCGACGATCTGGACCCCGCATGAGACATTCGCCGATGAAGACGGCCTCGTGCGGCCCGAGATTGTCTGGGCGGCGCTCGACTGTCCCGGTGGCTTCTCGCTGCCAGATGTCGACCGTGCGCTGCTCGGCGAGATGAATGCGCAGATCCTTGAGCGTCCACCCGTGGGTGAGCCGCTGATCATCGCCTCATGGCGCACCGGTGGAAAGGGCCGCAAGCACACGGCCGGCACGGCGCTCTATACAAAGGACGGCACGCTGCTCGCGCATGCTGACACGCTCTGGTTCGCTGTCGATACCGCGCAGTTCGAGCAGAACGCCTGATGGTGAGGGGCTGCTCATCCTGAGCGACGTCGAAGGATCAGCAGATAGCCGTGACCGCCTTCAACCGTCTTTACGCGCGTCGAACGCTTCCCGCGCCCGACGGATTTCGTCATGATAGCGTTCCGCCCAGACCCAGACGCCGCAGAAAGCGCGCGCGAGACGAACTCCGAGATCGGTCAGCTCATATTCGACCTTTGGCGGGACGACCGGATAGACCGTCCGCGTCACCAGACCGTCGCGCTCCATGGAGCGCAGCGTCTGCGTCAGCATCTTCTGGCTGATATCGGGAATTTGCCGGCTTAGCTGCGAGAACCGCATCACCCCGCCTTCGGTCAGCTCCTCGATCAGAAGCATGGTCCACTTGTCCGCCACGCGACCGATCGTTTCCATGACAAGGGCATCGATCTCCGGGTCGGACTCCGGCGGAACCTCGTCCAGGCGCTTCTCGGCGAGAGAAATTTCATCGTCCGTCATGTCGTGTTTTGCCGTCACTGCTCAATACTCTCCATCAGGTAAGTATAATTCTTTCTGGTGCCTTCTTTCGAAAAGATAGCTGAAAGCCAACTTCCCGTCATCCAGAGAAAAGGAGACAGGAATGAAACTCTCAGGAAACACGATCCTCATCACCGGTGGTGGCTCCGGTATCGGCCGCGCCCTTGCGCACCGCTTCCACGATCTTGGCAACACCGTCATCGTCGCGGGCCGCACCAAGGCGAAGCTGGACGACACCATCGCCGGTCGGGACCGCATGCACGCCATGACCTTCGATGCCGGAGATGCCGGCTCCATCGAGGACCTCACGGCCCGCGTGCTGGATGAGCACCCGGCCCTCAACGTCCTCATGAACAATGCCGGCATCATGCGCTATGAGGACCTGCTGGCCGACCCCGTGGATGTCGAGATTGCCGAAGCGACCATCGCCACCAATCTTCTGGGACCCATCCGCCTGACCTCGGCGCTCCTGCCGCATCTGCGGGCTCAGCCGCGGGCCAGTGTGGTGAACGTCACATCAGGCCTCGCCTTTGTGCCCTGGACGAAGACCGCCGCCTATAACGCCACCAAGGCCGGACTTCATTCATGGACCGTGGCCTTGCGCCACAAGCTCAGGCAGACATCGGTGGACGTGATTGAGATCGCCCCGCCAGCGGTCCAGACCGAACTGACGCCAGGCCAGTCCACGCGGGAGGGCTATATGCCGCTTGAGGCCTTCATCGATGAGACCATGGCCAACTTTGAGGCCGACCCGGATGCGCGCGAGAACCTCGTGAAGAACGTCCACTTCCTGCGGTTTGCAGAAGCGGAGGGCCGCTTCTACGAGACCGTGGAGCAGTTGAACGAAGCCCTCGGCGGGTAATCAGCGTAGCGCTCTCGCCGGTCCGACCGGTCTCAGCCGACGGGCTGGCGGGAGGCATGCGGGAAAAGCTGTTTGTGGCGCGCGCAGATTTTTGGCCAGAGCGCTTCAAGGTCGGGCTCCTCAAGTCCGAACACATCGTTCAGCACGCCTGACACCTCCTCGGGCGTGTTGAGCGTGCGCTGCTGGCTGCGTCCCGGCATCTGCGTTTCCAGCACCCGCCCGCGCAGCGTAAAATGCTTCGTCCCGCGCCGGATCTTTGCCGAAAGCGTCTTGTAGAAGATGCTGTTGGGATCGGTGATCTGCCAGGCATGCCGCTCGGCCAGCAAGGCCT
Organism: Henriciella sp. AS95; assembly: GCF_038900055.1. Lineage (NCBI taxonomy): Bacteria > Pseudomonadati > Pseudomonadota > Alphaproteobacteria > Hyphomonadales > Hyphomonadaceae > Henriciella > Henriciella sp. AS95. The sequence continues at coordinate 709,308 of NZ_JBBMQM010000001.1, forward strand.
CGTCTGCCAGCTCGGCCCGGAAATCATAGCTCATGACAGCGCCCGGCCCGCCCTCATGCAGGCGCCAGTAGCCATCTTCGGTGCGCGCCATGGCCATCCGCACCGGCGCATGATCGGTCACGCCTTCTTCAAGCGGGATGGCTGTTACCTGCGTGCTGCCAAACCCGACATCAGCGAGATAGTCGCGGTCCAGACGCACCAGCAGGGCCAGATGATTGCCCATCGCCTCGTCCCCCAAAGACGCGCGCCGCACGCCCGCGCCGATGCGCGTGACATCGAAGCCAATCTCCGCCAGCGCCCAGCCGAACACGGTATTCATCTCATAGCACCAGCCGCCTTTGTGCCGCGTGACGATCTCATCATATGCGGCCTCCAGCGACAGCGTCACAGGCCGCCCGGCATGAACATCGAGATTCTCGAACGGCACCGCATTGATATGCGCCTCGTGCAGCGCATTCAGCGTCTCAAGGTCGGCCCGCGCCGGGCCGTCATAGGCGATGCGTTTCAGATAGGCGTCGAGGTCCAGCGTCATCGCGAAGAGATGACGGACAGTCGCCGCGCATGCAAGCGGCCCGCGCGCGCCCACTGTCCGAAGCGAGCCTATTGCTCCAGGCTCAGACCACCCGAGCGGCGCGTCTTGCTAGCGCTGAGATCGGGCTGAAGGTTCAAGACGCGCCCGGTGGATTTGGGGCTTGAGCGGTATGGTGCGCCTATCGCGGGTCTTGATCTCAAATGAGAGCCGGTTAAGTCGTTGGACTTCCCCCATAAAGTGGTGCTCGTTGAGGTTCTCGAATTCTGAATGGGGTCATCAGGGCAATGACGCCAAGAGCTGGAGAAACATGCAACAGGTCTCAGACTACCCGTTCCTTCGTCGCAGTCATTTTGACGACATCCTGCAGAAACCGCGCACGCCTTATTCCAAAGCGGCGCCGTTTCCACATGCAGTGATCGATAACTTTCTACCTGCAGGCCTCGCCGACGCGGTCGAACAAGCCTTCCCGACGCGCAAGCTGGAAAGTTTCGACCAACCCGATAATGCGTTTCAGAAGAACAAGCTGGGCCGGACACAGGACAATGAATTTGTGGGCGTCCCGGCGACGATCCGGCATTTGCTTTACGATCTCAACGGACCTGTCTTTGTCAATTTTTTGGAGAGGCTGACAGGGATTAGTGGCCTGATCCCCGATCCGCATTATCGCGGCGGCGCGTTGCACCAGATTCTGCCGGGGGGATTTCTGAAAATACATGCCGATTTCAATCAGCATCGTCACCTGAAGCTCGACCGGCGCCTTAACGTCCTCATCTACTTCAATAAGGACTGGAAACCCGAATATGGCGGTGACCTGGAATTGTGGGACCGGGATATGAGCGCTTGCGTCCAGAAAGTCAGCCCGATCTTCAATCGGGGCGTGATATTCAGTACGACGTCGACATCCTATCATGGTCATCCAGAGCCATTGCAGTGCCCCCCTGACCGGACCCGGAATTCCATCGCGATGTACTATTACTCGAACGGTCGCCCGGAAAGCGAACGCCGTGACTTCCATTCAACACTCTGGCAGGAGCCGGGCGCAAAACCTGTCGACGGCTAGGTCAGTCATGAGGGGCAAAGTGCTGCTGCCCTATGCACCGGACCATGTTTCGTTTAGTGTCAGAATGATCCGAGGGGCGCGTCTGGAAGCGCTGAGATGAGGCCGTTCCGCCTCAGCACCCTTAGAACCTGATCCGGCGGGCCAAAGCATCGTGCTTGGAGGTCCCAAACCGGCGTAGGAACGGAGCAAGACTTGGGCGCCAGCGTCACCCTTCCGAATATCCCGGCCGCCGTGAAAGCGGTCTATGACGCATACCCGAAGCCCGCGCGCACTCAGCTCCTGAAACTGCGTGACCTCGTCTTCGAGACCGCCGCCAGCTTGCCCGAAACCGGCCCGATTACAGAGACGCTGAAATGGGGCGAGCCGTCCTATCTGAACAAGGCTTGCACGACGATCCGCCTCGCCTGGTCACCCAAACGCCCGGACGCTATCGGCCTCTTCGTCAATTGCCAGACGACCCTGCTCGATGAGTGGCGCACGCACTATTCCGATACCCTTGACCTCATCGGCAACCGCGAAATCCGCCTGTCCCTTGGCGCGCCGCTCCCCCTCGACACTCTCCGCCACTGCATCGCCATGGCGCTCACCTACAAGACGCGGAAGGGCGGGGTATGACCAGAAGCGTATTTCGTGAGTCCTTCGCTGTAGGTCGGTGGATTGTCCAGAGGATAGGCAATGACTGAAACTCATGACATCGAGGAGCCGCTTTCCGCCGACGAACTGCTGATGCATGCATTAAAGAAAAGTGCGCGTGGGGGGCACGCGCTTACTGTGCTCGATATTATCGACCAAAAGGTCTCCGCACTGTTTACATTCACCAGCATTCTGGTGGGTGCTACGCTTCTCGTAGCTTCGCAGCCGGGCCCCTACCACGCTGTCGAGCTTGGCGGCCTTTCGCTGTCGCAGGCGCTCTTCGTATATGCCGGGATGGCTTGCGCCATCTTGAGCGCCATACTCTCAATGACCTGTCTATGGGTCATTGATCTGTTCGCTATTTGCCGACGCGCTATAGATGTGCGGTCCGCTATTGAGAATGTCCAGAAGGTGACGCGTTCTCGTATGCTTCGTTACCGTTTCAGCTGGGCGCTAACACTGATCACACTCGTCCTGGTGACGATCGCCGTCACGCTTTCCATCGTGGAGTATCCCTCATGAACAAGCCCACCCCCCAATCTGAATTCCAGACCCCCAAAGTCACCACCGGCCCGCTGCCTGCCAGCCGCAAGGTCTACACCCATCCCAAGGCCGACCCGAGCCTCAGCGTCCCGCGCCGGATGATCGATCTTCATCCGTCCGCCAATGAAGAGCCTGTGCCGGTCTATGACACGTCTGGTCCATATTCCGATCCGTCGGTCACGATCGATGTCGAGAAGGGCCTTGCCCGTCCCCGCACTGACTGGGTTCTGGAGCGCGGCGGCGTCGAGGAATATGAGGGCCGCGATGTCCGCCCCGAGGATAATGGCGGCGTCAGCGGCAAGCATCTCGCCCGCCAGTTCCCGACCCATCACCGCCCCCTCAAGGCCATCGGCTTCGACCCGACGGGCAGTGTCACGCTCAACCCGAAGCGCTCCGACGCTGACCGCGAAGCCAATCGCAAACCCGTCACCCAGTATGAATTCGCCCGCGCCGGCATCATCACGAAAGAGATGATCTACGTCGCCGAGCGCGAGAATCTCGGCCGTCAGGAAGCGCTCGAAAACGCGGAGGCGCAGACCGCCCAGGGCGAGTCCTTCGGCGCCGAGATCCCCGCCTTCGTCACCCCGGAATTCGTCCGCGACGAGATCGCCAAAGGCCGCGCCATCATCCCGGCCAATATCAACCATGCCGAGCTTGAACCGCAGATCATTGGCCGCAACTTCCTGGTCAAGATCAACGCCAATATCGGCAACTCGGCCGTCACATCTTCGGTGGAAGAAGAAGTCGACAAGATGGTCTGGGCGACGCGCTGGGGCGCCGACAATGTCATGGACCTCTCCACGGGCCGCAACATCCACAACACGCGCGAATGGATCATCCGCAACAGCCCCGTGCCCATCGGCACCGTGCCGATCTACCAGGCGCTGGAAAAGGTGAACGGCGTCGCCGAGGACCTCACCTGGGAGGTCTATCGCGACACCCTCATCGAGCAGGCCGAGCAGGGCGTGGACTATTTCACCATCCATGCGGGCGTGCGCCTTGCCTATATCCACCTCACCGCCAAGCGCGTCACGGGCATCGTTTCGCGCGGCGGCTCGATCATGGCGAAGTGGATGCTCGCCCACCACACGGAGAGCTTCCTCTACACCCATTTCGAGGACATCTGCGACATCATGCGCGCCTATGATGTCTCCTTCAGCCTCGGAGATGGCCTCCGCCCCGGCTCCATCGCGGACGCCAATGACGCGGCCCAGTTCGCAGAGCTGGAGACACTCGGCGAGCTCACCAAGATCGCCCATGCCAAGGGCTGCCAGGTGATGATCGAGGGGCCGGGCCACGTCCCGATGCACAAGATCAAGATCAATATGGACAAGCAGCTGCGCGAATGCGGCGAGGCGCCTTTCTACACGCTGGGCCCGCTCACCACCGACATCGCGCCCGGCTATGACCACATCACAAGCGGCATCGGCGCGGCGATGATCGGCTGGTACGGCACGGCCATGCTCTGCTACGTCACGCCGAAGGAGCATCTCGGCCTGCCAGACCGGAACGACGTGAAAGTCGGCGTTATCACCTACAAGCTCGCCGCCCACGCCGCAGACCTCGCCAAGGGCCACCCCGCCGCGCAGATCCGCGACGATGCGCTATCCCGCGCCCGGTTCGAGTTCCGCTGGGAGGACCAGTTCAATCTCTCATTGGACCCGGAAACCGCCCGCGACTATCATGACCAGACCCTGCCCAAAGAAGCCCACAAGGTCGCCCATTTCTGCTCCATGTGCGGCCCGAAATTCTGCTCCATGAAGATCACGGCAGAGGTGCGGGACTATGCGGCCGGCATGACCGACAATGAGAAGGCCGACCTGGAGAAACAGGCGAAAGAGGCCGAGGAAGGCATGAAGGCCAAGAGCGCGGAATATGAGGCGATGGGGCGGAAGCTCTATGTGGAGCGGGGAACGAAATGAGCTTGGAACTAAAGCGGAGTTTTCTAGAGGATGAGCTAGACCTTTTCTCAGAGGAGGCCGACCTCACGGACGACCTGGCCTTCATGCATTGGTTTTATCGCAGGCATTTCGACCTTGATGACGAAGATGAGATACCACCTGACGAAATTGTAGACGGATCCGGCGAACGCCAAATCGACCTGTTTCGAATCGACATTGATGACATTGAGCAACGCTCGCACATATGGCTGATCCAAACGAAAACTTCGAAGAGTTTTGGTGCAAATACAGTATCGTTAATGAAGGCCGGACTCGACTTCATCTTCAAAACTAAACGAAAAAAGGTTCTCGAACTAAAGAACCAAAAGTTTGTCCAAAAGATACTCGAAGCACGCGACGTTATCAAACAGTATGGAAACACAAATATCTCTGTTTCGTGCCTGTATGTGACACTTGGGGATGATCAAAACCTACCGGAAGAGGCGCTCGAGAACGCTTCCAATATAATGGATGAGTATGAGTCTGGAGGCGTGTTTGGGGACTTTGAGTTTAAATTTTGTGGGGTTCACGAACTCGACCGCATTCTTAACATTCGGCGGAACCGGGCCCGAAAGATAAACTTCGACCTCCCAATTGCGTATGACGCCAACCGACCCTCAATTATCGAGTTTGAAAGTGCCGGTGTTGGAAGTTTGCTCTGTACTGTCCGAGGAGAAGATTTAGCAAAGCTTGCTCTAGTTGAGCCTCGCGATGCCGTATTCGATGCCAACGTCCGCGGAAACTTGGGGTTGGGCGGGCGAGTGAACAAAAACATCTACGCCAGTTCTATCGAGAACGAGCAAGCCAAGTACTTCTGGTTTATGAACAATGGCATCACCATGGTTTGCGATGCATTTAGCATCGTGCGTGATCCAGATTCTCCTATGGTTAAGCTCACGAACCTGCAGATTATAAATGGTTGTCAGACCACTTCGTCGATTAGGGCCGCATATGAGGCTGGTGAATTGTCTGAAGATGTGAAGTTGCAGCTAAAAATTTACCAGTCAAAAGACCGGAGCTTCGTAGACAATGTTGTTGTGGCGACCAACAATCAAAACGCTATCGGCACCCGAGACTTGCATGCGAATGACGAAATCCAGCTTCTCATCCAGCGGCGCATTGAGGAAGACTATGACTTGTTCTATGAACGAAAGCGAGGCGAAGCGAAGAGCGCGAACGTCCCAAAGTCTAAAGTCATTAACATGGAGAAGGCTGGGCAAGCATATTTAGCGGTCTTCAAACGCCAGCCAACAATTAGTCGGGCTCAAAAATACAAAGTATATGCACCGGAATACTATTCTGAAATATTTGAGAAGGGCAGACCTTCGCAAATTGCTGTTTCTCATGAACTGTACAAATATTCGGAAACGCTTGGGCGGAAAGCGTACCGTGAACTCGAAGATGATGATCCCCTGAGGAATATTCTAAATTACGGTGTATTCCACATCACGAGAATTATGTGGTGGGTTCTGGAGAAAGAGACAGATATTGACACCGCCGATCACGCTTCGCTGATTACAAAGATTAGAAGCGGAACTAAGCGTATCGAAAAAGTCCATGAGCGTGCGACAGACATACTTTTTGATATAGTGGATGAAAACAACGAGAGCTTCGTAAATTTGAATAATTACTTCAAGAAAACAGCCTCCCAGCAAGACATAAATAAGCATTTGGTGAAGCTGGAAAAGGATGACTAGCAAGTGAAACTCCGTTTCGCCGTAGGGCGGGATGAAATCCCGCTTCTGTGATCCGATGCCTCAAACGACAATTGGCGGGATTGCGGCTACGCCTCCATCGCCGCCCTACGGGCTGCGCGATTAATCGCTCCGCGACCGGCTGCGAAGCCCTTGACCCGCAAAATCAGATTGGACACGCGCGACATCTGAAAAGCCTTCATGGTGAGCGAAGTCGAACCACGAAGGCGGGTGCGCCAGGTTTCCTCATGGTTCGACTTCGCTCACCATGAAGGTTCGAGTTTTCCGCTCATCCCCGCGTCCTTCGACTGGCTCAGGATGAGGGCGGGGATCGCAGGCAATTGAAGTCAGACTTTGCTGAACGAGATTCCCGCCTTCGCGGGAAAGAGCGGACGTAGAATATTGCCTCCCCCCACCCCCAGCGCTAATCCCTCCGCCATGTCCGACACACCCAGCACCGCCTCCCGCCTCGACGAGCTTGAAATGCGTGTGGTCCATCAGGACCAGACGATTGAGGACCTCAATGCGGCCATCACGGCGCAGTGGAAGCTGATCGAGCGGCTGGAGCGTGAGGTCGCGCGCCTCGCCGAGCGGGTCGCTGACGCCGAACAGTCAAGCGGCGACGCGGCCCCTGTCGACCGCCCGCCCCCTCACTATTAGGGCCGCATGACGCAAGGGCGGCGCGACGTCGTCCTTCGACAGGCTGAGGATGAGGGCGCGCTGTGTGGGCGCAGCCGAGCTGCGCGGCGTCCATAACCCGATGGTCGGAATTGATTCCTGCTGGACGCCCTTCAGCCCCTTCGCTAGGCTCGTCCCTGGCAGGGGGCGCCCACATTCAGGGGACGTCACATGAAACTAATCCTTACGGGCCTCGTGCTCGCCGCGACGAGCGCTGCCGCGCTGTCCGCCAGTGCTCAGGTCAAAGGCAAGCTGGACCAGATCCAGATCCCAACCGAGAGACCGCCGCTCAACATGACGCCAGACATTCTGGACACGAAGAAGCCCGGTCAGGCGAACCTGCTCGGCTGTGTTGCGTCCGAAGTCTACAACACCCAGTCGGTAACGGCCTATTCTGTCCTTGTGGTGCTTGAGACCAGCGAAGGCGACCGGCGCGTCAACTTCGAAGGCGACAAGATCCGCTACGTTCCGCCCGGCGATCCCCTGCCGCTCGCCACGACGGCGCAGACCCTGAAATGGACCCGCATCCTCGATACGATCGAGCGCGCAGCGGCTGCCGATAAACCCCTGGTGGTGAGCTACTCGACCCCGTCCAATGATGTCTTCGGCGTCATGGTCCAGTGGTCAGGCGACTGTCCCTAGGCTGTCGCTCGGGTGGGCGGCTCCGGCCGAGGTCGCCTGCCTGAGAACGGAGCGCCGCGCCTTCATATTCGTACTGTAGCGCGGCAACCAAAGCCCGCGCCGCGATGTTGTTCTTTCTTTACTCCATGAGAAAGCCCGGCACCCCATGTTCACCCAGCTGAACCCGCCAATCCCGATGACGGTCCTCGACAAGGGGGATGGCTTTGCCATCGGCGTCATTGATTATGGCCAGGAACATAATCTTATCTGGGTGACCATGATCAATGCCACCGGCGAGATCTGGTGTGCGCCCAACCCGAAAGTCCGCGGCCAGTCCAACTGGACGATGGACCGCGCACGCCCGAAGCTCGACAGCGCCCACTAAAAAAGCCCCGCGCGATGGCGGGGCTTTTCTGGCGGTCAGGGGAGGGGGGTCGGGACGCCCTAACCGTCCATTTCGGAGACGACCCGTGCGTTCACGTCAGGGTCGGTCTGCGCAAGCTGCATGATCTGCGTGAAGCGTCCGGCAGTCAGGCCTTCTTCCTCGATGGCGGCGATCATCTGCGTCTGCGCACTTTCCTGAAGCTCGGCGAGTTCGGCCTTGGTTTCATCACCCGACAAGTCTTCATTCATGTCGGCGGCGATGCTGCCGACCTTTTCATTGGCGGCTACGAATTGCGTCACCTCGGTGTCGGTCACCGGCGCGACCTGTTGCGGCGCCGCTTCGGTGGCCGGGGCTGTGCCCTGCGCAAAGGCAGCGGGCGCGCCCATCAGGGCGACGGCGGCGACGGATGTCAGGGCTTTCGAAATCAGCTTGTTCATGATTGTCCTCATTTCTGGCTGGTTGAAAATCTATGGCGACCAGCCGAACATCTGAGGAAATGAAGGGCAAATAAAACATCATCCATGTGGATGCGCTGTAATGTATACATATTGTAACCGGGCTCACATCGCCTGCCATGCCGGGCGTTTGGCGCGAATATATATCCGTTTATTCATTTAAAGGGGGCGGATTAAACTTCATTTATCCGCGCCTCTGCGTTTCATGATTGAATATAATCATGCTCGACCGTGACTGGATCCTCTCCACCCTGGCAAGGCTGCCCGTCTTGTACTGGCCGGTCTTCTTTCTGGATCTGCTCTGGGTGCAGCGCTATATGCGTGCCCAGCGGGCGGCGCATCCTGAAGGCGGTATGGTCGGTATCGGCGTCACGCATAAGGGCCGCATTCACATCAAATGGAAGGTGACAGCCGATATCCGCTCCGACGCGGACTGGACTGTCCATGCGCCGCGGACGCCCTGGTTCGCCCTCGACCCAGATACGCTCGCTGCCGCCTTTGCCACTTTCGCCGGGTCGGCCTGTGACCCGACCGGAATTGACCTGGTATCGGCCTATGATCGGCCTGTTTTCAGACCCCTCAACCTCGCGCCCGGCTAGCGCGCACCCCAGCCCGAATTCAGTTCCTCGCGCCGCAAGTCCTGCCGACTTTGCGGGCGCTCGTGCTGGGCGCTATAATCGAGGCCGTGCAGACGGGTGGGACGTCCTGGATGGAAAAGCAAAAGCGCGAGCCCAGAACCGGGCCTGAAGGCTTCTTGCCGAACTTCGCGATCGGCCTGATAACGCCGCTGATTGCCAACGTCGTTGTCGGCCTCTTCGTCTCGCTCTTCTTCAAGTTCGGATCCGGCTCACCGGCGTCGATAAGCTGGGCAGATGCCATCCTCGCCGGTAGCGCTGCCACTTTCATTCTTGTCGCGTTCGGCTTTGTCGGCCTCACCCTCAAGGGGCTGAAGGATTTGGACCTTAAAGACAAGAAGGTCGCCGCCCAGGCCGCCGGTTTCGTCATCACCATGTTGGCGCTCGGGATATGCTTTCGGGTGTGGGTCTGGTCCCGCTAGAGCTGTAAGGTCCGATCTGGAGGCTGCCTGACATGACCCTTTCCCCCTTCCATCTCGCCTTCCCGGTGCATGATCTGGCCGTCGCTCGCGCCTTTTATGGCGGCGTGCTCGGCTGTCCGGAGGGGCGCTCATCGGACAAGTGGGTGGACTTCGATTTTCGTGGTCACCAGATCGTCGCGCACTTGGCGCCGGACGCCTGCGGGGCGCGGGCGAACAATCCGGTTGATGGCATGGGCGTTCCGGTCCCGCACTTCGGTCTGGTCCTGCCAATGGACGAGTGGCAGTCCCTCGCCGACAGACTTGCTGGCAAGGTGGACTTCGTGATCGCGCCTTATATTCGCTTCAAGGGAGAGACCGGCGAGCAGGCGACCATGTTCTTCAAGGACCCGTCAGGCAACGCCCTTGAGATCAAGGCCTTCGCCGACCGCTCGCAGCTTTTTGCGCGTTGATCGAGGCTAGAGTTCGCTGCTCAGCCGCGTGACGAGCAAGTCCTTCAGGAAGAGGCGCTTCTTGCGCAGGTCCGTCTGGTAAGCATCGCTCGCTGGTTCGATATCGGTTTCGATGCGGTGAATGCGGCGGTTGATGTCATGATATTGCTCGGCCAGCCGGGCGAAATGTGGATCTGACTGTTTCAGCACGTGCATCCGGTCGACGTGGTTCGGAAACTCTTCGGCGAGTTCATGTGGCACATGGGACATGGTGGCTCTCCATTGAATTGTATGGAAGGCCAAGTTTCGGTCATCACCAAAAGCCTGCCAATTGCGGAGATTACGTATATGGGGCCGCTTTTCGTGGGCAGCCGGCGTGACAGGAGCGCCGCCATGGTTTTCGCGTGTGGCTAGCTATTCCTCGTCGATGACCGGGAAGATGCGATCCATCAGGCCATCGCAGTCTGCTGCCGTCAGCTTCGTTTCCAGCCCGTCGGGCGCAGCGACGTCTGGGGTGAGAGTCCACATCACCCGGCCGGTCTGGGTGTCACCATCGACTTTCGTGACATGATCGAATGTCACCTCGTCGCCCTCGCCCTGGACGCCATTGGTTAGCTGTGTGTCAAAGCTCGCGAAATAGCCAGCCGCTTCCTGATGGATCTGGCCGAAATTGGTCCCCGTCACGATGCCATTATCGGCGACCGTGACCTCGAGCCCCTCGGTAACATTCACATCATCGCGAAAATAGCAGTATTGGCCGGCATCCAGCGGGTTGGGCGCGGCCGTTTCCTGCGTGGCGACGTCGCTCGCCTCGGCAGTTGTGGCAGTCTCGGTATCAGCAGCAGGGTCATCGGGGGTTTCGCTCTTGCCGCAAGCCACAAGCGCCAGGGCAGCAAGGGTGAGGACCATGATGCGCATCTTCAAATCTCCCGAATGTCTTCACTGGTTCATTACCAGAGTTTCACCCGATCACGCAGGAAGCAAGAAGATTCAATGAATTAGATGATGAACGAACCCTACGGCGAATTCAGCTGCGCCCCACTATTCAAAGGCCGGTCGGCACACTATCTCTAAGGGCTGCACAAGGGCTGCGGCGTTCGAGGACGCTAGTTGTCCGCCGACCTTAAGTTCCGTCAGGGAGCTGGCGCTGGGACTGGCCGTGGCCTATCCCATCTGGCACCCACCTAGTAGTTAGGTCGACGGGACACGAAAGCTGAGACGGCGCCTGCGGTTCTTGTGCTCTCTCTCTCTCTCTTCGCGGCACGCTTGACTTTGCGCCGCCGCTGGACGAACGGCGACCTCGCCCATGTCCGAAAGCCTCACCCCCATCGCCCTTTGCCTTTTCTCCGCGATTACGGTTGCGGTGGCGAATTTTGCCGTCAAGCGTGGCGGGGACGTCCTGACCGCGCGCATGGTGTTGTCGGTGAGCTCGGCGCTCTGCATGGCACCCTTCGCTTTTGTCGTGCCTCTGCCGGAGCCGGCGCTCTGGGGGCCGATAGCGCTCGCCATCGCCGCCCACTGGATCTACCAGTTCTTTATGATCCGCGCGCTGCACCGCGGTGACCTGTCCCTCGTCTTTCCGGTCATGCGCGGACTGGCACCGCTGATGACGGCCATCATCGCCGTCTTTGCGCTAAATGAGTATCCGGGGGCGCTGGGCTGGCTTGGCCTGTTACTGGCTTCGGTCGCGCTGCTGATCTTTGCGCTGCCGCAGGGCGAGGATACCGGCAAGAGAAAGCTGAACCAGACAGCCCTCATATGGGCCGGCCTGACAGCGATCGGCATCGGGCTTTACTCCGTGACGGATGCCTATGGCGTACGCATCGCTGAGAACCGTTTCACTTTCATCGTCTGGCTCTTCCTGCTCGACTGGATTGGCGTGACAATTGTGACGATGTGGACGAGGCGCGGTGTGCTGGTCACGCGTCTTCGGCCTCAGCTGGTCGGCGGTGTGGTCGGCGGCGTTGCCAGCGTCTTCTCCTATGGCGCAGCCCTGCTGGCATTTTCCATGACGCAAGCAGCGACGGTGACCGCGATCCGCGAGACCTCTGTTGTGTTCGGCGCGATCCTCGGCGCTGTTTTCCTGAAGGAGGGGCTGGGCAAGCGGCGCATCGCTGCCGCCATTGTGCTGGCCGCAGGCCTCCTGATGCTCGAAGCCTGAGTTTAATCCTCCCTTCGGATATCCCTGTTACAAACGCTCGATGAAATTCGCCCGCCACCTTGCTGGATACTTGCCTGTGAACCTGGCGACGGCGCTCGCCTCGTTTGGCGGGGTGTATGCGTTCAGCCGGTTGCTGGGCCCCGATGAATACGGACGCTATGCGCTGATGTTCTCGGTCATGGCGCTGATCCATACAGCGTCGCTCGCACCAGCAGAATCGGCGGCCTACAGGTTCACAGCATCGGCAAAGGCTGAGGGTGATCTGGCGAACCATTACGCCACGATACGCGGCCTGCTCCTGCGGTCTCTGGTCGTCGCAGGATTGATCATTCTTGTTGTCGCGGTCGCGCTGCGAAACATGCCGGACTACTTCGACATCCTGCCATGGATCGCGCTTCTGCTTCCGCTCAACACGGCCATCCAGACATCTCTGGAAGCGCAAAGGGCGAACCATCAGGTCCGCCGCTATGCCTTGGTCGCGACAAGCAAGCTGTTGGGCGGTTTCGCTGTCGGCGTCCTCGCCGCGTGGAAAACTGATGCTGGCGCCGCGGCGCCATTCATCGGACTTGTGGCGGCGTCAGCCCTGCTTTTTCTGACAGAAGCCCCTTGGCTATGGGCGCAAGGCAAGGGTGGGCGCGCCGATCCGGCCCGAATGAAGACCTATCTCGGATACGGCCTGCCCATTGCCGCCGCGCTCTGTCTCGACCTCTTCCTGTCGGCTGCCGACCGTCTCCTGATTGCTGTCTTCATGGGTGAAGCGTCCGTCGGTGAATACGCTGCCGGCTATGGCGTCGCTGACAAGACCGTCCTTCTGATCTGCGCCTGGGCCGCCATGGCCGGCTCTCCGCTCGTCATGAGCGCTTACGAAGAAAACGGACCAGAGGCGGCCTCAAGAGAGGCAGGCGGACTCATTCGCATTATTCTGCTTGTCGGTTTGCCGGCCGCGACCGGTCTAGCCCTCGTTGCGAAGCCTCTGGCGGAAGCGATGATTGGCGAAGACCTGCGCCAGGGCGCCATGCAGATCATTCCGTGGATCGCGTTCTCTGGGCTGATGAACGGCCTTCTGATCCATTATTATTCAGAAGCTTTCCAACTGGCGAAGAAGACGAAAGAGCGGGCGCTGCTGATGGGCATCCCGGTCGTCGTGAACGTCGTCGCTAATCTTGTCCTGATCCCGCAATTCGGCCTGCTCGGCGCGGTTGGCGCGACGATCGGGAGCTATGGCGTTGGCATTCTGCTTCTCGGCGGTTTCGGACGGAAGTATGTTGCGCTGCCGCTGCCTCTGCTTGATCTCGGAAAGATCGCGCTGGCGAGCCTTGCCATGTGGCCTGCTGTTATGTTGGTGCCTGAAATCGGGGCTTGGGCGGAGCTGTTCGCCAAGGCCATCGTCGGCGGAGCAGCCTATGTCGTCGTCGCATTTGTCATCGACGCTGGCGGCGCGCGTTCATTCGTGCAAGACAGTCGCGCTGCATCCAGACAGGCCGGAGCTTCGTAAGAAAAGCATGACTGAACAGAAAAACGACATCGGAACCGCTGCCGACAAGGCCAACCAGATCTGGGGCGACCTCATTCCCGTCATCGGCTTCGTGCTGGTCTACAATCTGTTGCGGATCACCAATATCGACTTTGGATGGGTCAACAAGGACAGCGCGCTCTACTGGGCAACCGGTGTGCTGATCGTTCTGACGCTGGGCGTCATTGCCAACAAGGTTCGTCACAAGCAGCCCATCCCGCCTTTCCTGGTGATTACGTCGGCGATTGTCGGTGGCTTTGGCCTTCTCGGTATCCTGCTGCAGGAAAAATCATTCATCTACATCAAGCCGACCATCCAGAACCTGTTCCTGGCGGCGATCATCTTCGGCAGTATGGCGGTCGGCCAGAATGTCTGGCGCGTGATGTTCAAGTCTGTGTTCGCGTTGCCGGACCATGCCTGGAACCAGCTGGCCATCCGCTGGGGTCTGTTCTTCGTCGCCATGGCTGTCTGGAACGAGTTTCTGTGGCGCACCTATGCGCCCGGCTTCGAAGCGCCGCTTGAATTTGCCGGCCTCACCATAGCCCCGGCCGGCACCTATCAGTTCCTGGGCCTCACCTTTGGCGACAAGAATGCAGAAGACGTCTGGGCAAACTGGAAGCTTGGCAACATGGTCATCACCTTCATATTCGGGGCGTTGAACGTGCCGTACACGCTGAAGCACCTGCAAGAAGAGCCGCAGAACTAGGTCGTCAGCTTCTCCGTGCCCGGCGGATTTGCGAAGGGCGCGAAATTGGCCTGATCCCGCGTTTCAGCAAAGTGCGTCAGCGCCCAGACCACGGTCGGGAAGGCCAGCTCTGCCCACGGGATGTCTTTCCAGGCCACCAGTTCGGTCTCGAGGCTTTCCGGTCCCGGCTTGAAATCAGACATGAGATTGGCCCGGAACATCACCTGCACCTGACCGATACGCGGGACAGAATAGACCGCCAGCACACGGTCGATCTCGATGTCAGCGCAGGCTTCTTCCTGCGCTTCGCGCATGGCAGCCTGCTCAACCGTTTCGCCAAGCTCCATATAGCCGGCAGGCAAGGTCCAGAAGCCCAACCTCGGTTCGATCGCCCGCTTGCAGAGCAGGATCTTGTCATCCTTGCAAACCACCGACCCGGCGACGATGCGCGGGTTCTGGTAATCGATGAAACCGCATGTTCCGCACACGCGCCTTGTCCGGTCGTCGCCCTCGGGAATGCGATGCTCGAAGTTTTCTGTCCGTTCAGGTGTCATCATCCTGTAATTGTCTCGCTTTATTGGAGAAAGCCGTTGATCCGTAAACGGTTAGTACCCAAACTGACGCACGGAACAATAAATGATGTCCAGCAGCGATGAGGGTAAGGGCGATATGGCGGGCGAACAAGCAGAGACCAGCTTTGAATTGAGAGCATCTCCGAGCCACTTGCTGCATCGTGCCCAGCAGTCTGCGGTGAATATCTCCGCCGCCGCTCTCGCCGAAAAAGGCCTTACGCTTCGTCAGTTTGCGGTGCTTGCTGCGCTGGCAAAGGAAGAGGGTCAAAGCCAGGCGCGCCTCGTGGATGAGACCGGCATTGACCGGTCGACGCTGGCCGAAATGGTCCGGCGGATGGAAGCCTCCGGCCACATCAAGCGGGTGACGTCCAAGGAGGATGCCCGCGCCAAGGCTGTGTCGCTGATGGCCAAGGGCCGCAAAGCCTATGAAGCCGCGCTGCCGAGCGTTGTGGCTGCTGACAAGGAGTTACTCGATCTGGTTCGCGCCAACCGCCGGGCCGGCTTCCTGGAGTCCCTTGCAAAGATCGGTGGGCCTGAAGAGGAAGAGCCGGTCGTCGAGGCGCCGTCGGAGACAGAGCCAGAGCCGACCGCGGAAAAAGCGCCCGCCAAGACCGACACAAAAACAAAGCCTAAAAAGTCAAAGGCGAAACCCGCCAAGGACGACGACGCCAAGGCTGAGAAGGCTGCGAAGAAGTCGTCCAAGTCCGACAAGAAATCTTCGAAGAAGAAAAAGAAGAAGAAAAAGTAGGGTCAGCCTTCCAGGGCTGCACGGACCTTTTCGCGCCGGTCTGCATCCAGCGGGCCGCGAACGTGCAGGATGATCTTGGCGTCTGGGCTGATCACGAAGGTTTCAGGCACGCCGGTGAGGCCGAACTCCAGGCCGCCCTGACCGGAGCGGTCGACGCCGATCTTCTCGAATGGATTGCCCAGCTCTGCAAGAAAACCAAGCGTATCCTCGGGCCTGTCCTTATAGGCGAGGCCGAATACCTGGCCGGGATGTGCCTCGGCGAGCGCGGTCACTTCCGGGTGTTCGGCCCGGCACGGTGCGCACCAGCTGGCGAACAGATTGACCATGACAGGCTTGTCGCCCGGCGGCGGATCGAAACTGATCGTCTCGGTCTCGTCGTTCAGCAGCGGGAAGACGGTCGCCGGGGCAATCCGGTCGGCCTTGGCGGTGAAACTATCCTCGGCCGGACGCATCAGCTGGATCGCGCCCAGCGTTCCAAGACCAACCAGCGCAGCGAGTGGCAGGATGGCTTGCCAGCGCTTCATCCGGTCTTCTCCTTGCGAAGTGTCTCAAGCTTTTCCTTCGACACTTTGGCTTTCAGGCTAGCATAGATCAGCAGCAGCAGAGGCACGGCGAGGCCGATCGCATAGACCGCCCATATGAAAGGAGCATTGTCGTCGAAATTCGGTAGCATCGCGTCAGCCCCCCGCCAGTTTGCGCGCGATGATCACGTCGCTGCGGCGCTGCCAGACCTCGGCGCGCATCATCAACATGGTGAGACCTGCAAAGAAGATCATATGGCCCAGCGCGCCGATGAGGAGCGGCGTAAGATACACGGCTGGCATGGCGGGGCCATCGGCGCGAATGACGCTGGGCCCCTGATGGATCGACGACCAGATATCGACCGAGAATTTGATCAGCGGCACGTTCACCGCCCCGATCATGGCGAGGATCGCCCCAGCGCGAGCCGCTTTCTGGCGCGTTTCCATGGCGGCGCGAAGGGCCATGTATCCGAGGAAGAGGAAGAACATGACGAGGACCGACATCATCCGTGCATCATCCCAGAGCCACCAGGTGCCCCATGTCGGTTTGCCCCAGATCGACCCGGTGGCAAGGCACATGGCCGTATATCCTGCGCCGAGCGGCGCGATGGACTTGGCGGCCATGTCGGCAAGTTCATGTCGCCAGATGAACCAGACAAAGCTCGCAAGGGCGAGGCCCAGATAGCTGCCCATGGCGAGCCAGGCAGACGGCACATGGATGAACATGGCGCGCATGATATCGCCGCCCTGATAGTCGTCCTGCGGAACCACCCAGAGGCCCTGCCAGACACTATAGGCGATCAGCAGCGCACCCACGATGAGACAGGCAGGCGCGAGCCATTTTGAAAGCGCCATGAAGCGATGCGGATTGGCGAAGGCTGAAATCATGGGGTCTTGATACTCGCGCCTCAGTCCACAGCCAAGCGTAAGGCCGCAGATGCGCCAATTGGTGCCACTGCCAGCGCGAATAGCGTCGAGGCCGCGAGGAAGAGAATATTCGGGCCTTCAAGCCCCGTCTGGACTGACAAAGCGCCGAAAATTGCCGTCGGGATGAAGAGAGGTAGCGCCAGCAGCGCAATCAAAAGACCCCCGCGCGGCACGCTGGCCGCGAGTGCGCCAGCCACCCCGCCCCAAAGAAAGAAGGCAAGGCCACCAAGTCCATAAGCCAGCATCGCTGGAACCAGCTGCTCGGCTGGCACCTGCAGCGTGATGCCGATGAGCGGTGTGAGGATGACCAGCGGCAGGCCGGAGATGAGCCAATGGGCGAGAATCTTGGCTGCAGCGATGAGGAAGAGCGGCGTCTCATCCTGCGCCCACAGCTCTAGCGTCCCATCTTCAAGATCGGCCTGGAAGAGCCGTTCCATGGAGACGAGCGATGCCAGAGCCAGCGCGACCCAGAGCACGCCGGTGCCGATCGCTGCAAGCCGTTCTGCTTCAGAGCCGATGGTGAACGGTACAAGCATCGCCGCGCCTGCAAAGAAACCGATGGGCAGCAGCGCGCCCGCCCCGCCGGCCCAAGCCTCGCTGATCGCCTGCCGGAAGGCGGCGTGAATGGGTGAGGGGCTAGTCAAAGCATCACCTCGCGGCTCGCCTCGAATGGCGCGTCGCCATGCAGCGCCGCAATGACGCCGCCGCCCGCCTTACAATGCTCGTCAATCATCTGCGTGAGCAGCGCACGCCCGTCGCTATCGAGCGCCGTGAACGGCTCGTCCAGCAACCAGATCGGGCGGTCCACCAGCAGCAGCCGTCCGATCGCCGTGCGCCGCTTCTGGCCGGCAGACAGCAACCGCCCGGCGACATCCATCGGTCGTTGCAGCCCCAGCTGCGTGGCGATGGTCACAGGGTCGGCCTCGCTGCCCCAGGCGCGCGCCCAATGGGCGATGTGCTGGCGCGGGGTCTCATGGGATTTGATACCGTTGCGATGGCCGAGCCAGTGGTGGCTTCCCTGTCGCTCGACGGTGCCCGCGTCCGGTTTTGTCAGGCCTGCGAGAATTCGAAGCAGGGTCGATTTGCCTGAGCCGTTCGGCCCGCGAAGAACAAGTTTTTCATTAAAGCCAAGCGTCAGATCGAGCGCTGAAAACAGCACGCGTTCGCCGCGAATGGCACCAAGCCCGGTCGCGTTAATGAGGGATTGTTCGCTCAAAGCGGCCAACGCTCTGAAAATGGGTCACATTGCTGCGATTGCACACTGGCGACTTGGCCTGTATGACGCTGGCAACAGCAGGCAGCGCCTCTCAGCGCGCCGATCACATTCTTACAAGAAGAGGTCATTCAACTGATGCCATCCCTCGACAGTTTCAATTCCCGCCGCACCCTCGACGTCAACGGCAAGTCCTACACCTATTACTCTCTCAAAGCCGCATCTGAAAACGGTTTGGGAGATGTGTCACGCCTGCCGGCCTCGCTCAAGGTGCTGCTGGAGAACATGCTGCGCTTTGAAGATGGCAAGACGGTTACCAAAGACGACATCGCTGCTTTTGCAAAATGGCTCGAGAATAAAGGTAAGACGGGCCACGAAATCGCCTATCGCCCGGCTCGCGTCCTCATGCAGGACTT
Organism: Henriciella sp. AS95; assembly: GCF_038900055.1. Taxonomy (NCBI): domain Bacteria; kingdom Pseudomonadati; phylum Pseudomonadota; class Alphaproteobacteria; order Hyphomonadales; family Hyphomonadaceae; genus Henriciella; species Henriciella sp. AS95. Next base: position 728,090 of record NZ_JBBMQM010000001.1, read on the forward strand.
TACCGGCGTCCCAGCCGTCGTAGACCTTGCCGCGATGCGCGATGCCGCCAAGAAGCTCGGCGCTTCGGCGCAGGCGATCAACCCGCAAGTGCCCGTCGACCTCGTCATTGACCACTCCGTCATGGTCGACAATTTCGCGCACGCCGACAGCTTTCAGAAGAATGTGAAGATCGAATATGAGCGCAACCAGGAGCGTTATGAGTTCCTGCGCTGGGGTGCCTCGGCATTTGAGAATTTCCGCGTCGTTCCGCCCGGCACCGGCATCTGCCACCAGGTGAACCTCGAATATCTCGGCCAGACCGTCTGGACCCGCGAAGAAGACGGCGAAACGGTTGCCTATCCCGACACCTGCGTCGGCACCGACTCCCACACCACAATGATCAACGGCCTGTCGGTCCTTGGCTGGGGTGTTGGCGGTATCGAGGCTGAAGCGGCGATGCTCGGCCAGCCTGTCTCCATGCTGATCCCTGAAGTGATCGGCTTCAAGATGACCGGCAAGCTGCCAGAGGGCGCAACCGCGACGGACCTCGTCCTCACCGTCACCAAGATGATGCGTGACAAGGGCGTTGTCGCCAAGTTCACCGAATTCTTCGGCCCTGGCCTCGCCAATCTGACGCTGGAAGATCAGGCGACCCTCTCCAACATGTCGCCTGAATTCGGCTCGACCTGTGCTTTCTTCCCGACTGACGAGCAGACCCTAAAATATCTGCGCTCAACCGGCCGCGAGGATGATCGCATTGAACTGGTAGAAGCCTACACCAAGGCGCAGGGCTACTGGCGTGACGACATGCCGGATCCTGTCTTCACCGACACGATCGAGCTTGACCTGTCGACCGTCGTTCCTTGTATTTCCGGCCCGAAACGCCCGCAGGACAAGATCTTGCTCGACGTCGCGCCTGAGCAGTTCCGCAAGGACGTCAAGGTTATCAAGGGCGGCGGTGTCTCTGATGACCACCAGCCTGAAACGCGCGCCGAAGCCCGCTTCGAGGACGAAGGCGCGAATATGGTCAACACTGAGCCGGAAGACTATGGCATTCCGAAGTTTGCCGTTCCCGACAGCGACTATCACATCCATGATGGCTCCGTCGTGATCGCAGCCATCACCTCCTGTACGAACACCTCAAACCCGTCCGTGCTGATTGCCGCAGGCCTTGTCGCCCGCAAGGCGCGTGAAAAAGGCATGCAGGTCAAACCTTGGGTGAAGACATCGCTCGCACCCGGCTCACAGGTCGTGACGGACTATCTTGAGCGTGCTGGCCTGCAGGACGATCTTGATGCGCTCGGCTTCAACCTCGTTGGCTATGGCTGCACGACCTGTATCGGTAACTCCGGCCCGCTGCCGCCGGCCATTTCCAAGACGATCAACGAAAATGATCTTGTCGCTTGTTCTGTCCTGTCCGGTAACCGCAACTTCGAAGGCCGGATCAGCCAGGACATCCGCGCCAACTATCTCGCCTCGCCGCCGCTGGTCGTTGCCTACGCGCTGGCTGGCTCGATGCACCGCAATGTCGCGACTGACCCGCTTGGCAAGGATAAGGACGGCAATGACGTCTTCCTGAAAGACCTCTGGCCGACCTCGAAGGAAATCTCCGACATCATGGCGAGCGCCGTGACGCCAGCCATGTTCCGCGATCGTTATTCCGACGTCTTCAAGGGCGACGAGCTCTGGCAAGGCATCGAGGTGTCCGGTGGACAGACCTATAGCTGGCCACCTGAGTCGACCTACGTCCAGAACCCACCTTACTTTGAAGGCATGGGCCTCGACCTCGATAAGCAGGAAGACATCAAGGACGCGCGCGTGCTGGCGCTGTTCGGCGACTCCATCACGACCGACCACATTTCTCCGGCCGGTTCGATCAAGGCCTCCAGCCCGGCTGGCATCTATCTTCAGGAGCACGGCGTCAAACCGCTGGACTTCAACTCCTATGGCTCGCGCCGCGGTAACCATGAAGTCATGATGCGTGGTACGTTTGCCAATATCCGCATCAAGAACCAGATGGTGCCGGGTGTCGAAGGCGGCGTGACGGTTCACTATCCGGACGGCGAGCAGATGCCGATCTATGATGCGGCCATGAAGTATGAAGCGACGAACACGCCACTCGTCGTGTTCGCTGGTGACCTCTACGGCAATGGCTCGTCGCGTGACTGGGCCGCCAAAGGCACGATCCTGCTTGGCGTCCGCGCTGTCATCGCTGGCAGCTTCGAGCGGATCCACCGCTCCAACCTGATCGGTATGGGCGTCCTGCCGCTTGAGTTTGCGGAAGGCCAAAGCGCCAAGGAGCTCGGCCTGACCGGCAAGGAGCAGGTCACGATCAAGGGCATTGAAGGCATCACGCCGCGCCAGAAGATGGACGTCGAGATCACTCGTGAAGACGGATCGAAAGTCACGGCCAACACGATCGTGCGCATCGATACCGAGAACGAGCTCGATTATTATCGCAATGGCGGCATTCTTCACTATGTGCTGCGCAATCTTGCGCGCGACGCTGCCTAGTCACTAGTCATTCTGAAGAAAATCAACGATGCCGCGCTCCAAAAGGGCGCGGCATCTGCGCGTTCACGGCCAAGTGATTTAAAAGTGTCACAAGACGGCGATATGTGAGCGCGATGATCAAATGGCTCGTGATTCTCTCTGCTATGCTTCTGGCGCCCTCTGCGCCGGCTATGGCTGAGCGCCCGGTGCTGGTCGAACTGTTCGCGTCGCAGAACTGCACGGCCTGCCCGAAGGCGCACCGCACCCTTCGCGATGTTGAAGCCGGACATGTCGATGATGTGCTGATCCTGACCTGGTCAGTCGACTACTGGGATTATGTGGGCCAGCCGGACCCTATGGCGATGCCATTCGCGAGCGAGCGGCAGAAAGCCTACACAGAACGCTTTGGCCTTCGCGCGCCTTATACGCCTCAATCAGTGTATGATGGTGAGAAGCAGTGTCCTGCAACCCGGAAACAAACGGTTGAAGCCAATATCGACGACCAGTCGCACAAGCGCGCAAGCGGCGTTTCGATCGAACCGGTCCGCGGTGGGTTCTCTGTGGACGGCGTCCTGCGCGAGCCTGTTGAAGTCCGCCTGGTGAGCTACCTTTCCGGCGACGCCAACACCACAGATATGGTGAACCCCGTCACCCGGTCAGAGCTGCTCGGCACATGGACTGGCGGCCGGGTAACATACGGTTACACCTGCGATGGCAGCTGTGCCGTCATCGTCCAGGCCCGAGGGCATGGCGAAGTCTTGGCGGCAAGCTCGCTTCAATAGGCAAAGCCTATTTCTTCGACAGGCTTTCCAGCTGTTCCTGCATCATTTTCATTTGCGCCTTGAGCGCTGACATCGCGGCGTCGCGCTCGTCATCAGGCTCCTCTTCGGGCGCGTCAGGCGCTGCGGGTTCTTCCGGCTCGGTCGCTGAGGTTGCACCGGCCATTGGCGGGGTGAACATTTTCATCGCCTGCTCGAACATGTCCATATTGCGCCGCGCCTGGGTTTCGAAGAAGGCCATCGGGTGGGCACCGCCCATCGCTTTCTTCAACTTTTCCTGGCTCGCAGCGAAGCTGTTCATGCTCATGTCCAGCCAGGCCGGCAGCATGGACTGGGACCCGCCACCATAAAAGCCGATCAGCTGGCGAAGGAATGAGAGCGGCAATGCCCCGTCGCCCTTGGTTTCACGCTCGAAGATGATCTGCGTGAGAACAGCGCGGGTCAGGTCTTCACCCGTTTTTGCATCCAGAACTTCGAAATTGACTTCCTTGCGCACAAGCTCGGCGAGATGGTCGAGTGTGACATAGGAGGATGTTGACGTGTCATAAAGTCGCCGGTTCGCGTACTTTTTGATTACAACTGTGTCGCCTGATCCATGCCCTTTGGCCATTTCTTTCCCTTATCTCCGCTTGAGTGCGGCGAAATTATTCGTGCTGACGCCGGTAGACAGGAAATTGTAACTAAACTTCCCAAAGCCCGCGCCTTGTTTATACATAGCATCCTTACATCAAGTTGAGCAGATGCAGCAAAATTTTTGCTGCGCAGCAAGCCGGGAGGAATGAATGGCGAAAGTTGCGTTGGTGACAGGGGGGACGCGCGGGATCGGGCGGGCCATCAGTGAATACATGAAGCAGAAGGGTTTTTCCGTCGCGGCCAATTATGGTGGCAACGCTGAAGCGGCGAAACAATGTGAAGAGGAACTGGGCATCAAGTGCTATCAGTTCGATGTCTCTGACTATGACGCTGTGGGTGAGGGCCTGAAAGCGATCGAAAGCGATCTTGGGCCTGTCGACGTCGTTATCAATAATGCCGGCATCACCTGGGACGGACCGTTTCACAAAATGTCGAAAGAGCAGTGGGACAAGGTCATCGATGTCGATTTGACCTCCGCGTTCAATGTCACCCGGCAGGTCTGGGAAGGCATGCGCGAGCGCGGCTGGGGCCGCATCATCAATATTTCCTCAATCAACGGACAGAAGGGCCAGTTCGGCCAGGCGAACTATTCTGCTGCCAAGGCTGGTCTGATCGGTTTCACCAAGGCGCTCGCCCAGGAAGGCGCCAAGAAGGGCATCACGGTGAATGTCGTCGCGCCCGGCTATATCGACACTGAAATGGTGCGTGCGGTGCCGGAGAAGGTGCTTGAGAGCATTATCTCGACCATTCCCGTGGGCCGGCTCGGCAAGGCTGAAGAGATCGCCGCCATGTGCGGTTTCCTCGCTTCAGATGAGGCGGCCTTTATTACCGGCGCAACCATGACGGTGAACGGCGCGCAGTATATCGCAGGCTAGTCGCCGCCTTCGGGCAGGACTTCAAGGTGAAGCGGGTGGACAAGCTCCATCCGCTTTTCACTTATCCAGCCGCGTAGCTCGACGCGCGTTCCTGCGGCCACGTCGCAAGACGTTCGGGCTGTGAAAGCTATATCGATGACCAGGTCACTGTTCCGCATGGCGCGCGCACATAGCGTCCGCCGCGCCTCTTCGTCCGGCCGGTCTACCTCGCCGTCGATTACACCTTCGACGATGGCAAATCCGCGATAATCCGGATCGAAGTCGGCCCAGGGTTTCGGGCGGTAGTCCCTCAAAGACCAGAGGCCGAGGCCGCGCTCACGCGCCTCCTTCTCTGCGGCGAACAGTTCGGCGCCGGCCCCATCTGTGTCGGGGTAGAGCCTCACACGCACATGCCCCTGCCGGACCATCTCCAGATTGACCCAATAGGAAGGGCCTGCCCCGTCTTCGGTCGACAGGTGCGCCAGGGCGCGGTCATAGCGGTCACGGGTGAGGCCGGGATAGTGCAGGCGGACTTCTCTTCCCATGACCATGTCCTCAAGCGCCCGGGCCGCCTTTTCGGCATAGGCGTCGGGGTCGCCATAGCGCTTGTTGAGAGCTGGGGCTTCGATTCCAACCAGGCGCACGCTCTGGCCTGTATCGAGGACGAGGGCATCGCCGTCGATAATGCGTACCACGCGGCCTCGCTCGCCCTCATGCATGGCGTCCAGCGGCCCCGGCTTCGAGCATCCGGCGCTTACAGCCAGGGCAAGCAACATGATCCAGCCTGAAAGACGCATTGCTCCCCTTCAACCCTTTCCGAAAACAGGCTATCGCAAATACAGGGTGACCCCGTAGCTCAGCAGGATAGAGCAACAGATTCCTAATCTGTAGGTCGCGCGTTCGAATCGCGCCGGGGTCGCCATTTTATGTCACTGCTGCGCGTTGGTTGAACTCTGGGGCTGTGTAAGAGCGGCTGCTCAGAATATCTTCGAGCGCGTCCATGGCGTCCCAGATGTCTGTGAAGCTGAGATAGAGCGGCGCGACGCCGAAGCGGATTGTGTCGGGCGCCCGGAAGTCGGCGATGATGCCGCGCGCAATAAGCGCTTGGACAATGGCGTATCCGTGCTCGTGCAGGACGCTGACATGACCGCCGCGCCGTTTGCCGCTGCCGGGTGAAATTGTTTTGAGACTCATTGCACGGGTTCGTGAAAGGACAAGGTCGCCAAGGCGGCGGGCCTTCAGCTCACTCTGCGCCATGTCGACATCGTCGAACACATCCAGTGCCCCGGCCATGGCGCGAAGCGACAGGATCGGCGGTGTTCCGGCGGCGAAGCGGCGAATGTCTGGTGCGGGTGCGTAAGCCGGTTCGAACGCGAAGGGGCGGGCATGCCCCATCCAGCCCGGCAGCGGCGAGGACACTGACTGGACGATGTCTTGATCAACATAGAGAAAGGCGGGCGCGCCCGGGCCGCCATTGAGGTATTTGTAGGTGCAGCCGGCCGCGAACCGGGCACCGGCCGCTTTGAGATCCAGGTCGATGATGCCGGTTGCGTGACTGAGGTCCCAGATGATGACGCCGTCGGCTTCACGGGCGCGCTGTTCTGCTGCTTTGATATCGGTCACTGCGGCGGAGCGATAGCTGACGACAGACTTGATCAGGATCCCGCCCGTTCGAGACAGCGTGTCCAGACCGGCGCCTGGCGCTGCTCTGACAAAGTCAGCACCGGCAAGCTCGGCGAGCGCTTCGATCATGTATTGATCGGTCGGGAACTCGTCTTCCTCGACGATCAACATGGGAGACTGGGCGAGGGCGCGGGCGGCAGCAGCTAGCTTGTGGAGGTTCAGTGACACGCTGTCGGCGACGATGACCTCGTTCGCGTCCACACCGATAAGGCGGGCGAGGCGGCGGCCGGTGTCTCGCGCCAGGGCAAACCAGCCGGCATCATTCCAGGACCGGATGAGGCCGCGCCGCCATTCCTGATGACCGGCGACGTTGACGGCCTCCAGAGACGAGTGGGAGGCCGGACCAAGCGAGTGCCCGTCCAGATAGATCAGCCCGGCTTCAAGATCGAAGGCGTCCCGCTTCTGGCGCAGCGGGTCAGACGCGTCGCAAGCGGCGGCCTCAGCCCTCGATGCCGGAATATCGTCGCTCATTTCAAACCTGTCCTGCCCGTTGCGGTCGCGGCCCTTGCGCTCGTCTGGCTGAGGCGTTCACATGCCGCTTTCCCGTGACATAGGGCAAGGGTCGACGATGAGAATATTCGCGCTACTGATTATAGCAGCAATTGCGGCGTGTGGCGGTGGTGGCCAGGTCTCGACCTCTACAGTGCCCGCGACAGATACAGCGCCGCCGGAGGATGACCTGACGCCTGAAGCAGCCTCTCTGATGACGTGGGCAGATCTTTTCGCCCGTCCAATGCCTGCGCCTGACCGGACGGTGGAGACCGGCGAGAGCGCGACTGATGTGGTGGACGTCTGGTTGCCGGACGGCGAAGGACCGCATCCGACAGTCATCGTCGTCCATGGCGGCTGCTGGCAAAAGTCGATCGCAGACCGGACCATCATGAATTATGCGGCCGATGCGCTTCGCAAGGAGGGCATGGCCGTCTGGAACATCGAGTATCGCGGTGTCGATGAAGAGGGCGGCGGGTATCCTGGAACCTATCAGGATGTCGGGCAGGCTGTGGATGCGCTTCGAGCCTTCGGGCCGGAGCTCGGGCTCCGTACGGACGGAGTCGCAGCCTTTGGCCACTCGGCGGGCGGCCATCTGGCCCTCTGGGCGGCGAGCCGTCATAAAATCCCGGCCGACAGCCCGCTCTATTCGCCTGACCCACTTCCGATTGCGGGGGTGGTGAATTCAGGTGGGCTGGCGGATTTGGAAGCCTCCGTGCCGCACACGCAACCCGAATGTCTGGCGAACGTGCTCACCAGCCTCACCGGCGCGCCCAGCGAAACACGAGCGAATGTCTTCTCAGACACCTCACCAGCTGAGCTTCTTCCGGCTGGTGTCTGGGCCTACAGCGTGAACGGGGCGGACGACCCGATTGCGCCGCCTCTCCTAGGCGAGGGGTATGCGCAAAAGGCCGCATCAGCCGGCGACGATGCCGACGTCGCAATCATTCCCGAGACCGGACATGTCGAGCTGATCACACCGGGCACAGCGGCTTTTAAGGCGGAAACCGCTATCCTGAAAGACATGCTCGGCGTGTGGGAAGACTAGCGCATCACATCGGGAAGCGGGTCAGTGTCAGCGTCTTCATGCTGAATGATGACCTTGGCGCCAAGCTCTGCAGCCTTGGCTTCGAAAACTTCCATTGATGCAAGCGTCGCCTCTTCGTCCGAGTTGAACTGAGGAACACGTTTGAGTTCGCGGCTTGTGTCCTTGTGCCAGAGGTCGCCGGTCAGCATGACGGGGCCGGTTTCCGGCAGATTGACCAGCAGTGAGGCGTGACCCGGCGTGTGGCCGGGCGTCTGGAAGATCACGACCGAGCCGTCGCCGAAAACGTCATAATCATCAGAAATGATCTGGTATTCGAGCGTCTCGAAAGCCGGAAACTGATTGGCCGCATCGCTGCCATTTGACTCGGCTTCGCCCTCCGCCGGCGCTTCGTCTGAAACCTCCGGCTCCGGGAACATGTAGTCATATTCCAGCTGGTTCACGAGCCAGGTCGAGCCATCGATCAGATCGGCCTGGCCAGTATGATCAAAATGGCTGTGGGAGACGGCGACGTATTCGATGTCGGACATGGCGAGGTCCATGTCAGCGAGCTGGTCGGCGATCGTCCGATCGAGTGAGACCGTGAAAACGCCGGTTGTCTGCTCGTCCTGGCTGGTCAGGATGCCCGGCAAGCCAAGATCCCACAACAGGTCACCGTCCGGATGGCGGATCAGCCAGCACGTGTCGGTGAATGTGTCGGTCTGGCCGGCATAGTCACCGGCGGTCGAGAAGATATCGAGATCGGAGACATAGATTGTTCCGCAGTCCAGCTTTATCAGTTGGAGGGCGTCAACAGCGCTTGATGCCTCGGTGTCGGCAGTCTCTGATGGCGTGCCTGTTTCGCTTTCGGCGGCGGGCGTGGTCTCCTCGCCGGACTCTGGCGCTTCGTTCGCGCCTGAGCAGGCAGCAAGGGCAATGGCAAAGGCGCTCGTAGCAGCCAGGACAATGTGTTTCATGTGTTCAACCCCGATTCCAAGAGGTCTAGTTACGCAGAACCGCCAGATTTGGAAAGTGTACGTCCATCTTCGCCGACGACCCTGTAAAAACAGGAGCGGCGTCCCGTATGGCAGGCCGGGCCATCCTTGCGCACCTTGAGCAGAACTGCGTCCTGATCGCAATCGACCCGAATTTCGACAATGTGCTGAAGGCTGGCCGAGGTCTCACCTTTCACCCACAACTTCCGACGTGAGCGCGACCAGTAGGTCGCGAGGCCTGTCTCAATGGTCTGCTGTAGCGCGTCGGCGTTCATCCAGGCGAGCATCAGCACTTCGCCGGTTTCGGCGTCTTGGGCGATCGCGGCGATAAGGCCGTCTGAATCAAATTTCGGGCGCAGGGTTTGCGCTTCGTCTTGATCCTTACCGGCAAGCGGTGGGGAGAAGTCAGCCATGTCGAGTGCCTTTAGATGATGCCGCGCTCGCGCAGCGCTTCGATGTCTGCCGCGGATTTGCCGAGGTCGGAGAGAATGCGTTCGCTGTGTTCGCCAAGGGCCGGAGCGGGACGCACAGCGCCGCCTGGTGTTTCCGATAGTTTTGGAAAGACGCCCTGCATGGGGATTTCGCCCATGACCGGGTGAACCATCCGAATTATGGCCTCACGCGCCTTGATGTGAGCGTCCTCAAGCATGTCCATTGCCCGGTTGACCGGCCCGCATGGCACACCGTGTTCCTCGCAGGCGGCAAGGACGTCCGCCATGGGTCTCTGGCGGGTCCAGGCGGCGATCTTTTCATCCAGTTCGGTCTGGTTGTCACCGCGCGCATCATGCGTCGCATAGCGCTCGTCCGTCGCCCAGTCCGCGCCGCACATTTCCGCGAGGCGCTTGAAAGGACCATCCTGATTGGCACCGATGATGACCATGCCATCGCTGCACGGATAGACACCGGAAGGGGCGACCTTTGGCAGGATGGGGCCGCTGCGCTCTCGCGTGTGCCCGGCAATCGCATATTCAGGGATCAGGCCTTCGATAAAGGCCATGACGGTTTCGTAGATTGCGGCGTCGACCACCTGGCCCTTGCCGGTTTTCTCGCGGGAGAAGAGGGCCATCATCGTGCCAAGCGCAGCGAATGTCCCAGTCATCGTGTCGCCGAGGGAGACGCCAGCGCGCGACGGCAGGCGGTCGGGTTCGCCGATGAGGTAACGAAGGCCACCCTTCGCCTCCCCAACGCTGGCATAGCCGGCCTTGTGACTTTCCGGCCCCGTCTGCCCGTAGCCGGAGACGCGGGTGATGATCAGGCGTGGATTGTGTTTATGCAGCACGTCCGGGCCGATGCCCCAGCGCTCCAGCGTGCCGGGCCTGAAATTTTCGACGAGCACGTCTGCCGTCTCGGCAAGCTGTTTGAGGATATCCTGGCCTTCAGCTTCCCGGAGGTTCAGCGTCAGCGATGTCTTGTTGCGGCCGATAATCGGCCAGTAGAGGCCAATGCCGTTCTTCTTGGCCGCGCCCCAGCCGCGCGCGGGATCCGGCATTCCAGGCGCTTCGATCTTGATAATCTCGGCGCCAAAATCGCCAAGCAGTTGAGCGCAAAAGGGCCCGGCGATGAGTTGGCCGAGTTCGATCACGCGAATGCCCTTTAAGGGGGGCGCAGGAACGGAAGTGTCTGGCATGCGCTGTCTTATGTACAACACCTGAGAGGATGCAAGATATGTCGGGCTGGATCGAAACAAGTTGGTCGGCCTTGGGCATGGTCCTGATCAGCGCAATCGCAGTGTATGCCTGGATCATATTTCTGACCCGCATCTCCGGGCTCAGAAGCTTCTCGAAAATGAGTGGATTTGACTTTGCGATGACGGTCGCCACGGGTTCGGCTGCTGCCGCGATCTTCATCGCGAAGGACCCGCCGCTCCTGCAGGGATTGTTTGCACTCTTTGTGCTGTTCTCAATGCAGATGGCCATTGCAGCGGTCCGGAAGCGTAGCGATTTCGTCGAGAAACTCGTCGCCAATGAGCCGCGGCTCATCATGTGGCGCACCGAATACATCGAAGACCAGATGAAAAAGGCAAAGATCACCCGCTCGGATGTCATCGCCAAACTCCGCGAGGCGAATGTCACGCGATTTGACCAGATTTATGCGGTCATCGCCGAGACCACCGGGGACGTGTCCGTTCTGCACGGCGAACCTGGCACCACGCTCGACGAAGGTCTGTTGACCGATGTCATTGGTTATGACCCTGAGCGTCATAGACCCTCCGGTATAGCCAATCCTGTCTGAACGCCGGGGAGCGAATCAGCGGCAGCTGATGACAGACCGAAGCCGGGCGCGCTATTGTAAACCAACCATAAAATGGGAGGCGCGACGGTGAGCCAGTTCACGGAAATCAAGACCGATAAAAGCGAAGGTGTATTGACCATCACGCTTGATCGCCCCGACCGGCTCAATGCCTGGACCGGCGTGATGGAAGCCGAGGTGCAGCAGGCGGTTCGCGCGGCGGGCAGCGACGATGCGGTTCGCGTCATCATCGTGACAGGTGAAGGCCGTGGCTTCTGCGCTGGTGCCGATATGGCAGGCCTGCAATCCATTCAGGGCTCGGGTGAAGCGCGCGAAACGACCAGGGTGGACCGCTCTGATCCGATCGAGGATCTATATCCCGGCCGGTTCGGTTATCTCTATGCCTGTCCTAAACCGATCATCGCGGCCATCAATGGGGCCTGCGCCGGGATTGGACTTATCTTCTCGCTCTATGCAGACCTTCGTTATTGCGCGGAGGAAGCCAAGTTCACGACAGCGTTTGCGCAGCGCGGCCTGATTGCCGAGCATGGTATTTCCTGGCTCCTGCCGCGCCTCATCGGTGAAGCGAATGCGCTTGACCTCCTCTTCACCGCCCGCAAATTCGACGGCAAGGAAGCGGCAAAGCTCGGGCTTGTGAATGCGGCCTACCCGGTCAGTGAGTTGATGGGTGAAGTGCACCTCGTGGCGCGTCACCTGGCCACCCAGGTTTCGCCTCGGTCGGTTGCCATCATGAAGCGTCAGGTGCGCGAAACCTATTTCCAGAGCTTCGAGGAAAGCCTTGAAGTGGCTGACAGGGAAATGAATGACAGCTTCAAGACATTTGACTTCAAGGAAGGCGTCGACAGCTTCGTGGAGCGCCGCCCGCCGGCCTTTCAGGGGCGCTAGACAGGATACTTATGACGAGACGTATCGATATTGTGGAAGTCGGCCCGCGCGACGGGCTGCAGAATGACCCGGCTAATCTGACAACGGATCAGAAGCTGGAATTCATCTCGCGGCTGGAAGACTGCGGCGTGCGCCGTATGGAGTCCGGCAGCTTTGTCTCGCCCAAGGCCGTGCCCAAGATGGCTGACTCAGCCGAGGTTTTTATGGGCCTCGACCGCTCAAGGCCGACGCGGCACATCGCGCTGGCTCTGAACGAAAAGGGTGTTCGCCGCGCCATTGATGCGAAGGCGGACGAGATCAATTTTGTGCTGGTCGCGGGTGAAACCTTCGGGAAGCGCAATCAGGGCATGAGCCCTTCCGAAAGCGCAGAAATGCTCGCCCAGTGTGCGCCGCTTATCCTTGATGCGGGCATACCGTTTTCAGCGACCATCTCCGTGGCCTTTGGCGATCCGTTTGATGGCGATGTGGACCCGGCCGTCGTTGGCAACCTGGCAGCACGGGCGCAGCGGGCCGGGGTAAATGAGCTGGCGCTCGGCGATACGATCGGTGTGGCAACGCCCTGGCAGGTGAAGGCGCTGACCGAACGCGTTCGTATGGAAGCGCCTGACGTGTATCTGCGCATGCATTTCCACGACACGCGCGGCGCCGCGCTCGCCAATGTCGCCGCCGCAATTGATGAGGGCGTTGACGTGATCGATGCCAGCTGCGGTGGGATTGGTGGCTGTCCCTTCGCCCCGGCCGCAACCGGTAATGTCGCAACCGAAGACGTCGTTTACATGCTTGAGCGGGCTGGCTTTGAGACGGGGCTCGACCTCAGCAAGCTGATCGAGACCGCCAAGTGGCTGGAGACCGTGCTCGGCCACCCGGTGAGTTCAAGCCTCAGCAAGGCCGGCGGGTTTCCGTCCTAACTTGTCGGGTCGGTGACTCTGCCAAGGAAGAGCACCATGCCTGTTTCATTGTCCTTGATGACGAAGAGAAACGGATGGTCAGCGTGGAATGGGATAGGAGTTGGCGGATTTAGCTGCCCGCTAACAACAACAGTCATTCTTGCGGATGTTGCGGCAGCAGCCTCCGTTCCGTCTTCATCCACTTTGACAAAAACCTGATGATCGACCTCATCCAGCTTCAGGCGCATCGGGGTAAAGCAAGAATCGACGGGATTCTCGACTGGGTCCGCAATGCCGTCAAAATCGGCGTCGTTAGAGAACGCCAGCGGCATGCCGAGTGCGGAGAGGGAGTCGCCCAGAGTGACGGAAGCGAGAAATTCAATTTTGGGGAGTTTCAGGTCAACGAGCGTGTTTTCACTTTCTGAGAGCTCTGCCAGCCAGCGATCCAGCTTTTCGCCACTCAACTGCCTTTGTAGACGGGGCAATCCGCGTTCGCTGTCCGGCAGCATGATGACCATGCTCATCTGATTGCCTTTGTATGGAAGCTGGACTGCCTGAAACCCGCTCGTCTTCAGATACTTGGGGCGAATGTCCATCGACATCAGTTGAGCAACGACGTCATTGCCTTCGGCAGTTGTGAAAGGCTCATTTCTTGTGCTTCGCGCAGAAAATGGGGTTGCCCAGTTTGCATCCAGATAGACCGTGTTAACGAGAACCATTCGTGTGCATTTCTTGATTTCGCCTGATGGAATCAGATTCTGAATACGGTCTTCGGTTTTGTCCTTGACCCAGGCATTGATGTGCTGGCGCGACTCTTCAGGCTCACCTCGCAGGTCCAGGCGTTCCAACGGCGCCTTGTATGTATTCTTCATCAACGATTCGAATGACTTTTCGACGGTCACCGGCTCATCGACAAAGATGCGATTATTGACCTTTAGGGTCTGGCCCTCTGCGTCACTCTGCAGACCAAACAACACACTGGCCATCGAGGCGTGCAGGGTCTCCGGTGGCAGATCAAATCTCAGCACTTCCGCCATCTGCGCCGCGGTTTCGCCGCGTGCGCCAGCATAGGTCATGGCCAAGGCGGTTGAGATACTGGCGGGTGAAATTGCAAAGTTGGTGACTGTCTCTCCGCGTTTTGCAGCATTTTTCTCCGCTGCTTCCAGCCCCGCGCGATAGATGTCGACCCCGAAGTCTGAGTTCGCAGAAACAATACTCTGAGTGTCCGGAGATGAATCGTACGGCAAAGGCGGTGTGGCGCACGCAGATAGAGCCAATACGAGCGCGCAACCAGACGCAGTTTTCAAGGACATCGGTGAACTCCGGGCAGGCTGAGAGATCAGCTAGAGCACTCACCCATAAGGAGTTATGAAGCACAAACAATCAAGTTTAGATGGTTCACTTGGTGTCTGGTCGCCAGTTCTCCGGGGCCAGTTCGAAGCCTGAAAATTCGAATCCGGGCGCGACGAAGCAGCTGACCAGCGTCCATGCGCCGAGGGTTTCTGCCGTTTGCCAATGGTCTTTTGGAACGACGGCCTGAGGGCGTTGCCCGGCGCGAAGGTCAGGGCCGAGCGTTGTTGACGTCGCACCCTTGCCGTCCGGCGGAGAAATCGTCAGCGACAGGGGCCCGCCAGCATGCCAGGCCCAGACCTCGTCGGCGTCGACGCGGTGCCAGGCCGAGACTTCATCGGCCTGCAGAAGGTAATAGATTGTCGTGCATGCGCCCCGGCCCTCGCCGTCCGAGCGATAGATCTCGGCATAGTGGCCGCCTTCAGGATGCGGTTTCAGGCCAAGCAGGCGAACAATCTCGTTCGCACCAAGATCACCGGACAGGCTGACCATCGGCTAGAAGTTATCCTTGCGCGAGCGGATTTCTGCGAACGTCGCGACAGGGTCTCCTGGATGTCCCATGGCTGCCTGCATGGCGCTGTCATCGGCGCGCAGAAACGGATTGGCGTCCAGTTCGCGGGCAATCGTTGTCGGTACCGTCCAGTCGCCCCGCTGACGTTTGACGGTCACTTCCTCGGCGTAGGCGCGAAGGGCCGGGTTTTCCGGATCGACTGACAGAGCGAATTTTGCGTTGGCAGCGGTATACTCATGCGCGCAATAGATAACGGTTTCGGCGGGCAGTGCCTTGAGACGCGACAGGCTGGTCCACATCATTTTGGCGTCGCCTTCGAAGACGCGGCCGCACCCCAGCGCAAAAAGGGCATCGCCGACAAAGGCCATTTTTGCTTCAGGGATATGGTAGGCAATGTGGCCGAGCGTGTGGCCGGGCACATCCATGACCTTCACTGACCAGTCGCCGAGCTTGATCGCGTCGCCGCCGCCCAAAGGGGCGTCGATGCCGGGGATCTTGCCGGCTTCACCGGTTGGCCCGTAAATCCGGCAACCGGTCGCTTCCTTGATCTTCAGGTTTCCACCGGCATGGTCGGGATGCCAGTGCGTGTTCCAGATGGCGGTAATCGTCCAGCCCAGGCGTTCAGCCTCTTGAAGGTACTTGTCGCCATCGGGGGTATCGATGGCGGCTGTCTCGCCGCTTTCGCGGTCGTGAACCAGGAAACCGTAATTATCATTCAGGCAGGGGAATTGGTGTACATCGATCATGATCCTATTTAACGCCATGAAGGTACACGCGAACAAGGACCTAGATGCGACTGTCGGCAAAAGACCTCGAGGATTTCTATGCCAGCCGGCTCGGGAAAGCCGCGCAATTCCTCATGCTGAAGCGCCTTGGTGATCTCTGGGGCGACTGCGCAGAGCTCAACTTGCTCGGCATGGGATACGCCCGGCCGCTGCTGACCGGCTTTGGGGCGAGCGCCAAGGCGTGCCTGTCTGCAACGCCGCATCTCGGCGCCGACACCAGATGGGCCGCGAGCGAGCGGGGAATCTCGACATGTCTTACCGAAGAAGACCGGTTGCCCTTTGCCGATGGCAGTTTTGACCGGATCATCCTGTTGCATGCGATTGAAGAGGCAGACAGCCCGCGCGCAGTCTTGCGTGAAGCGTGGCGATTGCTCGCACCGGAAGGCAGAATGCTGGTCGCGGTCGCCAATCGCAAAAGCAGCTGGTCTCTTGTCGAGGGCACACCGTTTGGTCATGGCCGTCCCTGGACCCGCCGGCAGCTGATTGCCTACCTCAATGACCACTTGTTGCAGGTGACAGCCAGCACAACCACGGTCCATATGCCGCCCATCAAGTTCGGCTTCATGGTGTCCGGGGCCGAGGCCTGGGAGAAAGTCGGACAGATTTTTGCCCCCGGTCTAGGCGGTGTTGTTATGGTCGAAGCGGTCAAAAGGATGTATGCAAAACCTGGTAGTGGCGCCGTCGCACCGGTTACGGCTCTGTCAAAGGGGCGCAAAGGTGTGGCACAACTGCCTAGAAAAGAGGCAGAGGTGAAAAGCGTTGAAAAACGGCAGAAAACACGCGTTGACCCGCAAGGTCGGGCGCGCTCAACTGTAGAAGTTGAAAAATGGGAGGCTTAGGGGCCATGAAATTGATTACCGCCATCTTCAAGCCAAGCCGGCTTGACGCCGTCATAGACGCACTCAGCGAGGCTGGTGTTGCCGGCCTTACCGTATCTGAGGTGCGTGGCTATGGCCGCCAGCAAGGCAAGACCGAAGTTTACCGCGGCGCTGAATACGAAGTTCGCCTTCTTCCGAAAGTGAAGGTCGAGGTTGCATGCGCCGGCGCTGACATTGACCGTCTCGTCGAGTCCATTATCGGTGCCGCGAACACAGGCACGATCGGCGACGGCAAGATTTTCGTCTCCGCGCTCGACTCTGTCACCCGCATCCGCACCGGTGAAAAGAACGAACAAGCCCTGAGCGGCTAAGTCAAAGCGCAGTCCGTCAGGACGCGCAGAAAGCCGGTCGGGGGTCAGGGCCCGACCGGCTTTTTCATTTACGGTGAAGATGCAGGATAACCTCGTCGGCGCCCCAGTTTAGGCGCGACAGCCCGGCTTCCCTGAAACCGCCAACCTTTCCGTCTCTCACAGCGGCCATGGCCACAGTTTCAAGGCCGAGGTCACCGCAAAGCTCCACCATGTCGCGGGCCGTTGACGGATGTAGCGCGGCTTCGTCGTGCCAGATGCGATGGCCCGGCATACGGCCCGACGAGAAGAGCGACAGGCGGCGACGCCAGAGACCGTAATTCCTGAACGACACGATCACATCGGGCGCGATACGCGCCAGCTCCCGCAGCACCAGGTGCGGCCGGCGCATTTGCTGGATCGCCTTGGACAGGATCGCGAAATCGAAGCCATTGTCGGGAAAGACTTCAAGGTCGCTATCGGCGTCTCCCTGAATGACAGACAGGCCGCGCGCCATTGCAGCGCCGGCAAGCTCACCAGACAGCTCCAGACCCCTCGCCCGAACATTCCGTTCAGCGACAAGAAGGGCGAGCAGGTCTCCATTGCCACAGCCAACATCAAGCACGCGTGCGCCTTCCGGCACGCGCTCTGCGATCGCCTTGTGGTCGGCGCGGGACAGGGACGGCTCGGTCATTGAATGCCTCGTTTGACGGCATTGGCGGACAGGAAGCCCGCGAGCGCATCTTCAAAAAGTGGCTCTTCAAGGAAGAACGCATCATGCCCGTTATCGGTCTCGATTTCGAGATAGCTGACTTCGGCCCCAGCCGCCGCGAGGGCGCGGGTGATTTCCCGCGTCGTCGAGGGTGGGTAGTGCCAGTCCGATGAGAAGGAGAACAGGCAAAAGCGGACGGGAGTGTCGACGAAAGCGTCTGCCAGGCGGCCATCATGGCGGGCGGCAAGGTCATAATAGTCCATGGCCCGCGTCACATAGAGATAGGAGTTGGCGTCAAACCGGTCGACGAATGAGTGGCCCTGGTGACGCAGATAGGATTCGACCTGGAAGTCTGCGTCAAAGCTGAAGCTCGTCTTGTCGCGGTCCTGGAGGCCGCGATCGAATTTCCGCTTCAGCGCCTCTTCGGAGACATAGGTGATGTGTGCGGCCATACGCGCAATGGCGAGACCGCGTGACGGCCGCTTGTTCTGCGCGAGGTATTGGCCGCCGCACCAGTCAGGGTCCGCCATGATCGACTGGCGTCCGACCTCATAGAAGGCAATGTTCTGCGCCGAATGGCGGGCGGCGGTTGCAATTGGAATGGCCGTGAAGACACGGTCCGGCGCCTTCTCAGCCCAGTCCAGCACCTGCATGCCGCCCATTGAGCCGCCAATCACAGAGAACAGCGTGTCGATGCCGAGCGCATCGATGAAGGCGATCTGGGCCCGTACCATGTCGCTGATCGTGATCACAGGAAACCGTGTGCCCCAGGGCTTGCCGTCGGGGGCGTCCGATGCAGGTCCGGTCGTGCCCATGCAGCCACCGAGGACATTGGTCGCGATGACATGGAAGCGATTTGTGTCGATTGGCAGGCCGGGGCCGATCATGCGCGTCCACCAGGCGGGTCGCTCGGTAATCGGGTTCGGGGAGGCTGCAAACTGGTCGCCGGTCAGCGCGTGACATATCAGGATGGCGTTCGACTTGTCGGCGTTCAACTCGCCCCAGGTCTCGTAGGCAATGCGCACGTTTTGCAATCGCTCTCCACAATCGAGCGGGAGCGGATCGGGCAGCGTCAGATGGTTCACTTCGCTGATGGCAAGGTTTGACCGGTCGGACATCGCGCCTGAGGTGTCGGCAGCAGTGGGTGAAGTCAAGTCAATTCAGACTGATGGAGATGCGCAATAATCATCTGGAACTTATCGGTGCAGATGCGCAGAACGCATTGGCTGACTTGATTTTCCCTCCGTCTTTGATCACGAGGAGGGCAAGTTGAGGAGCAGGACACATGACCGGGCCGAAGCCGCTTGCGAATATTCTTGAGATCACGCCGTACAAGGGCGGGCAGAAACTCGACCATGGCTGGAAGCTGTCGTCGAATGAGAACCCGCTCGGCTGCAGTGCGGCGGCGCGCGAAGCCCTTTCGAAAACGGCAGAGCATCTTGAACTCTACCCTGATGGCTCGGCGCTCAAATTGCGCGAAGCCATTGGCAAGAAATACGGAATTGATCCCGACCGGATCGTCTGCGGCGCCGGGTCGGATGAGATCTTTCAATTGCTTGGCCGCGCTTATCTCTCGCCGGGCGATGAGATTATCCAGTCCGAGCACGGTTTTCTGGTTTACCGGCTGGTGGCCCAGCAGTCTGGTGCGAAATGCATCAGTGCGCCCGAACAGGACCTGAAAGCCGATGTCGACGCCATTCTCGAGCGCGTCACCGACAAGACGAAGATCATCTTCCTTGCTAATCCCAACAATCCGACGGGCAGCTACATTCCGTTCAAGGAGGTCAAGCGGCTGCATGCCGGTCTGCGCGACGACATCCTGCTGGTTCTGGACGGGGCCTATGCTGAATATGTTCAGAAGAATGACTACGCCGCCGGCATGGAGCTGGCGGGCGAAGCGCCGAACGTTCTGGTCACGCGAACCTTCTCGAAGATTCACGGGCTCGCCGGTCTGCGCATGGGCTGGGCTTACGGCCCTGAAAGCGTGATCGATGCTATCCACCGCGTGCGCGGCCCGTTCAACACGACCTCTGTCGCACAGGCCGCGGCAATTGCAGCGCTCAGCGACGAGCGGTTTGTATCTGAATCGGTCGAACACAATAATTCCGAGCTTGAGCGTGTTGGCGCTGGTCTCGAAAAGCTGGGCTTCAAGATCTATCCAAGCGTCGGCAATTTCCTGCTGATAGAGTTTGAAGACAAGGATGGCCGTCGCTCGACAGATGCGGACGCCTTCCTGCGTGAACGCGGCATCGTGATCCGTGACATGAATGCTTACGGCTTGCCGAAATGCCTGCGCCTCTCGATTGGCACCAAGCAAGCCAATGACGATGTGCTCGCGGCGTTTAAAGCCTTCAAGAAAGCCAGCTGAAAATGAGCCCCGCGACCTTCGATGAGATTGCCATTATCGGCATTGGCCTCATCGGCTCGTCGCTGGCGCGCGCCGCCAGGGAAACCGGCGCTGCTACGAAAGTCAGCCTTTACGACGCCAATGAAGAGGTGCGCAGCACTGCATCAAGGCTGGGCCTTGGTCATGTCTGCGATGATCTGAAATCGGTCTGCCAGTCTGCTGACTGTGTCCTTCTCTGCGTGCCGGTTGGTGCGATTGAGGCAACGATGCAGGAGATTGCGCCCTACCTGAAGCCTGCCTCCATCATCACAGATGTTGGCTCGGTCAAGGAAAGCGCGCTGACGGCGATGCAGGCGCATTGCCCGGCCCATGTGCACCTGATTCCGGGTCACCCCATCGCCGGCACGGAGAAGTCTGGTCCCGAAGCCGGGTTTGCGAGCCTTTTTCGCGGTGCATGGCATATCCTGACGCCTATTCCGAAGCAGGGCGAAGCCTATAATGGCGCGGTTGACCGGCTCGCCGCGTTCTGGGAGCGCCTTGGCGCGCGTGTTGAGATCATGGATGCCGCTCGTCATGATCGCGTCCTCGCCATCACGTCTCACCTGCCGCACCTCATCGCCTACAATATCGTCTCCACCGCCTACGATATGGAAAGCGTCGGCGAGGGCGAGGTGGTGAAATACTCGGCTGGCGGTTTTCGCGATTTTACCCGTATTGCCGCGTCCGACCCGACAATGTGGCGAGACGTGTTCCTCAACAACAAGGACGCCGTGCTGGAGACGCTGGGGCGTTTTAGCGAGGATCTGGCAGCGCTTCAGCGCGCGATCCGCTGGGGCGATGGCGACACGCTGATGCGGGAGTTCGAGCGGGCTCGCGGCATACGCAAGGCGATCATCGAGGCCGGGCAGGATACGGACGAGACCAATTTCGGCCGAAACACACCTGACAAGAACGACTGAAAAGCAGAGCGGTGGGGCGGACGCTGTCCCCTCAGGCCTGTCCGCCCCCGCGCGCGTTCTGCAACGCGATCGCGCGGCCTGCCCTGCCGCTTGAACGCATCAAGGACAGGGCGGCGCGAAGCCGCACAGCGCCTTCTGTGGTTCAGGGGAGAAGGCCACCGGCGCTGATATTCGCAATTTAACGGACCCAAGCTGAACAGGTGCGCCGCACACGCGTTGCTTTGTGTTCATGCTGCGTTCGGATATGAACTGATAGCTGAAGCGACAAACCAAGAGAGGTTGCACCAATGATCAGAACTGCAAGCGCCATCGCCATCCTCGCGGCAGGCCTCATGGGCTGCACCACGGCCAAACCGTATGGGCCCGCAGCGTCCGCAACAGCGCAGGGCTACCTGGTCCAGCCGATTGAGACCAATCGCTACCGCGTCTCCTATACGGCCCTGACGCCCGACGAGGCGCGTCGGTATGCGTTGCGCCGTGCGGCTGAAGTGACCGTGGAGCAGGGTGCGGACTGGTTCCGCGTCGTTTCTAACTATACCGACCAGGATTACTCCCGGTCCGGCGGGTCGTCTGTTTCGGTCGGCGGATCGTCGGGCGGTCGCTATTCTGGCGTGGGTGTCGGTGTCGGTATTGGTCTTCCCCTCGGCGGCGGAGACTCCAAGACCACTGAAGCCCTTGAAATCATAACCGGATCGGGATCAAAGCCCGATGAACCGAACGCCTATGATGCGCGGTCAGTCCTGGTGAACACGGCAGGATACTAGGCCGGGACTTCCTTCCCGGCCCAATCGAAGACTTTTCCGGTGTCCTCTGGCGTCAGGCGATCGACGACGCCGAGCAGGTAGCCTGCTGATTGTTCAGCACTGAAGAGCTGTTTGCCAGGAACGTTGGCCTGAAAGGGTTTCGAGAGATCGGTATCAACCGTTCCCGGATGCAGGCCGACACAGATCGACTGGTCATTCTTGCGCCGCCATTCGATTGCGAAGTTGCGGATCAGCATGTTCAGTGCGGCTTTGGAAGCGCGGTAGGCGTGCCAGCCGCCGAGGCGATTATCGCTGATGGAGCCGACACGCGCAGAGACGGCTGCGAACACTGCGCGTCGATCATTTGGCATGATCGACAGGAAGTGCTTGGCGATGAGCGCCGGGCCGAATGTATTGATATCGAACACCCGCCGGTAGGAGTCCAAACCCTGATGACGCCAGCTTTTTTCAGGCTGCGTGTCGCCCTCGGACAGAAGGCCGGATGCCACGATAACGAGCTCTGGGTGCCCAGCCTTTGCGACCTGGTTTGCCGCTGCCTTGATGGTGGCTTCATCCAGAATGTCGATATGCCCGGGCACGACACCGGCAGGCCAATCGCGAACCTCGCGTCTCGAGAAGGCGTGAATGGTCCCAAACTTGCTGTTATGGCTGAGAGCGAGGGTGAGGGCGCGGCCAATACCTCCGCTAGCACCGATGATGACTGCTGACATGGAGAATGAGGTAGTGTTTCAGAGAAATTGGCAAGGCTTTGCCGCTCTATCCATCGCGAATGGTACCTCTGGCCGGACTCGAACCGGCACTCTGTTGCCAGAAACGGATTTTGAATCCGTCGCGTCTACCGATTCCGCCACAGAGGCACTCGGATGGAAGGCATGCTCCTGCCTCAAGAGGAAAGATGCGTCAATCGTCTCGACCACCACACAAAAGCGCGATACCCGATTTTCATGACCGAACAGATCACTCCGCACACCTTTTTGCAGTCGATTGAGCGCATGGCCGACGAGGCGACGGAGGAGGGATTTTCCCTGCGCCAGATCTTTGACCGGCTCGACGAGCGCGCATTTGGCGCGGCGCTGTTCATTCTGGCATTGCCCTGCTGCATCCCTTTTCTCTACGGCGTCCCACAGGTCGTCTCACTGCCAATGATGGCGCTTGCCGCCCAAATGGTGGCGGGCCGGGAAGAGCCGTGGCTGCCGGAGAAATTCGCGAAGCGGATGATCGACAAAAAGGGACTCACGCGGACAGCCAAAGGGGGACGTAAGTGGTTTGGCTGGCTGGAGAAAATCGCCAGGCCGCGGTTCACTTTCCTGATGGGCAATCGTGGTGAGCGAATTATCGGACTTTTCCTGGTCTTCTTTTGCGCGTCCATTCTAGTGCCGTTGCCGTCGACCAATACAGTTCCCGGAATCGGCGTTGCAATTGTTGCATTCGGTCTGATGGCCCGCGATGGAATCCTCGTGATCCTGGGGTCGATTATCGGAACGGCCTGGATCGCGACGTTGATCATCCTCGTCGCTCTCGGCATCAAGACTGTCACAGGTTCATGACGAGGCGCGCTTGAACGCCGCATTGCGCCATGCTCTCGCCTTGGTCATTGTCCAGCTAATCAAACGACCAAGATTTGGACATTAGGGACGAATGACCGCATTTCTGGCACCGGTTTTCAGAACGTGGCGCTGGCCGTTGATCGCGCTGTTGGCTTCGCTTGCCATGCTGGCTTCTGCCCATGCGTTCGAGCGTCTTGCCTATTTTCTCCCCTGCCAGCTTTGCCTGCGCCAGAGAGAGGTGTACTGGGCGGCCGCAGCAATGGCGGTCACCGGACTGGTTCTCTGGAACTTTCGCCAGAACCGACGCTTCCTGGTTGCCTTCAATGTCATGCTTGCGCTGGTTTTCCTGACAGGAGCCGTTGTCGCGGTTTACCATTCGGGCGTTGAATGGCGCTGGTGGCCCGCCCCGACAGGGTGCGTGGATGGGCCTGTCGATGTGATGAGTATTGATATGGGCGGCCTTGATGAGCGCACGGCCACGGCGTCGTGTCTCGATGCGCCGTTCCGCATTCTGGGTCTGTCCATGGCCGGCTGGAATGCGCTCGCTTCGATCGTGCTGGCCGCGTTCAGTTTTATAGCTGCAACCAAGGCGCTTCCAAAGGATCTCGCCTAAAGCCCGAAACTTGGAACAGCCCAGGCGAAAACCAGACTGCCCGCTGCCGCCACAGTCGCGCCGAGCCGCATCGGCTTGAACCAGGCTGGCACCCTGGTCGACGTCCAGTCCCAGGCCAGCTGGATCACGAAGAGGGCGGCGAGCGCCAGATACCAGTTCGGGTTTGGCAGCAGGATAATGGCGAATGGCAGGATGACCCAGCCAAGCAGGGCCGGCATGACGGACAGGATGAGCGTCGAGGACCGCGACCTGTCGGACGTCAGTGACATCCCCCACCTGATCCCGCCGAGAAAGCTGAGGATGACGGCAGCATAGGTCTGAAGCCACAATCCAGCCGTCGCATTGGTAGGGGCTTCAAGTGTCGCCGTGGCGACCGAGAAACCGAGAAACGGTAGAGCGCCAGCGGCGGTCAGAATGAGCGCGGTGCGGCGAAAGGCGGAGCTATGATCAATCATGCAGGCCAATATGGGGCCGACGATGCAGCGGTCCAGCGATTTGCTCTAATTCGTGAACAACTCGTTGTCGGATTGTGTGAAATTGAAACTATGCATTCATGCCGTGTAAATCACGATTGTTTACAACTCTGTCATGCCTCGTCGCCTGATTGCCCTCCTTATTTCCGGCATTTCCATCGTGTTCGCCTTTGGCGCGCTGACGGCGATCCGCTGGCCGAGCATCATGATGTTTCTGGGCCTGTTCTTTCATCCCGACCCGTCGCTGGGTCTCAGCAATATTAACTGGCGGGAACTCGGCTTTGCTTATGGCGCGCCATACTTCCTGGCAGCGCTTTGTTTCTACGCCTCATCGATCTGTGTCGCATCGCGGCGCAAGGGATCGATCATCTGGTACATCATGGGCTGTGTGTCGGCGACACCAAGCTTCTATCTGGTTGATTTCGAGCAGGGCTGGTGGCGCAACCCCAGTGGCCCGGAGGGCATGGTCGCGGGTGGGGCTGTGATGATCATCCTGCTTGGCATTGCAGTGGCGCTCCTGCGGAGACGACGTGTCGGCGAAGTGGTGAGCGAAGACGGTGAAGAAGATGGCAGCGTACAGCTCAGCAAGGAGCAGTTCGAGGCGTTAATCGCCAGATCAGAGGCGCGCTCGGCGCCCGCTGAAGAGACAGTACGCCCGGTTCGCCGCCGGGGCCCCGTTCCGGCCGCGATTGCTCGCCAGCGCGCGCATTTTGCTGCCGAAGGCCGCCGCATGAAGGCACGGCGTGGACGCTGAAACCCTACCAGGTTCGTGTCAACTTTGACGACCTTGTTCAGAAAGTTTTGAGGACATGTGGCTAGCGTTCGAGGCAGTCTCGGCGAGAGGGAGCCAACCAAGATGAGATTCCGACAGTTTTGCGGCTTCTGCCTCGGCCTCCTCGGTACATGGTTCATGTGGCAAGTCGGCGTTGGCTTGGCTCACTTCATCCACTCCACCTACAATGTGACGATTCCGGGCGCGATAATGGAGCCCAGCGTGACCATGCGTATCATGTCGGCGCTGGCGGCCTTTCTTGCCGGTCTTGCAGCCCTCACTGAACGAAAGGGCGGGGCCTGGCTCGCTGGGCTTTCAACCTTCATGTTCGCCTGCGTCGCCTTTGGTGTGATCCAGGGACGCCACGACATTTCCGTCTGGCGCGACGATTACCTGTATCTCTCCATCCTCACCATTCTTTTCCTCGCCCTGGTGGTTCTGCGCCGCGAGGCCGAACATGATGACGAGGTCGTCTACGATACGGCTGAGCCCGTCTCATAGCACCCCTTGCCGGTTTGCCCGGCTTGCCATACCTCACG
This sequence comes from Henriciella sp. AS95, assembly GCF_038900055.1. Taxonomy (NCBI): domain Bacteria; kingdom Pseudomonadati; phylum Pseudomonadota; class Alphaproteobacteria; order Hyphomonadales; family Hyphomonadaceae; genus Henriciella; species Henriciella sp. AS95. The sequence goes on from NZ_JBBMQM010000001.1 coordinate 753,579, forward strand.
ACTGGCAATTGCAGGACCCCATGATGAGACAGGGGAGGGTGTGCCATGCTGATCAGGCGTCTCGCTGGATTTGTCGGAATCGTTGTCGCGACCTGGATGCTCTGGGAAACTATCAATCCGGTGATGCGGCAGATCTCGTTTGGATCTGACTTCGTGACGGAACTGCTCAATCCACCGACCACGCTTCTTCGTTTCATTTCAACGCCGCTCATGATTGTTGGGGGTATTCTGGCCGTGCTGAGCGTGCGCGGCGGTGCATACGTGTTCACGGCCGGCGCGCTGGTCTTCGCTGTCCTGACAGGCGCTCTGGTCGGGTACGGCTCCGATTACACCCTCTGGCGCGATGAGGCGGTGCTCGCCCCTTTCCTGATGGTGATCAGCGGCGTGCTGCTTCTGACCCACAGGAATTGACGACAAAGCCGCATTGATTTCGACAGATCAGTGCTTAGGTTCGCGACGAGTCAATCACTTGCGATCCTACAAGGCAGACATTCCATGGCAGACACATATGACGTCGTCATCATCGGCGGTGGCCCCGGCGGCTATAATTGCGCGATCCGCGCGGGCCAGCTTGGCCTCAAGACGGCGATCATCGAGAAGCGCGGCAAGCTGGGCGGGACCTGCCTGAACGTCGGTTGTATCCCTTCAAAAGCTCTGCTGCATGCGTCCGAGCTGTTCGATGCCGCCAAGAACCAGTTCGCAGGCCTTGGCATCAAGACAGGCAAGGTAGAGCTCGATCTGAAATCCATGATGGGCCAGAAGGATGATGCCGTCGAAGGCCTCACCCAGGGCGTCGAATTCCTGATGAAGAAAAACAAGGTCGACTACATCAAGGGCTTCGGCAAGATCACCGGCCCCGGCAAGGTCGACGTCGACGGCAAGACGCTGACCACAAAGAACATCGTCATCGCAACTGGCTCCGAGCCTTCGACGCTGCCCAACATCGAAATCGATGAAGAGCGCGTCGTGACCAATACCGGCGCCATCGCGTTGAAAGAGGTACCGAAGAAGCTGATCCTCATCGGGGCGGGCGTGATCGGTCTTGAGCTTGGTTCTGTCTGGTCGCGCCTCGGCTCAGATGTGACCGTTGTCGAATATCTCGACCGGATCATGCCGGGCGCTGACAATGAGATCGCCAAGGAAGCCCAGCGCGTCTTCAAGAAACAGGGCCTCGACTTCCGTCTCGGCATGAAGGTGACCGGCGTCGAAAAGATGAAATCCAAACTCAAGCTCTTCATGGAGCCGGCCAAGGGCGGCGATGAGGAAGTGCTTGATGCTGATGCTGTCATTGTTGCCGTCGGACGCCGTCCATACACTGAAGGCCTCGGCCTCGAAGCGGTTGGCGGGAAGACCGACAAGCGCGGGGTGATCGAGGTCACCGACCACTTCAAGGTGGCAGATGGTGTCTGGGCTGTTGGCGATTGTATCCCCGGCCCGATGCTTGCCCACAAGGCTGAGGATGATGGTGCGGCCGTCGCTGAGCTGATCGCCGGTAAGGCGGGCCATGTCGATTACAATCTCGTGCCTAGCGTCGTTTACACGAATCCGGAGATCGCTTGGGTCGGCAAGACCGAGGAGCAACTCAAGGAAGCGGGCATCGAGTACAAGAAGGGCAAATTCCCCTTCCAGGCCAATTCCCGCGCGCGCACCAATCATGAGACGACAGGCTTCGTGAAAGTCCTCGCAGACGCGAAGACCGATCGCATCCTCGGTGCCCACATGATGGGCGTCGGCGTTGGCGAGATGATCCACGAAATCTGCGTTGCCATGGAATTTGGCGCGGCATCGGAAGATGTGGCCCGCACCTGCCATGCGCACCCGACCATGTCAGAAGCCGTCCGCCAGGCCGCCATGGGCGTCGAAGGCTGGACGATGCAGATGTAGGCAGCGCCGGGTTCTGTCACAGCACTCGGCCGCTTCATCCTGAGCCTGTCGAAGGATGAAGCGGCCAGATGCAGCACGCGAACAGTATTCCAATCCCATTGCGAACAAAAAAAGCCGGACGGTTTCCCGCCCGGCCTGAAATGCTCGAAAGAGACCCGCCTTAGCTGGCTTTCTCTTCTTCAGCAGCCTCTTCGGCCGGTGCTTCTTCAGCTTCGGCTTCAGCAGGCGCTTCTTCTTCGGCTGGAGCGTTTTTGGCTTCTTCAGCGGCTTTCTTGGCTTCGGCTTCAGCTTCCTTGCGGGCAGCTTCTTTTTCAGCCTTCTCCTCGATGCGTTCTTTCGCCTTCGTGCCTGGCTCACCCTTGTTCGGGTTGTTGCCATGCTCCCAGGCGACCACTGGCTTGCCGTCAACTTCCATCTGGCTCAGGAAGCGAGCGACGCGGTCGGTCGGCTTGGCGCCTTTGGCGACCCATTCAGCGGCTTTCTCGGCGTCGATCTTGATGCGCTCTTCGCTGTCTTTCGGCTGGCGAGGGTCGTAGGTGCCGATCTTCTCGATGTAACGGCCGTCGCGCGGGGCGCGGCTGTCAGCAACGACAACGCGGTAGAAGGGGCGTTTCTTGGACCCGCCTCGGGCGAGTCTGATTTTCAGGGCCATGGTGTATCTCCTTAAGTGTCTTATGGCGTCTCTGGTTTAGTGTTTGCTCGTGGCTGATCGCTGGTATGCGCCAGCGGCCACTGCGCCTTCGCCTTGCTTGTGAGGAGCAAGACTGGGGCGTAATCCTTTGCCGCCGGTCCCTGCGAAGGCAGGGACCCATGGTGCGACCTCAGCGGCTGCACGACGGGGAAAGGGCTGTCCATGGACACCTGCCTGTGCAGGTGTCTGCGGATATTGTGCGGAATGGCTCATGAGTGTTGGCCATCCCTGATCTGCTCATGGTGGCGAATGACTTCGGCCACGATGAAATTGAGGAATTTCTCGGCAAAGGCCGGGTCTAGGCCGCTCTCCTTGGCGAGGCGCTGCAGGCGCTCGATCTGGCGGGCTTCGCGGGCTTTGTCCGATGGTGGCAGATCATGCTCGGCCTTCAGGTGGCCGACCTGCTGGGTCAGCTTGAAGCGCTCTGCCAGCGTATGCAGCAGGATCGCATCCATATTGTCGATGCTGGCGCGGAGGCGTTCGAGTTCTGGGAGGGCGCTCATTTATTCGCCCTCATTTTCGGGTCAAGGATCAGCGTCGCGACCACCCATCCGAAACCAAGATACATGAGTTTGTCGCTGAAATTGCTCAAGCTGCCAAGGTCTACAAATTCGAGAAACAGGCCGCTGAGGATCACAAACGCGCCAATCGCCCGGACAACACGAAGTCTTGTCTCGGTAATGGTGAAGGTCTTTTTCTCGTCGCTCACTTCTTCTTCCCCCCGCCAAGGCCGGGAAGACCGCCTGGAGGCATGGCGCCGCCCATTCCCGGCATTCCGCCCTTGCCCATCTTGGCGATATCTGTCGGAGAGACGCCCGCGCCGCCGAGCGCATTCATCATGCCCTTCATGCCGCCCTTGCCGAGCTTTTTCATCATGTCGGCCATCTGGCGGTGCATTTTCAGCACCTTGTTGACGTCCTGCACCGAAACGCCCGCACCAGCGGCGACCCGCTTGCGGCGTGAGGCATTGAGGAGGGCGGGCTTGGCGCGCTCTTTCTTGGTCATGGAGGAGATGATCGCTTCCTGACGCTTCAGGACGCTGTCATCCATATTCGCGGCGGCGAGGGCCTGCTTGGCTTTCTTGGCGCCGGGCAGCATGCCCATGATGCCGCCAAGGCCGCCCATTTTCTGCATCTGCTTGAGCTGGTCGGCGAGGTCATTGAGGTCGAACTCGCCCTTGCGCATTTTCTTGGCCATGCGCTCGGCTTTTTCAGCGTCGAGCTGGTCGCCGGCTTTTTCGACGAGGGAGACGATGTCGCCCTGGCCGAGGATGCGTCCGGCCACGCGTTTGGCTTCGAAGGCGTCGAGGCCGTCGAGCTTCTCGCCCGTGCCGAGGAATTTGATCGGGAGGCCCGTGACCGCGCGCATGGAGAGCGCGGCGCCGCCGCGGCCGTCACCGTCCATACGGGTGAGGACGAGGCCGGTGAGCGGCAGGCGCTCATGGAAGCGACGGGCCGTCTCGACAGCGTCCTGACCGGTCAGCGCGTCAGCGACGAGGAGGGTTTCCTTGGGCTGCGCGATCTTCGCGATCTCGGCCGCCTCGGCCATCATCTGCTCATCGATGGACGTGCGGCCAGCGGTGTCGAGGAAGACGACATCATGGCCGCCAAGCTTGGCCGCCTGCAGCGCGCGCCTGGCGATCTCTGCCGGCATCTGACCTTCGACGATCGGCAGCGAGGTAACGCTTCCGCCAACCTGTTTGGCGAGGATGGCAAGCTGCTCCATCGCGGCCGGACGGCGAACGTCGAGCGAGGCCAGGAGGACTTTCTTCTTGTCACGTTCGGCAAGGCGCTTGGCGATCTTGGCCGTGGTCGTTGTTTTACCAGAGCCCTGAAGGCCGGCCATCATGATGACGGAAGGCGGATTGTCGACGCGAAGGCCTGTCTCGGCATCCTCGCCGCCCAGCATGTCGACAAGGCCGTCATGGACGATCTTGATGACCTGCTGGCCAGGTTTCACCGAACGGATGACTTCCTCGCCAACCGCGCGTTCCTTGATCTTGCTGATGAAGTCCTTGACGACCGGCAGGGCGACGTCGGCTTCCAGCAGCGCCACGCGGATTTCGCGAAGGGCTGCCGTGACGTCTTTCTCCGACAGGGCGCCGCGCCCGGTCAGTCCGTCAAATATGCCGCCAAGGCGGTCTGTCAGCGCGTCAAACATCGCGATACTCCTTGCTCGTCTGCCAATAGGTGACAGGTAAGCGCTCCGTGCCATTCGCGCAAAGCATGAGAGCCCCGCTGAGCGAAACTTCGCCGGGCGGGGGCTTCGCCGAGTTCATAGCCTCGGAAAAGCGCGCTTCATGTTTTGCGCGGATTTCGCGTGCGTAAAGCACGTCATGGCCGGTAAATCAAGCGCCAGGCGCTGGTAGCGTCTCACCAATCATTGCGCCGATCTTGTCCAGCGCGGCTCTTATCTCGTCATCGATCAGCGAAAACACATAAACGTCTGCCCAGCTGCCATCCGCCATTCTGGAGTATTTTCGCAATGTGCCCTCGTGGATGGCACCAAGGCTTTCGATGTGCGCGAAGGCCCGCTCGCTGCGTGATGACATCAGCCATTCGACCCGTCGGGCCCGCCATTCAATCGATCGCTTGATCATGAGGTACTGGACATGTGTTGCAACGCCGGTCCCGCGGTGAGCCTCTTCCAGCCAGGTATAGCCGACGCGTACACGCCGGTGCAGCCGGTTCGGAAGGATGAACGCCGCGATCCCGATCAGTTCATCGGTTTCCTTTGACAGGACAACCAGAGCCTGACCTGTGCCGAGCTGCGACATGCGTAGCGTATGGTCGAAATAGGCGTTCAGATTGTGACCGTCAGGAATGACCGGCATGAACTTCCACATGTCATTGATCGCGTTCCTGTTGTGGATCACGGCGCGATGCTCTTCAGCCAGGGGCTGAAGTCGAATCATTGATGTTTCGAGACCGGGAGCATTGAGTTCCATTGCGAGGTCCATTGTCGTTCGAAAGCGAACGCTGTGCAACGCTGCGCGCAAAAATGTGATCCCCGTCCACGCCGCCGTCGCCCCTGAATGTGAACAGTATTCAATTCAGGGGCGACGAACGGGAAACACTCAAGCGGGCAGTCCCAATTATTCTGCGTGCCGCTATTCGCTGGCAGCTTTCTCTGCTTCCAGCACGCGGGCGACTGCATTGACGACCGATGCAATGCGCAGCGACGCCTGGATCTGCTCTGATGTCATGCCGGCCTTGCGCAGCTCGGCTTCGTGCGCGTCAAGGCACATGCCGCAACCATTCACGGCAGAGACCGCCATGGAAAACAGTTCGAAATTCGCTTTCGAAATCCCGGGCGCGCCGATCACATTCATGCGCAGCCGCGCTGGCAGGGTGCGGTAGGTCTCGTTGGAGAGAAGGTGGATGGAGCGGTAATAGACATTGTTCATGCCCATGATCGCCGCGGCAGCCTTCGCGGCCTTCGTCGCTTCCTCGCTCAGCTTACCGTCTGTCTCGGCCGCGATGCCCTTGACGATATCGCCTGTACCGACCGCGTAGGCGCAGGCGAGCATGCAGCCATATTTCTGCTCATCGTCGAGGATGGTTTCGTTAAACAGGGAGCCGAGGTTGAGCTTCAGGTCCTTGGCATAATCGGGCAGGGCCGATTTCAGTGTGTCGATCGACATTGTATTGTTCCGGATATCTTGAAGTCTGAGAGGGTAGACAGGAACACGCCGCCCGAACGGGCCGGGCGGCGCTGGACTGTCATTGCTATTTAACGCTTGAACGTCAGCGGCTTATTCGGCCGCGATGTTCAGGACATCTCCGCCAACCGGGCGGTTGCACGGGCAAAGCTCGTCGGTTTGCAGGCCATCGAGAACGCGCAGCGTATCCTGAGGGTTGCGGCCGACATTGAGGTTGTTGACGTAGACGTGCTGGATGACGTTGTGCGGGTCGACCAGGAAGGTCGCGCGATAGGCGACACCTTCGTCCTGGTTGCGCACGCCAAGGCCGTCGACGAGCGAGCCATTCGTGTCAGCAAACTGCCAGATCGGCAATTCGTTGAGGTCCTGGTGGTCGCGGCGCCAAGCGAGCTTGACGAATTCATTGTCGGTGGAGCCGCCGAGAACGACACAGTCACGGTCTTCGAATTCGCCCGCAAGGCGGCCGAACTCTGCGATCTCGGTCGGGCAGACGAAGGTGAAGTCCTTCGGGTAGAAGAAGATAACTTTCCACTTACCGTCAAAGCTGTCGCGGTTGAGCTCTTCGAACGCGCTTTCGCCGTTCTGCTCGTGTTGCATGAACTTCGGCTTTACGCCGACGACTTTGAAGTCAGGGAGGATGTCGCCAATACCAAGCATGGGAGGACCTTTCGTAATATCTGCTATGCGAAAATGCATTGCAAGTTGCTTCTGTAATGCATCTTTGGCATGCAGTTGTTGGTAAAATCCAATTGATAAATAAAATTGTTTCGATAGATTATATCTATGCACCTGCCTACGTTGAGACAGCTTCAATTTCTCTGTGCGCTCGCCGATGAGCGTTCTTTCTCGCGCGCGGCCGACGTCTCGAATGTGACGCAGCCGACGCTATCGTCAGCTATCAAGGAAGTGGAAGCCATTCTTGGGGTTCAACTGGTCGAGAGAGAGGCGCGGGGAGCGTCCCTGACGCGGGCTGGCGAAGAAACCGTTGAACGCGCCCGGGCCATTCTTTCGAGCGCTGCCGATCTGGTCTCTGCCGCCCACCAGGCGGGCACGCCGTTGACCGGCCCGTTTCATCTTGGGGCCATTCCGACGCTTGCGCCCTATCTGCTGCCGCGTACGCTATCGGCCTTGAGGTCCGGGCACCCCGAACTGAAGCTATACCTTCGAGAGGACCAGACCGATCGGCTCATAGAGGGATTGCGCAACCGCACGCTGGACGCCGCCTTGATCGCCTTGCCCTGGGAGTCGCCCGGCATCGAAACCGAAACACTGGGGGACGATGAGTTCCTGTTCATTGCCCCAAAGGACCACAAGCTTTCAAAAGCCAAGAAGCTGTCGCCCAAAGACCTGAATGGTGAAGATGTGTTGCTGCTCGAAGACGGCCATTGCCTGCGCGATCATGCGATCGCGGCATGTGCGCTGTCTCCTTCTGCGTCGCCGTCCAACGTGTCGGCGACGTCGCTGGCAACGCTCGTTCAGATGGTGGCGGGTGGCCTTGGTATTTCGCTCGTGCCGAAAATCGCGGCCGAAGCCGGTCTCGGGACGGGTACGGACGTGAAAATTCGTCAGTTCGACAAGCCGGTTATCGGACGTCAGATCGGTATTGCCTGGCGCGCTGGAAGCCCGCGCGAAAAAGAAGCGCGGATGATCGGCAAGAGCGTGAAGAAGACTTTGGCCGCTCGAGCCTAAGTCTCGTGAGTCACTGTCCGGTCGATCTCGGCGGTGACATTGTCCTCGGCGCGGTAGATCCCCTCATCAAATTCGTTTTCCCATTTCGCCACGACCGTCGAGACAGCGAGGTCACCTGTGATGTTGGTCACGGTCCGCATCATGTCGAGCAGGCGGTCGAAGGCAAAAAGCGGCGCGAGGATGAGCAGCATCTGGGTTTCGTTGGCGCCAATGACGCCAAGCGTTGTTGTGGCAAGGAACAGGCTGACGGATGGGATACCGGCGGTGCCGATTGAGACCAGCGTCGCCATCACGGCGACCGTCACATACATGCCGAAATCGACCTCGAGACCGAGCGCCTGGGCCGCAAACAGCGCAATCAGCCCCTGATAAAGCGCCGTGCCGTCCATATTAATGGTCGCGCCGAGCGGCAGCACGGAGGAGGCGACGGGCTTTTTGACGCCGAGATTCTTCTGCGCCACGGACATGGTGACGGGAAGGGTCGCGTTCGAGGACGAGGTTGAGAAGGCGACCATCTGCGCGTCGGTAATGCCGCGATAGAAGGGAAGCAGCGGCAGTTTCGCGACGAATTTGATCAGGAAACCATGCGTCAGCAGCATGTGCAGGCCGCACGCAAGATAAAGAGCGAGCGTCATCATGCCGAGCGCTGCGACCACAGAAAGGCCGTAGGCGGCCATCACCCAGGCCATCAGGGCGAGCACGCCGAACGGTGCGACTTCCATGATAAGCAGAGTAAGCTTCAGGATCGCTTCAGAGGCGGAGTTGAAGACATCTGCAACCGGCTTGCCGGCATCGCCCGCGAGCAGGATACCAATGCCAAACATGATGGCGAAGAAGATGACGGGCAGGACATCGCCATTTGTCATCGCGGCGACAGGATTGGTCGGGACGATGGAAAGAACGGTCCGCATGATCTGCTCGAACACGCCGACCGTTTCCATGGCACCGCCGCTTTCAAGCCGCTGGCGCGTCGCCTCGATATCGTCAGCGGATACTGAATTGACATCAAAGCCTGCGCCGGGCTGCAGCAGCGTGCCCATGATGAGGCCAATCGTAACGGCGACGGCCGTTGTGCCCATATAGATGGCAATGGCGCGGCCACCGAGACTGCCGAGCTTCTTCGGGTCTCCCATCGCCAGAACGCCTGAGACCAGCGTCAGGAAGATGAGCGGGACGACCAGCATCCGGATAAGATTGAGGAAGAGGTCGCCAAAAGGCTTGAAGTAGTTGCCGACGGCTGAGGCTTCAGCTTCGCTCATCGTATAGCGAATGACGAGGCCGATCGCAGTGCCGAGCACGAGGCCGATCATCACGCGCTTCCACAGATCAATCCTGAACCAGGCCTTCATGCCGCAACCCCTTAAATGCCAATCCTTGCCGCGCAGCCTAGAGTGGGCCGCACCGAAATCAAAGCTGCATATGTAAGAGACGAGCCAAAGCCGTTTCGCCGACAGCCAATACAGTCTACAACGCAGCGCAGATGAACTGGATTGATCGCCTCTCGACCGGCTGGAAAGCCTGGGTCCTGCTGTTTGCGCTGACGATTACGGCAGCCGCACCTGGCGTGTTCAATCTGCCGGCGCTTGACCGTGACGAGAGCCGCTTCGCGCAAGCCTCGAAGCAATATCTCGAAACCGGCGACTACATCACGATCCGATATCAGGATGAGTACCGTAACAAGAAGCCGGCTGGCATTCACTGGCTTCAGGCAGGCGCGACAGCCGCTTTCGGCGAAGGCGAACATCTGGAGGTCTGGACGTATCGTGTGCCGAGCTGGATCGGGGCCGGGCTTGCGACGCTTGCTTGCTTTTGGCTAGGTATCGCAGCGATTGGTCGGCGCGGCGCTTTCATTGGCGCGGCCTTGTTTGGCTCCAGTCTTTTGCTGACATCGGAAGCGCACATCTCAAAGACGGATGGCGTTCTCGTCTTCCTGATCACGGCGGCGATGGGCTGTCTGCTGCGGCTCTATCTTCGCAAGGATAATGACAAGCGGCTCGCCCTGGCGTTCTGGATAATCCATGGCGCGGGCTTCCTGATCAAAGGGCCGGTCATCACGCTCGTGGCCGGAATGGCGGTGCTGGTACTCTGGCTCTGGGACCGGCGCGACCGTGACTGGATGCGCGCGCTGTGGTGGTGGCCGGGACCGCTGATCACCGTGTTGATGGTGCTGCCATGGTTCATCATGATCCAGATCGCGACGCAGGGCACCTATGTCGAGGGCGCCGTCGGTAAGGACCTCAAGGACAAGCTGGTGTCAGCATCCGAGGGGCATGGCGGATTGCCGGGCTATCATCTCATGCACCTGCCGGCCTGGTTCTTCCCGGGCATTCTATTACTGGTCCCGGCTGTCGCTTTGACCTGGCGGTATTTGCGTCACAAGACGCTGGAATCGCTCGGAGATGTCGACCGTGACGGGCTGAAATTCCTCGTCGCCTGGGCCGTGACCACCTGGATTTTCTTCGAATTACTCCTCACCAAGCTCAGCCATTATATCCTTCCGGCTTATCCTGCCTTTGCCCTTCTGTGCGGCTGGGCGGCGGTGAAGCTGATCGAGGGTAACCGGGCTGTGATTTCACGCTACGTCTCACTCATTCTGTTCCTGATCGGTGGTGTCGCGCTTGCGGGCTTCACCTCACCGTGGGCAGTTGAGGCGCTGCAGGCGGACAAGGCGGGTGATTTCAAGACCGTCGAAGAAAGCGCCGTCATGGCGCAGTGGGCCGGCGCAACCGATTATCCGATGTTTTTCTGGTATATGGGCGCGGGCGCTGTCCTTCTTGGTGGTATTGCCCTGGCTGTGCGCCGCATTCCCCTCGCAGTACTGGGCGGTGTTCTGGCAAGTATACTCCTTGGCTGGCAGGCGCGCATCTTTGTCCTGCCGACGCAAACCTGGGTGCAGGCAACCGAAACGGCCAAGCTCGCGCTGGAAGAGGTGTGCGGGATTCCGCATCAGGCTTGCGACGGCGAGGCCGGGCCGGACCGCGTGCTGGCGCTCGGTTATGCAGAGCCGTCCTATGTGCTGACGCTCGGTACGCAGAACCTTCATCCGCCTGAGACGCCGAGCGTCCTGCCGGATGATGAGGCTGCCTATCCGGTTGTTTATCTGGTCAATCTCGAAGACCAGCGTGCGCAGGTTGAATTTGCCGAAGTGGAGGCGTCTTCGGCGGCGCTCGGCCGATGTGAAACGCGGTCTGACCCGTTCTACGCGCTAAACTATTCGAACAATGATCCGGTCGCCTTCATCGCGGTTCGCTATGAGGCCGACTGCCCGGCTGGCTAGTCAGTCCTGGCGCTGCGGGGCGCGGCGAGGCCCCGTTCCTTTGCCTCTTCGGGCAGGCTGTCCCACCAGTCGGCATAGGATGACCCCTTCGGGTGTTTCATCGTCTCGTCGGGTGCGCCGTCATCCCACCAGACCGGGCCGCGTTCCCCAAGCGCTTCCTTGGCGGCGTTGACCTGACGCCGGGCCGCCCTCAGCAGGCGCTCATTGTTCTGGACTTCCTTCACCTTGCGGCGGGCCGCCATCAGATTTTTCATGAGCGCCTTGCGCCCTGCTGGCGTCAGGCGCGGATTCGAACAGCGCCAGAGTTTGCCATTGGCGACGAAGTAGCGACCGTCGGGGGTGTGGGGGTAATCCTTGAGAGACATGCGCAGGAGCGATTGGCGTATGGGGCTGCATTGGTCAAGCCGCGCGCGGCAGACATTAACGGCAAATTAAATCGGGCCGGGCAGCGTTTACAGCTATCATCAGTCGAATGCAGTCTGTTCTCGCCCCCAGAAGAGGGGTCGCCACCCAAGGAGGGTATCTCATGGATCAGTCCCGTCGCCGCCTGCTCATGCTGGCCGGAACCACCGCGCTTGCCGCACCGCTCAGCGCCTGCGGAACGCTGCTTTACCCCGAACGCCGCGGGCAGACAGGCGGGCGCCTTGATACCGCCGTTGTGATCCTCGATGGGCTGGGCCTGCTGCTATTCCTGGTACCTGGCCTCATCGCCTTTGCTGTCGATTTCGGGTCCGGCGCCATCTACCTGCCGGGCGGCCGACGTGCAGATGCGTCCGACGCGTACGATCAGTACGCGTTTGAGGGCAAGCTGACGGCCGAGAAATTCGACCGCGCCTATGAGGCCCAGTATGGCCAGAAGCGCGATTTCGAGTTCGATCAGGTGCAGCGTATCGAGGTTTCGGACGTGGCTGACATGCATCGCAAGATGGCCATGCTCAATCGCCAGGCCGGGTTCCGCGGCTAGGGAAATTTCGCGAGATTCCATGCGTTTTGGATGGGCCGAAAGCAGGCCGATTACGGGCCGATCCTAGGCCGATTGCGGGTCATTTCCGGCTGCGCTGTCTTCGGCCCGCCTGCTGACCTGCCCCTGGTCGTCGACAAGATGCAGCTGGTGCTGGACTAGCCTTGTACGGCCATCTCGGCGAGGCAGCTGGAGACCATGCTGCGGATGGCGCCGGAGGAGGCCGAGCCGCCATCATGATTGTAGCGGTCCCACGCGCAATCGCAGGCAGCAGCGGCGTTCTGGGCGCTCATGAGATTGGTCGACGTGCCGGGCTGTTCCTGCATCTGGGCGACGGGCAGGCACTTGTCGATGAATGTGTCATAATCGTTTGCCGCTGGCTCACAGGCGGCGACAGCGCTGAGGCTCAGGGCGGCGATGGCCAGTCTTGATGGCATGGACATGATGGGCGTCTCCCTTTCTTCAGGTGCCGCCATGATGGCGGACCGGGCGAAGGCGTGTCATTACGGGGTAATCCTGATGCGTTTGCGGCAGGTTGGGAAGGACGAGCCATGAAACTGCGCAAGGAGTATCGCGCCGAGCGGGTGTTTACCCCTGTCAGTCTTTATGTGCACCGGCGGGTGAATGCGGGCGTGGCGCGCGAGCTTTCGCAGACTGATCCGCCCATGCCGCCAAAGGAAATGGGCAAGGGCTGGCCGGTCTGGATCCTTGAGCATCAGGGCCGGGAATTGCGCTTTGCCTCACCGGAGGAGATGGCGCATGTCGCCGAGGTGTTGGGGCAAAAAGTGCTGCCACGCCCCTGGCAGGTAACGGACGGGCTCGGCCAGGCCAATTCGCACTGGCTCTCACGGCTGCATACGAGCTGGCGGCCCTGGAAGGTGCGCGAGAAGGTTGTGGCGGTGTTGCGGGCGGGGGTTTGAGGGTTGCTCCAACCCGCCTCCCTCCGCTCATTCCCGCGAAGGCGGGAATCTCGTGCGGCTAGGTCAGACCTCACCTGCCTGAGATCCCCGCCTTCGCGGGGATGAGCGGTGTTTGGGTTAGCGTTGGAAATGGTTACAGAACCAGATGGCCTTCTACGTCTACATCATGACCAACAAGCCGGGCGGCGTCCTTTATATTGGCATGACGGACGACATCAATCGGCGGGCCTATGAGCACCGGGAGCATATTCTGAAAGGCTTCACGTCCAAGTACAATTGCGAGACGCTCGTATGGTATGAGGCGCACGAGACGCGCGAATCCGCATTTGAGCGCGAGCGGCGGATCAAGAAATGGGAGCGGGCGTGGAAGGTTCGTCTCATCGAGGAGATGAACCCGGACTGGCGGGACTTGGCCGACGTGCTGATTTGAAGTCCATTACATAAACCCCAACACCCGCTCATTCCCGCCTCCATCCGTTCATTCCCGCGCAGGCGGGAATCTTGTGCGGCTACGTCTGACTTTTACGGCCCGAGATCCCCGCCTTCGCGGGGATGATCGGAGTTGGGTTTGGGCGCGCATGTCCGCAGATACCTGCGCAGGCAGGTATCCATGGCTCAACCGGCTGAAGCGATGCGCCATGGGTTCCTGCTTTCGCAGGAACCGGCGGCACCGTACAACGCCATGTTGAGCGTCCTTCGACACGCTCAGGATGAGGGGCGAACCATGAGGAAACCTGGCGCACCCGCCGCTGTGGTTCGACTTCGCTCACCATGGCGGCTTTGGGAGGTGTCCGATCTGTTTCAGCCCTAAAGGCCAGGCGGCCCTCATCCTGAACGTGTCCAAGGACGCCGTGCCATTCGCCGTGAAGATGATGGCTACATTGGCGACACAGCCAATCTAGCGAGCGCCGTCGCCTGCCAAGTCGACAATTCTTTCCTTCAACTGATCGAAAGCTGATCTGGAGAGATAATACTCCGATAGATTGACGCGATCTGAATTGGTTTGCTGGATGACTACCGATGCCGCCTCTTCAAGAGAGAGTTCGGCCTCGACGGACATTCTCCTCTTTAGGGCCAGAACAACTGCTGATCTTTGAAGTCTTGCCTCTCTTGAATTTGCTGATGTCGGCTGGGTTGATATCCCCAAGCCCGCCGCTCGAAACCGGCTTTTTGCCGTACTTGCTCTAGCATACCGGATTAATCCCTCCGCCAGACGTGCTGCGCGTTCGCGGGTTAATATTCGTCCGTCGGATTCAACCGGAGCATCATCTATGTACGACGCCAACCCGATAGTAATGAATTCCGCTCCTTCAGCCTGAGCTTCCGCGACTAGCGTCCTAACATCGTCGGTTTCGAACACGCTCGAAATTGAAAGCTCTTCTCCATCAAGTTCAAAATGGTGGCTGCTACGTTTGTACCAGCAGGCTTCGTGGTGAATGACGTAAATGTCAGCGAAGGCGACGGTGTCACCTTCAATTTGTAGAACAACTTCCACTCTCGGCTGCGCAGCGCGTTTTGTGGAGCACTCTTTTGAGTAAACCTTGATGCCGCCGTGCGAGCCAGAAAATTTGTAGGCGCGTTGAATCAGTTGCTTTTCAGAGAGTCGCCAAATCGGACGAGACAAGCCTTCCTTTTTAGCTGCTTCGCGACGTCGAAGGTAGGCTTGCTCGCGCGCACCTTGATAAACAAGGAAATAGAAAAATAGCCCGATTTCGATGAACGTGAGGAAGACTTTCAATTCAATGGAATTGGTGGAGGTCCAAGTTAGGCACAAAGCACCAGTCAGTAGTCCAGTGCTCAGAAGCATGAGACCTGCCCACCAAATGCTGGCTCGTCCGTTTTGGTGCCAAATCTCGTAGTCGGGCTCTGGTAGGCTTAGTCCAGCCATCTAGAACACTTCGTAGAGCTAAGCCTAAACATCCACCTCAGCTTCCAGCGCATTGTCCTGGATGAACTCGCGCCTCGGCTCCACCACGTCGCCCATCAGTCTTGTGAACATCTCGTCGGCTTCGTCGGCGTGGGCGACTTTGACCTGGAGGAGGGTGCGGGCGTTGGCGTCGAGTGTGGTTTCCCAGAGCTGGTCGGCGTTCATCTCGCCAAGACCCTTATAGCGCTGGATCTTGAGGCCCTTGCGGCCTGAGGCGAGGACAGCTTCGAACAGGGCAACCGGGCCGTGGATGACGGTCTCGCCGGCCTTGTCATTGCGCAGCACGGATGGCTCCACATAGAGGTGGCGAATGGCGGTCGCGTGATTGTTGAGGCGGATTGCGTCCTGGCTGGCAAGCAGAGCCTTGTCGAGCACGGCCTTCTCCTCGACCGAGCGAACCTCGCGCACGAGAATGAGATTGCCGTCCTCGAACCGGCCTTCCCATGTGTCCTCGCCTTCTTCGGCGATGAGGTTGAGGCGGGCGGCGGTTTTCTGAGCCGCTTCATCGGCAGCGCCGGGGGCGAGGGCACCGGCCATGGCGGCCTGTTCCACGATCGCGCCGGGGGCCCGCAGGCTGAGGCGCCAGAGGGCCGTCTTGAAGGCGGCGGCCTGACGGACATTCTCACGCAGGTCCTCGGCGGCGATCTGCGTGCCGTCCGCGAGGATCAGCGTCTCGCCGGTGGTGCCTTCCTCGATGAGGTAATTGTCCATCTCCATATCGTCCTTGAGGTAGCGCTCGGACTTGCCGCGCGAGACTTTGTAGAGCGGCGGCTGGGCGATGTAGAGATAGCCCTGCTCGATCACTTCCGGCATCTGGCGATAGAAGAAGGTGAGCAGCAGGGTGCGGATGTGCGCGCCGTCGACATCGGCGTCAGTCATGATGATGATCTTGTGATAGCGCAGCTTGTTGATGTCGAACTCGTCGCGGCCAATGCCTGCGCCAAGCGCCATGATCAGCGTGCCGACCTGGTCTGAGCTGAGCATCTTGTCGAAGCGGGCGCGCTCGACGTTGAGGATCTTGCCGCGCAGGGGCAGGATGGCCTGGTTGGAGCGGTCGCGGCCCTGTTTGGCCGAGCCGCCAGCGGAGTCACCCTCGACGATGAAGATTTCGGATTTGGACGGGTCTTTCTCCTGACAGTCGGCGAGCTTGCCGGGCAGGGAGGTGATGTCGAGCGCAGTCTTGCGGCGGGTGAGATCACGAGCCTTGCGAGCAGCCTCACGGGCGGCGGCAGCTTCGACGATCTTCATCATGATCATCTGAGCTTCCTTGGGATGCTCTTCGAACCATTCAGACAGTTTCTCGCCCATCAGGCTCTCGACGACGGGGCGGACCTCGGAGGAGACGAGCTTGTCCTTCGTCTGCGAGGAGAATTTCGGGTCTGGCACCTTGACCGAGAGGATGCAGGTGAGGCCTTCGCGGGCATCATCGCCAGAGATGTCGACTTTCTCTTTCTTGGCGATGCCGGTCTCGGCGGCGTATTTGTTGATGATGCGGGTCAGCGCGCCGCGGAAACCGGCAAGGTGGGTGCCGCCATCGCGCTGAGGGATGTTGTTGGTGAAGCAGAGCACCTGCTCGTGATAGGTGTCGTTCCACTCCATCGCGACTTCGACCGTGATGCCGTCTTTCTCGCCGATCGCGTAGATCGGCTCAGGGATGAGGGCGGTCTTCTGGCGGTCGACATGCTCGACGAAGGCTTTCACGCCGCCATCATATTCCAGCACGGTTTCGTAAGTCTCGGGGCCCCGCTCGTCGCGGAAGACGATGCGAACGCCGGAATTGAGGAAGGCGAGCTCGCGCAGGCGGTGCTCCAGCGTCTTCCTGTCATATTCGGTCATGGTGAAGGTCGAGGCCGACACCATGAAGCGGACGGCCGTACCGGTCAGCGGCTTGCCGTTCTCGCGCATCGGGGACACGCCGACCTCTTTCAGGGGCGCTTCGACAATGCCGCCATCGATGAAGCGGACATAGTGCTCCTTGCCAGCGCGGTGGATGCGCAGCTCGAGCCAGTCCGACAGGGCGTTCACAACGGATACGCCAACCCCGTGCAGGCCGCCGGAGACCTTGTAGGAATTCTGGTCGAACTTCCCGCCCGCATGCAGCTGGGTCATGATGACCTCGGCGGCCGAAACGCCCTCTTCCTTGTGCATCTCAACCGGGATGCCCCGGCCATTGTCGGTGATTTCGGCAGAGCCATCGGCGTGCAGCGTGACGGTCACTTCGTCGGCATGGCCGGCCAGCGCCTCGTCAATCGCATTGTCGACAACCTCGTAGATCATGTGGTGGAGACCAGAGCCGTCATCCGTGTCGCCGATATACATGCCAGGGCGTTTGCGGACCGCTTCGAGGCCCTTCAGGACCTTGATGGAATCGGCACCATACTCCGGCATATTTTCTGCTGGTTCAGCCATGTTCTTCCCGCCGCTGTTTGATTCGTCAAAATACCCTGAAAATATACAGGATTCGGCCCCGAAAGGGAAATCGCGAGCTGTGGTAAATCCGCCACAAAAACGGGGTATTTTCCGCAATGAAAACATGGGGTTACAGGGGCTGGAATTCTGCCGCTCCCAGACCGGTGTTTCTGACCCTGATCCATGAGGTGTTTTCATGGAAATTACGGGGCTGCCGGCCGCACTGCCAGGCGCACTTACGGGGCTTGTCACTTATGGATGTGTAAGTTATTACATAAAATATGACGGATGATGATTTTCTCAAACGGCTCGGCGTGTCGGCGCTGGGGACGCGGCTCAGGCGGCTGCTGGAGCGGCTCAATGGGCCGGTGACGCAGCTTTACCGCGATGAGCTTGGTTTTGAGCAACGTTGGTTTGCGCTGCTTCAGCTGCTCGGCGATCGCGGAGAGGTGAGAATGGGGGAGGCGGCAAGCGCGCTCGGCGTCAGCCATGTCGCAATCGTCCATTCGGTGACCGAGATGACCCGCAAGGGCCTTGTCGAGAAACGCGCAGACGAGGCCGACAGGCGCGTGTCCCTGATTGCGCTGAGCGATGCCGGCCAGGATGTGCTTTCGCGTGTCCGAACCGTCAGCCGTCGCGTTGATATGGCGGCAAAGGCGCTGCTCGAAGAAGCCGCGCCTGACTTCATGACGAGCCTCGACCGGCTGGATACGGCGCTCGAGGCGAAGGGCTTTGCTGCGCGGATTGAGGCCGCGCGGAAAACTGAAAAGGAAAATCAGATATGAGCGTTCTTCTTGCAGCGGCCCTCGCTGCGCTTTGCCCGGTCGAGGCCGATGTGATGGACGAGGCTGCCCGTGCATTTGAGGCGCACTATGTGTTGCAGGACCGGGCGCCTTCAATCGCGCTGGCGATCCGCGAGGACGCTGCCGTGCTACCGCGCAGTGATGCCTGTCAGGCCCCCGAGCGTTTTGCGGATGAGGCGACAGCCTATCTGCGCGATGTGTCGAACGACAGGCATGTGAAACTGGACGCCACACGCGCATCGCCAGAGGACGCCGAGGCCGATGAGGGCGGGTCGTGGATCGAGGACTGGTATGCGGCTGCACCATCGAAAAACCATGGCGTTGCCGCAGTCGAGATTCTCGACGGCAATATCGGCTATCTGAAGCTTACCAGTTTCTACGACCTGCCTGAGACATGGGCGCGCTATGGCGCGGCCTTCACCCTGTTGCAGGACACTGAAGCCCTGATTCTTGACCTGCGCGGCAATGGTGGCGGGTCTCCTGAAGCAGAGCTGCGCGTTCAATGGTCGATGCTTGAGCCGGGTACCACACCGCCGATCGTCATGGATCGGGGCGCCGATGGCCTGGAGCAGCGGCCCGTGCCGGAAATTGACTGGCCGCGCTATGGCGCCCGGCGGCCGCTCTACATCCTGACCAGTGGCCGAACATTTTCAGCGGCCGAAGCGGTCACTTATGGTTTGCAGGCCGCAGGTCGTGCGCGCGTGGTCGGCGAAGCGACAGGCGGCGGGGCTCACATGGTCGGCGATGGCCTGGCCTTGTCAGATAGTTTCAGCCTTTACATGCCAGAAGAGCGCCCGATCAGCCCGCATACTGGCGGTAACTGGGAAGGCGCCGGCGTGCCGCCCGATCTTGTGGTTGACGCAAGCGACGCGCTCGATGCGGCGCTCGATGACCTGACGATATTGCTTGCAGCAGAGACGGCCGACTAAGGGAAACCCCGGATAGCGGGGACCGTTCTGCATCGTGTTTCTACACGGCATGAAAAACGAATGGATCCCCTATGCGCGCGCTGCGGTGCCGCGTTATACGAGCTACCCGACGGCGGTGCAGTTTCACGATGGCGTTGGCGCGGTAGAGGCCGAGCGCTGGGCTGATAGTGTCGATCATGACAAGCCGATCTCGGTCTATGTCCATATCCCCTTCTGTGAGCGCCTCTGCTGGTATTGCGGGTGCCATACGAGCGTGCCCAACGGCTATTCGCGCGTCACGCGCTATGTCGACCTGCTGCACAAGGAAATCGAGCTCTGGGCGAGCCATGTGCCCACGCATGGTGGGGTAAAGCATCTTCACTTCGGGGGCGGCTCTCCCAACGCTCTCTCAGCCGATGATTTCATCGAGGTCTCCGAGCATATCTGTGAGGCGTTTGGTTTGTTGCCCGACGCCGAGTTCGCTGTGGAGCTGGACCCGCGCTCGCTCACCCCTGAGCGGATCGGCGCGCTCGCCATGAGCGGCGTGACCCGTGCCAGCCTCGGCGTCCAGACGCTCGCGCCGCATGTGCAGGAAGCGATCAACCGCATCCAGCCGCGAGACATGCTCGCGCGTGCCGTTGAGGACATGCGCGGTGCCGGGATTTCCGGGATCAATATGGATCTCATGTACGGTCTGCCGCACCAGACGGTGGACGACGTCATCGATACGGCCTGCTTCGCCGCGGCGGCAGGCGCCGACCGCGTCGCGGTCTTCGGCTATGCGCACGTCCCATGGTTCGCCAAGCATCAGAGGGCGATCGATGAGGCGGCGCTACCGGGGCTGACCGAGCGCTTCAGGCAGGCCGAAGCCGTCGCCGGGACGCTGGCGGCGGCTGGATATGAGCCCGTCGGACTGGACCACTTTGCAAGGCCCGGCGACGAAATGGCCGCTGCGGCGCGAGAAGGGCTCCTGCACCGCAATTTCCAGGGCTATACGACCGACCCCTGCGAAACACTTATCGGGCTCGGTGTGTCGTCCATTTCGGCGTTCCGGCAGGGCTTCGTGCAATCGACCAAGGACCGGCGGGCCTGGGAAACCTCCGTTTTGATGGGCCAGCTGCCGACCGAGCGGGGTGTCGTCGTGACCGAAGAAGACCGGCTGCGCGGCCGGGCGATCGAAGCCCTGATGTGTTCACTGACCGTCGATGTTGAGGCGGTCTGCCGCGAGATGGGGGCGGACCCACACGCTCTGGATGACGCGCTGACGCGCGCTGCGCCGCTTGCGGCAGCAGGCCTCTGCGTGATCGAGGGGACACGGATAACCGTGCCGGAGCCTGCCCGCGCCCTGATGCGGACCGTCGCGCGCTGCTTCGATGCCTATGTCCCGGATGAGACCGCCGCGCCCCGTCACGCCAAGGCGGTGTGACCGTCAGCCGGCCCTAGGGTCTTCGATGCGGCCCATGAAGGGAATGGCACCGGTCTCCTGCTCACGGATCACGAAAAGGAAAGGCCGGTCGCAATGAAAGGGTGTCGGAGGCGGCTCATAGCCGGAAGGGGCTATCATCATGTCAACCATCTCAATGGCGGTGGCAGCGGCTGCTTCTGTGCCTTCCTCGTCGACCTCGACAAAGGTCTTCTGGATGACCTCGTCAAACGCAATGCCTTTGCCATCGGGCTGGCGCGCAGGGTCTGCGATGCCTGAAAAATCGGCGTCCAGACCGAAGCATTTGCGCAGGCCCATGGCGTTGAGAGCAGGAGACAGCTCGTAGGTTTTCTCGACCCGGAATTTCGGGAGCTTGAGGTCAAGTTTCTCAAAGTCAGCGTTCGAGAGGTCCAGCTCTTCGGTCAGCGTGTCACCTGAGACGAGGAGTCGTTCGACCTCGCTGACCGAAACACCTTTTAAGGGCAGGATCACGTCCATGCAAAGCCCAGCCGGGCGATAGGCCAGACGCGCCACGCTGAACGACTTGCCGCGATGGAACTGATAGCGCCGCGTTTGTCCCATCATGGGCACCTGCACCGTCTGTCCGCTAGCCAGCTCAAAATCATGATCGGTTGTGTCTCTGTGGCTGAACTCAGTGGCCCAGCCCGCTTTCATGTAGATCGTGTTGACCAGAACGGCGCGGATGTCGGGCGACATCGACCCTGCGTCCAGCAGATTCTTGATGCGGTTATTTGTTTTGTCCTCGACCCAGCGGTTGATCGTGCTGGCCGCTTCGCCCCGGTCCTCCCTGAACGGTGCGCGGTGTTCCTCGGCGTCAAAATACTGCGCAACGGCATCCAGCCAGGCCTGTTCGACGACCACGCACGGATCGAACCAGACCGAGTTGTTGATGTAGATGGGCTGCGGTTCGGGCTCCCGGCCCATGGCTTCGTCACGTTCAGACAGCGTGTCGCCCGTGGCGAGGCGTCTTTGAAGGAAACTGCTGGCTTCAATGGTGGCATCGGCGTCGCCGCCATGCCCGAGCGTTTCCTGCAAGCCCGCTAGCGTTTCGCCGCGAGCGCCCGGCAGCAGCAGCGCAAGACACGCTTCGAGGCTGACCGGCGATATGAACAGGTTGCCCGGCCGGTCGCGGACGGTGTTGTAAAGCGCAGCCGCGAAGCTTTCCGGTGGCTTTGCGGGCGCGTCTGCATTCTGTCGAACGCTTGAGATGATGTTTCTGAGCGAAGGGGTGGTCATGAGCGCCTCCAATACCGAGCCGATACAGGCTCAATAAAGAAGGCGCAGAAAGGGGCGTTATCGGTCCAGAAGCTGGTGTTTGTCCTAGTCCTCGAAGACCGGCGCGCGTTTCTGCATGAAGGCGGCGGCGGCCTCGGCAAATTCGGGCGATTTCAGCTGGGCGGAGAAGATCTTGCCTTCGGCCTGCATCTGGGCGGCGACGGCGTCACGGTTGTGACGGATGAGGGTTTTCGCCAGCCGCGTGGCTTGCGGGGCCGAGGCCGCGATCTTGCCGGCACATTTCATGGCTGCTTCGACTACTTTACCGGCCGGCAGGACACGCGAGACCAGTCCACAGGAGAGCGCTTCTTCCGCGCTGAGGGCGCGGCCAGCGAGCAGGATTTCGTTCGCCATGGAGTTTCCGACGGTCAGCGGCAGCAGCATGGAGGAGCCCGCCTCCGGTACAAGGCCGAGCGCGGTGAAGGGCGCCCGGAAGTCAGCGGTTTCGGCGGCGTAGGCGATGTCGCAGTGGAGCAGCATGGTCAGGCCGACGCCGATGGCTGGACCATTCACGGCGGCAATGATGGTTTTTTCCGCATCGCGGATCGTGTTGAGAAACCGCTGAACCGGTGGCTCTCCCTCTTCCATGCCGGCCGCGAAATCGGTGAGATCATTGCCGGCGGTGAAGAGGTCGCCATTGCCGGTAATGACGATGGCGCGGACGCCTTTGTCGCTATTGGCATCCTTGATCGCGTCGGCCATGGCGCCGTACATCGCCTGCGTCAGTGCATTCTTGCGCTCGGGGCGGTTGATCATGATGGTGAGGATGCGGTCCTGGGTCGTCGTCTTGATGTGCTCAGTCATGATGTGTCTCCGTCTGATCTGCTGAATTGGGGTGGGAGATGCCGGACACGATGCGGTCGCCATTCTCCGAAACATGGGTGAGAAATCGCTCGACTGCCGCGATTTCTGTTGTTGTGAAGCCCTCAAGCAGCGCTGCGTTGACCGCGCGCGTCTGGATGGCAGCGCGTTCGATGAGGGCGCGGCCCTTGTCTTCGATATAGACCAGCTGGTTGCGCCCGTCGTCAAAGCTCGTTTCGCGGCGCGCCAGACCGTCTTCGACAAGGCGGTCAACGATGCTGGTCAGGGTCGATTTGCTCATGCTCAGAACTTTGGCGATCTCTCCAATGGGGCGGCCGTCCTTCTGATGCAGCACGAACAGCACGCCCTGCTGAGAGGAGGATATGCCTGCATCGCTGCGCAGCTTGCGGTCGGCGGCGCGAAACAGGGCGCCATGGGCGCGCTGGAGGAGGTGGAAGATTCTGGGTTGGTGCATAATAGTACGGATTCGTACTTTACACGTCTAAGGGGAGTATCTGGAAAAATCAATTCGGATGTTGGCTTACCCGGGGACTTTCGCCAGGATTGCGGTCGGCATGATCTGCTCTGCCTGCCATGCGGCAAGCAGATTGGCGCTTTTTTCGCCGGCGCCGTCACCCATCAGGGTGGCCGTGCTGATCGCTGAGGGCTTCTTGCCTGTCTGCTCTGCCAGTCGCTCAAAGAAAGCGCCGGCGATATCCGACTGAGGCACGCTGCTATGGATTGCGAACCCGGCGGCTTCGAGGCCATCCTCATAGGTTTCGACCGGTTCAACGAAGCTGATCGAGCCTTCGCTGGCCCATGGCATCGGAAAGCGGAGCGGCGTGCTCGCATCCCGCCCGCGCATGATGTCGTAAATGAGAAAGCGGCCACCGGGTTTCACGACGCGCTTAACTTCGGAAAAGAGCTCGCCTTTGTGCTCGATATTCATGCCTACATGGAACATCCACGCGCAATCGAATGTGTCGTCTTCGAAGTCGGTCTCTGCGGCATTGCGGTGATGCAGACGCACCTTGCTGGTCAGGTTGAGCCAGGATGAGATCGTCTTTCCAGCTTCGATGAAAGTGGCGGTCAGGTCCACGCCATCCACCGCGCATCCGTAGCGGTTGGCGGCGTAGCGGGACACGCCGCCTGTGGCGCAGCCAACATCAAGCGCGCGATGGCTGGATTTCAGTTCGAGTTTCGGAATAAGGGCCGCGGTCGCCGCGCGAGCGCCGATATGGAATTCCTCGAGCGGTGCAATCTCTTCGATCGTCACCGTGTCAGGCGTGCGATCTATAGTGCCCAGGGCCCGCTCTATGCGCGATAATAAATCGATAGAATTGTAGTGATCACTGACCGGACCTGGCATCGCTTTCGCCTCCCTCACCCGGTTATTCTGTAAGGATTTCCGACAGCGCGTACAGTCATCATGCGCCTGATTTGCAGCATGGCTGAGCCTTGAGGCGCGATCTGGAAATGAATTGACTTCGCGGGCGGGAAGGCGGATTCCTTTTTCCGTCATGGGGACGTTGAACTCGCTCATCGGGCGCCATAGAGCGCAGATCAAGGAAAGGTCGCGCAGATCGCGCTACATCCTGCTGCTCGCGATCATGGCGACGCTGACCTGTTTTGCGACCTTCATTTCGGCCTTGTCCGGCGACTACCCTCTCCCCATCGGGGCCGAGATTTTTGCCGGAAAGCCGGAGCGGTTGCTCGGCGCGACCAATTTTTTCATGATGACTGCGATCGGCGCGGCGCTGCGGATGTGGCGGTTTCGGCAGATGAGGGTCAAGCTGATGATCGCCGAGGCGTTCATCCGGGAAGACGATCAGGATACCGCCATGAAACTCTTGCTTGAACCGGTCTTCGGCGACGAGGTCTGGGATGAGACCGATGGACAGACAATCAGCGC
This sequence comes from Henriciella sp. AS95, assembly GCF_038900055.1. Classification (NCBI taxonomy): domain Bacteria; kingdom Pseudomonadati; phylum Pseudomonadota; class Alphaproteobacteria; order Hyphomonadales; family Hyphomonadaceae; genus Henriciella; species Henriciella sp. AS95. Next base: position 778,141 of record NZ_JBBMQM010000001.1, read on the forward strand.
GCGTGCGTGAAGGAAATTGAATGACTGACACGACGAAAGAGCATCAGATCACATCGGCCGACCTGCTCGCCGAGCTGCGGGAAGAGCAACAGAGTTTCCGCTTCCTGATGACAGCGCTCGCGGCGATCATTGGCATGGCGGCCGTCATCGTGGCGGGCAGCGTGATCTATTTCTACATGCAGCTGTCCGGCCTGAAGCAGCAATATGCCGAACAGACGCGTCTCAACGAGATGAATTTGCGTATCGTTGCCGGAGAGGCTGGGCGCCAGCGAGAATCGACGCAGGCCGCTATCGTTGCCATTCGCGAAGAGAATGAGGCGGCCCGTCGGCAGGCCGATCTCGCGCGGGAAATCCAGCGTGCCGACAGTGTCAGCCAGGCGTCTGGATACAAGGAAAATGCGATGCAGCTGGCCCAGGCGCATTTCCTTGGCAATCCGCTCAATGAGGTGACGTCTCAGGTTGTCGGGCTGGTCCTGCGGGCCGATGGCACTGATGGTGAACTTCTCTCAACCGATGAGCGTCTTCAGTTGCAGGCGGCGCTTGAGGACTGGGGCGGACAGAATGCCGAGGCGGTGCGCGGCTCAATGACGGCGCTGCTGGAGAACTCTGAATCCCTGGAGGCGCAGGCGCGAGGCGCCGCCGGACTCGCAGCGCTGGAGTACCGGGCCGCCAACGATTCTTCGCTTGGCTGGAATCGCGGGTGTTCGACCGTGGTCGACTATGTGAACCAGGCGTCGGCGCGTGGACTCGAGGCGCCGATGTTGCTGCTCTGGAAGGGGCAATGCCTGCGCAAGCGCGGCGATGCGCTGCTGGCTTATCAGGCCTTCCTGAAAGCGGCGTCCATGCTTGAAGGTGGTGATTTCGACGAAACCCTCCTGCAGGCCCAGATCGCCCATCACGGCGTTGGCACGACCCTCGTTGCCCTGGTCGCAAGTGAGCAGCTGCCTTCGGGGCAGGACTCCGAAAGCGCCCTTCAGGAAGCCCTTGCAGAGCTTCGCGAAGCGGCGCGTCTGCGGGCCGAGCGCGGCGCAACAGCCGTTGGTGTTGCCTATACTGAAGAGAATATCGGGTTCATCCATATCCTGGATGAGGACTGGCAAACCGCCCTCGATCATACCAAGCGAATTGATGACATCCTGCCGCTGGCCTGGAACCTCACCGTCCGCAACATTGCAGCGGCAGAGAATGAGCAGGCGCTTCGCCGCTCGGACGGATCACGCGAAGACATCCGCAGGATGGAGAAAATCCAGGATGATACAAAGCTGGTTCTGGGGCTCATGAGCTGCAACCAGATCGACCGGCCGGAGCTGAAGCGTCTGTTGCCCGCGCGGTACTCAGCCAAGGTCGACGAGCTGTCGCGTCATTGCGAGGCCGATGCGGGTGGATCGCCTTAGGTGAGCGGCCTTGCCAGCGACTGATCGCGTTGCCGGGAAATGTCTCAGTCCAGCTGGGAGGCGCTAGGCTTCTTCGCCCATTCGCACCCGGTCCGGTAGAGCGGTCACCGAATAATTGAAGCTTTCGGGCTGAATGTCGAAGATTGCTTCGCCGCCGAATGTCTTTGGCACGATGCGCTTCAGGATCATGCTGCCAAAACCGTTGCCGGGCTCGCGCGCTTCACGCGGCGCGATGAGCTTTTCCTGCCAGTAGAATTGCATCAGGTCGCCCTGCGTCCAGCCAAATGTTGCGCGTCCGCCCGTAGAACCAAGCGCGCCGTGCTTGACGGAATTGGTGCCGAGTTCATTCAGCAGCAGCGACATCGCAAAAGCGGCGCGCGCCGTGATGTGAAAGTCATCCTTGTCCTGGATGGCGATCAGCGGTTGGTCGGGTTCGGGCTCAAATGGCGACAGCGACTTGATGGCCAGTTCGCGGATCGAGACCGATTGCCACTCATTCATTGCGAGAAGTGACTGGGTTTCGGCCAGCGTATTGATCTTGTCGCGCAGGCGGCGGACGAACTCGTCGCGCTCCACATCTGATTTGTCGAGCAGGCTGATCAGGGAGGACACATGCGCATACATGTTGCCCATGCGGTGCTCCAGCTCCCGATTGATGACCGAGAGGTCGCGGACCTGACGTTTGCGGGCATCAGCCTGAATCTCGACCATGACACCATCAGCGAGATCGCGAAGGATCTGCTTGTCGGTTTCGTCGAATGACTCGCGGGGCTTCGGGTCGATCACACACAATGTGCCGAGCGCGTGTCCGTCTTTTGTGACGAGCGGCGCGCCTGCATAGAAGCGGATGAAAGGGTCACCCGTGACGAGGGGATTGTCCGCAAAGCGGATGTCCTTGGACGCATCCAGAACGACCATGACGTCATTGCCGCGAATGGCATATTCGCAGAAGGCGACATCGCGGCTGGTCTCTGTTGTGTTCAGCCCATAGCAGGATTTGAACCACTGGCGATCAGCATCGATCAGCGAAACAAGAGCGACTTCCGTTTCCAGCGAATTCGCTGCGAGACGGGTCAATCGGTCAAAACGCGGATCGGGGGCTGAATCCAGCAGCTTCGTTTCCGACAAGGCAGCCAGACGAGCTTGCTCTTTCATGGTCGTAAGACCTCTCACCTCAGCACCCGGCCTGCGAGTGCTCAATATGCATCCCTATCGGGTAGCGTGCCCTATCGCTCGGAATTATGCAATGTTTTGAAAGCAGGAATAATTGGATTTTCGATGCAAGCCTTGTGGGACATCAGGACCGGGATGGGACGATGTCTCCATCGGCGACTTCAAGGGCCTGTGCGCGGTCTCTGAAGGCGTCAAACAGGAAGCTTTCGGTGCCGGTGAGCCAGGCCTGTCCGCCGAGGTCGCAGAGCTCGTCGAAGAGGGCGGCGCGGCGGTCGGCGTCGAGGTGGGCTGCGGCCTCGTCGAGCAGGAGGATAGGCGAGGGCCCTTCGCCATCCTGGCTGAGCGCTTTGGCAGAGGCGAGAATGAGCCCGATCAGCAGCGCTTTCTGCTGGCCGGTCGATGCTTCGCCGGCAGGCATGCCTGTGGGCCGGTGGATGACAGCGAGATCTGTGCGGTGCGGGCCGGACAGGGTGCGTCCCGCCGCCATGTCGCGGCGACGGCCATTGCGATAGGCATCGGCGAGCCCCTCAAAGATGGTCTTGAAGTCCTCGCCCTTGATGGCGGATTGCTCGGCCTCGCCCTCCAGAGAGAGAGCGCCTTTCGGGAAATAACCGTCGGGCCGGGCGTCGACAGCGGCTTGCAGGTTTTCCAGGACACTGGCGCGGTTGATGGCGATTTCGGCGCCCGCTTCGGCCATCCGGGTTTCGATGGCATCGGCCCAGGCCGGGTCGACATGGCCGCGCTCAAGCAGGGCATTTCGCTCTCGCATGGCGCGCTCATATCGGGCAGCCGCGGTGCCGTGTGAGGGGATGTGGGCCATGACCTGGCGATCGAAAAAGCGGCGGCGATCGGATGCCCCGCCGCGAAACACGCCGTCCATGGCAGGGGTCAGCCAGACGATGCGGATGAGATCTGCGAGGTCAGAGGCCTGGGACGGGGCGCCGTCGATGCGGATGATGCGTTTGGAGGAATTGCCATCGGTTTCGAGGCCGACGCCGATCTTCTGGTCATCGACGGTGGCAGAGACGGTCCAGCCTGTGTCTGCGCCATGGCGGGTGAGATCGGCGAGCGTGGCTGAGCGCAGGCCGCGTCCCGGACCGAGCTGTGAGACCGCTTCCAGAAGGTTGGTCTTGCCCGCGCCATTCGAGCCATAGAGGCAGACATGCCGCCCAACGAGATCGAGCGAGACGGTCTCGTAATTGCGGAAGTTGGACAGGCGGAGGCGCGTTAGGGCGGTCATGTCTTGTCATCCTCCCCCGTTCACGGGGGAGGTGGCCTGCGAAGCAGGTCGGAGGGGGGAACCGCAGAAGGGAGCGCTTGCTGCTTTCCCCCTCCGCCCTTCGGGCACCTCCCCCGTAAACGGGGGAGGAGGACAGTCATCGAAGGATGTGGCTAACGCAATCATGATCCGAACGTTTAAGGCTGACTCTCCACACATTTCCAGATGTTGAAGTATGCGTCACCCTCGACCGCGCAGCGGTCAGAGGGCCCATCTCCGAACGCTGAAGTCACGCGAGCCGAGATGGTAGGAGATGGGCTGTCAGATCGCCTTGGGGCCATCGAGAGTGACGCCAACACTATCCAAAGAGCCCATTCAACGACCCCACAGCATAGATTGGCACGAGCACAAGAAGCGTGATGATTGCATTGCCTGCGTAAAAGAAGGCACGCCCCCGGCGCATCAGCAAAAAAATGATCGAAGTTACGAAGGCGATCAATGGAATAAGGTGAGCCAATGCAAAAATGAAGAGCGGAACGATAGCGTCCGAGTATCCGATGGCAAAGACATCCTCTCGTCCAGTCGACCAAAAGGTCGCGACGCAGATTATTCCGAAGATCGTTAGAACATAGAGAATGAACCTCTGCAGCGCGACGATCGGGTTGTCTCGCCCCGCCACGGCGATCAAACCCGAAGCGGCATCAGCACATAGCGTGTGGCAAGATCGCCCGGATCGAGGATCAGCGCTGGTGAGGCCGGGTCGTTCAGCATGAATTCGGCGTCTTCGGCTTCGATCTGCGCTGTGACATCGAGGAGGTATTTGGCGTTGAAGCCGATTTCCATCGCGTCATCGCTATAGTCGCATTCGATCTCTTCATGGCCCTGGCCGGTTTCCGCGGAGTTCACAGCGAGCGTGACCTTGCCGTCGGCCAGCGACAGCTTCACAGAGCGTGAGCGTTCGGCGGACACGGTGGAGACCCGGTCAACGGCGGCTTCGAAGGATTTGTTGTCGATGACGAGGCGCTTGTCATTGCCCTTCGGAATGACGCGCTGATAGTCCGGGAAGGAGCCGTCGATCAGCTTGGACGTCAGCACGGCGCGGCCGGCCTGGAAGACGATCTTGGTCTCGGATACGGAAATGGTGACATCGCCGTCGACCGCATCGATGAGGCGGCGCACTTCGCCGATTGCCTTACGCGGGACGATCACGCCATCAAGCCCTTCAGAGCCTTTCGGGGCCGGCGCGTCAGCGAGCGCGAGCCGGTGGCCATCCGTGGCCACGGCGCGCAGGACTTTCGCGCCCTTGTCGCCATCGGCCGCGTGCAGATAGACGCCGTTCAGATAATACCGCGTCTCTTCGGTCGAGATGGCAAAACGCGTCTTGTCGATCAGGCGGCGAAGATCTGCCGCGTCGACATCAAAAGTCGTCGCGCTGTCGTCGCCGGTCATGGTCTGGAAGTCGGTGGCCGGCAGGGTTGGCAGCTCGAACTTGGCGCGCCCGGAGCGGATCGTCAGGCGGCGGTTTTCCGGGTTGAGTTCAAGCTCGACATCTGCGCCAGCGGGCAGCTTGCGGATAACGTCGAACAGGGTGCCGGCAGGCGCTGTGATCGACCCTTCGCTGTCGATCTTCGCATCGGCGCTGTCGACGGCCTCGATATCAAGGTCTGTTGCGACCAGCGTCAGTTCGCTGCCCTTGGCTTCCATCAGGACGTTCGACAGGATCGGAATCGTGTTGCGCCGCTCCACCACGTTCTGCACGTGGGACAGTGCGTTCAACAGATCACTTCGTTCAATCGTCAGCTTCATCGATCAGCCCATCCTGTCAGCAGTCTTGGTGCCGCTGTCCTTCTTGTTTGCCTGTTCATCATCCCCGGTTGAGACGAATCGGCCCGCCTCCTCAAAGGAAGCGGGCCGAGTACCCTTGTCAAAATGGGCTAAAATGCAAGCCCCTGAAAGCGGAAGATTCGCAGGAATCTTTGCGGATCAGCCATTTCCCTCGGACTGGATTTCGAAGACCATCTCCCGGACACGTTCAACATCACGAACCATGTCGGCATCGGTCTGCATGGCCTTGCGGATCTTGCGCCATGCATGAAGCACCGTGGTGTGATCCTTCTTGGCAAAGGCACGCGCAATCTGCGGCAGGGATTTGTCCGTCATTTCACGGCACAGATACATGGCGATCTGGCGCGGGTGACAGACCTGACGGGCCTTCTTCGCGCTCTCAATCTCCGGCTTGGAGATATCGAAAATGCGCATGGCGGCACGTTTGATATTGTCCAGCGTCGGGGCCTGATATTCGCCCTGCTGACGGCGAAGCACCGTAACCAGCATGTCCATATCCGGTTCGACATCGCCGTAGCCGGTTTCGGTCTGCAGGCTCCACAGGACACCGCACAGCTCACGGCCCGGGCCACGAACGGTCGCGACGATCCGGTCGATCATCTCTTCGCTCAGCTCGAAGTTTGGCTGATCCTTGCGGATGAGAGCGGCATGGAGGCGCACAATCTCACGGCGCATTTCCTGATCGGGCAGACCCACTTCAGCCGTTGCCGCACCGAGCAGCTCACCGCGCATACGCTGTGAGAAGCCTTTCAGGTCTCCGGGGGCTTCGTCAGCCGTCAGGAGAACACGGCCACCGCTCTTTGTGACGGACCGGATGTTCGCAAAGAATGCCTCATCGGTCTTCTTCTTGCCGGCGATCCACTGCAGGTCATCGATCAGCAGGAGATCATTGTCGCGAACTTGCGCTTTCAGATTGCGGGTGTCGCCCTCGCGAGCCCCATCAACGAAGGCCGTCATGAATTCTTCGGCCGTCATATAGGTCACCCGGCGTCCGTCAGCGCGGGCGGCGATGGCGAATTCGATCGCACGGAGAATGTGCGTCTTGCCAGTGCCCTGGCGGCCATAAATGAGCGCGACGTCGGCCCGCAGCATGGTGCCTTCAACGAGCCGCTCAGCCAGACGTACGGCACACTTGTTTGTGTCGCCCACGATCAGCGTCTCGAAGGTCATCGAGCCGTCGCTTGGTGCGGTGACTTCGGCGGCTTCGTCGGCGTCGTTGCCGATTGCCCGTTTTGCTTCCTGTTCCGCGGACCACAGATCACCTGCGAGCTCGCGTGTTTCTGCCGGTATGTCCTTCCAGCAGGCGATTTCGAGGGCACGGCCCTTCGGGTCAGTCTTGCGCCAGACTCGTTTCAACATCGGGCGGTGATTGCCACTGATGCGGTCAAAGGTGAGTTGGTCACGCGCAGCGATGAGAACAGAATTGTTAACCTCAGCCACGAAGCGCAGGTCTTTGATCCACTTGTTGTAGTCGTCGGGTGACGCGATCTGCCGGGCGTCATCCAGAACAGCGTTCCAAATGGCCAGACCCTGATGCTTGTCGATAACTTTACCCTCGGCTTTTTTGCCTTCTCTACCCCAGTTGCCAGATTCTTCTTGGCGCCCCATCGGAACTTCCCCTTTTCTGTGTTTTGTGTTCCACTCTCCACAACGACAAGGAAGACACGAACCCTGCTTTCAGACCTCACCGGTCTGACGCCAAAAACACGCTGTACAGGGACTAATTTCCGTCGATGGATTTACTAAAACACAGGGCCTCAGAGTGAGTCTAGCTGCCTTTTTTTTGATTCTTCGGAATAAGCATCTTGAAGTTCTTGTGACAGGGGAAAACTCCAGAAAATTCAATTGTATATAAGCCTGAAAAAATATTCGGCGCACAAGTGAACGTATAGTACCTATATATCTGTTCCGCAATTGTTCTGTCAACTTTTGAGGCCCCAACAAGCTGTGAATTTAACAATTTTTTTGTCGGCTTTTGCAGCCTGATCACAGCCTGTGCAGACGTAAAAAAAGACCCGCATGGGAAGCCATGCGGGTCTTGCAAAAATGCAGATTTGTAACGCTTCGAAGGAAAGCGTTAGCTCATCGCTTTGACGCGCGCGCTGAGGCGCGAAATCTTGCGGGCCGAGGTGTTCTTATGAAGAACGCCCTTGCTGGCGGCGCGCATGATTTCCGGCTGGGCCGTCTTCAGCGCTTCAGCAGCGGCTTTCTGGTCGCCGGCATCAATCGCTTCCTCAACCTTGCGGATGTAGGTGCGCATGCGCGAACGGCGTGCTGTGTTCACTTCGGTGCGACGTGCAATCTTGCGCACCATTTTCTTGGCTGAGCGTGTATTCGCCATCAATAACTCCTGAGTGTCCGGTCGGACGCAAGCGGCGGACATACCTAAACCACCCCATGTCGTCAACCGGAATGGGCGGTGATGGGTGCAATAAAGGCAGGCGCGATACAGCTCGCCCCCGCCGGACCCCGTTTTAACGATTATTGAAGTGCGGTTCGCGCTTCTCGACGAAGGCTTCCATGCCTTCTTTCTGGTCGTCCGTTGCGAACAGCGAATGAAAGAGGCGGCGTTCGAACATCACGCCCTGGCTGAGTGTGGTTTCATAGGCCGTATTGACCATTTCCTTGGTCATCATCGCTGTGGCGCGCGGCATGGACGCGATCTTGCGGGCAACAGACCGGGCTTCATCAAGAAGATCATCAGTCGGTACGATGCGCGAGACGAGACCGGAGCGTTCAGCTTCGGCGGCGTCCATCATGCGGCCGGTGAGGCACATTTCCATCGCCTTGGACTTGCCGGCAAAGCGCGTCAGGCGCTGCGTGCCGCCAGCGCCGGGCGATACACCGATGGTGATCTCCGGCTGGCCGAACTTGGCATTCTCGGCAGCGAGGATGAAATCGCACATCATGGCCAGCTCACAGCCGCCACCAAGCGCGTAGCCTGACACGGCTGCGATAACCGGTTTGCGCATGCGCGAGGCGCGCTCCCAGTTCTTCGTGATGAAATCGGCATAATAGGCGTCGAGATAGGATTGCTCGCGCATTTCCTTGATGTCGGCGCCGGCAGCGAAGGCCTTCTTGGAGCCGGTGATCACGATGCAGCCAATCGTTGCATCATTATCGAAACGGTCGAGCGCTTCGGTCAGCTCATCCATGAGCTCATTATTGAACGCATTCAGCGCGTCCGGTCGGTTCAGCGTGATAATCGCGATCGCGTCATCGACTTCGGTCAGCAGCGTTTCATATGCCATGTAAAGTCCCGTTTTTGCGTTCTTCTTGCGTTTGCGGTCTCAAGCCGCGAATGTCGTGTGCCATACGGGAATAAAGGTTCGACGTCGATAGGAGTCCCCAGTGAAGAGAATTGGCAAGGCGGTTATGTCCACTGTTGCAGGCGTTGTTCTGGCGGGGCTCGCAGCCTGTGTGACAGAGACAGCAGCCGCCCCGGAAGCGAGGGCGCAGGCTGTTACACCCAGCGAGGCGCCAGTCTCGGAGGCGGACTCTGAACCGGTGCTGCCCGGCCCCGGCGACCGGATGCCGTCAGGCCGCGATATCGGTGTTCGATCGGCTGTCGTCGCGCCGAATGCGGCGGCGGCCACGGCCCATCCGCTGGCCACACAGACAGCGCTTGATGTGATGAAGCGCGGCGGCAGTGCGGTCGATGCGGCGATTGCCGCGAATGCGATGCTCGGGCTGGTTGAGCCGACCGGCAATGGCATTGGCGGCGACTTGTTCGCTATCGTCTGGGATCCAGAAACGCAGAAGCTCTACGGTTATAATGGGTCGGGCCGCTCGGCGATGGGCGCGACACTTGAGGATATGCAGGCCAAGGCCGATGAATTCATGGATGGCGAGGAAATCCCGCCTTATGGGGCGGCGCCCGTGACTGTGCCAGGGACCGTCGAGGCCTGGTATGCGCTGCATGAGCGGTTCGGCAAGCGTCTGATGAACGAGAACCTCGAGCCAGCGATCCGCTATGCGCGCGAAGGCGCGCCGATCCCCGAAGTGATCTCTTACTATTGGAGCTTTGGACCAAAGCGATACGAGCCGGCCTATGAGAGCGGCATGTTGGAAGAGTATGAGAACGCCAAGGCGACGTATTTCTCGCCGGCGCCGCGCGAAGGCTCGCTGTTCAAGAACCCGGACCTTGCCGACACGCTGGAGCGGATTGCCTATCACGGCGCGGCCGAATTCTATTCAGGCGAGACCGCCCACATCATGTCGGACTATTTCGAGCGCATTGGCGGGGCGCTGCGCTATGAGGATTTCAACCAGCATGACGGCGAGTGGGTCGAGCCGTTGTGTGTGACGTATAGAGACGAGGTGAAGCTCTGCGAACTTGGGCCGAACACGCAGGGCGTCGCGGCGCTGCAGATGTTGCAAATGCTGGAGCGGTTCGATCTGCGGGAGATGGGTTTTGGCTCGGCGGATAGTCTGGTGGCGCAGATCGAAGCGAAGCGTCTCGCCTTTGCGGATCGCGCCAAGGGCTATGCCGATCCGGCCTATAGCGGCATTGATCCTGAGGTCTTCATCCGCGAGGGCTATAACGCCGAACGCAGCCAGCTGATTGATCTCAGCAAGGCCATGGATCCACCTGAAGCTGGCTTTGGCGCGGCAGACGCGGCTCTGAATGATGGCGACACAACCTATCTCACCGTGGTCGACAAGGACGGCATGATGGTCTCGCTGATCCAGTCGAACTATCGCGGCATGGGCTCAGGCCTTGTGGCCGATGGTCTCGGCTTCATGTTCCAGGATCGCGGCCAGCTCTTCTCGCTCGACCCTGAGCATCCGAACGTCTTCGAGCCAGGCAAACGGCCTTTCCATACGATCATTCCGGCCTTCGCGTTCAGGAAGGACATGCCGGGCTGTCAGGTCCGCGCTGTGGCCGCCGAAGAGGCCTGCCCATATGAGCCGTGGATGAGCTTCGGCCTGATGGGCGGGGGCATGCAGCCGCAGGGCCATGTCCAGATCATCCTCAACCTCGTCGATTTCGATATGGGCCTGCAGGAGGCGGGCGACGCGGCGCGCTGGGAACATACAGGTGGCTGCGAGCCGACCGATGACCTCTCCGGCGACGCCTGCGAGAGCGATATGGGCGTCGTCCACCTCGAAAGCGGTATCCCGCCGGAAACGCGCGCCGAGCTTGAGCGCCGCGGCTTTACAGTCGAGTGCTGCAGCGCCAATGGCGGCGGCTATCAGGCGATCGCGAAGGATTTCGAGACCGGCGCCTGGATCGCCGCGACCGAGATGCGCAAGGACGGCAATGCGGACGGGTATTAGTCAGCGCTAGGTCCGGGGCGTCTTGTCCCGCACCTTCTGTTTTGCTTTCCGTGCCGGACTGTGGCTCGGCTTCCCGCGTGAGCGATCATTGCGCGCAGCCGGTTTAAGATCGCTATGGTCCGTGGGCGGTCCCGCCTCGGCCTTTTTCAGCGTGCGCTTCCGCGCCTTGATCTTGTGAACAGGAGCGCCCTGCTCAGCCAGGACAGCCTGGTCCGCCTTGCGCTCATTCTGGGTTTTCGGCTTTCGGAAGTACGCCATTCGCCCAGACTATCGGGAAAATACGGCGCTGCGAAGTCGGCTAGTTCGTGAAGCAGACCTGTTTTGTGCCGTACTTGGTATCGCCGGCCGAATAGCAGCGTGTCGTCGGTGCGTTCGTCCAAAGATAGTTCTTCTGCGCTGGCGGCGCCCATCGATCGCGCGATTGCTGCGTGCGTTGCTCATTGATCCGTCGCTGGCGTTCTGCGGCGGCGCGATCTGCTGACTGTTTCGCCCTATATTGCTGGACCTTCGGCCAGACATAGTCCGGCGTGAAGGCGCAGACGGCTGAGGTTGCGACCTGACGCTCGGGCGACTTCTCGGCCAGATACAGAAGACGGCGGAACGCGGCCTCGGCGCTGTCGGCCGACATGTTGTCGCCGTTCGTGCCGAACACATAATCCTTGACGTCCTGGCACCGGTTAGAAGCGTTGACGAGGTCGTAGCGCTCCATCCATGCTTCGGCGAAATCGGTCCAGGCGGCGTGGTCGTTTCCGAATGTCGGGCGGGTGCGACGCCGCAGAGCCGTGTAGGGGTCGGGCGCGGGCTGGAAAGATTCGAGGGGCTGTTTCATCACCCAGTCGCTCAGCGCCTGGGGCATGACGGGACATTCTTCATTGTTGAGGTTGGCTTTCTCATAGTCGAGCGCCCAGCCGATCCCCTCACCAGGCACGCGTCCTGCGGGCACGTAGTCGGCGTTGATGCCGTTGTAGACATAGCCGTAAGCGATCTCGCAGCCGTTGAGGCCGGCGAATTTTGCGTCGCGGGCAGCTTGTCTCTCATTGGCGAGCTTCGACTGGTAGTAATCATAGACCGTCTTCTCACCAGATTTCGGATAGAAGGTGCAGTTGTAGCTTTCAAAGAAGGTCATGCCATACATGATTGCCCAATCGGCCTGACGCAAAAGGGCCGGATCGGCGCTCTGGTTCAGCTTTGTCGCGTCGATCTTCAGGCCTTGGCCATTGGTCTTGATGCTCATCTCGTTCGACAGGTTTGTGCAGGCCTCCTGGTCGAACTCGCTGACATAGAAATCGTCTTCGAGATTGATGTGGACATTGTCGTCGCCAAAGCAGGTGCCGATATTCTGGCCCGCATATTTGATGGCGGCAGGCGGAGGTGGACCTGCTTCAAAATAGCGGTAGAGCGCGCCGCCGGGCTGGAGCGCGGCTGCGCCATTCGGGCCGCGCAGCGTGGCGGCCATCGCCGCGTCCCGCGGGATGCCGCAATCGAGGACAAAGTCCGGGTCAAAACAGTCCGCGAAAGGCAGGACAGCCTCCGGATTGGCTGACGCGAAGGGCGCTGCGCCATGGATATACCAGGTCAGAATGATGCCGGAACGTGTGAAGAAATAGGGGTCCTGCAGCAGGGCTTGCGGCTCATTGCCCATCGCGGTGGGGGCAATGCAGTTTTTGTAGCTTGCCCAGGTCTCAGCGCTTGCAGATGCCGCCATAGCCACGGCCAGCGCCGCTGCCGCCATTCCACGACGTAGAAGTTTCATGAAACCGTCCCCCTCAAGTCTGGGCCGCACATTAGCATCAATCGAAGCGCTGCCAATCGTGATCGTCTCGCCAGACCGCGCTCGTATCAGGCCAGCGGCCAGAAAACCGGGATCACGAACATGGCGACGACGAACAAGGTCAGGTTCAGGGGAATGCCGACCTTGGCGAAATCGGTGAATTTGTATCCGCCCGCGGAGTAGACCAGCGTATTGGTCTGATAGCCGATGGGCGTTGCGAAACTGGCGCTCGCTGCGAACATCACAGCGACGACAAAGCCGCGCGGGTCTGCGCCGAGGCTGGTTGCAAGGCCGATGGCGATTGGCGTCATGAGGATGGCGGTCGCATTATTGGAGACAAACTCTGTCAGCACCGAGGTGATGAGATAGATCGCCGCCAGGGCGGCCAGAGGGCCGAACGCGCCTAGTGGGCCGGCAATGCCGCCGACGATCAGGGCGGCCGCGCCCGACTTGTCCAGCGCAATGCCAAAGGCGAGCATGCCGAAGATCAGCATCAGGATATCCCACTGAATGGATTTATAGGCTTCCTGATGATCAAGGCAGCCCAGCGCGATGACACCGGCCGCGGCGATGAGGGCAAGGCCAGCGATTGGCATCACGCCAAGGGCAGCAAACACCATCACGAAGAGAACGGCGCCAATGGCGATGGGCGCCTTGTCGCGGCGAACCGGGCGTTCTGTGGTCTCTGTGAGGTTGGAGAGCATGCCATCCTCGAACATCTGTTTCAGGCCGGCCGCCGGGCCTTCCAGCAGGACGGTGTCGCCCACATCGAAGCGAATATCGCGTCCGCCAAGGCCAATATTCTCACCGCGCCGATGGATGGCCAGCGCGTAGACACCATACAGGCGGACCAGGCCTGCGCCGACGATGGGACGGCCCACAAGCCGGGATTCAGGGCCGACGACGCCTTCCATGACATGGGTCTCGGTCGTCTGGACCGGCTCGAATGCGTGCTGCCCGCCCGCGCCTGCGCCAATAGCGACATTCCCGGCCTCGCGAAGGGTCAGCATTTCTGACACAGGGGAGCGGATGACCAGGCGGTCGCCGCCTTGCAGGGTCAGCGTCGACAATTCGTCTCTTCGCGAACGGTTCTCGCGCATGACGTCAATAACGGTGAATCCTTTCTCGGCGGAGAAGCCCGTTTCCTTGACGGTGCTGCCAACAAGCGGGGAGTCGACCGGGACGAGAACTTGCGCAACGAATCGCCGGTTTTTCGTCGTGGGTAGCAATGCCGCGAGGCTGTCACGGTCCGGCAAGAGCTGACGGCCCATAATGACCATGTAGATCGTCCCACCAAGCGCCATGAACAGACCGGCCGCTGTGATTTCGAATATGCCGAAAGCGGCCAGACCCGCATCCCGGGCTACGCCGTCCACTAGCAGGTTTGTCGATGTCCCGATCAGCGTTGTCATGCCGCCGAAGATGGATGCGAAGGATAGGGGGATCAGCAGTTTCGACGGCGACGTGCCAACCGTCTGCGCCAGCCGGATTGCGACTGGAATAAGGATCACGACGATCGGCGTGTTGTTCATGAAAGCCGAAAGCGTGATGACGATTGCCATCAGCGCCACGACGGCGAGCGTCGGCGTCCATCGTGTCGCCAGACGGATCACCAGATTACCGATTGCGCCGATAACGCCCGTGCGCTCAAGCGCAGCCGACAGGATGAACATGGCGCCGATGGTGATGGGGGCGGCGTTGGAGAAGACGCCCAGCGTCTCATCGACCGTGAGAATGCCTGTGACAAGCAAGGCCGCCATGGCCAGAAGCGCCGTGACGTCCGACGGCAGTTTTTCGCGAACAAAGCCCGCAAAGACCAATGCCAGAAGACCGAGCACAATCGCGATCTGGATCGGTTCGGACAGGGTGAAGTCAATCATGCAGGCTTGGGTCTCGAGGAGCTATACTATCTACAGTCTTGCGCGCACAGGCAGCGTCATTGCAACTGATTTGTGCGATCAGAAAAGTGAAACGCCATAATGGCTAACAGTCGAAGACCTTGCGAACGTCTGATAGCCCATGGCTCATGAAATCCATAAAAGCCCGAACGCGAGGCGACTGGCGCAAGTCAGGGTGCGTCAACATCCATAGCCCGGTCGAGATGCGCTCATCCAGCATCCCTTCGATGCGTTTCAAGCCATCGTGCTGATCGCCGAAGGCTCGGGGGAGGACGGCAATCCCTGATCCCCAGCGCGCCGCCTCAGCAATGGCGACGTAATTGTCTGCCCGCATTCGGACCCGGTTGCGGGGGACGTTGTTCGAAATCCATTCATTCGCCGGCGTGCCTTCAAAACTGTCGGTATAGCCAATCCAGTCATGCTCTGCCGGCGAGTGGGACCTGAAGCGAGCGGCATATTCCCATGAAGCATACAGCCCGAAAGTCACGTCGCAGATCCGCCGGCCCGCCAGATGTTCAGGCGGCGCCATGGATGGGCGGATGGCCACTTCGGCTTCGCGCTGGCTGACATTGAGGGTGCTGCTGGTGAGGTTGATGTGGAGCAGGATGCCCGGATGAGCGCTCTGAAACCGGCTGACGAGTTCAGCGATCTGCGCGATATACATCGAATTCGTGGTGGTGAATGTGAGATCGCCGGACACGTCGCCAGAGGCTCCGCTCATTTTTCGCTCGATCGCCGAAAGGGATTCGTCGATCTGGCGAGCGGCCTCCAGGAAGGGCGTCGCCTCCGGGAGCGGGGTTAGTCCCCAACCGTCGCGGGAAAACAGCCTGTATTGCAGTTGCTCTTCGAACGCTGAAATTCGCCGCTGAACCGTGGTCCGGTTGACGTTCAGCCGTCGGGCGGCTTCTGCAATAGTTCCAGTGTCGGCGAGCGCTGCGACATAGCGCAGGTCATCCCAATTCCAGTTGTGCATTTTTGCAAAATCTTTGGGCAAATTTGAACGATCTTAGGCATAGACGCACAGCTGGAATCGTTCTTCAATAGACGCGGGCTGATTTATATAGTAATTCGCTTAACAGGCGAGTTTTCTCAAGTATGTAAACCTGCCCACAAGTTTCAGTTTGGCCGTTACTGGTCAGCTGTTTGAAATTGTCGACGCCGCCCAGGTCCCGTCCCTGGACCAAGAGGTAACTCTTGCATGCAGATTCGTTGCTGCGAATGAATTTGCATCGTCACTGCCACGTTGTCCCCCATTACCATGATGTGGCTGTGAATTGGGCTGGCGTCGACAAGCTCATTCATCCTTAAATTTTTGTTAATGACAAGCGCGAATCCCTTCGCAGGCGCAAAAATAATCAAAAATTGCATCTTTTTCGCGCTCGGCGCGAGATTCGCCCGCTGAGTGGTCTCGCGGCGCGAACAAATTCGCTGGTGGGTTGTCTCCAGATGAAGCCGGCGCAGGCGCTAGCTATTGTTCTTCAGCCGGTAGATGAGATCGAGCGCTTCCTTCGGCGTCAGATTATCCGGTTCTATGCTTTCAAGCAGTTTGAGGGCCTCTGATTCCGGGGCGGCATCGAAGGGTTCGGCGTCCTCAGCGACCGCTGCGAACAGGGGCAGGGCATCGACCGCGTCGGGTTTGGCTTCGAGCTTTTTGAGAACCTGTTCTGCGCGTCGCACGGCCCGAGCAGGCAGCCCGGCAAGGCGCGCGACCTGCACCCCGTACGATTTGTCGGCCGGGCCTGATTGCACGTCATGCAGGAAGACAAGCTCATCCTTCCATTCCTTGGCGCGAAGGCTGAGATTGGCTGCGTGGTTCAAATCGTCAGCCAGATTTGTCAGCTCATGATAATGGGTCGCGAAGAGGGCCCGGCAGCCGTTGACATTGTGCAGGTGTTCGACGGCGGCCCAGGCGATGGCGAGGCCGTCATAGGTCGATGTACCCCGGCCGACTTCGTCGAGAATGACAAAGCTCTTGTCGCTTGCCTGGCTGAGAATGGCGGCGGTTTCGACCATCTCGACCATGAAGGTGGACCGTCCGCGCGAAAGGTCATCGGATGCGCCAACGCGAGAGAACACCCGGTCCGCGACGCCGAGCGTCAAGGATCTGGCGGGGACGAACAAGCCTGCTTGAGCCATGATGATGGCAAGACATGCCTGGCGCAGATAGGTCGACTTACCCGCCATGTTCGGGCCGGTGACGAGGGCAAGCCGTGGGGCGGTATTGCCTGAGGCATCGAGCTCCAGGGCGTTGGCTGTAAAGCCTTCGCCTTCCGCCTTGAGCGCGGCTTCAACGACGGGATGGCGCAGACCATCGGCCTTGAAGACAGGGTCCGCCACCAGGGCAGGGCGAACCGCGCCGACTTCGTTCGCCCACGATGCCGCTGCCGAAGCAAGGTCTATCGCGGCGAGGGCGTTCGAAACGGCCGATATGGCCCTTGAATACGCCTCGACGCGGGTGCAGAGCTCCCGGTAGAGTTCGAGTTCGCGTGTCTTGGCCGCTTCCTCGGCGCGGGAAATCCGGCCAGCGAGATCCGACAGTTCGGCGGTGGAAAACCGAATGTTAGAGGCAAGCGTCTGGCGATGGATGAAGGTCTCGGCGTGCGGCGGTTTCAGCAGGGCTTCGCCATGGCGGGCCGGCACATCGATGAAATAGCCGAGTACATTGTTGAATTTGATCTTGAGGGCGCTGATGCCGGTCTCTTCTGCGTAGCGCGACTGCAGGGCCGCGATGACCTTCCGCGAGTCGCGGCGAAGGGACTGGGCCTCGTCCAGTGCCTCGTCCCACCCGTCTGCGATGAAGCCGCCATCGCGGGCGAGGGTTGGCAGGTCTTCGCGAAGCGCGGCGGCGAGATCGGAGGCAAGCGTCGCAAGGTCGGCCTGTTGTTCGAGCGCGAGCGCGTTGGCGGCATCGGCGACCAGCTTCGGCAATCCGGTCTCAAGGCTGGCGAGACAGGTTGAAACGTCACCGCCCGCTCTGATCGCGTCGCCGATGGCTTTGAGATCGCGCGGGCCGCCCCGGTCCAGACGGATACGCGTTCGCGCGCGTTCGATATCGGGGACGGATTTGAGCTGAGCGCGAACATCGCTGCAAAGGTCGGTTTCGTTCGCAAAGAAGCTGACACCATCGTGGCGCGCGGCTATTTCCTCAATGTCACACGAGGGTTGCGCGAGACGGGCGGCCAGCAGGCGTGCGCCCGGCGCGGTGAGCGTGCGGTCGACTGTGGCGAGCAGCGTGCCGGATCGTCCGCCATTTATCGCGCTGTCAATCTCCAGGCTTGCGCGGGTGGCCGGGTCAATGGCCAGCCGATTGCCGGTCTCTCCGCGTTGGGGCGGGTCGAGACGGATATCGGCGCCTGCCTGGGTGAGGCTGAGATAGTCGAGCAGGAGACCGGCGGCAGACAGCTCGGCGCGCGTGAACGCGCCGAAGGCGTCGAGGGCGGCGACCTTGTAGGTCGCCTTCAGGGCGGCTTCACCCGATTTGGGCGAGGCGGCGCGTTTCGGGCGCCGGGTGACCGGCGTGCGGAACGCTGACAGGGCTTGCCGGACGAGCGGGCGGGCTTCGTCTTCCTCTGTGACTAGAAGTTCCCGCATGGGCAGCGCCGACAGACTGTCGCCGATGGCCTCGGGCGCAATCGACCGGATGTCAAAAGCGCCGGTCGAGACATCGCAAGCGGCAATGGCTGCGTCTGCCCCACCAGATGCAAACGCAATGGCGACGAGCGCCTGGGCCTGACGGGCAGGGAGGATTGTGTCTTCGGTGATCGTGCCGGGCGTAACAATGCGCACGACATCACGGTTCACGATGGATTTCGATCCGCGCTTCTTGGCTTCGGCGGGCGTTTCTGTCTGTTCGCAGACCGCAACGCGTTCGCCGGATTTGATCAGTCGGGCGAGATAGGCCTCGGAGGCATGGTATGGCACGCCGGCCATCGGAATCGGCCTGCCTTCATGTTCGCCGCGCGAAGTGAGCGTGATGTCGAGGATCTCCGAGGCGCGAACGGCATCTTCGAAAAACAATTCGTAGAAGTCGCCCATGCGGAAAAACAGCAAGGCATCCGCGTGTCTCGCCTTGATATCAAGATACTGCGCCATGAAAGGAGTCGGCGCTTTGGCAGGCTTTGCACTCATGTGACTATCGGGCATTGCGGGAGTGTAACGGATTCGGGCGCGGCGTCTGCATTTCAAATAAGCGCGCTTCAGCGGGTTGTCGCCCCCTTCGGAGCGGCGTAGAGACTGGCAAACCAATACAAGGCATAAAAGGTCAGAAGACATGACGTCAAAGCGCCCGACATTCACCGACAAGGAAGCGCTCGACTTCCACAGCCAGCCACGTCCCGGCAAACTCTCCATCGCGCCGACCAAGCCGATGGCGACGCAGCGTGACCTGTCGCTCGCCTACAGCCCGGGCGTCGCAGTCCCTGTAAACGCTATTGCAGCGGACAAGGACCTTGCGTTCGAGTACACGTCGAAAGGCAACATGGTCGCCGTCATCTCGAACGGCACGGCGATCCTTGGCCTTGGTAATCTCGGCGCGATGGCATCGAAGCCGGTGATGGAAGGCAAGGCGGTCCTGTTCAAGCGCTTTGCGGATGTCGACTCCATCGACGTTGAAGTCGAGACGACCGACACTGAGGAATTCATCACGACGGTTCGCAACATCGGCGAGACCTGGGGAGGGATCAACCTCGAAGACATCGGCTCGCCGGAATGCTTCATCATCGAGAGCCGCCTGCGCGAAGAGCTGGAAGTTCCTGTGTTCCATGATGACCAACACGGCACGGCCATCATCGCCGCCGCCGGCATCATCAACGCCTGTGCCATTACCGGCCGCGAACTGAAAGACGTCAAGGTTGCCGTGTCTGGCGCTGGCGCCGCTGGTCTGTCGTGTGCGGGCCTGATCCGTCATCTCGGTGTGAAGGCCGAGAACATCCTGATGTGCGACTCCACCGGCGTCGTCTATGAAGGCCGCACCGAGAAGATGGACCAGTTCAAGTCTGCCTATGCGGTGAAGACCGACAAGCGCACGCTGTCAGAAGCCGTCGAGGGCGCTGACGTCCTCCTCGGCCTGTCGGTGAAGGGCGCCGTCACCAAGGAAATGGTGGCCAGCATGGCCCCCAATCCGATCATCTTTGCCATGGCGAACCCGGACCCGGAAATCCTGCCTGAAGAGATCAAGCAGGTGCGTGACGATGCGATCATTGCGACGGGTCGTTCCGATTATCCGAACCAGGTCAATAACGTCCTTGGCTTTCCCTACATTTTCCGCGGTGCCCTCGATGTGCGCGCCCGTGGGATCAATGAAGAGATGAAAGTCGCGGCAGCTCGAGCGCTTGCCCAGCTGGCCCGTGAAGACGTGCCGGACGAAGTGGCAGCGGCCTATCACGGCTCGCGCCCGCAATTTGGCCGGGAATATATCATCCCGACGCCGTTCGATCCGCGCCTGATCAGCTTTGTGCCGCCCTTCGTGGCGCAAGCGGCGATGGATACTGGCGTTGCCCGCACACCGATCAAGGATATGGACGAGTATCGCCGCCAGCTGGCGCGCCGGCTCGACCCGACGGCGTCGTTCATTCAGGGCGTGCAGGGCTACGTGCGCGAGAAACAGCCGCGCATTGTCTTTGCAGAGGGGGAGGAGCCGAGCGTCGTGCGCGCTGCCTTCTCGTTCAAGAACCAGGGTCTCGGCATTCCGATCCTGATCGGCCGCGAAGACCAGGTTACGCGCAGCATGCAGCAAATGGGTGTGCCGGAAGGCTCACTCGATATCATCAATGCGCGCCTGTCCGACCGGAACCCGGAATATACCGACTATCTCTACGACCGGCTGAAGCGGCAGGGATTCCTGCGCCGCGACGCGCAGCGCATGGTCAACCAGGACCGGAACGTATTTGGCTCCTGCATGCTGAAATTCGGCGATGCAGACGGCATGATTACCGGGGTTACGCGCAATTATGACGTTGCGCTGAAAGACGTTCAGACCGTGCTGGACCCCATTCCGGGCAAGCAGGTCATCGGCATGTCCATGGTGATCAACCAGGGCAAGACGATCTTCATTGCCGATACGTCGATCACTGAACTGCCCGTGGCAAAAGATCTTGTCGGCATCGCCTGTGAAGCCGCAGATTCGGTCAGAAGCCTAGGGTTTACGCCGCGCGTCGCTTTCGTGTCCTACTCGACCTTCGGCAACCCGATGGGCGAGCGGGCCGAGAAAGTCCGTGAAGCGGTCGCCATGCTGGATGCGCGCGATGATATCGATTTCGAGTATGAGGGCGATGTCGCTGTGGATGTCGCGATGAACCCGGGGCACAAGCTGCTCTACCCGTTCTCGCGCCTGACCGATGCGGCCAATGTGCTGGTCATGCCGGCGATCCACTCGGCGGCGATTGCGACCAAGCTGCTCACCTCGATGAGCCGTGCAACGGTGATTGGTCCGATCCTGCTGGGCTTTGAAAAGCCGGTTCAGATCGCGTCTCTCGGTGCGACGGTGAACGATATCGTGAATCTCGCGACCTTTGCCGCCTTCGACATCGACAAGCTGGTTCACAATAAGGGCTAGGCGCAGCGCGCGTCAGGCCTTGGCGGGTGTCGGCCCTTCAGGGGCGGGCACCGCGTCGCTGTCGACCTCATCCCCTTCGATGCGGATGCCTTTGGCGCGGTCCGGGCCGTATTTCATCACGAACAGGATGAGCGCGATGGGCGGCAGCGTGTAAAGCGCGGTAACCGTGAAGAAGCCGGCCCAGCCTATGGATTCCGACAATGGGCCGGAGGTCGTCGTTGCGGCGAGCTTGCAGAAGAAGGAATAGGCCGAGCTGAGCAGAGCGTATTGCGTCGCGGCGAATTTCCGGTCTGCCAGCGAGGACATGTAGGCGATGAAGACCGAGCCGACATAGCCGGCGGCCAGATTGTCAGCCACGATGACACCCATCAGCGCCCAGACGTCCGGTGTGTGAACAACCGCGCCTTCGGGCGGCGCGACCCCCGCAGACACGGCATTGGCGACCACGTCGAGATCCGGCCCTGCCATGATCGCCAGGGCGGCGAAGGCGCCATTGGTGAGCAGGGTAATGACGCCGCCGGCAATGAGCGCGGGCATGAGGCTGTAGCGGACGGCTACGAAACCGCCGACAAAGCCGCCGACAATGATCGGCCAAGGGCCGAGGATGCCCTGGATCCAGCCAACGGTTTCGCGCGAATAACCGAGGTCTACATAGAAGGGGCTGGCCATGACGCCCATGGTGAAGTCACTGATCCGGTAGAGTGTGACGATCCCGGCGACCGGTATGATCCAAATGCCGAATTTGCGGACAAGTTGCCAGAAGGGCTCGACGACGGCGTCCTTCACTTTCATGGCAAAGGATTTGGTCTCATCCTTGATGCGATCGACATGCTCCGGCTCTGAGACGAAGAAGATGATGATGGCGCCGATCGTCAGCATGACGACAGCCATCAGGGCATAAGCAAAATGCCAGCTCGTCGACCCGGCAATCACCATGCCGAAGCCCGCAAACATGATGGCAAAGCGGTAGCCGAGATTGTAGACGGCGGCCATGTTGGCCTGCTCGTCATTGGGCGCCGATTCAATGCGCCAGGCGTCAACCGCAATGTCGAGCGTGGCCCCTGAGAAGGCGAGGACAAGCGCGCCGATCACAACAGGCCCGAGCGCGACGGCCGGGTCTGTCGAGCTGATCAGGAAGAGGCCGAGCGCCGTGCCGCATATGGCGAGCACCATCCAGCTGCGCCGCTGGCCCAAGAGCTGTTTGAGGACTGGGATCTGGATCCGGTCGACGACGGGCGCCCACAGGAATTTCAGGGAATAGGCAAATGAAACAGCGTAAAGACCGCCGATCGAGGCGCGGTCGATGCCGGACTCCCGCAACCAGAAGGACAGCTTCGAGAAGACCATCATCAGCGGCAGGCCAGAGGCAAAGCCCAGCACCAGCATGAAGGCCATGGTCGGTTTCAGATAGGATTTAAAAGACGCTTTGAGCGTTTCCTTGCGGGGCTTGGCTGCCTCGGAGGACTGCGTGCTCATGCTGCGCCCAATTTGCGGCCAGAAGACGAGCGAGTGGTCCAGTCCGTTGCGAGGCGGCGAAGGGCTTCGGCATCGAGCGGCTTGGCGGCGACGCCGGTCGCCCCGGCGGCGCGCGCGCGACGTTCAATGTCGGGATTGATCTCGGCTGAGATGGCTATGATCGGCATTTTGTGTCCGGCGCTCCTCAAGCTCTTCATCGCTTCATACCCATCCATGATCGGCATACGCAGATCCATGAGAATGAGAGCCGGCTTGAGACGCTGCACGATATCGACCGCGTCGCGACCGGTCGACACCACACTGACCGAGAATCCTGCCGATTCCAAGGCACGTTGCGCAATCAGAGTGTTGACCGGGTTATCGTCGGCGATCAGGACACGTCCGCTCGCGGAGGGGCTTTCTTTTTCGTCCGGTGAAGCTGTGCCTTTCAGGGCGAGATGGGCCCGTTCGATGAGGGACCGGTCTCGCAAGGGCCGCACGAGCCAACCGCTGGCGCCCATGTCGTGAAAGCGGCCGAGCAGGCCCCGGTCCTCCGGACGCATCACGACCAGTGTCGGTGCAATCCGGGTGAGCGCGCGCAGCGACCGTTCCGGCAGCTTCGCATCCGCCAGAATGAGATCCGGCCGGGCCTGGCGGGCGTGCTGAGCATTGTCTGTGATGAGCGGCGTTGCGCCCGCATTTGCCAGGGCGCCGGCGGCAGACAGGCAGGTGCTCGGCGAAAATCCGGCAAGGGCTACGCGTGCCTCGAGGCGGGGGCCGGCCGGACGGGTCTGTTCTGCAGCGGTGACGGGGATGCGGACGGTAAATTTCGTGCCGAGGCCCGGCTGGCTTTCGAGCGTAACGCTGCCGCCCATAAGCTCTGCGAGCTTCTTGACGATCGCAAGGCCGAGACCGA
This sequence comes from Henriciella sp. AS95, assembly GCF_038900055.1. NCBI lineage: Bacteria > Pseudomonadati > Pseudomonadota > Alphaproteobacteria > Hyphomonadales > Hyphomonadaceae > Henriciella > Henriciella sp. AS95. Next base: position 801,645 of record NZ_JBBMQM010000001.1, read on the forward strand.
CGCCGCCATCCTTCTGCGCGTCGCCCGCCGAAGTCTGCCGGAAGGCCTCGAACAGCGCTGTCTGGTCGGCGCGCGCGATGCCGGGGCCAGTATCGATGATGTTGAAGAGGAGGCTGGTCTCATCCGCATCGATGTCGACCAGAACGCCGCCGGTTTCGGTGAATTTGAGCGCGTTGCCGACAAGATTGAACAGGATCTGGCGCAGTTTTCCGCCGTCCGTGACCACGTCTGTCGGAATGCCGGCATGTGTTCGCACAGCGACATCCAGGCCGATGCTGTGAGCCCGGGGGGAAAGCAGCTCTGTCACTTCCCGGGCGAGATCGGTGACGTTTATTGTTTCCTGCTCGAGTTCGGTGGGCGCGCTGTCGAGGCGGGCAAAATCGAGGATGTTATTCAGCAGGTCCAGAAGGCGCGAGCCCGACAGGCGGATCGCTTCGGCATATTCCTTCTGGGCGGGATCCAGCTCTGTTTCGAGCAGCAGCGAGACGGTGCCGAGAATGCCGTTGAGCGGCGTGCGGATTTCATGGCTCGTTGTGGCCAGGAAGGCCTGCTCTGGGGAGAGTTTACCGGATGGATCTGTCATGACCCGGCCAGACCTAACCGAAAAGCCTGATGAATCGCTTAATATCGCAGGCGGATGTTACAGGTTCAGCGGGCCAGCGAGGATTGGCTGGAGGCGGGTTGATCGCCCGGAAGCCTGCGGCGATAGGACAGGGCTTCGGCCAGGTGAACCCGCTTTACACCGCCTGCACCATCAAGGTCTGCAATGGTCCGCGCGACTTTCAGCACGCGGTGATAGGCGCGCGCCGACAGAGCGAGTTTTGCCGCAGCATCTGAGAGCAGGCTGCTCGCGGCGTCATCAGGAGCGGCAATGGCGGCGATGTCGCGAGCTGGCGCATCGGCGTTCACAGCGCGCCGGCCTTCGGCGGGGCTGGAATAGCGCTCTGTCTGGATGTCACGAGCGGTCTGAACGCGAGCAGCCGCTTCTTTGGTGCCTTCCGACGGGGCGGGCAAGGCCAGGTCCATGGCTGTGACGGGCGGTGTGTCGAAGAAGAGATCGATGCGATCAAAGAAAGGGCCCGAAATGCGCGACTGGTAGGTCCGCGCGCAGGCGGGCCCACGCTTGCAGGCCCCGTCGCCCGGGCCCCCGCCGCAACGGCAGGGATTCATCGCGGCGATCAACTGAAAGCGTGCCGGGTACCGCACGTGTCGGTTGGCGCGTGAAATGACGACCGAGCCATCCTCGAGAGGCTGGCGAAGGCTGTCGAGCACCTGGGCTGGAAACTCGGGCAGCTCGTCAAGGAACAACACGCCGTGATGGGCCAGTGAAACTTCACCCGGACGCGCCTTGATGCCGCCGCCGACGAGGGCTGCCATCGATGCTGAGTGATGCGGCGCGCGAAACGGGCGCTGGCGCGAAAGCTGGCCGCGCTCCAGCAGGCCGGCGACCGACTGAATCTGCGAGACTTCCAGCAGTTCGGTCGCAGAGAGCGGCGGCAACAGACCGGGAAGCCGTTGGGCAAGCATGGATTTGCCCGAACCCGGCGGGCCGCAGAACAGGAGGTTATGTCCGCCCGCTGCAGCGATTTCGAGAATGCGCTTTGCGCCTTCCTGACCCTTGACATCGGAAAGGTCGGGAATTGCCATTGGCGGTGCAAGTTCGCCCGCGACAGGCGGCACGAGGCTGGCGCGGCCGGCAAAGTGATTGATCATGGATATGAGGTTTGGCGCTGCCAGCGCCCCCTCGCCTGCCCAGGCGGCTTCAGGCCCGCATGCTTCAGGGCAGATCAATCGCAGATCCATGGCGATCGCAGCCATGGCTGCCGGCAGGACACCGAGCGTTTGGCCCAGCGCGCCGTCCAGCGAAAGCTCGCCAATGGCCGCGTGACCATCCAGAGCGTCAGGCGCGATCACGCCCATCGCTGCCAGAACACCTAATGCAATCGCAAGGTCATAATGACTGCCTTCCTTGGGCAGGTCGGCCGGCGCGAGATTGACGGTGATCCGCTTGGGAGGGAGGGCGAGGCCTATTGCCGAAAAGGCGGCGCGTACACGCTCACGGCTTTCGCCAACGGCCTTGTCGGGCAGGCCAACGATGGTGAAAAATGGATTGCCCGAGGTAATCTGCACCTGAACGTCGACAGGCTTTGCCTCGATGCCCTCAAATGCAAATGTCGTGATCCGACAAACCATATCCGTGCGCCCCAATGCTGGCCACTGCCTAGCATGACACTCGGAACAAATAAAGAACAAATTTAAACTTTGGCGCGAGCCAGACTAGTCGAGACGGATAATCTCGTCGTCGGGGTCGGTTTCTGCTGGAGGCACTTCTGTCGCCGGCGTTTCGATTTCCGGAATGTCGGCCAGGCGGTTCTCATTGATCGCCCCATCAGGCAGGCGAATGCCTTCCTGCGGCGCGCCTGCGTCTGGAATGCGCAGGTTAAACCCGCCGCTGGAATCAGATGCTGTCGTCGATTCAGACCCCGGATAACGGAGATTGAACTCAGAGGCGGCTGGTGCGCTGGCGGTTTCAGCCGAAACGTTGGCAGCCGTGCCGGACTCGGCAGGTGCCTTTTCCGAGCAGGCGACGCCGGTAAAGGACAGGGCGACAACAGATGCGAAGACGGCAGCTTTCATATTCATACCCTCAGTTTGGGGTGCAGATCAGCTCTTGGCAACCATCTCCTGCACACAGTCCCAGAAGATGGCCGCTGCATCGATGCCTGTAAAGCGCTTCAGTTCCTGAATGCCGGTCGGGGAAGTGACATTCACTTCGGTCAGCTTGTCGCCGATCACATCAATGCCGACAAAAATCTGTCCGCGGCTTTTCAGTTCCGGGCCGATGGCCTCGCAGATTTTGAGGTCGGTCTCGGTCAGCTCGACCGGCTCTGCCGTGCCGCCGACATGCATGTTTGACCGGGTTTCGCCCTTTTGCGGCCGGCGATTGATCGCGCCGACGGCCTTGCCATCAACAAGGATGACTCGCTTGTCGCCATTGCTGACGGCAGGAAGGAAGGCCTGGGCAATCATCGGCTCGCGTGTGCGCTCGAGAAACATTTCCATCAGCGAGCTGAAATTGCTGTCGTCTTCCTTCATGCGAAAGACGCCGGCGCCGCCATTGCCGTAGAGCGGCTTGATGATGATGTCCTTGTGGCGTTTGCGGAAGTCGAGAATGGATTTCAGATCGCGCGAGATCAGCGTATCGGGAATGATTTCCGGGAATAGGAGCGGGAAGAGTTTCTCCGGACCCGAGCGAACGAATTCCGGATCATTGAGAACCAGCGTCTCGCCCTTGAGAAGCTCAAGGATGTGGCACGCCGTAATATACGCCATGTCGAAAGGCGGATCCTGGCGCATCAGCACGACGTCGATATCATCGGCAAGATCAAGCAGGGTTTCCTCGCCCACAAGACCAGGCTCATCGGCGACGCGCTGGAAGGTGACGGGCTTGGCCCGGGCGGTGACGCGGCCGGTATCGAAGGAAAGGTGGCGCGGTTCGTAGATCCAGAGTTTGTGACCGCGTGCCTGCGCTACTTCTGCCAGCGCAAACGTGGTATCGGCATCTATATTGACCGTGGACAGCGGGTCCATCTGGATCGCGATACGCAGGCTCATAAAGGCTCCCTCAGCAAGTGTGGCTGCTATATGAGGGCGATTGAGCGCCTTGATAAGTGCCCGTGCCGATCAATGCGCCATCTGATAAGGAAAAGCCCCTCCGGCGCGAGGCCAGAGGGGCGATCCCGTGAGGGGCGTGGTCGATTATTCTGGCAGGATAACGCTGTCGATGACGTGGATGACGCCATTGGAGGCTTTCACATCAGCGGTAACGACATCTGCGTCGCCGACAGTGACAGCGCCGTGGCTGTCCTTGGTGACGGTGATCGTATCACCGGCCAGGGTTTCCACCTCGGTGGAGCCTTCAGCGATGTCTCCGGCCATGATCTTGCCCGAGACGACGTGGAGCTTGAGGATGCCCTGTAGCTGATCCTGGTTTTCTTCCATGAGCAGCGTATCGAGTGTGCCTTCTGGCAGGGCCGCGAAGGCCTCGTTGGTCGGAGCAAAGACGGTGAATGGGCCGTCGCCTTTCAAAGCCTCGACGAGGTCTGCTTCAGTGACAGCTGTGACGAGAGTCGAGAAGGCGTCGTTGGACGCAGCGGTGTCAACGATGTCCATCTTTTCCGACTTTTCCATGTGGTGTTCGGCGTGGGCGAGGCCCGCGCCACCAACAAAGAGGGCAGTCGTCGCAACGGCGGTGAAGAGGGATTTCATGAGGGGTCTCCTTTTGAGTTGTGGATATCCTCAATACGGCGACCGCTCATGCGTGGATCATTAAAAAACTTATAAAAACAATGATCTAATGTTTTGGATGGACCCGTCCTTGTACAAGGCATTACGATGTGTATCAGATCGTGGATCACTTGCTCGCAAAATCGTGAAAGGTGCCGACCATGCGCACGCTCTTCGTCCTTCCTGTCGCCATGGCGATGCTTGTGGCTTGCGAAACGGATACGGCGAAAGACGTGCCGAACGGGACAGCCGGTTCCGACGCTGAAATGAGTGCAGAGATGTCAGACCCTGCAGAGACCGAACCGATGACCATTACGGGCACGCTTGCCTATCGCCAGCGGATTGCTCTGCCGGCAGATGCGATTGCCAGCATCCTCGTTTATGAGGAGGGGCCTGCTGATATGGTCAGGGAAGAAATCGCAAGTGAGAGCTTCGAGCTGAACGGGCGCCAGGTGCCTATTCCGTTTCAGGTGATTGTGCCGGCGGACATCGAGCTGGAGCGTGACAGACTGTCCTTGCGGGCCGAGATCCATGATGCCGCAGGCGACCTGATGTGGACGAGCGACACGGCGAACATTTTCGACCGTACCGAGGGTCTTTATGAGCTAGGTAACATCAATCTCGTGCCGACAACGTCCGCCGTTGTTTCAATGGACCAGCTAACGGCGCATGAGTGGATGGCAGCCACCCTGAATGGCGACCCGCTTTTTCAGAGTTCGCAGATCACGATGACCTTTGAAGAAGACGGCCGGGTTAGCGGCTCGTCCTCGTGCAACTCGTATACGGGGAGCTTCAAGCTGAATGCGGGGACGCTGACATTTGGCCCGCTGGCCATGACGCGCCGCGCCTGCTTCCCGCAGGAGATCATGGAACAGGAGCAGGCTTTTGTTGCGGTCATGGGCGACAATCCGGATGTCGATCTCGACGAGAATGGATTGCTGACCCTGACGGGCGCGGATGGCCGCAGCCTGACGGCGCGTTAGCTGCCTGAGCCACCCAGCAATTCACTATCGCTGCCGCCTGACGCTTCGAACTGGGCTGGAATCTGACGCACTTTGACGTAGGACACGACACGCTGCACGCCGCCGACGACGCTGGCGCGCTCTGCGGCTTCTTTCAGTTCTTCGTTGGATTGGGCGATCCCCATCAGGTAGACGACGCCATCATACGTCTCGATATTGTAGTTGACGCTTTTCACATTCTTGGCGGCGATCAGCGAGGCGCGCACGCGCGCCGTGATCAACTCGTCAGAAGCGTTGGCGAAAAAGCCGCCGGGCCGTTCAATCACAATCTCATTGGCGACATCGCGGGTGCGGGTTGCTGTCCATGCAATGTCTTCCGCGCGTACGCGGTGTTCCGGTGTTGCGACACGGCCAGACAGCAGGACGAGGCCTTGAGCGACTTCAACATCGACCTCGCCAAAACCGTCTTCATTGAGCAACATGGCCTTGATCTGGTTGGACACCGTCGCGTCATCGACGGCTTCACCGAGTGAACGTTCCTGCACCGAGGCGACGCCGACCGCGCCAGCGGTTCCAAGGACAGCGGCTGCACAGCCGGACATGAGGACAGGTGCCGTCAGGGCGAGAGCCATAAGGGATGATCTGATCATGGGCCAAATCTCTTTCATCTAAAAGCTAAGTATGACCTAGGCGCCGGATGGGGCAAAATCTGGGCGCCACTGATTGCGCAAATGTATTGGCAATCGGTGTGGCAAAATCATCACGAGGTCGAAGCGCCAGTCGAGATGTTCGGCTTTCGCTTGTTGTGCCATCCAGCTTTGCGCGGCGCGATTGATCCGCCGCCAGTTTGCTTCGGGAACGGCTGTCTCGGCGACCGTGCGCGTCTGCCGCGCCTTCACCTCGATGAAGGCGACCGTATTGGCGCGCCGGGCAATGAGGTCGATTTCGCCAACGGGCAAGCGCACGCGGCGCGCGAGGATGCGATACCCTTTCAGCCGCAACCAGAGTGCGGCCAGCGTTTCAGCGCGCCGCCCGCGCCGCTCGGCCCGCTGCCGGACGCCCTCAGCCATTGTCCTTCAGGGCGAGTGCCCTCTGATAGGCGTCGCGTTTGGATATGCCGAACGCTTCGGCGACATCGTTGGCGGCGCGTTTCATCGGCGATTCCGCCATCGCCTTGATCAGCGCTGCATCGATGTCAGCCTCGTCCGGGGCGGCATCGATGGGCGGGCCGACAAGGATGACGATCTCGCCTTTTGGGGGGCCGTTCTCGCCATAATGGGCAGCGAGGTCCCCAAGCGTGCCGTGGCGTGTTTCCTCGAAGAATTTTGTGAGTTCGCGGGCGACGGCGGCGCGGCGGTCAGCGCCCAGCGTTTCGGCAAGGTCCGACAGGCAGGCGGCAAGCCGCGAGCCGCCTTCATAGAAGACGAGCGTTGCCGGTACCGCCTTCAGGGATTCGGCTTCGCGCTTTCTCTGGCCGGACTTCGGGGGCAGGAAGCCACAGAACATGAACCGGTCGCTTGGGAGGCCGGATGCGACGAGGCCTGCCAGAAGGGCTGATGCGCCGGGCACCGGGATGATCTTGATACCGCGTTCGACCGCTTCATGGACGAGCTTCCAGCCCGGATCCGAGACGAGCGGGGTGCCGGCGTCCGAGATGAGCGCAATCGTGGCGCCATCCTCGAGACGGGACAGGATGTCCGGGCGTCGCTCTGCCCCATTATGGTCATGGTAGGCACTCAGTTTTGCGCGAATGCCGTGAGCATCTAGCAGTTTGCGGGCGACGCGTGTGTCTTCCGCCAAGACTTCATCGGCAGCCGCCAGCGTATCGAGAGCCCGCAGGGTGATATCGCGCAGGTTGCCGATGGGGGTCGAGACGACATGAAGGCCGGGCTCAAGACGGGTTTTGCCGTGTTGCGCGGGGGCGGTCTCAGCACTAGGCTCGCCATCGGGGCGACTCGCGGCCGGAACGGAAGGATCTTTGGATGACATCTTGGGCACCATCGCGCTTTGCAGGCCTCGCGCCAAGCCTTGTTCTCGCAGCTTTTCTCGCGCTCGCCGGGTGTGCCACTGGCCCGAGCCAGCCGCCAGCCCCGATTTCCAGCGGCAAGCCGCGGGTTGATCCTGATCCTCGCCAAGCTCAGACGGACGATGAGTTACCAAATGATATTCACGGTGCCGGCATCCTGGCGGATGTGAATGGCATGCCGCTGCCTCAGCCTGGCCGGTTTACGCCGGAATACCTGAAGGGGCGGGATATCATGCGCGCCGCTGTGCTGCTGCCATTCTCGCATCCGAACGCCGGTGTGCGCGCCGAAGCCGAAGGCATGCTGGCCGGTATCGAGATGGCGCTGTTCGATCATGGCAATGAAGAGTTCGTGCTCTTGCCGAAAGACACTGCTGGCTCGCAGAGCGTTGCCATTGAAGCGGCTGAACAGGCGCAGCGCGAAGGCGCAGAATTTTTCCTCGGGCCGCTTTTTGGAGCCAATATTGCAGCCCTGAATACAGATCGCGCGCTCGCAGGGACGCCGATCATCGGCTTTTCCAACGACAATACGGTCGCGGGCGGTTCGACCTGGCTGGCTTCGATTACGCCGGAAGAGGAAGTCAAGGCGCTGGTGGACTATGCGGTTGCGAACGGCATCCGTCAGTTCGCGTTCTTTGGCCCTCAGAGCGATCTTGGGACGCGTATCCAGACAGCGCTTCAGTTTGAAGCGCAGCAAGCTGGCGGTGTCGTGATCTCGACCGGATTCTACCCGGCAGGTGAGGGCTCCCCGACGAGCGAAGCGAAGTATCTCGCCAGGTCCATCAATCAGGCGCAAGCCTCTGGCCGTGTCGCTGTCCTGATCCCTGAACGCGGAACGCAGCTCCGCCGCGTCGCGCCACTGCTGGCTTATTATGGCGTGAGCCGCCGCGTGAAACTGATGGGGCTCAGCAACTGGAATGATCCTGGCATCTGGCGTGAGCCATCGCTGGCGGGCAGCTGGTTCGTTGCGCCGCCAGAGGCTGATCTGAAGGCATTTGAAGCCCGGTATAACAGGATCTATGGCCGTGCACCGAGTTCACTTGCGGCGCAGGCTTACGATGCTGCTGCGCTCGTGATGCAGCTCTCCAAGGATGGAGAGCTCGAGGCTGATGAGATGACGCAGCAGGATGGGTTCTATGGCTTGAACGGGCTCTTCCGGTTTGCGCCGGATGGCACGACGCAGCGTAAAATGGCGATCTATGAGGTGCAGCCGAGCGGCGCTGTCGAGATCCAGCCGGCCAGCAACAGCTTCGGCCCGGACATCGGTTAGGCCGCTTTAGTCTTCTTTTGGACTCGCAGGCTCTGGCAGGCCAAGCAGGCGACGCGCGGCGCGCCGGTGTTTTTCCTTGATCTGCGAGCCGACAATTCCAAGTGCTGTCGCAAGAACCGTGGCGTCGTCTGTAAAGCCGAGGCCAGCGATCACGTCTGGCAGCGCGTCAGTTGGCACGACGAAATAGCCTAGCGCCGCGAAGAGTACCGCCTTGGCTTTTTTTGGTGTCTTCGGGTCCATGGCGGCGTAATAGGACGCCGCAAGGTCATCGGCGAACGGAAGACGCCCGGCGACCTTCAAGAGCTTTGTCATGAATTTGCGCTTTGTCCGCCGGCGGTCTGCTTCCACATCAATGGGCAGGCGGCGCGGCTGGGACTCACCGTTTTCTATAATGATTTCCGTTGGGTTACGCATTGGCGGACGGCTCCTCACCCTATAGATCGCTCTCATCAGTCGAACCTTCAAGAGAGGCCCCGCATTATGAAACTCAATTCCGACATCAGCGCCGTCGTCACCGGTGGTGCTTCCGGCCTCGGCGCAGCGACCGCTCGCCGTCTTGCCAGCCAGGGAGTCAAAGTCGCGATCTTTGACCTCAACGAAGAAAAAGGCGAAGCCATTGCCGATGAGCTTGGCGGCGTTTTCTGCAAGGTGAACGTCACCGATGAGGCTTCCGTCGATGCCGGCTTTGAAAAAGCCCGCGCTGCAATCGGCCAGGAGCGCATCCTCGTGAATTGCGCAGGCACCGGCAATGCCATCAAGACCGCCTCGCGCGACAAGAACACTGGCGAGATCAAACACTTCCCGATCGACAAGTTCAATTTGATCGTCCAGATCAACCTCGTCGGCACGTTCACATGTATCGCGAAGTCTGCCGCTGGCATGATGACGCTCGACCCGATTGACGGCGAGCGCGGCGCGATCGTGAACACGGCGTCTGTCGCTGCTGAAGATGGCCAGATGGGCCAAGCCGCCTACTCCGCATCGAAGGGCGGCGTTGTCGGCATGACCCTGCCGATCGCACGCGACCTTTCCCGCGAGCAGATCCGCGTGAACACGATCCTGCCGGGCATCTTCAACACGCCGCTGCTGCAAGGCGCGCCAGATAACGTCAAACAGGCGCTGGCTGCATCGGTCCCGAACCCGGCTCGCCTGGGTGACCCGGCCGAATATGCTTCGCTCGCCGAGCAGATGATCACCAATGGCTATTTCAACGGCGAAGATGTTCGCCTTGACGGCGCGATCCGTATGGCCCCGCGTTAAGCGAGAGCCACGGCAAGAAAGAAGGCCCGCCCTGGACAGACCGGGGCGGGCTTTTTTGTTTGTCAGCTCAGATCAGACGGTCGGGCGATGTGTCAGGAAATCGCTGTTGCGCAGGAGCGCGGCAGACTACCATTTTATTGCTGTAGGCCGGAACCGATCAGTTGGTTGGCCGCACGATGCTCGGGCCAAGATTCGCCAGGACTTCACTGGCATTGAAGTAGGCCGGGTCGTCTGGTTTCGGGCCACTGCCCATCATGATCTCGGCGGAAGCCTCAAACCGGGTAACTTCCCGGTACTCGTTCGGGCCGCCCCAGAAGGGATCATAATAGCCCCAGGGATCCCGGTAATAAGGATGCACGATCCGGCCACGAGGGCCATAGAAGCGGTAATGCGGGTCGAAGTAGCTATAGTATGGCGCGTAGGAGCCGCCGACTGGCACAAGGCTGGAGTCAGCGTCCGTGGCGCGGCGAACCATATTGAAATAGTCGTGCCCGCTCTGAACGGTCAGTTCGGCAGCGCGGTAGAGTAGATAGGTCTCGACCGTCTGGCGATCTGTCAGGCTGTTGCCCGAAAAGCTGACGATCCAGCGATTGCTTTCGATCTTCTGGCTGGAATAGCCGCGATCACTCGGTGAAGCGGCCTGATAAGGTGTGGCGGTCGCGCAGGCGCCAAGCAATGCAAGGCTAGCGAGCGCGGGAATGAGGGATTTGGTCAACATGATATGTTCGCCCTGATAGTTCTGGCCATATTATACGTGTCCAAACTGAACGCCAGACAACGTGTTTTGCTCCTGTCTTCCTATGTGATGTGTCGACGGTACAATTGAAAGAGCCCGCAGTGTGATGGCTGCGGGCTCTGTCTTGTGTCTTGAAGCGAGGGTCAGGCCGGGCTGTGGCCGAGGACCGCTTTGACCTCAAGGAATTCCTCAAAGCCGAAGTCGCCCCACTCACGGCCGACGCCTGACTGTTTGAAGCCGCCGAATGGCGCATTCAGGTCGCCGCCAGCGCCGTTGATGTGGATGTTGCCAGCGCGGATCTTGTTGGCAACGTCACGGGCGTGGTCGATGTCGGAAGACTGCACGTAGCCAGCCAGGCCGTAGACGGTGTCATTGGCAATCTTGATGGCGTCTTCTTCGGTGTCATATGGCAGGATGCACAGCACCGGGCCGAAGATTTCTTCGCGGGCGATCGTCATGTCGTTGGTGACGTTGGCGAAGACGGTCGGCTTGGTGAAGTAGCCTTTATTGAAGCCTTCAGGACGGCCGGTGCCGCCGGTGACCAGCGTCGCGCCTTCGTCGATGCCCTTCTGGATCAGATCCTGAACCTTGTTCCACTGATTGCCGTTGGAGATCGGGCCCATCGCGCCTTTCGGAGCGTCGGCACCGGCACCAACCTGAACCTTCTCGGCCGTGGCCTTGGCGATGGCGATCGCTTCGTCTTGCTGGTCGCGCTGGACGAGCATACGGGACGGGGCGTTACAGGACTGGCCTGTATTGTTCATCATGTGCATGACGCCGCCAGCGACCGCCTTGTTGAGGTCTGCATCCGGCAGGACGATGTTTGGCGACTTGCCGCCCAGTTCGAGCGCGACGCGCTTAACCGTCGGCGCCGCCGCCTGAGAGACGAGCGAGCCAGCGCGGGTCGAACCGGTGAAGCTCATCATGTCGATGCCAGGATGCTGGGACATGTAGGCGCCAACGCCGGGTCCATCGCCATTGACGAGGTTGAACACACCTGGTGGTACGCCAGCATCGTGGAAGATTTCAGCAATAACCATTGCATCAAGCGGCGCAATTTCAGACGGCTTGAGAACCATGGTGCAGCCTGTCGCGATGGCTGGAGCCACCTTGCAGGCAATCTGGTTTTGCGGCCAGTTCCATGGGGTGATGAAACCACAAACGCCGATCGGCTCTTTACGGATAAGGGTCTTGCCGCGCTGCTCTTCGAATTCATATTCGCGCAGGATCTTGGCGGCGGTCATGTAGTGACCCATGCCAGCGGGGACCTGGGCGGCCTGAGCGAGCCACATCGGTGCGCCCATCTCGTCGGAAATGGCCTTGGCCATGTCGCTGCTGCGTTCCTTGATGCCCGCGGCAATCTTCTCGAGCAGTTCGGCGCGATACTCGACCGAGGTTTGCGAGAAGGATTCGAAGGCAGCCTGAGCGGCCTCGACGGCCTTGTCGACATCGGCTTCGGAGCCGAGCGAGATACGCGCAAACGGCTCTTCAGTGGCCGGGTTTTCGACCTCGAGTGTGCGCGGCTCAACCGGGTCGACCCATTCGCCATTGATATAGAATTTGAGATAGTCCTGCATATTCAGTCCTCCGGAGTGTCTTTGATATAGCTGGTGGATATCTAAGCGCGCAGAGGCATAATTAAAAGCGCTAACGCCCCGTGAAGCCGCGTCAAAACGCGTCAACGGGGCGCCAGCAGTCGTTCAGTTTGGCTTAATTTGTGTCGAGCCCGAGCGCCGCTTCGATCGCTGCCCAGTCGACGACCTTGAAGTTCTGATCGACTTCCGGGTCCGGATTGGCGTCGTCCTGAACGATGAGGATGCCGCGCGGATAGCCGGGCAGGGGCGCTGAGTTCACATCGAGACCGTCTGTATGGCTGACCGCGTCGACGCTGCCATCAGCGCTCTCGGTGACCGTGAAGATACCGCGCGGCGCGTGCGGGGCTTTCAGGTCGTAAACGACGAAACGGTCTGCGGCCTGTGCGGATGCGACGAGATAACCCTCGCCGTTCTCGCCTTCCCAGATATCCATGCCTTCGACATCGGCGACGAGGCCGTTTGCGGCGGCGATTGTGTCAACGATTTCGGGGGTGCTGTCGGGATCGCGCAGGTCGAGTTTCCAGATGCCGTGCTCTTCCTCGCCGATGAACAGCACACCGGCGCGATCATCGACGACGCAGCCTTCGAGCTGTTTCGGGCCGAACTGGCCGACCTGCACTGTGCGGACGAGGTCGGCAGACGGCGCACCATAGGTGCCCGACCTTTTCCAGATCTGGATGGAGCCATCCTTGTAGGTCGGGATGGCGAGATAATCATCGCCGATCCTGCCCATGCAGATGCCGTACGGCTCTTCCTTTTCGGTCGGGCTGTCGAACCAGTGGGAAACCGTCTCTGACGACGGGGCCATCGCGAACCATGAAATCGCGTTGAACTCGTCGTTCGATGCCGCCGCGATGTTGCCGCGGACATCGACATTGTTCAGGCGGCCAACATCCAGGAACTGAACTTCGTCACCAGACAGATTGTAGACGTGCAGGCCCTCCTCCTTGTTGGTGCCGAGGATCAGGCTCTTGGAGACGTAGTCGGGATTGACCCAGAGGGCCGGGTCATCGGCGCGGTCACCAATGCCGGTCATGGGAGCCGTTTCAAAGCTGGCGGCGACGGGAATTGCAGCGATGCCGTCGTCAATCCAGACATCGTTGGTTTCACAGGCAGTAAGGGCGAAGGCGGAAATGGCGGTAAGTGCCAGGGCAGAAAATCTCATTTGGGAATATCCTGTCAAAGAGTCCTGCGGGCCGGATACGCTGATCGCACCGGCCCGCGCAATCGATGTTTGAGCCAGACTAGTAAGTCATTCGGGCGCCGAAGACGACGGTGGTGCCGAACTCGTCATATTGCGAGAGACGGCGCTTGCTGCCGAAATAGTAGTATTCAGGCTCATCGGTAAGGTTCTTGCCCTCAAGGTAAAGCTGGACATGGTCGTTCAGCTTGTACTTGGCCGACGCTTCGACAAGCGTGCGCTCATCGGTCATGCGGTCGAGGTTTTCTTCGGTGAGCTCATCAAGCTGGGCACCGCGGAAATTCGCCGACACGCGCAGGTCCCATGGCCCCTTGTCGTAGCCGAGAGCGATGTTCCAGACCGTATCGGACTGTTGCAGGAACGGCACCTTGCGGCCATCCGGCAGCGTGCTTTCAGAATCGGTCAGCGTCAGGTTGCCCGACAGGAGGAAGCCATCCAGCGCCTCCGACACGTCTCCGAGGTCCTGGACATAGTTGAACTCAACACCGGTGATCTCGCTCTTGCCGACATTGATGTAGGTCTCGATCTCCTCGACATCGGCCAGCTGGGCATCAGTGAGATAGGTCAGGTCGACGGGCACGAGGGCGCGGAAGTCTGCGACCGGGATCAGGTCCCCATTGATGTCTTCATCGCGTTCATAGGTCGCCGGATAGATCGCATTGTCGATCTCTTTGTAGAAGACGCCCATCGACAGCACGGAGAATTCGGTCGGGTAGAACTCGATGCCGAGGTCGAAATTGTCCGCTTCGTATGGGTCGAGGTTCGGATTGCCGACTTCGAGCTCGTCGCGGTCGTCATTGAAGAGCGTGTAGGGCGCATATTCGCCAAAGGACGGGCGAACGACGGCAGCGTAATATGCGGCGCGGCCAATGATCTTGTCAGTAAAGTGGTACTTGGCGTTCACCGATGGCAGCCAGTGGCTGTAGTCGTTCGACACCTCGCGAGCCACAAGGTTTGCCGGATCATCCTCTTCGGCGAAGACGTTGCCGGTCAGATCGGTCTTGGTGTCTTCCATGCGAACACCAGCCACGAGGGTCAGATCGCCGATGTCGAATGTGCCCATGCCGTAAACGGCCGTGATCGTTTCCTCGATGGTGAAATCTTCGGCGAGGCTGTCGAAGTTTGTTGCGTCCTCGTCCAGTTCGAAGGTTGGGCCAGCCCCATTGCGCAGGGCGGTGGTCAGGTTTGCGTCCGGCCACTCGACCATCGGGTTCGGCAGGCGCCAGCCTGACAGGAGGCGTGAGCCAACATAAGGCGAGAGGTTAAGGTCTTCATCGGCTTCCCAGAAGATGACATTCGCGTCGCGCGTCTTCTCACGGTCCCGCAGCTTTACACCGGCTTTCCAGGTGACCGGCGTGTTGCCGATTACGCTGTCATACTCGGCGTCAAAGCGCGCGGCGACTTCCTTGTCTTCGTTGGTGGTCTTTTCCTCCTCGAATGCGTCCATGATGTAGTTGGACGGGTCGTAAACGAGAGAGAGCACGTCGCCGGAGAGGACGGGCGTTTCAGGGTTGCTGAAGTCGAACACGACATTGGTGTCGGTCAGGCCGGCATCGGCGGCCGCATCCTGAATGTCTTCAAAGCGGAACGTGACATCGTGATTGTCGCTGTCGTCTTCTTCGGCGTAGGCGTAGGAGACCTCGTATTTGAAGTTCCAGTCATCCCAGGCGGTATCGCCGCCTAGCGAGTAAGTCTGGATTTGACGAACTTCGCGGCGCTTGCGCGCCTCCGCATCGACTTCGTTCAGTGGAACGGTCTGCGAGCCAGGGGCAATGATGCCGTCATCCTCAGAGTCGTCGAGGTCCTTGAACTCAAACTTGTTGCGAACTTCGTCATCTTCGTAATTGTTGAACAGGGTGCGCAGATAAAGGTCGGTGTTCTCGCTGAAGCGCCAGTCGAAGTTGCCCACAAAACCGAGGCGTTGGCGGTTCAGGTCGTACCAGCGCATCTCGTAGTCGTCATTGAGATAGCCGATGCCGTCGTCTGTGAGTCCGAACTCGCCGGTTTCATTGTTGTGCGTTTCGATGCTGAGGTCCTGATAGTTGACCGAAAGGGCAACGCCGATTGTGTCGGCGAAGGTGTCTGAATAGGTCAGGGTTGCCTTCGGGGAGACCTCTTCGGTGATCTCATTGTACGCCCCTTCAATCTTGCCCCGGATGAACCGGCCATCACGGTCAAACGCGGAGATCGTCTTCAGGTCGATCACACCGCCAAGCGTGTCGGCGTCGACATCCGGTGTCAGCGATTTCTGGACTTCGATGCCGTCGAGCAGATCCGACGGAACGCCGTCCAGCAGGACGCCGCGGCGATCTTCCGGCGAGGGCGTGCGAACGCCGTTGATGGAGGCGGCGATGAGGTCGGGGTTGATGCCGCGAATGGAAACATAGCGGCCTTCACCCTGGTCGGTCTTGATCGAGAGGCCGGGAACGCGGGAAAGCGAATCGGCGACCGTTGTGTCCGGGAAATTGCCCAGTCCGTCAGAATCGATCACCGAAATGATGGCGTCAGAGGCGCGCTGCTGGTTGATGGCGCCGGCCTGGGCCGCCGAAGACCCAACGACGAGGACGTTGTCGAGATAGCGAATATCGCCGCCGAGGCGGAAGTCAGCCGATGAGTCGCCCGTGATCGTAACGGTCTGGGTGATCGGATCTGCGCCGATATAGGAAACCGTGACATCATACTGACCGGCCGGGACGCCGGAGAAACGATAGTCGCCAAAGCGGCCGGTGCTGGTCGTACGGTTCAGACCTTCGATTTTGACCAGCGCGCCCTCCAGGGCGGCTTCGCCGGATCCATCGGTGACGGTGCCTTCAAGCACGTCGGCGTGCGCCATTTGTGCCAGTCCAAGGCTGACAACGCTGGCTGCTGCCAGCTTACCGAGTTTGAAATTCATCGAGTTCACCCCTCATTAAGAATGAGAGGCGGCTATCAGTGTTACATGACTGTTCGGCGACGTTTCAGTTTCAGTTCTGCAACAGATTTTCTCAACTTTTGTGACGAGGATTCCGCATCACAGTTGCTCCGCATCGTGTGGTTGCGTGCAGCGCAGCAATTTTCGATCAGCGCTTTCGGCTGCCGAGGATTCCGCGAAGAACATAGCGGGTGAAGTCTCTGGCAAATGTGCGGGTTGCCGTCTTCACGGCCGCTTCTGCCGGGGTCTGACGACGCGAGCGCGATTTGGTGCGCGACTTCTTCTTCTCGATTTCCCGTTTGGCCTTTTCTTCTTCCTTGGCGAGCCGTTCGGCCTCCTTGGCGGCCTGCTCTTCCTTCTCCATCAGGATTTCGTAGGCTGACTCCCGGTCAATCGCCTCGTCATACGTCGCGGCGACAGGGCTGTCGGCCATGATCTCGGCGCGTTCCTTGTCAGTGATGGGGCCGAGGCGGGAAGATGGCGGGCGGATCAGGGTTCGCTGAACGACATGAGGCGCGGACTTCTCATCCAAGGTCGAGACGAGCGCCTCGCCTGTGCCGAGCTGGGTGATCACTTCTTCGGTGTCGAAATCCGGATTGGGCCGGAAACTGTCCGACGCGGCTTTGACGCCTTTGCGTTCCGTTGGCGTATAGGCGCGAAGGGCATGCTGAATACGGTTGCCCAGCTGGGCGAGGACGCTGTCTGGCAGGTCGCGCGGATTCTGGGTGACGAAATAGACACCCACGCCCTTGGAGCGGATCAGCCGGACGACCTGTTCGATCTTCGCCAGCAGGGCTTTGGGCGCATCATTGAAGAGCAGGTGGGCCTCATCAAAGAAGAAGACCAGCTTCGGCTTGTCGGGGTCACCGACTTCGGGAAGGCGTTCGAACAGCTCAGACAGCAACCACAGCAGGAACGTCGAATAGAGCTTCGGCGAATTGATGAGGCGGGTGGAGTCCAGAATGTTGACGATGCCGCGGCCATCGCGCGACGTGCGCATCAGGTCCATCAGGTCGAGCGCAGGCTCGCCGAAGAACTCCTCGGCGCCATCGCGCTCCAGGCCAAGCAGGCTGCGCTGGATGGCGGACAGCGAGGCTGTCGCGACATTGCCATAGCGAAGCGAGACATCGTCGCGGACCTCTTTCTGCCCGAGATGGATGAGGAGCTTTTGCAGGTCTTTGAGATCCAGAAGGAGCAGGCCCTCATCATCGGCATATTCAAATGCGACGGTGAGAACGCCTTCCTGAGTCTCGGTGAGGTCCATCAGACGCGAGAGCAGGGTGGGGCCCATTTCCGAGATGGTGGCGCGGACCGGGTGTCCCTTCTTGCCGAAGACATCCCAGAAGACGACAGGCGTGTCGTGATAGCTATAGTCCTCTGCAAAGCCGATCTTCGTGGCGCGGGACATGAAAGCATCGTGCAGTTTGAAATCTTCAGTGCCTGACTTGGCGAGCCCGGAAAGGTCGCCTTTCACATCGGCACAGAAAACGGGAACGCCCTGGTTTGAAAAGCCCTCGGCCAGAATCTGCAGCGTGACGGTTTTGCCTGTGCCGGTTGCACCTGCGATGATGCCGTGCCGGTTCGCGCGATTGAGAAGAAGCGTCTGGGCTTCATTCTGCTCCGGGCCGCCGCCGCCGACATAAATTGCATTCGCCATGCTAGAACTCCCTGCCAGTTGCCATGAAGCTAGACGCAATTGCAGGTATCGGCAAAGCGCGCAATGGCTGCTCCAGATGGAACAGGACAAACGTGCATCGCTTGTACACCTGAAAGGAGGACATCATGAGCAAACAGTCAAAGTGGCTCAATTTTCAGACCGACACCCATGCCAAGGTCTATCAGAGATATTCGTGGGTCTATGATTCCATTGACGCGCTCGCAGCCATTGCCTTCATTATTGGCTCAGCGCTATTTTTCAGCGATAAGACACAGAATGCGGGGACCTGGCTGTTCCTGATCGGCTCATTTTTCTTTGCTGTCAGGCCGCTGGTTCATTTGGTGCGGGACTTTCATATGGCGCGGTTGCCGGTAGAAGGTTCGGAGGGGGGAGACACTGACGAATGACGATGCGATCCGGTATTGTCGGAATATGGATCATCGCTACGGGCGTGATCATCGCGATGCTTTACCAGTCACGGTCCATCCTCGCGCCATTCGCGATGGCGGTTTTTCTTTTCCTGGTGATGGAGGGGTTCGCAAGGGCGATCCATAACCAGATCGGATTCGTAGGACGAACGGTAAGCCGGGCATTCGCCATTCTTGCGGTCT
Organism: Henriciella sp. AS95; assembly: GCF_038900055.1. Lineage (NCBI taxonomy): Bacteria > Pseudomonadati > Pseudomonadota > Alphaproteobacteria > Hyphomonadales > Hyphomonadaceae > Henriciella > Henriciella sp. AS95. Next base: position 820,158 of record NZ_JBBMQM010000001.1, read on the forward strand.
TGTTGGGGTTCGGATTTTTTATCGCCTTGCTGGCGCAGGGGATCGCTCAATTTGGCGGGCAGGCGAGCGATTATGAGACGCGCATCAACGAGTTGATTGCCGACATCTATGGCGTGCTGCAAATGGAAAGTGCGCCGACGCTGACAGAAATCGTATTCAATGACACGGGTCAGAAATTCGTCGGCACGATCGCGACTGCCACCGGGGACCTTTCAGGCGACCTCGTCATCATTCTGATCTATGTTGCCTTCCTCTTCATCGCCCAGTCCGCTTGGGGCGCAAAGCTGGATCGGCTGTTTCCAGATTCCGGCAATCGCGACCGGGTGCGGGAGGTGGGCGATGCGGCCCGCAGAGGGATTGAGACCTATCTGTGGACCCAGACCGTCATATCGGCGCTGATCACAGGCCTGACCTATGTGACGCTGCTGGTCCTTCGGGTTGAAAATGCCCTATTTCTGTCGGCCCTGATCTTCGTTCTGAACTATATTCCGACGATCGGCTCGATCGTTGCCGCTTTTGTCCCTCTGTTGTTTGCGCTGGTGCAGCCGCAAGTGCCGGCCTGGATTCCGGGCGAAGGGACGAATGAGGGCTATATCTATGCGGGCATCGTGTTTCTCGGCGTCAGCTTCTGGCAGTTCATGATCGGAAATTTCGTGCAACCAAGGATTATGGGCGAGACGCTGAATCTGTCCGCTCTGGTTGTTTTGCTGTCTTTGGCGATCTGGGGCGCGATCTGGGGAATCCCCGGCATGTTTCTGTCGGCCCCGCTCACTGTTCTGCTTATGATCTTGTTTTCACAGTCTTCTTCCACAAGATGGATTGCAATCTTGTTGTCTGCGGACGGAAAACCGGGTGATTTCGTTGCTGAACATGGCCATAGTGATAGTATTATCACTGCAGAAACTTCTGCTGACTAAGCTTGGCAAGATATGGGGATCAAATCATAGTGTTCATTCGCAGCGGCACCTCTTGCCACTGCTCTTAGATCAGGCCTCCGCGTGCGTCCCCCCACCCAGCCTGCGGAGAGTCTGTAGGGCCCGTCAGACACGTCCCCGTTTGGCGGGCCCATCCCGATCTCTCCTGATACCCACGATCTGCTAAGTCGACTGCGCCATGAAGTTGCGGACGGCATCGGCTGCCAGTGTGAATTGCGCGAAATTGGCTTTTGATGACGACAAGGCGTTGAGCTGTTGCACCAGTTGCTTGCGGTTGCCTTCGCGTTCGCTCAGCCAGCTGTCGGGCTCGCCGGAGCTTAGCGCCTGAGAGGCGGCATCCGCCTGGTGTCTGCGCAGGTCTTCGATCAGTCGGCGCGTGGCAAGACGTTCCCAATAGCTCGCATCGTCAAGATTGCGGGACGCTTCGGCCCGCAGGCGATCGAGGCGAAGGGCTTCGCCAATCTTCAGATAGGCTGAGAACGCATCTTCAAGATCGACGCCGGTTGAGGCGCAGATCGAAGCGAGGTCCACCCCGATCGGCAAAAGCGGCATCAGGGCGGCCCTGGCGGCCAGGTCTTCGGGGGCGCCAGCGTTTATAAGAGACTGGGTGCGCCGGCGCAGCTGGCTCAATTCGAACCCGCCAAGCGTATCGGCGAGCTTCTGGCCGAGGATTTCGAAGGCGGGCGCATAGGTATCGACGGCGTCCTGAACGCTCAGGTCGCGAGACTGTCTGTGCAGGGCCGCAATGATTTCAGCAATTGCGTCGGCGCCGAGCTGCTGAAGGTCCGTCTGGGCATCCGCGCTGATCTTGTTGTCGAGAGCGTGAATCGCCGCGCGATACTCGGCGTGTCCGAGCAGGACGCGCGCCGTTTCGAAGGCGCGGCAGATCGCGGCGTTCTCGCAATTTGTCCGTTCTCGAAGGCGCAGCAGCATCAGCGGCCCGCCAGCATCAATGAGCCTGTTCGCCAGAACGGTTGCGATGATTTCGCGGCGCAGCCGATGGGCCTGCATGGCGTCCGTGAACTTGTGCAGCTCGTCGGGGAAATAGCCGTCCAGTGTTTCGACAAACCACGGATCGTCCGGGACTTTCGACGCGATGATGTCATCGAACAGGGTAATCTTCGACCATGCCATGAGAACGGCGAGTTCCGGCCGGGTCAGCCATGATCTGGATTCGGCTCGCTCACGCATGTCCGACGTGGTCGGGAGGCCTTCAACCTGGCGATCGAGGACGCCGCGCTCCTCCAGATAGACCATGAGCCGTTCATTGGCTTCATGATCGCGCGCGGCTGTCGACTCCGCGAGCGACAAGGCGCCGGTCTGGCTGTAATTGTGCGTCAGGACATGGGCCGCAACGTCATCGGTCATCTGGGCGAGCAGCGCGTTCCGCTTGCCGGAGGGCAGTTTGCCGTTTCGCATCGCCTGCGACAGCAGGATCTTTATGTTGACCTCGTGGTCGGAGCTGTCGACGCCTGCCGAATTGTCGATTGCGTCGGTATTGATGCGCCCGCCTTTCAAGGCAAACTCGATGCGTCCAGCCTGGGTGAGGCCGAGATTGGCCCCTTCGCCAATGACTTTCGCTTTGAGCTCACGGCCATTGACGCGGATAGCGTCATTGGCGCGGTCGCCAGCGTCGCCATGTGTCTCGTGTGAGGCCTTTACGTAAGTGCCGATGCCGCCGAACCAGAGGAGTTCGCAGTCGGCCATGAGGAGGGCGTGCAGCACCTCGTCCGGGGTTGCCTCATCCTGACTGAGGCCCGTCAGCTTCTTGATCTGGTCAGTCAGAGTGATCGACTTCGCCGATCTCTCAAAGATGCCACCGCCTTCGGAAATCAGCGACTGGTCATAGTCCATCCAGGATGACCGCGGCAGATCAAACATGCGCTGGCGCTCTTCCCAAAGACGGTGCGGATCCTGCGGGTCAGGATCGATGAAGATGTGCATGTGGTTGAAGGCCGCCTGCAGCCGGATTTCCTTCGACAGGAGCATGCCATTGCCAAAGACGTCGCCCGACATGTCGCCGCATCCAATGACGGTGAACGGTTCGGTCTGGATGTCCTTGCCCATCTCGCGGAAATGGCGTTTCACCGCTTCCCAGGCGCCGCGGGCGGTGATGCCCATCTTCTTGTGGTCATAGCCTGCAGACCCGCCAGAGGCGAAGGCGTCGCCGAGCCAGAAGCCGTGCTCGAGGCTGATCTCATTGGCGATGTCGGAGAAAGTCGCCGTGCCCTTGTCGGCTGCGACGACGAGATAGGGGTCATCGCCGTCCCAGATGACAGTGTTCTCAGGGTGGTGGACGTCATGGTCAACCAGGTTGTCCGTCAGGTCGAGCAGCGAATTGATAAAGGTTCGGTAGGCGGAAATGCCGCCCTGATTACGCTCTTCACGCGTGGCATTCGCAGCGATCTGTTTGGGAAAGAATCCGCCTTTGGAGCCGACGGGCACGATAACCGCGTTCTTGACCTGCTGCGCCTTGACCAGGCCCAGAACTTCGGTTCGGAAATCGTCCCGGCGGTCGGACCAGCGAAGTCCGCCGCGAGCGACCGGGCCAAACCGGCAATGCACGCCTTCGACTTGGGGACTGGACATGAAAATTTCGCGGAATGGCTTGGGTGCCGGGAGGTCCGTGATCTCCTGGCTGGCGATCTTGAAGCTGATGAAGGGGTAAGGTGTGCCGTCTGGCTGGCGCTGCCAGAAATTGGTGCGCTGGATGGCCAGGATCAGGCGCGTGAGGCGACGAATGACGCGGTCTTCGTCGAGGGACGAGACCTCATTCAGACGCGCTTCGATTTGCTGTTGTTTAGAGAGGGCGAGCGCCATGCGCTCTGACAGGGTCTCGGGCCGGGAAGGGTCAAACCGTATCGAGAAGAGCTCAAGCAGGGCGCGCGTCAGTTTCGGATGGCGTTTCAGCGCCTCGATTTGCGTGCTGCGCGCCGGGTCGAGGCCCGTCTGGTGACGGTAGGCACAAAGCGCCCGGCAGAGGGCCGCCTCGCGCCAGTCAGCGCCAACCGACAGGACGAGGCCATTGAAGCGGTCATCTTCTGTCTGTCCCATCCAGACAGAAACAAAAGCCTCTTCGAAAAGTGAGGCAAAGGCTTCGAGGTCGAGCTCTTCGCCCGTCCCTGAGCGCATCTTGAGGGCATGGATCCAGTAGGTCGCCGGACCGTTGTCGATCGGTTTCGGGGAGGGCGTCACGGGGTAGCCGGTCTCGAAATAGACCATCAGGCCCATATTCTCGAAAACGGGAACGCAGTCAGACAGCGTGATCGCGCCGCTGCGGGAATAGATCTTCGCCCTGACCGTATCGTCATCATCTTCGATATTGCGAAAGGCGCGCATGCTGACAGGCCGTTCGCTCGTCAGCTGCCGGATTGCATCGACATCAACCAGGGCGTCATCTGGCGTGAAGGCTTCGCGGTAGCCGGCATTGAAGCCGGTGCGGAATCCGCTGGCCCGTTCGAAATCTTCGTGATGCAGGTCAAGCCCGACCAGTGCGGCGCGGAAGGCGTCCTCCCAGGTCCGGTTAAGATCGGCGACCTCCTTTTCGAGTTTCACCAGGTCCGGTTGGACGTTGCTGTCCGTCAGCTCGATCAGCAGGTGGACGCGCGCAAGTTGCGATGAATCAAAGCGGGGCTGGAACGAAATCAGCTTGCCCTTGAAGGCGTCGACAATGTGCGCGCTCATGCGCTCGCGAGACGCGGTGTTATAGGCATCCCGTGGCACGAAGACGAGCACCGACACAAAGCGGTTGAACTGGTCGCGGCGCACAAACATGCGGGTGCGGGGGCGTCCAACCAGGCTGAGCGCGCCTTTCATGAGCGGGATCAGTGTTTCGGATTTCGCCTGAAGAATTTCGTCGCGCGGCCAGGTTTCGAGAATATTGGTGAGGGCTTTATAATTGTGGCTGCCATCGATCGCGCCGGTGGCCTCCAGCACCTTCTGGACCCTGCGCCTGATCCAGGGGATTGCCCGCACGCTCTCATTGTAGGCTTCTGCCGTGTACAGGCCGAGAAAGCGGGTCTCGCCGATCACGCGGCCCTGGTCGTCGAGATGTTTGACGCCAACATAGTCGCAAAGCCCGCGGCGGTGGACGAGGCTCTTGAGCGTCGATTTGGCAACGATCAGCGGCGAAGGCTCTGACAGGAAGGAGCCGATGGCTGGCGTCAACACAAGCGGTTCTGATCCGCGGTTCAGCACATTGCGATCTTCATCGCGCAGAAGGCCAAGGTTGGAGCCTTCAACCATGATCGGCTCTTCTGGAAGCACGGTGCCGTCGGGGCCGGTCTCGAAATCGTAGCTGCGCGTTCCAAGAAATACGAAATGGTCATCGCTAAGCCATTCGAGGAACGCGACGGCCTCTTCCAGCATGCTCGGATCGGTCAGTGTGCTGCTCTTGAGGCGTTCAATTTCATTCGCCATGCGCTCCTGCATGGCGGCAAAGTCGCGAACAGCCATTGTGACGTCCCGCAAGGTCTCTTCGGCTTGCGATTTGAGCTGGCGGCATTCTGTGGCGCTCAGCGGCGGCACGTGGATCTGGATCAGGGAAAGGTCGGTGCCTGCGTCTGTCGTCAGGATCGGGTGCAGGAGGCCGCGAACCTCAAACCCGAAATCGGCGCAGAGGCCGAGCAGGGAGTCGACCAGGAAAGGTTTGTCGAGGCTGACGGCTTCCAGAACAGTGGTGCCGAGCAGTTTGCCATCGGCGCCGCGGGCATCGTGTACGCGGACAACAGAAGCATCGCCTTCAAAACCATCTGCCAGCTCTGCGATAGATGTGGCCAGCGCGTCGCTGTCCTGGGGTGATAGCGACATCAACGTGTCGTTCTCAGCCTCCGCCCGAAAGCGTTTGCGAAGCTCTTCAAGCGGCAATTTTCCCGCAGGTTTTGCGGGGTTGTGCGCTTGATCGGGCATGGCGGAATCCTGTTTGTCTGGACGTTCCCGCTTGTACCCCGAGCCGTCCCTTGCGGCAATTGCCCTCCGCACGTTGCAGGTGCGAAGGGCAAGCGCATTTTGACTATTTTTCGGCGATCGCTGCCCTCAGTTCGTTCAGCTTTTCAGCGCGGAAGGCGCTGCACAATTCGGCGCCTTCACTGCCCTGGGCGAGGGATCGTTCATAGCCTGGTATGGCGGAGGCTTTCTCGCGGAAGAAGGCTGTGCCTTCGGCGAGCTTGTCTGCATCACAGAAGTTCTGCACCACACTGGCGGTCTGCGGTTTGCGAATTTCCGGCGTGCGGGCGATGAAATTGTCGAAGCTCGCCTGATACACGCCCCATGCCGTGTCCCAGTTCGCCTGGTTTGCGAGAGAGACCTGCATGACGGACCAGGTTTCCTGACCCTGCCAGTCGCTGCCCTGCATCTCTTTCATGAGATCAGCCAGTTCGCTCTCGTCAGCATTACGGGCGATGGTTTGCAGGATGATGCGGCGCTCATACTGGTTCTCATCGTTGCGAGCATATTCCAGAGCGGCTTCATAGAAGTCGCGTCCGCCCAGTTTTGTGCCCCAGGTAATTGCGGGCGTCAGCGTATCGGCGTCGACCGCATCCGGGTCCGGCTCACCGTCTACACCGACAAAGGCGGCGGCGCGATCGGCGAGCGCTTCGCGTTCAGCCTCCATATTGCCCATGGTGAGGAGTGCGGCGTACAGGCTTTGCTGTAGCAATTCTTCTCCCTGGCTGAGCGAGCCCGCGCGCGCCTTCAGGTCCTCATAAACCGGACCGTAGGTTGCCTGTGCCCAGTCGCGCATCGCGTCCTGGTCTTCTGCAGGCAGCGCTTCGAAGTAACCCTTCGCCGTCGAAACGGAGAGATTGGCGACATCCCACTCAGCGGTTGCGGATGCTTCCAGCGCGTTCAGAACGGCTGCTGCGGGTGCATCGCCCGCGCGGAAAGCCGCGTTGATCGAGTCAATGAAAGCCAGTTTTTGAGGCGGTGTGAGCGCGTCGAACTGTTCGGTGAGCGAGGCCCAGTCTTCATTTGAAAGAGAAAAGCGCCAATAGCCGCCTGATGCATTCGGCATGACCCAGTCCGCGCAGGCGCCGTCCAGCGGGATTTCAGTTGTCTTATCAGTCAGCATCTCGCGGACAACTGTGTCGCCGGCCGGGCTGGCGATACGGATCGCGAAGGGCACCTGCCAGGTCGATGCATCTGCGTCGATTTTCGACCCGAGGGGCGCGTAACGCGACTGGGTGACGGTAATCAGGCCGGCGTCTTCGGCTTCGCAGCTCGTTTCGACGTTGAGGTATGGGATGCCCGGCTGGAAGATGAAGCTGCGGAAGCTGTCGACTACGCCGGTGTCACCACTGCCATCGGCGACCGACGTCATGAAGTCTTCCACGTCTGCGGCGTCGTCCTCGAAGCGCTTCATGTGGACGCGTATGCCTTCACGGAAGGCATCTTCGCCGAGATAGCTTTCGAACATCGACAGCACATGGCCGCCTTTGCGATATGTGATCCCGTCAAAGGCATCATTGATGTCGGCATTGCGTTCGATCGGGTTACGGATCTGCCTTGCGTTCAGCAGGCTGTCAGCCGCCATCACACCGAGGCCGCCACGTTGCGATGCGCGGTCATAGCCCTGATCGGGATAAACCGCATTCATCGTCTTGTTGCTCATCCAGGTCGCGAAGGCTTCGTTCAGCCAGATATCATCCCACCATTTCGGAGTGACGAGATTGCCAAACCATTGGTGGGCGAGTTCGTGCGCGTGCGTGCCGAGGACCCCGCGGCGGCGGTTGAGAGAGGTGCGGTCCGAGATGAGCAGGGCGCTTTCGCGGTAGATGATCGCGCCGGCATTCTCCATCGCGCCATAGGCAAAGTCCGGCACGGCGATGATGTCGAGCTTGGCGTACGGATAGGGGTAGTTGAAGTACTGCTCCTGATAGCCGACGAAATCGTCGGTCACGTCCATCGCTATCTTGAGCTGGTCGCCCTTGCCGGCGGGTGCAAATCCGCGGAAGGGTACAGGCGTGGCGCGAAGCGTGTTGGCGGGCAGGGCAGTGCCTTCGCGCATGTCATACGGTCCGACGGCCAGCGCGACCAGATAGGACTGGATGGGGCGGGTCGGGGCGAAAGTGTGTTTGACCAGACCATCGTCGAGCTGGCTTGTCCCGGTCAGCGGTGCGTTGGCGATCACCTGATTGCCTTGCGGGGCAGTGACGGTCAGCGTCCATGGTGTTTTGAAACGTGGCTCGTCGAAGCCGGGGAACATCCGGCGGGCATCGATCGGCTCCATCTGCGTTGCCAGGTATGGCCGACCATTCTGCGTGGCCTTGTAAAGCCCGGCGAGACCGAAATTGTAGGGGGCGCGGTAGTCGATGACGAGCGTCGAATTGCCGGCAGGGACCGGTTCCTCGAAATCGATCTTGGAGACGCCGCCATCGGCCAGGCTGCCTTCAAAGGTCCCTTCAATCTCGGTGCCGTCTTCGAGGCGGACATAGGCGCGCTCAATGGTCTGGTCGAGGGAATGGAGCCAGATGCGAAGATGCGGCGCAGACAGGCGGATCTTGATTGCGGCGGTGCCGGTAAAGCCTGCTTCTGCCGGGTCGGTGACGAGATCCAGGCTGTAGGCTGTCGGGATAACAGTGTCGGGGAGCTGACCGGCTGGCGGCGTTTCGAGCTTGATCGGTTCAATTTTTTCGCTGGTGGTGTCGGTCTCTGTCGGGCCTGGATTCGGGCCGCAGGCTGAAAGAAGCGCGATGCTGGCTGCGCCAGCGAAGATGGTTGTTTTGAACCTGTTAAGCGTCATGAGGGATTCTCCAGGAGGACATGTTGCGGGCCGCATCAAACATGGTTGGCAAGAATACGCAAAAACCTTGTGCTGTTGTGGTCGCTATCGGGTGAATTCGGCCTTATAGGTGTGAATATATGAAACGGCTGTGGCATTGGCCAATCGATCCTCTGGCAAGAACGGTGCGTCTCGTCCTCGGCGAGAAGGGCTGCCGGTATCAGGAATGTATTGCGGCGCCGTGGTCCCTGCCGGATGAGTTGATCGAGATGGCCCCCGGCGCAATCGCGCCTGCGCTGGTGGATACGTCCGCTGAAGTGAAGGTCACGGCGATCGGTACGCATGCAATCTGCGAGTATCTGGAAACCGCGCATGCCAATCCTCGCCTGCTGCCTTTTGTCGCCAATGAATGTGCTGAAGCCAGGCGGCTCTGGCGGTGGAGCGAGGACAGTTTCGCAGAGGTAAATGCCACCCTGCTGACCGAACGCGTCAACCAATGGGTACGCCGCTCGAGCGAAACCAATACCGCATCTCTGCGGACAGGGGTTCATGCGCTGAAAAGCAAGATGACGTTCTTGAATGGCCTTGCCGAGACGCGAGCATACATGGCGGGGCGAGCGCTCACCATGGCGGACCTGTCTATTGCGGCGCACCTCTCGGCCTATGATTATTTCGGCGACGTGCCCTGGGATCTCACGCCTGATCTGAAAGCCTGGTATTCGAAGATAAAGTCGCGGCCGAGTTTTCGCCCGCTGCTTGGGGACAAGGTCGACGGCACGCGTCCGGCCAAGCATTATGCTGATCTGGATTTCTAGATGGCGGACACGCGCAACAGCCTCGAAGCGCGGCTGAAACAGGCCGCGCTCGATCTCGGGTTTTCCGATTGCAGGATTTGCCGGGCCGATACGCCCTGGCAGGCTGGTCAGCGGCTTGAGCATTTCGTTTCGGAAGGCCGGCATGGCGACATGGATTGGATGGAGGCGACGCTGGAGCGTCGCAAGGCGCCGACCGCCATGTGGGGGGATGCAAAATCCGCGATCATGCTGGCCGTCAATTACGGTCCTGACAGTGATCCGCTGGAGCAATTGGCGCTAAGGTCTCACGGCAATATCTCCGTCTATGCGCGAGGCGGCGACTATCACGATCTCATCAAGAAGCGGTTGAAACAGCTGGCGCGGAGCTTTGTCGAGCTGAGCGGCGAAGAGGTGAAGGTCTTCGTCGATACCGCGCCGCTCATGGAGAAGCCGCTAGCGGCAAAGGCCGGGCTGGGCTGGCAAGGCAAGCATACAAACCTTGTCAGCCGCGAACTGGGTAGCTGGTTCTTTCTCGGCGCAATCCTGACGACGGCGGACCTTGCGCCCGACGAGGCCGAATCCGACCATTGCGGGTCCTGCCGCGCCTGTCTCGATATCTGCCCGACGAAGGCGTTTCCGGCGCCCTATCAGCTCGATGCGCGGCGCTGCATATCTTACCTGACGATCGAGCATTCCGGGCCTATCCCCGTCGAATTTCGCGAGGCGATGGGAAACCGGATCTATGGCTGCGATGATTGTCTGGCGGTTTGTCCGTGGAACAAGTTTGCCAGCCGATCCTCCGAGCAAAAGCTCTGGGCGCGGGCGGAATTGAAGTTGCCGGAACTTGCGGATCTGGCGGCGCTCGATGACGCCGCGTTCCGCGACGTGTTCTCCGGATCACCCGTCAAGCGGACCGGGCGGAACCGGATGCTGCGAAACGTGCTTATTGCGATAGGCAATAGCGGTGAGGCTGATCTGGTTGAACGGTCCGTGCTGCCTCATCTGGAAGATGAGGATCCGATTGTGCGCGGCGCTGCAGTCTGGGCGCTCGCCTGCCTTGATAAGGCCCGGTTTGCCGCCGAAAGAGACGCGCGCGCCGCGGATGAAACCGATGATGAGGTAAAAGCCGAATGGGCCCTGATGCCAGTCTAGAGAGTGATCGACCGCCGACTCTGGAGCCTCCGGGCGACAAGCCGGGCGCCTTGGCGATGGCCGGGCGCTGGATCTGGCGCATCATCAAGCTGGCGCTGCTCCTCTTCGTGCTCGCCCATGTCTATGCCCTGGCGCTGAAATGGGTGCCGGTCCCAGGCTCGATCACCATGGTGGAGCGCACGCTGGGCGGCGACGAGTTCCGCCGCATCATCATGCCAATCGACCGTATTTCTCCCAATCTGGTGACGGCGGTGATCGCTGCGGAGGATTCCCGGTTCTGTGAGCATGACGGCATCGACTTCGAAGCGGTTCAGAAAGCCGTTGAGGAACGCGAGCGGGGCGGGCGCCTGCGCGGGGCCTCTACAATCACGCAGCAGACAGCCAAGAATGTCTTCTTCTGGAATGGCGGCGGCTATGTCCGCAAAGGCGGCGAAGCCTGGTTTGCGCTGTTCATTGACGGCATGTGGGGCAAGCGCCGCGTGATGGAGAATTATCTCAACACGATCGAATGGGGCGACGGCATCTTCGGCGCAGAAGCCGCCGCTCGTATCCGGTTCGGCAAGCGTGCGGCCGATTTGAGCGAGCGTGAGGCGGCGCTGCTCGCGGCCGTCCTGCCCAATCCGCACAAATGGCGCGTTGATCCGCCCGGGCCTTATGTCAGCCAGCGGGCTGGGACGTTGCAGGCGCGCATGCGGGTGGTTGCCAATGAAGGCCTCGATGACTGCGTGCTCGACCCTGAGAAATCGGCGGCGCGACAGCCCTAGCCGCACTCCGGTTTCGCGCTGTTTGCGCTGAGGCTGCCAACCATGCTGGCCGCGCCCTGAAGGTACGGATTGTCGGTCGGCACGAAGACGTCATTAATGACGCCGTCATTCGGCGGGCAGCCTTCGGCGAGAATGCGGGCGAGGGCGAGGTCGGGCTGCTGAAGCTCGAAATCGGCCCACGCCTTCGATTTCATATCGGGCTCCTCGGCAAAGGCTGGCTTTGTGACCGGTGTGACTGCGTCGCCAATGCTGTCGCAATCTGCAGGACGGTCCGCGCCGAGCCGATTGCACCGAAACGCTTTGAGCGCCGTGACGGCTTGTTGTGTTGGTTCGCGTATCGTCGGCGTCATGTCCGCCGCGTCGTTATCGGGGCCAGGTTCCGGCATGTTGGCGTCGGCCACTTCTCCTGGCGCTGCAACAATGGGCGACTGGAGCGTCGGGCGATCGATTTCGGGTGATTTTGGTTCGGGCGGCGCTGGAGCGGAGGGCGCAGGCGCTGGCGCGATTGTTTCGGGTGGAGGAACCGGTTCAGGTTCAGGCTCAACCTTGTCTGGTATTTCAATCAGCGTAACCGGGACAATGACGGCGAGGTCGCTTTGCCGCGCATGGCCGGACATCAAGCCAAGAAGGCCGAGGAGGGGCAGGTTTACGCCAAAGAGCGAAACGAGCAGCGGCCAGGAATGGCGGAGTCGCGTCCCGCTTTGGCGGCGGTCGGCTGCCTTATTGTCCTGCAAGCCTTTTCGCTTCCCGGATGTCACCGCGAAGGACCAGCGTTTCGATATTCTTGCCATCGATCAGAAGGGCTCGGTTGAGATCGGCCTCAGCCTGGTCGAGATTGTCGAGTTCAAGATGAGTGCGGCTGCGCAATTGAAGCGCGGACAGATTGTTCGGGATCTTTTCCAGTGCGAAATCGAGGTCGTCCAGGGCCGGTTCCCAGCGCTCCAGCATCAGCTTGGCCGAAGCGCGGTCCACGCGAATCTCCGGATCGTCCTGAGCAATCTTGACGGCGTTGTCGAGCGTCACCAAGGCGGCTTCGGGATATCCCGCTGTCAGCCACGCATTGCCCGATTGGGCGAGGTAGACCGCCCGGTCTTCCAGACCGCCAGCATCTGGCGCGTTGGCCAGCTCTTCAAGCCGGGCGGCGCCTTCCTTGTAATTGCCCATGGCGATGATCGCGAGCGCGTTGCAATAGCGGGCAGCAGGCCGGCCGCCTTCGCCGAGCCAAGCCAGACTTTCCTCGAATGCGGCTTCCGGGTCTTCCTCGGTCAGCCGGATGCATTCATTGAGGCGCACCTGTTCGGCGCCCTTGATGTCGGTGACGGCGGACTGGCTCATGGGCAAGATACCAATCGCGATGGCAAGCAGGCTCATCCTTTAAAAACCCCTCGAAAACTCTACACATATTAGCGGTAGAGAGAGGTTCTGGCATATTCAAATGACAGATCAGTCACGCAAACTGTTTTTGATCGGGCCTGGTTACTCGGCCAGCCGGCTGGCGGCGCTTTGCCTCGAAGCCGGTGAGTGGGAGGTGTATGGCACGGCGCGGTCAGCGGACAAGGCGGCGGCGCTCGAGGAGGATGGCCTCAAGAGCGTGCTCGTCGGCGATAAAGGTGCGATCGAATTCGCGGCCAGGGGCGCCCACTGGGTTGTATCGACGCCGCCGTCGGATGATGGCTGTCCCGGTTTTGGCCTGGCAGGGGAATTCGCCCAGAGCGCGGCTTCGATCACCTATCTCTCGACAACTGGTGTGTATGGCGACCTGCAGGGCGGCTGGGCATTTGAATGGTTACCGGTCAGCCCCGGATCGAAGCGTGGGGAGAGGCGCGTTCTTGCAGAAAGCCAGTGGTTTGGCGCGAGGCCGGATGTGCGGCTGGTTCGCTTGCCGGGCATTTACGGGCCGGGGCGATCGCAGCTCGACAAGGTCCGCAGCGGTGATGCGGAGCAGATCATCAAGCAGGGCCAGGTGTTTTCCCGCATCCATGTTGACGATCTCGCCGGCGGGCTGAAGGCGCTCATCGACAGGCCTGGGCTGTCTGGCGCGTTCAATCTTTGTGACGATGAGCCGGCTCCGCCTCAGGATGTGATGGTGTTCGCGGCAGACCTTCTTGGCGCAGCGATGCCGGCCTTCGTCGATATGGAGTCCGCCGATGTCAGCGACATGGCGAAGAGCTTTTATTCAGAGTGCAAGCGCGTGCCGAATGCGAAGCTAAAGGCGGCGACCGGCTGGCGACCGGCCTATCCGACTTATCGCGAGGGCCTGCAGGCCGTCCTTGATGCTGAGAAAAGCTAATCAGAGCGATCACAAGACGTTGAGTTCATTGAACGCTGGATCGCCGATCCTTACCTTCCTGGTGCAAGATAAAGACAAACCAGAAGAATTGGACCCGTCATGAGCGACCCGACATACACCCCCCCGAAAGTCTGGACCTGGGACAAGGAGAGCGGCGGACGGTTCGCCAATATTAACCGCCCAATCGCGGGGCCGACCCATGAGAAAAAACTGCCGGTTGGCGAGCATCCCATCCAGCTCTATTCGCTCGGGACGCCGAACGGGGTCAAAGTCACGATCATGCTGGAAGAGCTTCTGGCGGCGGGGCATTCAGGGGCAGAATATGATGCCTGGCTGATCAATATCGGCGAGGGCGACCAGTTCAGCTCCGGCTATGTCGAGCTCAATCCGAACTCCAAGATTCCGGTCATGGCAGACCACTCGACCGATCCCGTCACCCGCGTCTTCGAGAGCGGCTCGATCCTCCTCTATCTTGCGGACAAGTTCGGCGCCTTCCTGCCGGAAGATCACTACAAGCGCACCGAAGCGATCAGCTGGTTGATGTGGCAGATGGGCTCTGCGCCCTATCTCGGCGGCGGCTTTGGGCACTTTTATGCCTATGCGCCGGAGAAGTACGAGTACCCGATCAATCGCTTTGCCATGGAAGTGAAGCGCCAGATGGACGTGCTCGACCGTAACCTCGCCGACCGCGAATATATGGCGGGCGACGAATACTCCATCGCCGACATGGCGATCTGGCCTTGGTATGGCGCAATGGCCAAGGGCATCATCTATGAAGCCGGCGAATTCCTGCAGGTTCAAGAGTACAAGAACGTCATCCGCTGGACCGACCAGCTTGCCGAGCGCGAAGCCGTCAAACGCGGGCGCATGGTCAACCGGACCTTTGGTGATCCCGCGAGCCAGCTACGCGAGCGCCACGACGCCAGCGACTTTGATACCAAGACGCAGGATAAGGTCGGCGAATCATAGAGCCTGCTAGGACGGAAAATCTGGCAAGTAGTTCAATACGCGGGCGGAGCTGGAGGTGCTGCGCTGTTTCAGCCTTAGCTTCCAGTTTTGTTCGGTCCGGTCTGCAAGGTCGGAAAGACCAGCCCGTCGCGCAACATAGGCAAGATCTGCTGCAGCATGGGAAGGTGCTACGGGCGACGCCTCGCACCCCCATGACTGGTGCCATCCAAACATTTGGCTCCTGAAACCACTTGAAGAATTGATCGCATCAAGATCGCGCAAAAATAGCGTTTCTGCCTTCTCGATGTGCGGTATCGCTCGCTGGCCCAGTCCAAGATCGACAGCCAGATGGGCCAACATAATGTGGGCGGCGAAAGCCCGGTAATTCTCACCATCAAACGAAGCGATGCCGCCAACAATGCCGCCCTCGCAACCCAAGAAGCATGGTTCATCAGAGCCCTCTGTGGTGATGACACCGAACTTGCGTTCGACTTGGTCGAACAGTCCCTGGATGTATTCGTCTCCAGCGCCGGCTTCAGCACTTTTCTGGATAGACATGCTTCGAACGACACTGGCGGGGTTTTGCTCGATCGAATCTTCGAGTGCAGCGGACTGACTATGGCCTTCGAATGATGCCACCAGACAGAGTAGAATTGCAGAAAAAATAACCCGCATCTGAGTAGAATAACGCAGATGAGAGACGGTTGATACTCACACGAGTCCCGCGACGCCAGCGACTTTGATACCAAGACGCAGGATAAGGTCGAGGCGGCGGAGTAGCGCTTACTTTCCGCCCAGCAGTTCGCCGGCAATATCCTTCATCAGCGCTGCCAGCGTGCGGAATTCGGGCTCCAGCGGCGAGGTTGGCCTCCAGATCAGCGAAACGTTCCGATGGCAGTCCGTGTCGTCGATCCGGCGGACGATGAAGTCCGGATCGCGGCGAGCCTCGGACAGCGCGTACAGGCTCGGCATGATGGCGTAGCCAGCGCCCATGACCGCCATCTGACGGGCGGCATCGAGGCTCGAGCCCTCATATTCAGCGCTGATTGTCGTCCCAGCGCGTCTAGCGATGTCCTGAATGAGGCGGCTGAGCCGGTGGCCGGACCCTAGCGTCAGGAAGGGACGGGCCGAGAGCTGGTCGAGGCTGACAGACTCAGATTTCGCGGCAACAAGATCTTCGGGCGAGCCGCAAACCCATAAGTCTTCGCGGAACATGATTTCGCTGCTCATCCCGCCATGCGCGTCGGCGGTCGAGATGATGACATCGAACCGGCCTTCGCGAAGTCCCTGATCGAGTTCAAGCGTATCGCATTCGCTGACTTTGAGACGGAGTTCGGGAAATCGCTCATGCAGACGTCGCGTGACAGCAGGTAGGAGATAAGGCCCGATGGACGGCAGGACGCCCAGTCTTATACGGCCAGCCATCGTGTTGTGCGCGCCGAGGGCCAGCGTCTTCAGCTCTTCAACATCGTTCAGAATCCGGCGCGCCATGCGAACGATGTCCTCGCCGATTGGCGTTACTGTCGCGCCTTTTCGGCCCCGCTCGAATATTGTGACACCGAGTGTCGCCTCAGCCTCGGCAAGCTGAGTCGAGAGGCTTGGCTGGCTAACATGAAGCCGGCGGGCCGCCTCATGAAAGCGGCCGCTATCGGCGATCGCAACGATATATTGAAGCTGTCTGAGGGTCGGTCTCATGATAGTTTTTGATTATCGAAAACACGATTACTTTCAATTGGAACTATCAATTGGTCAACCCACCTGTCTCCTATCACTAACAATGGAGACCAAAGTGACCAGAACCCGAAAAATCCTTCGCCGCCGGAAAATGTTCCGCAAGATGAAGAAGGATCTTCAGACCAGAATGGCGAGGGTTCATCTGACCGATGCAGGCTGGCCGGCAGGGCAAATCACCCGCTCGCCGGTTTGAGCCTGAGTGAATTGCGCGCAGCCAACGCCCCCTGAATGGCTGGCGCGAGTTGCCGGACGCCAGATCTGAATTTCCTCCCTCTCACTCACGGATCAGGCGTCCGGCCAATCTTTCAAACCCTAAAAGGAGCTCGACATGACCCAGACCCTTTCCCGCCGCGGCCTTCTCGCATCAAGCGGGGCTGCAGGACTTGCCCTGACCGGCTGCGCGACCGCGGCATCAGCACAGACGGTCGCAGCCGTTTCGCCAGCGCCCACCAAAGATGGTCGCACCACGCTGGATGCGGACGGTGCGCTGGCGTTTCTGAAAGAAGGCAATCAGGCTTTTCTGGAGGGCCGTATCAGCAATCCCGACATCAGTGCTGAGCGGAAGCTTGAGCTGGCCAAGGGACAAGCGCCGTTTTGTGCTTATGTCACCTGCTCCGACAGCCGCGTGCCGCCTGAGCTTCTTTTCGGGCGCGGCCTCGGCGAGCTCTTCATCATTCGCAATGCTGGCAACACCGTTGATACGGTCGCCATGGGGTCAATCGAATATGCGGTGGCCGAACTGGGCGTCCCGCTTGTCGTCGTGATGGGTCATGAGAGCTGCGGTGCCGTGAAGGCGGCAATGTCGGTGGTGGACTCGAACGCACGGTTCCCGGGATCCATAGGCGGCATGGTTGAACCGATCATTCCGGCAGTGCTGGAAGCGCGCGGCGCAGAGGGCGACGAGACAGAAAATGCTGTGAAGCAGAATGTCCGCCGCGTCGTGCGTAGCTTGCGAGAGGATTCAGACCCGCTGCTGCTTGAGCCGCAAAAGGCTGGAAAAGTGAAGGTTGTCGGCGCGTATTATCACCTCGACACGGGCTTCGTGGACTTCTTCGACACGGTTTGAACGGGCTCGGCCTCTCTCGAATATTCAGGCAGGACCAAGAGCGCGAGCACAGCGAGAAGCTGCAGGCCTGCACCGGCGATTGCCAGGGGCAGAAGGCCCTGGTCGATGAAGGGAGAGACCAGCGCGGTTCCTCCGGCTGCGACCGCAAATATGCCGAGGATCGTGGTTGAAGAGGCGCGGTCATCATCGCCCTTACCGGCCATGATGGCGCGCAGGAAGCCGGGCGGGCCGCGAAAGCCCAGGCCGGCATTCACCAGAACAAAAATCGGCGCTAGCCAGATCGGATCGCCGTTTCCGAACAGGGCAAAGAGCAACACAAGCACCGCGCCGGTCGCTGCCATGCCCGTGCCGAAGCTGATCATCGGCTCGGGGCCGAAACGTTTGACCAGGCTGCCGGTCGTGTTGGAGGCGATGATGAAGCAGGAAATGCCGACCACCTGCATGGTGATGAAGTGCATCATCGTGCCGCCCATCGAGTTTACGATAACCGCCGGGGCGCCAAATACGAAGACCAGCAATCCGCCGACGACCAGGGCCTGACTGAGGCCGTAGCGCATGAAGACGGGCGAGGCCATCAGACGCCAATAGGACCCCTTGCCGCGTGCGCTGTCCTTCGACGGTGGAAGAATGCCGCCCCATGCGATGAAGACGACGGAAAGAACAATGGCGAGCGCTGCGGTCACAAAGAAAGGAAGCTTCCAGCCGCCTTGCTGGACGAGCCAAAGCCCAGCGATTGGCGCGCCTGCCGGGGTCAGGCTTTCAATACTGGAGAGCGCACCAATGGCGCGCGTGGCGCCCTGCTCGGAAAACAGCGCCCGGATGATCCCCGGCGCAAACACGGCTGGCGCGGCCGAGGCGAGGCCCTGAACAAACCGCACGGCCAGCAGGGACAACATGTCCGGCGACAGGGTCGCCAGCCCAGACAGGAGGCCATAGGCCAGCAAGGCGAGAACCAGACAGCGGCGGCGACCAAAACGCTCGCCCAGCACGCCGAACAGGATGAGCCCTGTCCCAGAACCGGCAACGTAGGACGCGATGACGAGCTGCGCGGTTTCCTCGCTGCCGGGCAGATGCTCGTGCAGCGTGGGAACCGCAGGCAGCACAAGGTCTATACCAGCGATGCCGAGCACCGTTCCGAGTACGATCAGGACGCAGGCGAGAACGGGGTAGGGGGACGCCTTTTCAGTCACGCGCAGGCTCGATCAGGTCCCACTTGTTGCCGAACGGGTCCTGGAAAACGACGACCTTTCCATAGGTTTCAGACCGCGGAGATTCCAGAAATCTGACGCCAGATTTGAGGTACAATGCGTACGCCCCCTCGAAGTCATCGACGTTCAGGAAGAAGCCGACCCGGCCACCGGTCTGATTGCCGATGGTGGCCCGTTCGGCGTCGTTCTTCGGCTCCGCGAGAAGGATGGCTGTTTCAGCGCCTGGGGGCGCGACACGCACCCAGCGCTTGGTGTCGCTGAGCTTCGTGTCTTCGAGTAGCGCGAAACCTAATACGCTGACATAGAAATCGATCGCCTTGTCATAGTCAGGGACGACCAGCGTAAAGGCTGCAATCTTCATGGGTCAGGCCGCCTCTCCCTCAACCGCGAACGGGTCGTAATTGAGGATCGGGGCGAGCCAGCGTTCGGCCGTGCGCTGGTCCCAGCCCTTGCGGGCGGCATAGTCGGCGACCTGGTCGCGCTCGATGCGACCGACGGCGAAATAGGCGCTTTCAGGGTGGGCAAAGTAGAGGCCTGAGACCGATGGCGCCGGGCTCATCGCGAAGCTGGTTGTCAGCGACACGCCGATTTCCTTTTCCGCGTCGAGCAGCTTGAAGATCAGCTCTTTCTCTGTGTGGTCGGGCTGGGCCGGATAGCCGGGGGCCGGGCGGATGCCGCGATACTTTTCCTTGACGAGATCATCATTGTCGAAGGCCTCGTCTGGATCATAGCCCCAAAGCTCCTTGCGGACTTTCTCGTGCATGTATTCGGCCATGGCTTCGGCGAACCGGTCAGCGAGCGCCTGGACCATGATGGCAGAATAATCGTCGCCCTTGGACTGGAAGTCCTTGGCGATGGCGTCGGCTTCGGGGCCGGAGGTGACGCAGAATGCGCCGATATGATCGCCGGACTCAGCCAGCAAGTCGGCGAGGGCAAGGTTTGGCCGCTGATTGGTCTTCACCATCTGCTGGCGCAGCGTGTGCAGCGTCTCGCCGGTTTCGAGTTTGATGTCGTCGCCGTCGCGGTGCGCTTCCCAGAAGCCGACCACGGCCTTGGGGCTCAGCCAGGCTTCGCCGACGAGGCGCTGCATCATGGCCTGTGTGTCGCGCCAAAGGTCTGATGCGGCCTCGCCGATCACCTTGTCTTCAAGGATTTGCGGATAGCGCCCGGCAAGGTCCCAGCTTGCAAAATAGGGGGTCCAGTCGATGTAGCGGGCGAGGTCTGCGAGATCGAAATCAGTAAAGGCGCGTTTGCCGGTGAAGGTCGGGGGTGGGGCGGAGGCCTCTGTGGCTGTAAAGCCTTTGGCGCGCGCTTCGGCGATCGGCAGGCGCGGGGTTGGCGGGCCGCCCGCGCGGCTCTCACGGATCCGGTCATAGCGTGCCTTGGTCGCGCCCCAGAGCGCGGCTCGGTCGTCGGTATTCATCAGGGCCGAAACAACGCCGACGGCCCGACTCGCATCGCTGACATGGATGACGGGCGCGGTCTTCATGGCTGGCTCGATCTTCACCGCCGTATGGGCCGGAGACGTCGTCGCGCCGCCGATGAGGAGGGGCATGTTGATGCCCTGGCGCTGCATCTCTGCGGCGACGAACACCATCTCGTCGAGCGACGGCGTAATGAGGCCGGACAGGCCGATCATGTCGGCTTTTTCCTTGATTGCGGTCTCGAGAATGGTCTCGGCGGGAACCATGACGCCAAGGTCGACAATGTCATAGCCATTACAGCCGAGCACGACGCCGACAATGTTCTTGCCGATATCGTGGACATCGCCCTTCACCGTGGCGAGGACGACCTTGCCGTTCGACTCGTCGACCGTGCCGAGCTCTTCCTTTTCCTTCTCCATGAAGGGGGTGAGGTGGGCGACGGCTGCCTTCATCACGCGCGCCGATTTAACGACCTGGGGGAGGAACATCTTGCCGGCGCCGAAGAGGTCGCCGACGACATTCATGCCGTCCATCAGCGGGCCTTCGATGACATGCAGCGGGCGTTCGACGGATTGGCGGGCTTCCTCGGTGTCTTCGGTGATGAATTCGGTGATGCCGTGGACGAGGGCGTGTTCCAGCCGCTTGCCGACAGGCAGTTCGCGCCATCTGGTATCCTTTTCCTGCACCTTTCCCTTCTGGCCACGGTAGCCCTCGGCGATGTCGACCAGCCGTTCAGTGGCGTCATCGCGGCGGTTCAGGATCACATCCTCGACAGCCTCCCGCAGGCCTGGGTCGATATCGTCATAGATGTCGAGCTGACCGGCATTGACGATCGCCATGTCGAGGCCGGCTGGAATGGCGTGGTAGAGGAAGACCGAGTGCATGGCGCGGCGGACAGGCTCATTGCCCCGGAAGCTGAACGAGACATTGGAAAGCCCGCCGGAGACATGGCAGCCCGGCAGGTTTGAGCGGATGCGTTTCGTCGCCTCGATGAAGTCGACGGCGTAATTATTGTGCTCGTCAATGCCGGTGGCGACGGCGAAAATGTTCGGGTCGAAGATGATATCTTCCGCTGGGAAACCGACCTTTTCGGTGAGCAGCTTGTAGGCGCGCTCACAAATTTCGTATTTGCGCTCGGCGGTGTCGGCCTGGCCGACTTCGTCAAACGCCATGACGACGGTTGCCGCGCCATAGGACATGACCTTACGGGCCTGCGCGAGGAAGGCCTCTTCGCCTTCTTTCAGTGAGATGGAATTGACCACCGCCTTGCCCTGCACGCATTTGAGGCCCGCCTCGATGACATCCCATTTGGAGCTGTCGACCATGACAGGCACGCGGGCGATATCCGGTTCGGCGGCAATCAGGTTCAGGAAGGTGGTCATGGCCTCGGCACCGTCGAGCATGCCTTCGTCCATGTTCACATCGATGATCTGCGCGCCATTCTCGACCTGTTGGCGCGCGACCTCGACGGCGGCCGGATAATCTCCGGCCTTGATGAGGTTACGGAATTTTGCCGAGCCGGTAACGTTGGTCCGCTCACCGATATTGATGAATGTGGCAGTGGATACTTGTGCGGTGTCAGACATTTAGTCCGGATCTCCGGGAGTTTTGAAGCGGACATAGCCAAGTGGCAGTCCGACGAGAAAGAAAGTCATCGCTGCGCCGATGCCTGCACAAATGCTGGCGGGAAGGGCACCGAGGCCAAATGCCGATGCGAGCATGCGGACAAGGGCGTAGGCGACGATTGCGGCAATAACGCCGAGGCCGAATTTAAGGGCTGAACTCATGATGATGTCTCCGATTTGATACCGGGCAGGCCGTCTATGCTGGTTGCATTGCCTTCGCGCCAGCGTTGTTCCCATGTCCGTCCATCGGTGCGTGGGTTGTCGGCATAACGCCTGAGTTGCTCTCGCTC
This sequence comes from Henriciella sp. AS95, assembly GCF_038900055.1. Classification (NCBI taxonomy): domain Bacteria; kingdom Pseudomonadati; phylum Pseudomonadota; class Alphaproteobacteria; order Hyphomonadales; family Hyphomonadaceae; genus Henriciella; species Henriciella sp. AS95. The sequence continues at coordinate 842,105 of NZ_JBBMQM010000001.1, forward strand.
GCCCTTGAAGTCGTAGAAGGGCACACCCCAGCCGCAGCTGTCAGAGATGCGGTCGAGCTTCACGGTCACGATGGCGCGGGCCTTGTCGAAGGCCGGGAAGAGCTTGAGCAGGTCTGGAAAGCGCGGATCGTCGAACTGGACCGCTTCGCCCTTGCCATAGAGGCGGACGATATTGGCCGCGCCCTCGAAAGCGCAGAACATGATGGTGATCCGGCCATTTTCCTTCAGATGCGCCATCGTCTCGATACCAGAGCCGCCAAGGTCGAGCCAGGCGACCGTCTCCTCATCGATGACGACGAAACTGTCATAGCCCTTCGGGCTGACATTGACGTGGCCATCATCTGCAAGCGGTGCAGTGGCGACGAAGAACATCTTCTGCGCACTGATGAAGTCGATCAGCCTGTCGTTCAGTTTGTCATACGTCTTGCCCATGTCGTTCCCCTCAGACCGCAGTTTTGATGGCGACCCATACGGCGACGCCGACGAGCATGATAGCAAAGAGCTGGCCTGTGCGTCTGCGTCTCTCCGAATTGTCGAGATAACCCGTAACCGAGCTAGCGCCGCCCACAATTGCGAGATGAACAACAGTCGCAACAGCGACGTAGCTGAGCGTAAGGACGATTGCGTCAGCGGGGCCGCTATCCTTGTCCGGGATGAAGGAGGGGAGGACGGTGATGTAAAACAGGAAAGCCTTCGGATTGAGCAGGTTTGTGATGAGGCCGCGCGTAAAACTTTCGCTCATGATCGGGCCGCTGCGCGCGGGCGCAGCCTCAAGCGCAGTGTCGCGCCAGGTGTCCCAGGCCAGCCATAGGAGGTAGGCAACGCCAGCCCAGCGCAGCGTTTCGTAGGCCAGCCTGTGTTCCGCAATGATGGCGGAAAAGCCGAATGCAGCGAGCAGGCCGATGATCAACAGGCCGAGCGCAACTCCAGCACTGGCGGCCAGCCCGGCGAGACGTCCATTCTGTGCACTGAGGAGGGCGATGTAGAACATGTTGGGTCCAGGTGTGAGCTCGATTGCGATGCTCGCGATCAGAAATGGCGCGAGATCGGCGAAGGTCATGCCGCTTCGAAGGGTTCCAGACCCGAAAGCCGCATGGCGAGCCGGCGTGTGGCCGGTTGGCGTGGCTGCAGGCCTTCAACGGACTTTGCAATGGCTGCGATATGCTCCGGGCCGGTGCCGCAGCAGCCGCCAAGGATGTTGACGATACCGTCTCTGGCCCAGGCATTGACCGCGCCGGATGTTTCTTCGGCGGTCTCGTCATACTCGCCCATTTCATTGGGCAGGCCAGCATTGGGATAAGCGGCGACAAGCGTGTTGGCGATGCGAGAGAGCTCGGCGATGTGCGGACGCATCAGATCGGCCCCGAGCGCGCAGTTGAGGCCGATGGCAAATGGCTTGGCGTGGCGCACCGAGTTCCAGAACGCCTCGACCGTCTGGCCCGACAGCGTGCGGCCCGAGCGGTCCGTGATCGTGCCGGAAATCCAGATCGGCAGCTTTTCCATGCCCTCCGCTTCAAGATCCATGATTGCCTTGATACAGGCCTTGCAATTGAGCGTGTCGGTAATCGTCTCGATGAGATAGAGGTCCACGCCGCCTTCATTCAGGGCCTGAATCTGCTCGCGATAAGCCTGGTAGACCTGATCGAAGGTCACTTCGCGGGCGCCGGGGTCATTCACGTCCGAAGACATGGACAGCATCTTGTTGAGCGGGCCGATGGAGCCGGCGAGAAAGCGCGGCTTGTCTGGCGTCTTCGCTGTCCAGGCATCAGCAGCCTCGCGTCCGATGCGAGCGCCTTCCAGGTTGAGCTGGCGCACGGTTTCGGCGTCCAGATCATAGTCGGCCTGCGCGATGGTCGTGGCCGAGAAAGTGTTGGTTTCGGAAATGTCTGCGCCGGCCTCGTAATAGGCGTCATGAAGCTCGCGCACGATGTCGGGGCGCGTCAGGCAGAGAATGTCATTATTGCCCTTCTGCTCGCCGGGCAGGGTGTATTTGTCCGACTGAAAGTCCGTTTCGCTGAGACCTTTGCGCTGGAACATCACGCCCCAGGAGCCGTCGAAGACGAGGATGCGCTCTTTAGCAATGGACTTTAGGGTATCGATGCGTTTCTGGCGGTCGGTCATTCGGGAAGTTCCATGCTTCTGTTTTCGCGCAGCGGTGCGAATGGGTTGTGAGCGACTTCCCAGAGGTGGCCATCAAGGTCTGCAAAATAGCCGGAATAGCCGCCCCAAAAAACTTTTTCGGCGGCCTTCACCAGCTTTCCTCCGGCTTTGACCGCACGATCAAGCGACGCGTCGACCGACGCTTCATCGGGCTGGTTCCAGGCGAGCGAAAAGCTATTGAATCCAGTCCCGCCTGCAGGCACGCCTGCATCAAGGGCGAGGCTTTCGCGTCCGAACAGTCCCAAGGCGAGCCCGCCCATGTCGAAGAAGGCGACCTCCTCCTGAGACGCGGAGGATCGCTTCAGGCCGAGCTTTTCGTAGAAAGCGGCCGACGCCTGGACGTCGTCGACGCCAAGCGTAACAAGGGTGATGTGAATGGGCTGGTCGCTCATGAGGCTTCGTAGCTTTGCAAAATATACGGCTTGGCTCGTTCGAGATCCTCGTGACTTGAGATCGTAATTTCTAGATCTCCGGTCCCAAAATGCCCTACGTTTCGGACGTCTCGGACAAATCCGTCAGCCAGTTCTACCTCTCGTGGATCAACCTTCAGATAAGCGCGAACTACACCGAGCGAGGGCTTCACTTCAACGCAGGCAAAGTTCTTCAGTCTCCTAAAAGCAATGTAGAACTGAAGCGTTTTTTCTTGAACGTCGTCTCCGATGCTCAGCAAGAAGATGCGGAGATCGGCGTACAAATTTTGTAGGTCGTCGGGCGCGTCCGCGAGGTATTCAGTCGCAGTCTTGTATTTGATAGGGGTCGACGGTGTTGTGCCTGTGCCAATTGACGAACTTGAAACAGATGTGAGTTGATCCAAGAATAGCAGTTCTTCGCCAAATTTCCGGTAGCGAATAAGCTCGATATTGCGGCTCATCTGGTTGACGGCGTGGGCGTCGTACTTGGTGAAATCACCAGCAATGCATATCAGCCGAGGGGCCGACCATTCGATCTTCGCCGCCGCATCTGGACCTAGCGTCTTCAGAACCAACAACTCAAAGTCACCTCGATGGTCCATTAGCCAGTCTAAGTAGAAAAGCCCTTGGTTGATAACGTTCTCGTTGCGATCTCGCTTATATTCAATAATGACCGGACACCGATTTTCGTCGATGCCTAGAGTGTCCATCCGTCCACCATGGGAGGTCACATATTCCGAGGCGAGGAAAGTGACCCCGAGAAACTGATCCAGGTGTTTCTCCATAACCGTTTGGAGAGCCTTTTCTAACGTCGCTGCACTGCCCACAAGTTCGCTTACGGAGCCACTGGCCAGTCGAAAGAGTTTTTGATCGCCCATTCTTTTACGCCGCCTCTGCCTTTGCCGGCTTGAGGCCGAGCAGGTGGCATGTCGACAGTGCCAGGGTTGCCCGGTTCAGCGTATAGAAATGAAACTGCGTGACGCCGCCATCGGCGAGTTTGTGACACAGTTCGGCAGCGACATTGGCGGTGATGAGGTCTCGCGTTGTCGGGTCATCATCCAGCCCTTCGTAAAGCTGATGCAGCCAGTCGGGCAGCGTTGCCTGGCAAAGTCCTGCAATCTTCTTCAGGCCTTTGAAATTCGGCTGGAGCATAATGCCCGGCACGATCGGCATGGTGATGCCCGCTGATCGGGCGCGGTCCAGGAATTCGAAGTAAATCTGCGGCTCGAAGAAGAATTGCGTGATGGCCCGGTCAGCGCCAGCGTCCTGCTTGGCTTTCAAATGCGCGAGGTCAAAATCCCAACCCCGGCTGTCTGGATGAGGTTCCGGATAGCAGGCGACCGACACCTCAAACACCTTGCCGAGATCGGGCCGGTGGGCGCGCAGTTTCTCGACAAGTTCAATCACATTCTTGAACCCGCCCTCTGTCTGGCGCCAGGGCTGGCCCATCCCGTCGGGTGAATCGCCGCGCAGCGCCACGATATGCCGGACCCCCGCTTCCCAATAGTCCTCAGCGTTTTGCAGCACTTCCTCGCGCGTCGCGCTGACGCATGTCAGGTGGGCGGCCGGCGTGAGCGAGGTTTGCTGCGCGATCCGTGCGACCGTGTCCTGCGTCCGCTCACGGGTGGACCCGCCAGCGCCATAGGTCACCGAAACGAACTCTGGCTGCATCGGCTCAAGCCGGCGGACGCATTCCCACAAACGTTCATCCATCGACTCATTCTTTGGTGGGAAGAATTCGAACGAGACGTGCGGGCGTCTGCTCGCCTGACGGGTTGCAATGGATAGATCGCTCATGCGGCGACCTCCTTATGGTCTGATGGCTTGGTGGCGGGCCATATCTGGACCGCGATGCCTTTTTCAAGTTGCTTTGGTGGCTCAAATCGAACCGGGCTGTCCAAAATAAGTCCGGCGCGGTCGGCCCAGCTTTTCATGTTGTCATCGCGAATGCCGAGGCGGCGATGGCCGAAATCCTCGCGCATAAATTCGTGGTCGTGCTGGGCGAAATCGACGATGATGAGCTGTCCGCCGGGCACGAGAATGCGGCTGGCTTCAGCCAGGACGCGGTCGGCATCTTCAAGATAGTGAAGGACCTGGTGCACGATCACCACATCGGCACTGGACGATTCAAATGGGGTTGCGGTGGCATCGCCTTGACGCAGGCGGGCGTGGCCAATGCCGGATTCGGCAAGCTTGGCTCGGGCCAGTTGCAACATCTGATGAGACAGATCCAGCCCTTCAACGTCTTTCGCGCGGTCGCCGAACAGCGCAAGCATCCGGCCCGTTCCGGTGCCTAGATCGACGACCCGCTGGAAAGGTCCCGGTCCGGCGATTTTGAGGATTGCGGCTTCGATCAGGTCTTCCGGATAGTGCATCGATCTCAGCCTGTCCCAGTCCTGAGCAATAGAGCTGAAGAAATCATCTGCTGCTGAACGACGCGCCTCGCGAACAGAGTCCAGCCGAGCGCTATCTGCCGGAAAGTCACATTGGGAGAGGTCAATCTGGTCAAACAGGCCTTCTAGCAACGTGTTCGGCCAGCCTTTGGCAGGAAGGCGATAGAAGACCCAGGCGCCTTCCGGCAAGCGTTCCGTAAGGCCGGCTGCCGTCAAAGTCTTCAGGTGATGTGAAAGCCTAGGCTGGCTCTGCCCGAGAACGGCGACAAGTTCTCCCACGGCGAGTTCACCATGTCGCAACAGCGCAAGAATGCGCAACCGGGTCGGTTCGCCAGCAGCTCTCAGCGCGTCTACAATTATGCCAGGATTGGTCTTCATATAATCATATAAACATTTATTTATATGGCGTGCAAGACGTCCGAGTCGCAGGTGTTGCTTTGAATCCACTCATATTTGGAATGAGTTCTATTCACGCGAAAGTAAGTTGAAAGCGTTCTTTGGCTTACACATATCGGGCATCTAGAAACGGAACAAAAAATGAAGTTTGCAGCAACCGCCGCGCTTGCGGCGCTATCATTGACGGCATGCGCCACATCTGGAGAGCGCACGGAATCCACTTCAGGCGTTTACGATCCGCTGGAAGGCTGGAACCGCAATGTCTATTCATTCAACGAAGCTGTGGACAAGGCGGCTATCGAGCCCGTGGCGCGCGCCTATCGGTACGTCACGCCCGGCATTTTCCGCGACGGCGTCCATAATTTTCTGACCAATCTCCGCCAACCGGTCGTGTTCACGAATACCGCGCTGCAAGGCAATATCGACGCTTCGGGCGAAACATTTGGCCGGTTTCTGATCAACTCGACGATTGGTATCGCAGGCATCTTCGACGTGGCCAGCAGCCTGGGCGTGCCGCGCCACGAGGAAGATTTTGGGCAGACGCTGGGCGTCTGGGGTGTTGATGAGGGGCCATATCTGATGCTGCCCTTCCTCGGGCCGAGCAATTTGCGTGACACGGTTGGTATGGGCGCGGACAGGGCTTTTGATCCATTGACCTGGACAGAGTTTGAAGGTGACCCCGATCTTGACGATGATATTGCGATCGGCCGCACGGTACTTGGCGCAATCTCCGCACGCGAACGTCTGATCGAAACGATCGAGACCCTGCGCGAGCAACCAGAACCGTATATCGCGCTGCGCCGTAACTATACGCAGCAGCGCCGCGCCGCGATCCGAAATGGCGAAATTGAGGAGGATCCCTACAAAGATTTGCCTGATTTTGATGCTTTTGGTTCGTTTGATGAAGAGGATTCAGGGCAGAATACCGAGCAGGAACAGGATCAATGAAACTCCGTAAAATACTGATTTCCACAGCCGCCCTTCTGGCGGTTGCCGCACCCGCCCTCGCTGACGCGAAGACCGAGAGCTTCGTGAAGCAGAACGCGAATGAAGTGCTGAACTCGCTGAACAATCCGGACTTGAGCCAGGTTGAGCGTACCGAACTTTTCAGCGGTTACATGGAGCAGTTTGCAGATTTTGACGCCGTGTCGAAATTTGTGATTGGCAAATATGCTCGCCGGTTCACGCCGGAGGAGTTGAAGAGTTATCAGGACGCATTCCGCACATACGCGCTGGCCGTGTACGAGAACGAGCTGGATGCCTATCGCGGCAACAAGGTCGTGATCGAAGGATCTACGGACCGCACCGCGAATGATTCGATCGTTGATACCAGCATCGCGCGCGCAGACGGCAAGACCATGGATGTGCGCTGGCGTGTCCTGAACCGCGGCGGAAAATACCAGGTGGTGGACGTTGCTCTTGATATTGACGGCAACCTGATCTGGCTTGCGATCGAACAACAGGCGCAATTCCTGGCGCTTCTGGATCGTACAAATGGTTCGGCCGATGCTCTGATCAACAAGATCTCGAGTATGACGGACAAGCTGGAGTCGAGCAGACGCAGCTAGTTCTCGTCAGCCATCGGCAACAAAGAATTTAGCCCCGGCGAGCTGCTTCGCCGGGGCTTATTTTTTATGGGTGAATGTTTCTGGGCTCAGCCGTACAAAAAAGACCGGCCCCACCCTGATGGGCGAGGCCGGCGAGACGCCAAGGCGTCATTTCTACAAAATGGTCTCAGGCCGAATTATTGTTCGGTGTCCATTTCTTCGTCTTCTGAGTCGACGCCAAGGTCAGCATTAAGCTCATTATCGTTATCGTAGAGGTCGTTGCTGGTATCAGCTTCGACGTCGTGCTCGTATTTGAAGATCGGCATCGTTTCGAGGTCATCATATGATGCGTCGATGATGATAGAGCCACCATCGCCCTGCTCGATATTGATCTTGTTATATGCGATCTGACGTTCGTCGCCCATCAGGTCACCAACAATGGCATAGCTCGCCTTGCCGGCATCTGTGAGGATGATGTCGTTAATACGGATCGACTCGTCTGAATTGATGAAGTCAGCGCTCGTGCCGATGATTTCAGAAGCCAGACGGTAGTCGTTCAGGCCGTTCTGTTCGAATTCCGTGATTTCTTCCATCGCTTCATCCGTCATTGCGACTGTAAAGCGTGGCTCGTTGTCGGCGTCCATCGTCAGGTCAAGCCTGTCATAAGAGATTGCGCCCTTATCACCGATGAAGTCGTTAAGTTCACCTGCTTTGAAGATGACCGACTTTACGTTGCCATCAGCGGCCAGGAGAAAGTCATCAACAACAGCGACTTTTTCGCCATCTGATCCGATGACTTCAGCGCCGATCAGCTCTCCGGCGCTCAGTTCGGCCGAAGTAAGATAGACCATGTCTGCGTCCATGGTGTCGGCATTCATGTCTGTATCGGTTTCCGCCATCAGGACTTCGTCGTCCATGGTGGTTTCATCCGTCATTTCTGCAGTCTGTGTTTCGTCATATGACGTTTCGCCATATTCCGTGCTTTCGCTTTGCGAACACGCGGCTGCACCGAAGATAAGGGCAGACGCGGCGGCAGTAATCATGAGATTCTTCATGTCAGTGTCTCCTTCTGGATTGGTGTCATAGAAACGGCCAAGCCGCGCACCTGTTCCGTTTCGAGACGATGAAGCGCCTTACAAAAGAGTCATGCAGCTCCGGAATCAGGCGTAGGCGTTGCGCCTCTTGCCCATAAAGGACGAACGCAGCATGGTGCGCGAAATTGCAGTCAACTACAGGACAAACCCATGAAAACCCGAGCTGCCGTCGCCTTTGAAGCCAAGAAACCGCTTGAGATTGTGGAGGTAGACCTGGAAGGGCCGAAAGAGGGCGAGGTGCTGGTCGAGATCATGGCGACGGGCATTTGCCATACCGACGCCTACACGCTGGACGGGCTGGACTCAGAAGGCATCTTTCCGAGCATTCTCGGCCATGAGGGCGCCGGCATTGTGCGCGAGGTCGGCAAGGGCGTGACAAGCGTGAAGCCGGGCGACCATGTCATCCCGCTCTACACGCCCGAATGCCGCCAGTGCAAAAGCTGTCTCTCCGGCAAGACCAATCTCTGCACCGCGATCCGTGCGACGCAGGGCAAGGGTGTGATGCCGGACGGGACGAGCCGCTTCTCCTATAAGGGCAAGCCGATCTATCACTACATGGGCTGCTCGACCTTCTCGAACTTCACCGTCCTGCCCGAGATTGCGGTCGCGAAGATCCGCGACGACGCGCCGTTCGATAAGGCCTGCTATGTCGGCTGCGGCGTGACGACCGGTGTTGGCGCTGTGGTGAACACGGCGAAGGTTCAGGTGGGCGACAATGTCGTCGTGTTCGGCCTTGGCGGCATCGGCCTCAACGTGCTGCAAGGCGCGAAGATGGCAGGCGCCGACAAGATCATTGGCGTCGACATCAACGACTCCAAGAAGGAATGGGGCGAGAAATTCGGCATGACGCATTTCGTCAATCCGAAGAACACCGAGGAAGTGGTGGCCCACCTGGTGGAGCTGACCGACGGCGGCGCGGACTATTCCTTCGACTGTACGGGCAATACCGATGTGATGCGTCAGGCGCTGGAGTGCTGCCATCGCGGCTGGGGCACGTCGGTGATTATCGGCGTGGCGGAGGCCGGCAAGGAAATCTCGACCCGGCCATTCCAGCTGGTGACGGGCCGCAACTGGCGCGGCACGGCTTTTGGCGGCGCCAAGGGGCGCACCGATGTGCCGAAGATCGTTGAGTGGTACATGAACGGCAAGATCCAGATCGACCCGATGATCACCCACGTCATGAAACTCGACCAGATCAATGATGCTTTCGACCTGATGCATGCTGGCGAGAGCATTCGCAGCGTGGTGGTTTATTAGTCGCGTGCGCTTCTCGTTCAAAAATCCGCAACGAAATCAATTTTCTACTGGTCGGTAGATCATGCTGAGTGCAGTTTGCCGACAATCATAATCGGAGGATAGGATATGTTCAGTCACGTAATGGTCGGGTCGGATGACATTGACCGCTCGAAGACATTCTATGATGCGCTGTTCAAGGCGCTGGGTGGCCGCGAGGCGATCACCGACCCCAAGGGGCGGCTGATCTATTTGCACAATGGCGGCACGTTTCTGGTCACCAAGCCAATCGACGGCAAGGCGGCGACGTTTGCCAATGGCGGTACGATCGGCTTTGCGGCTGAGAACCCGGAACAGGCCGACGCCTGGCATAAGGCTGGTCTCGAAGCCGGCGGCAAGGCGATTGAAGACCCGCCGGGCTGGCGCGAGGGCGGCGGCATGAAACTGTATCTGGCCTATCTGCGCGACCCGGATGGCAACAAGATCTGCGCCATGTGCCGGGGCTAAGCGAATAGATGCCACTGTTCACGCATATCGTGGTCGGTACGAATAATACCGCGGGAGCTGCCTCATTCTATGACGCAGCTCTCGGCGGTCTCGGAATCGAGCCAGAGCAACGCGGCCCGCGAAGGTTTTATCGCCGCGATGGCAATGCCTTTGTCGTTGGACCGCCCCTCAATGGTCATCCGGCAACGTCGGCCAATGGCGGTACGATCAGCTTTTTTGCTGAGACCAAGGCGCAGGTTGATGCCTTTCACGCCGGCGGACTTGCGAGTGGAGGCCGCTGCGATGGGCCGCCCGGACGCCGGGAGAATGCGCCCAACAATGCGTATGGCGCTTACCTTCTGGACCCGGACGGCAACAAGGTTGCTGCTTTCTCGTTTGAGCCTGACTAGGCCAGAACGAGCTGACAATTCTCCCGTTTGAGGCGGGGATAGTCCATGCCGATAAGGTCGAGACCGCCGATGGTTTGCAGGAGGGCGTCGGCGCGAGTGCGGGTCTCCTCATCCATGGCGTGGTAGACATCGAGCGCACCCTGAAGGCGCCAGAGCGGGAAGCTGCGGGCTTTCGCCGGCCCGCGGCATCCTTCAATCTCGATCATCATGTCACCGAGCACCCTTGGAACGCGCTGGCCAGCCTCGGCGTTTGCGGCCCACTCCTTGTAGAACTCCGCCGTCGCCAGCAGCGCTGGCAATTGCTCCTGCATCTGGCGGGTGAGGATCGGCAAGAGCGTCGCGTGCGCGGTATCAGCATGCGGCTCTGTTTCGTCGCCGCGTTCGCCATTTTCCACACGCTCGACCCAGTCTGCGACGCGCGGCGCGATCCGCTTCATCAGCTCACCTGATGTCGGGTCCCGGTAGAGATGAGCATAGAGCGGACCGAAGAAGGCAAAATCTGCGAGTGTTGTGCGGTGTCCAAGGATGAAAGGATGCGTGCCGAGATGATCTGAAAAGTCATTGAGGAAGGCTTCGTAGCTTTTTTCGATGCCCGGGATCGTCGCATCGTTGACACCAAGCACCGGCAGCGCCCCCTTGAAACGCGCGCCATTCTTCTTGCCGAGCTCGTATTGCTCTTCAGGGCTCAGATGCGGCGCGGACAGGGCACCGAATTCGCCATAGGCCCAATCTTCATTGTACGACCAGCGGTAATGCATTGCGGGGATGACGAGCCACTCATCGCCATAGAGGTGCAGCAACTCGCTGACGAAGCGCAGCAAAGGCGTTTGTGGCCAGACAGAAGGCTCACGGCTTTCCTTTGCTTCAACATATCCAATGATGTCGCCCGTATCCTGAATGATCTCGCCGTCTGGTGTCGCCAGGACAGGGATTACCGGCCAGCCAACATTCGGCAGGATGATGTCGCGATAAACCTCCTGCGTCGCAACCTGTTCGGTAAACGGAACGCCGCGCCATCTGAGATAGGCGCGGGCCTTGCCCGTGTAGTAGCTGACCTCGGCGCCAAAGAGAGTGTAAGCAGTCATCGACTTTAATCCTTTGCGTCCACCCTTATGTTTTCCTGAACCAACCCGAAAGGTCCCAGCATGTCCGACTTCAAACATTTTTCCATCGTCGCCGGCGGGGAGCTTGTCGAAGGACACGAAGTGCCAGACGGCGCGGTTGGTCCCAACGTGGTTTCAATGAAAGTCTGGGCTGCTGATGTCGAGCAGGCCGTGGATGTCTACTGCGAAGTGGGCAATCGAATTGGGTTCAAGATCGACCAGAATGTCGAGGTTCATCGCACGCCTGCCCAGCAGGCTCAGGGCGATAACCCCACAGCCTATGACGTCCGTATTCGCCGCTGCACAACGGAAAACCAGGCCGAGACCGTGCAGCAGGAATGCGAAATTCTTCGCAATGAGTGATCGTCGTCTTCGCTGCGATGACGTCTAACGCGTAGAGATAAGAGAGATCGGCCCGGTCTGTTCTGGAAAAGGCCTCGCTCTGTGTTAGGTTCGACCTATTCACATTAACGCAGAAGCGAGGTTTTTATCTTGGAGACGGTATCGGAATGGACGAGCTTTGGCGGGGACCTGAGCGTTCACGACCATGAAAGCGAAACGCTGGGCTGCACGATGCGGTTCGCTGTCTTCGATCCTCCGCAGACATCTGACGACCCTGTCCCGGTCCTCTGGTACCTCTCGGGTCTCACCTGCAACTGGTCCAATGTGATGGAGAAGGGCGGTCTTCAAAGGAAGGCGGCCGAGCTTGGCGTGATGATTGTTGCCCCGGACACAAGCCCAAGAGGCAAGGATGTCGCTGATGATGACGCCTACGATCTGGGACAAGGGGCCGGGTTCTACCTGACGGCCACTGAAGACCCGTGGGCCAAGCACTACAAGATGGACCAGTATGTGATGGAGGAACTGCCGTCGGTGATCCGGTCGAATTTTGCGGCTGACATGCGCCGGCAATCGATCTTCGGACATTCGATGGGCGGCCACGGCGCGCTGACACTAGCGTTGCGCAATCCCGGCCATTTCCGAAGTGTCTCAGCTTTCTCGCCGATCGTCGCACCAAGCCAGGTGCCATGGGGCGAAAAGGCATTCACGACGTATCTTGGAAAAGACAAGGCGGCGTGGGCCGATTACGACGCCTGCGAGCTGGTTAAAAAGACCCAGCTAGAAACGACCATCCTGATCGATCAGGGCGAAGACGACCAGTTTCTTGACGAGCAGCTCAAGCCGCGCCTGTTCGAGGAAGCCTGCCGGGAAGCGGGGCAAAGTCTCGCGATCCGCATGAGGCCGGGGTACGACCACTCCTACTACTTCATTTCCACGTTCATGGATGATCACATCATGCATCACGCCAAGGCGTTGTATCGATGATGTGAGGTCGCCGGTCTATTCGGCCGGCGACTCCAGTGGGCTGTCGCTTAACTCCGCCTTGGTCGCGGGACGCGAGAGGAACCAGCCGACGATCAGCGGGATGGCGATGCCTGGAAGGCCTTCATAGATGCCGCCATGCCATTCGAAGACGTAGCGCCAGATCAGCGCGATCGCGATGCCGCCCACCATCAGGCCAATGGCCACAAATTCGCTGACCTTGCGACCAAGCGCGTAGAGCGTCAGAAGCGGCGCAAAGGCGACAGCGAGTGTTGACCAGGCGAGAATAACCAGCGTGAAGACGCTCTGTGTGCCTGTCAGCGCGATCACCAGTGCGCCGAGGGTGACGGCGGCGGTTGCGCCTTTCAGCAAGTAGGGATGCTCCATACGCGCAGGTGTCAGGTCATGCGTGATCGCGGCAGAGCATGAGAGCACGACCGAGTCAGCCGTGGACATCGTTGCGGCAAAAATACCGGCAAGGATCAGGCCGACAAAGACGTCAGGCAGGAGTTCGAGTGCCATGCGCGGCAGGGCAAGTTCAGTGTCGCCGAGTTCCGGAAGGAACAGGCGCGACAGCAGGCCGAGCCCGGCGGCGAGGATGTAGAAAAGAATAAAGAAGCTGTAATACCAGACGCGGGTGCGCTGCATGTTCTTCTCATCATCGAGCGCCATGAAACGCACCATGATGTGCGGCTGGCCGACGACCGAAAACCCTGCAAACAGCCAACCCAGGACGAAGAACACGATGGCGAGTCCGCCCGTGCCAACCAGTTCGCTCTGTTCCGGCCAGAGGTTCATATAGCGGCCATCGTCGAGTGGCATCATCGAGGCAAACGCGCCGCCTATACCGCCCTTGTCTGCGAATGCGACGACACACAGGATGATGAGGGCGACGAGCATGGAGATTGACTGAACCGCGTCGGTCCAGATGGATGCGCGAATTCCGCCAGCGATCGAGTAGGCGATGATCATCGCCGCCACAGTGGCGGCACCGATACGCGGGTCGATGTCGAGCACGCCTTCCAGGGCTTTGCCGCCAGCCGATATTTGTGCGGCGGCGTAGGCTCCGAGGAATAGCACCATGACGACGGCAGCAATCCGCCGCCACGTCGCAAAGTCTTCGCCGTGCCAGCGCGACAGAACGGAGGCGAATGAGGCCTCGTTCGTTACGCCTGTGGCGTTGCGCAGCTTCCTGTGAATGAATGTCGAACCGATATAGTCGCCAATGATCCAGCCGAACATCAGCCAGATCGCGGATAGACCGGTCGCGTAGGTGTAACCGATCACACCGATGAACAGGTAACCGGAATTGTTGGTCGCGACGGCCGAAAGCCCCGTCAGCCAGGGCGAGACAGTCTGACCGGCAAGGTAATAATCGGTTCTCTCGCCTGTTGCCTTACGCGCCGATGCGAGACCGACAATGAGGAAAGCGGCGAGAATTACGAGAAAGCTGGCAATGATCATGGATGTGAGCCCCTAAGCCGCTTCGCGTGGCTTGGGAGCTTCCAGTTCGCTGGAGACGTGGCCTTCCACGAGCGCTCTATGCAGCACCTTTACAGCCTCGTCATAGTCTTCCTCGGCAACGATGGCCTGAAGGTCGACATTGCGGGTGAGGTGATGAAGGCCAAGCAGTCGAATCTTCGCGTCAAACAGGGCTTTCGTTGCACGGGCGGTCAGTCCATCGAGTTCCAGGTTTGAACCGATGACGGACACCATGGCGACCTTGCGGATGGACACTTCCGCATTCGGGAAATGTGCCTCCAGATCTTCGCCGGCCTTCTTCAGGGCGTCCCGCGAACAGTTCACATAGTGCGTGATCGTGTTGGCGTTCGAGTTCTTGGTGACAATCCAGATATTGTGACGTGTGAGGACTTTCAGAGCTTCTGCATCATACCCCTTCACGCCAACCATGTCCTGCTCGAACAGTTCGAAGCAGTAGAGGCTCGGAATGCCCGTAACGATCTCGGCGCGTGGTTCAGCCGGGCGAAAGCCATCGGTGATGATCGTGCCGGCATCATTCGGGTCAAACGTGTTCTTCACACGAAGCGGAACGCCGGCCTGGCGAAGGCCCTTGGCGGCTTTCGGGTGAACGGCTTCCATGCCCATATTCGAGAGTTGGTCGGCGACGTCATAATTGGTCTCGCCGATCTTGCGCACCTTGTCATCGCCAACCAGTTTGGGGTCGGCAGACGAGAGGTGGAATTCCTTATGGATGATCGCTTCCTTCGCCCCGGTCAGAGCGCCAATGCGCGAGAAGGTCACTTCGGTGTAGCCGCGGTCATAAAGCTTCACCATGCCTTCGAGGCAGGACGCATAGCCCGTGACGATCGGCAGCTCTTTTGAAAAGTCGATGCCGTCGAGGGCGGTATTGATGCGCTCATCAAGGGAGCGCTTTTCGTCATCGCGCCAACCGGTCAGGTCAACGAAGACGGCGTTGATGTCGCGCTGGCGTAGCAGCAGCGTCGTGTTGTGCGCAGAATGCGCTTCACCGAGGGCTGCGAGCATTTCGCGAACCGTCAGCAGGTGTTCATCGAGACGGAACTGGCCGTATGAGCAGAGACGGTGAAGGTCGATCAGGCAGTTGCGGACGCCTTCGACACGCTCAAGCACGAAGTTGTCAGCCACTTTGCGGTCAGAATGATCTCCGAAGACTTCGGCATTCTTTTCACGCATGGCCTCTGACAATTCCGTCAGGGCTTCGCTCCACTGCCACTTGTTCTCAGCGCTGGCAAATAGCGCGTAAACGCCTGGCTTGCCGGACTTCTTGTGCTCCAGCAGCAGGTTCGTCATGCCAGCATAGGCGGAGACAACGAAGATGCGGTTGTAGAGCTCATCGCCCTCGCGCCCATTAATCAGGACGTTGTCGAGGATGACGGGCGTGTTCGCGATTGACGTGCCGCCAATCTTTTCAACGGTATGTGACATAAAATGTCTCTTCTTGTTGGTGAGTGTGTTGGCCAGCCCGCCGGTTCTGAAACGGGCCGGCCCACTCAGCGGCCAGGCATTGCCTAGCTTGCTGTCTCAAGATCTGCAGGGGCGGCATAGGAGCCATCGGCCTGGTGCACTTCATTGCCGGTGACCGGCGGATTGAAGCAGCAGGCCATGTGCAGCTCTTCTTCGGCACGCAGGACGTGTTTGTCGTGCAGATTCAGACCATACATGACGCCCGGCTTGATCTCATGCGTTTCGCCTGTGGCGAGGTCCGTGATCGAGCCTTTGCCTTTCATGCAGTACACACTTTCGAAGTGGTTCTTGTAATGAAAGGTGTGCTCTGAGCCAGCCTCGAGAACGGTGATGTGGAAGCTGAAGCCCATGCCATCATCGGCGAGCAGAAGACGATATGAGGTCCACTGCGCGTCGGAGACGGCGCGGTCTGTATCTTTGATTTCGTTCAGGTCGCGTACAATCATGGTGGGTTACTCCGCTGCGATCTTGGCACTGGATGTGGCTTCCGACGCGGCTTCAAGCAGGATGCTGAGGCCCTTGCGGAAGGTTTCGACGGGCGTGGTGAGAGGTGCGAGCACCTTGACCACTTCGTCATCGGCGCCAGAAGTTTCGATGATGAGGCCTTTTTCGAATGACCGGCTGCAGATGTCGGACGCAAGGTCTCCCGTGCCCACATCTACGCCCTGCATCATGCCGCGACCCTTCAGCTTGGCGCCGGGGATCAGGTCAGCAATCTTTTGCAGGCCTTCGGTCAGGATTTCTGATTTCTCGCGAACCTCTTTCTGGAAGCTGTCATCGCTCCAGAATTTCTCCAATGTGACGCGAGCCGTCACGAAGGCGTGGTTGTTACCGCGGAATGTGCCGTTGTGCTCGGCCGGCTTCCAGATGTCGTGCTCCTTCTTGAGGAGGACACAGGCAAAAGGAAGACCCATACCCGACAGCGATTTCGCCTGGGTGATGATGTCCGGTTTGATGCCGGCAATCTCGAAGCCGAAATAGTCGCCAGAGCGGCCACAGCCGGACTGGATATCGTCAACGATAAGCAGTGCGCCATGCTTCTTGGCGAGGCGGGCAATGCCCTGCATCCACTCTTTCGAAGCGGCGTTGAGGCCGCCTTCGCCCTGGATCGGTTCAAAAATGAACGCGGCAGGGGCATCGAGACCTGAAGACGAGTTTTCCAGCATCATCTCGATCTGGTCGAGCGTATCGACATCGTCGCCGAAAGCGCCTGCATATGGAAGGTGGGTCGTGCCATGCAGGCCGCTGCCACCAAGACCGGCACCGGCGCGCTTGCCGGCATTGCCGGTCAGCGCCAGAGCGCCCAGCGTCATGCCGTGAAAGCCGTTGGTGAAGGCGATCACATTGCTGCGGCCCGTCACTTTGCGGGCGAGCTTGACGGCGGCTTCGACGGCGTTCGTGCCGGTCGGGCCAGTCATCATGATCTTGTAGTCGGTCATGCCGCGAGGCTTGAGGATCTTGTCTTCCATCGCCTGCAGCCATTCGGCTTTCGCGTCCGTGTACATGTCGAGGCCATGGGCCACGCCATCGCGCGTGATGTGCTCAATAAGAGCCTGCTTCATGTCCGGGTCGTTGTGCCCGTAGTTCAGCGTCGAACAACCGGCGAGGAAGTCGATATAGGTTTTGCCTTCAGCATCGGTCATTTCCGAGCCTGAGGCTTTGACGAAAAGCGTATCAAAGTTGCGGCAATAGCTGCGGACTTTGGATTCCCGTCGTTCGAAAATGTTGTCTTGGATATCTGTCATGTCAGTGAACGCCATACGTTCGGCTCCTGTGAGGTCTGGTGTGAATTGAGCGGCGGCCGGAAAAGTGTCAGGTGTCGGCCGGCAGCTCGAATGGGCCGATGGTCACGAGAATTTCGCTGTCGTGACGGCCCTTGAAGTGACGGTCCTTATCAAAGAACTCGCTCTCTTGAAGAGGAGCATCAAGCCATCTGGCGATACTCCGGAACAGGCCCCAGGAGGCCTCATTGTCCGACGTGATCGTCGTCTTCAAATATCGGACGGACGAACAAGCCGGTCTTGAAAAAATGTCAGCGACGAGGCGCTTTGCGATGCGCTGGCCACGAGCCTTCTCACCGACAGCGACCTGCCAGAGAAAAAAGACGTCTGGTTCGGAAGGGGGGATGTGTCCCGACACCCAGGCGATCACATCTTCATCATCGCGCGCGAGCGCGCACGTATCGGAAAAGTGCGTCGTCTGGATGAGGTTCATGTATAGCGAGTTGGTATCGAGTGGCGGGCAGGCCGCGATAAGATCATGCACAGCTGCGCCATCTTCGCTTCGAGGAGCGGAAATTTCGATGTTGGCGGCGCTCGATTGATGTGCAGCGCCTGCTCTTTCAACTGTGTCGGTGCTCATAATATGCTCGTTTAGATGCCTTTTGCAGAGACCATTATTTGTTTGACAAACTATTTAATCGGTTCGCTTGGGGGTTCAACCCCTAGCGTCAGTACTGCAAAAGATCATTTGGTACACTTACGAAACCCACATAAACGCTTATATGTTCCATAGATAGTTAGATTGTAAAACATATTTGCGCTCAAAGGATTTCACTGTATGCCCCAATTATCCGAAGGTTTTGAAGCCGCTAGATTGTCTGCGGTGAATGCGGATACCTGGAGCGAGGGGATGACGGAGCAAAGTGAAGCGGCGCTGGTCGCGCTGCGCCGGATCATGAAGGCAACGGCTGTCAACGTACGATCGGTCGCACATCAGACCGGATTGACCGCGTCGCAGCTGCTCGTCCTGCAGGTTCTTCGAACGCGCGGAGAAATGCTCACGGGCGATCTGGCACGTGCCGTCGACCTGAAGCAGGCAACGATTTCTATCCTGCTCGACAAGCTACAGGAACGCGGGCTGATCGAACGGCGCCGCGGCGAAAGTGATCGTCGGCGCGTTTGGGTGCATATCACGGAGCAAGGCCACAATACGCTGCAAAGCGCCCCGGACCTGCTCCAATCATCTTTCCGGTCGCGATTCTCAAAACTCGCAGAGTGGGAGCAAGCGAGCCTCGTTGCTGCTCTGCTGCGTGTGGTCTCGCTACTTGGCGCAGAAACCATTGAAGCAAGCCCCCTCCTTGACGTTGGCGACGTCAACGATCTTCCGGCCAATGACACATCCCCTCCAAAAGGTGGGTAGGCCTGAACCGCGGCCGTATAGTCATTGACCGTCGTCCGCTCTGCGTCGCCCACAACCTGTCATAGCTTTGCGCAGTGACGAGAACTTTTGCGGGGGTCGCCCGTTTCCATTTGCTGATTGGCGATGGCGGAGTAAGTTCCCAGCCAAGCGAACATCGAATCGGGAGTAAGCAAAATGAGAACGAGCATTGCAGCGATAGCGCTGGCCATGGGGCTGAGTGTGGTTACCGCGTGTGGCGGGTCTGGCGAGGAGCCAGCAGAGGCCGCGCCGACGCCGCCAGCCGAAACGGACACGTCCGATGCTGATGCGTCCGCGCCCGCAGAAACCGAAACTGCCGAGCTGACAGAGGCATCCGGAAGTGCCGAGTTTGCCGGCTTGCCAGAGCCTTATGCATCAGCGGATTTCGACCGTGGCAAGC
The DNA here is from genome assembly GCF_038900055.1 of Henriciella sp. AS95. Taxonomy (NCBI): domain Bacteria; kingdom Pseudomonadati; phylum Pseudomonadota; class Alphaproteobacteria; order Hyphomonadales; family Hyphomonadaceae; genus Henriciella; species Henriciella sp. AS95. The sequence continues at coordinate 861,183 of NZ_JBBMQM010000001.1, forward strand.
GTGTTTTCTTTCAATGTCAGTCCTGCCACACGCTCACCGAAGGCGGCGATGTTGTCCTGGGGCCGAACCTTTACGGTCTATTCGGCCGTGAAGTCGGCACATCTGGCGATTTCGAGTATTCGACGGCGCTTCAGGAAGCCGACTTTGAATGGACGCCCGAGAAGCTGGACCAGTGGCTCACGCGCCCACGCGACTTCCTTCCCGGCAACAATATGAGCTTTGCCGGCGTGCAGCGCCCTGACGATCGCACAGCTGTCATCGCCTATGTGATGACGCAGACGGGCTATGAGGCGCCTTAAAGCATCTGGCTGCTCTAGAGGCCGATGGGCCTCATCAATAGTATATCGACGAGTTCGCCCGCCATTTGTGCGGGCGAATTTGGTTTGCGCATCAACAGCGCGTTTCCGCTGATGAAAGGCGAGATGAGTGAGCTGTCCTGGCTTGATGCCGGGCTGACAGTGACACAAGCAGAAGCATCAATGTTGGCGGCGGCTCTCATGAAGTGTGTGCGCGGACCGTTGGACCTTAGATCACAAGAGAGGCGAGCCGGAGTGAATCTGTGCGGCTCCCCTGTCAGGAGTGGCTTCAGAAAAAGCCAGGCGCAGACGAAAGCTGATGCCGGATTGCCGGGCAATCCAAGGGTAACGGCGTCGTCGCGGCGCGAGAACCAGGTCGGTTTGCCGGGCCTGACGGCAATTTTCTCGAAGACGGATTGAAAGCCCGCACCCGCGAATGCCGGGCGCATCAGATCATGGTCTCCGACAGAAGCGCCGCCAACGGGCAAGAAGATATCGATGTCTTTGGCGCGGTTGATGGCGTCTGAAATGGCATCGAGACGATCAGGGGCGACGCCAAGGTCCACGGCTTCCCCGCCCCAGCTTTCGATGAGCGCCGACAGTCCTATCGGGTTTGAGTTGACGATCTCGCCCGGCTGGAGGTCTGACCCGGGAGGTCGCAGTTCATCTCCATTGGCGAGAATGCCAACGCGGGGGCGACGATATACAGAAAGCGTGGCGAGGTTTCCGGCTGCAATGAGTGAGAGTTCGGCTGCGCCTAGGCGAGTGCCTTCGGTGAGCAGGGTTGCGCCGGCTTCAAAGTCGATACCTGCCGCGCGGATGTATTGGGGGCTTGTATAGCCGTCCTGGCAGATCAGAGCATCGCCATCACGGCGGGCATCTTCCTGGATAATGATGTGATCAGCACCTTCGGGGACTTCGCCGCCTGTGAAGATACGCACCGCCTCGCCTGCGCCCACATGTGCGCTGTAAGGGGTCCCGGCGGGGGCCTCGCCGATGACGGTAAGTGTCGCCCCGGCGGTCGTGACGTCTTCGAGGCGTACGGCATATCCATCCATGGCGGACACGGCGGCGGGCGGTCGGGAGACTTGCGCGATCGCATCCGTCGCTAGGCGAAGACCGTGCGCCTGCGCCAATTCTACATTTTCGATAGCCGGCGCTGGCGCATGCTCGGTGAGCAGTCGTAGCGCGTCGTCAACGCTTGTCAGATCGTTCAAGACTCGCCCTTTCGGTAGTCGCCGGATTTTCCACCGGACTTTTCGACCAGTTCGATCCCGCCGATCACCATCGCTTTGTCCACGGCCTTCAACATGTCGTAAAGCGTGAGGCAGGCGGCAGAGACCGCGGTCAGGGCTTCCATTTCAACGCCGGTCTGGCCACTCGTTTTTGCGCGAGCGGTCACGGACAAGGCCGTTTCTCCATCCACGGGGGCGATATCCACTTTCACGCTTGTCAGCGGCAGAGGGTGGCAAAGCGGAATGAGGTCGGCCGTCTTCTTGGCTGCCATAATGCCGGCTAGTTCGGCGATCGCGATGGGGTCACCTTTTTTCGTGTCCCGGCCCAAGGCCAAACTCAGCGTTTCGGCCGCCATGTCGACGCGGCCCCGGGCAGTCGCCGAGCGCTGAGTGACCGCTTTGTCGCCGACATCGACCATGCGCGCGCGCCCGTCAGGGCCGATATGGGTCAGCCCGCTCAATGGGAGTGCTCCATATGCTCCATGAGCCGCGGCATGATCTCAACGAGATTGCACGGTTTGTGGCGGCTATCGAGTTGCAGGGAAATGACCTTGTCCCAACCGTCCTTTACCGCGCCGGTTGAACCTGGAAGGCAAAAGATGAAGGTGCCATTGGCAAGGCCGGCCACAGCGCGGGACTGCAAGGTGGAAAGGCCGACACTCTGGAAGCTGACCTGGTGGAAAATGACCGAGAAGCCTTCGATAACTTTTTCAAACAGAGGTGTGACTGCTTCGGGCGTCACATCCCGGCCCGTGAGGCCGGTGCCGCCGCTTGAAATAACAACATCGACGTTGGGGTCTGCGATCCATTCCGAGACTTGCGACCGGATGGACGCTTGGTCGTCCCGCAGGATCTTGCGATCAGCCAGGACATGTCCTGCGTCTTCGATGCGCTGAACGAGGGTTGCGCCGGAGGTGTCATTTTCGAGCGTGCGCGTGTCGCTGACGACGAGGACGGCGATGCGTACAGGGATGAATTTCAGGCTTTCATTGATGCCGTGCATGGGTGTGTTCCTTTAGCTGCCCGACCAGCGGGCGCGATCCTTGTAATCCTCGGCGCGGGGCTCAATCCACTTCGTGCCGGACAGGGTTGTTTCCTTCTTCCAGAAGACGGCCTCCGTCTTCAGATAGTCCATCAGGTAGTCGGCTGCCTCAAAGGCGGGGCGGCGGTGAGCAGATGCAGTCGCGACGAACACGATGGCATCGCCGGGCAACATGTCACCGATGCGGTGGATGATGTGGCTGTCGATGAGCGGCCAGCGTTCGTGCGCCTCCTCTCGGGCTGTTGCGATGCCGGTTTCTGTCATCGGTGAGTAGGCCTGCAGGTGCAGCGTTTCGACATCGCCGGACGATGCCTGGTCACGCACGAGTCCGGTAAAGCTCACAATCGCGCCTGCACCCGCGACGCCTGACTCGAAGGCTTTGAGCGCTTCTGCGGCGTTAATGGGCTCGTCCGTCACTTTGATCATCGTCATCCCCCTCCGACCGGAGGCATGAAGGCAATTTCGTCAGCGTCTCCGACAGGGTGCGGATCGGCGACAATTTCGTTGTTGATGGCGAGGCGGACTGAGGGCTCGAGCAAGGCGCCGTCCAGGGTTTTCCGGTCGTCCAGCCACGCGCGCAGGGCGCTCGTATCGCGGACCGATGTCGGCAGGCTGACATGCTCCGACAGCGTGCCCGTCACGTCGCTGAGGCGCCCGAAATAGAGGATTTCTGCCATCCTCAGCCCCCTGTCACCGACATATGGCGTGGCAAGGCCGGAGATGCGGCGCGTTCACGAATTTTGAAATCGTGTTTTTCGGGCTTTTTCAGAAGCGCGCGGTCCAGCGCCGCGTCCAGGGCGGCGCGCGGATCGTCGCTGTCTCTCAAGGCGCTGCGCAGGTCAACGTGGTCGTCCTGTCCGAGGCACATGTAGATGCGTCCGGTGCAGGTCACCCGTACGCGATTGCATCCAGCGCAGAAATTGTTGGTGAGCGGCGTAATGAAACCAAGTTTCCCGCCTGTTTCCTTGATGCGAACATAGCGTGACGGGCCAGCGCTCGTCCCGCTCGCCGCTTCGTCCTCAAGGGTCCAGAACTGGTCCAGCCGGTCGCGGATCTCGAACAGGGGAATGTACTGGTCCACCCGGTCTTCGCCTGTATCGCCGAGTGGCATGACCTCAATCAAGGTCATGTCGAAGCCGCGATCATGAGCCCATTCGACCATGTTTGGAATCTCGGCGGCGTTCTGGTGTTTCAGACCGACCGTGTTGATCTTGATCTTCAGGCCTGCCTTGTCGGCGGCGTCTATGCCTCGCATCACCTTGTCAAAGTCCCCGCGGCGGGTGATCTCGCGGAACATGTCCGGGTCGAGCGTATCGAGTGATATGTTGACGCGGCGCACGCCCGCATCGACCAGACGTTCGGCATCGCGCTCGAGCAGCGTCGCATTGGTTGTCAGGGTCAGTTCATCCAGGCCGTCGCCGAGATAGGTGCCGAGCCGGTCGAACAGATCACCGATATCCTTTCGGACAAGCGGTTCGCCGCCGGTCACGCGGATTTTCCTGACGCCGCGGCGGATGAAAGCAGCCGCCACGGTCTCAAGCTCTTCGAGCGTCAGAAGGTCCTTCTTCGGCAGGAAGGTCATGTGCTCTGCCATGCAATACGCGCAGCGCAGGTCGCATCGGTCGGTCACAGACAGGCGAAGATACGACACGGTCCGGCCAAAAGCATCTGTCAGGGGCGCTGGGGATATCGGGGTCAGGCCATCAGGCATATCTGGCCTCCATCCGGTCATGCAGGTCGGCCAGCGTGTCTATGTCTCTCGCTTCAGTCGGGGTGATTGGCAGCGTTACGGTGTTCTTCAGCGATGCAAAGACGGACCGAGCGCCCTGGTCACCGCCAATGGCACAGAGCGCCGAAAACGTGTCTTCCGAGAACATGGCCGGCGGCATCAACACACCGGACGATTCGCTCATGGCGGCGCTCTTTCCATACGCATGCGTTTCGGCCAGCGCGGTCAGATGATGCGGTGAAACATCTGGCATGTCGGCCAGCAGGATCATGGCAGATTGTACGCCGGGGATGTGCTGCGCTGCCTCGATCCCAGCGCGCAGGGACGTCGCCTGACCGGACCTGGCTTCCTTGTTCTCAATCACTGCCCAGCCGAAACGTCTGAGTTCGGCTGCCCGGTCAAGCTGATCTGGCCCCACAATGGCGAGACGGGCCGCGCATGGAGTGGTTTCCAGAAGACGCGCGGCGTGACGGATGAGCGGCGCTCCCTCCAGATCAGTCATCAGCTTATCGCCCTCTTCGAAGCGGGCGGACTGACCTGCGGACAGAAGGATAATGGCGGTCGAGGCGAACACATTGGCCTTCTGGACGTGATAGGCCTCCACGATCTCGGCGAAGGTCGACACAGCCAGCATCGATGCGTCCCGCATGCCTCCGATGAGACCAACGGGCCCGCGAACACGGCGAACCAGGCTTTCAGGGACTCCGGATGACAGGAGCTCACTGGTCCGGCGCTGCTGAGTCCTCATGCTGCCAACGGCGCCGACGTAGAAAGCGGGTCCCGAAAGCGCCTGCTGCAGCAGCGGCACTTCCCAATCATTGTCGTGGAACATCAGGACAAACGCTGTGAACGGGTCGTCGTGATTGGCTGGAAGGTCTGACGGTGTGTCTAGTGCAATGGCATCGTGGAAGCCGCATGCCTTGGCGTGATCGAGGTCTTCGCCATCGCGAAGCTGAAGGTCGATCTCAACGCCGCTCGCCTTCGCCAGCCGGGCCAGCGCCAAAGCATCGGCACCACGCCCGGCAATGCGCATTCTTAATTTTGGTTGGTAGCGAGCTGTAAATTCGCCAGCGGCATCCAGGGTGAGAGTGGCCGGCTTACGAGCCCGCAAGCGGTCGCGGCAGGCACGCAGCGCCGTGGAATCCGGGTTAGGCTCAATGACAATCTCAATCGCGCCGCCGCAAGGCAGCGGCAGGTCGGTGAAAGGCGAGCCTGATCCATAGCGCAGTGATTTCGGTTCACCTGCCGCGATCGCTGACTGCGCCTGCAGCGCGACATCCGCATCAATGCAGCCGCCGGAAATATATCCGGCAATGTCGCCCGATGCGTTCACCGCCATGAGAGCGCCAAGATCCCTCACGCTGCCACCTTCAATACCCGTGATCATGACCAGGGCTGCGCCTATCGTCTCGGACCAGTCAAGAAACTGGGTGAGGACGTCTTCAGCATGTTCAAGGTATCGAGACTGGGCTGTCACCATGAAAGCCGTTGTAAACGTCGGTTTAGATCGAGGCCAGTGCTAATTGTCGCTCTCAAGCGCCATGAGCTTTTTGAGGGCGGACACGGAGCTGGCCAGAGAGGTTTCGTTTACAGAATGGTAAAGGGCGAGCACGGTCTGGCCCGTTTCAGTAACTTCCGAGCCGCCGCGATCCGTGCCGCCATGGGTCGATTTCACGAGGGGGTCGGCGAAGTCGCCGTTCATTTCATCAATCAGCTTCAGGGCGCGTGGGTAGGACATTCCGAGCGCGCTGGCGGCCTTCGAGATCGACCCGGTGTCGTCGATCGCCTCAAGCAGGGCGGCCTTCCCGGGACCGAAACGGCCGCCGTGGCCAAGGTTGATGCGAATGCTGAGGGAGAGGTCTTGTTTCATTATCGTCTGACGCCTGGAACTTCGATGGGTAGGCCTTCGGCTCGCTTGGCGAGGTAGAGCTCGACGGCGAGGTAGTCGTCCGATCCGTACGCCAGCGGCTCGGCGCGCACGCCTGCATCGCAATCTCGCAGACGCCTTTGAAGAGAGCCAAAGGTCTGCCATTCCAGCCGGTAGCCTGGAAAGGCCGTCCCATGGCCCTGACTGATTGTATCGCCGCGCAGCTGCTTTCCCCAATTATCATTGTGGCATTGGTTGCAGGCCAGATTGTACTGACCCCGCTTGGTGAAGAAGTAGTCCTCGCCGCGCTCATACCAGTCGCTGACGCCGCCGCTGATATCAACCTTTATGGGGTCTCCATGCGATAGGTGAGCGACGTAGGCGGTGAGCGATAAGAGCTGTTCGCTTTCATAGTCCAGAGGCGCCAGACCCTGGTGACGGGTGCGGCACAGATTTATGCGCCCTTCAAGGTTTACGAGCGAGCCTGTCTTTTCGTCCATGGCTGGATAATGCGCGGCGACCCCAATTAGTTCAGAACCCTCTTCGCCGTGACAGGCGCTACAGGCCTTTGATTGCGGCGGTGCATTTGAGAAGAGCGCTTCGCCCTGGTCGACCCAGAGAAAGCCGGGATTGGCAAAATCATCGTCCTGGAGAGCCTGCGTGTCTGCCTGTAGAAACTGGTAGCCGGACACGACCTCATCAGCGTCGAGCGTGCTGCGGGGTTCCTCTGCCGGAGTGTCCTGTGAACAGGCGGCTAAGACCAGCGCAACGGCCAGCCAGGCCAGCCTCATTCGACTGTCAAAGCGTGGGTTTCGGACCAGGTCTCGCCTTTCTGGTCGGTCCAGCGAAACTCCAGCGTCCCCGAGGTCGTCGCGCGCGTGTAGAAGGTCAGGAACGGATTTGCAGCAATGCCCGGGTGGAACGTCGCTTCAAAGATCGTCTCGCCGTCATAGGTACATTTGAATGTCTTGATGATGTCTCGCTCAATGACCTCTCCGCGATTATTGCGGCGGTAGCCCGTTTCCATCGGATGCTGGATCAGGGCTTTGAGTTCGATGACCTCACCCTTCCTGGCCGTATCTGGTGCTGATATGCGGATGGACATGATGGCTCCTACCCGATGATGCAGGCGGCTAGGGTAACGACCGTGCTGGCCTTACCGATCCAGAGTGTGCCGTCGCTCATCTCGGCGACGGCGCGGATGGTCTGCGTGCCGGCCATGCGGATGCGGGTCGCCACTTCAGCTTTGCCGGCGCGCGGCCCCAGCTGAAACTCTGCAACTTCCGCGATTGGGTTGCGCGGAGAGAGTATGGCGATGCGTTTGACGTAATCGGTCTCGGTCATCGGGCTATCGACCGTGACCTTTATGGCAACCGAATTACCGTTTTCGGCGATGGGTGGCAGATCAACTGTCACACGGCCTTCTTGCAGTTCGCCGTCGCCAAACAGGTCTTTGATCGCCTTGTCGGCATCTGCCGCTTCAGCGACAGACGATAGCGGAAAGGCCGCACATACAAGGCCTGCCGAGCCGAGCGCAAGCATGCGCCTTCGGCTGAGTGAAAAATTGAACTTATCGGTCTGTGCAGTGTCCATTTCAGGCCTTCAGGCTGGATAGATAAGCGACGAGATCTTCGATCTGTTGCGCGCTGAGGGCGGGCTTTCCCTTATATTCGCTGCCAACGCGGTTCAGCCCGTCTACCCTGTAATATGAGGGCATAACCGTTTCTGGCCAAATATTCTGTGCGCCTGCGATGCGCATCCGGATCTGTTCAGCCGTCAGACGGTCACCAAGATTGGTGAGTGCCGGGCCGACATCGCCCTGGAAATCAACGTCGAGGCCGTCGATCGCATGACAGAGGACGCAATGGCCGAGCGCCCGGCTGGAGAATATCTCACGGCCACGATCCGGGTCGCCAGATTTACCCTCCAGAGGGGCTGTAATGGCATCACCGCTGACCTGTACATCGCTTGCGAACTGATAAGAATTTGCCGGTTGGCAGGCAGATGATGCGAGCATGATCAAAACCGACAAGGCGACCCTCACCCGAATGCCTCTTGCGTGATGGTCTGGAACCAGGCGTCTGCTTGTGCCGCTTCAGCCGTGCGGACGCTATCGTCGGCGATTTCAGGGGAGAGCCCGCCCGCCCCTTCAATGCTGGTCAGCTTACCGTCTGCGTTGGAGTAGACGCCCGTGATCGATATCGCCTGATCGGGAGCGATGTAGGAGTAGCAGGTATTGGCAAGGACGGTGGGCTCGACATCGAGTCCGGCGACCTGACGGGCGATCTGCATGGCGCAGAATTTGGCCTGAAGATTGGCCGAAAACGCCGACTTCGGCATCGGCGCAGCGATTGTGGCATCGCCGATGACGTGGATGTCCGGCTGCAGGGTGGATGAGAAGTCCAGAGGGTTGATTGGGCACCAGCCCGTCTCGTCGCTCACGCCCGCTCGGTCGGCGATATCGCCTGCTTTCTGTGGCGGAATGATATTGGCGACGTCGGCGGTGATGTCCTCAAAGTCGGTCGAGACGGTCATCGTGGAAGGATCGACAGAGACGACGCGGCCAAAGTCTGCCGCGCCGCGCCATTCCAGATGATCTGGATAGAGCTTCGCCCAGGCATCCATAAACAGTGGCTTCTTTGAGAAGGTGTCCTTGGCATCGAGAATCAGAAGCTTGGAATCTGGCTTTTGTGTCTTGAGGTAGTGCGCGATCAAGCTGGCGCGCTCATACGGCCCCGGCGGACAGCGGAACGGCGCCAGAGGGGCAGACATGACGACCAGGCCGCCATCATCCATGGCTTCAAGCTGCTGGCGAAGGAGGGTGGTCTGCGCGCCGGCTTTCCAGGCATGGGGCATCTTTTCTGCGGCGCGTTCATCATAGCCTTCAAGCGCGCCCCATCGGATGTCGACGCCAGGCGACATGATGAGTTTGTCATAGCCCACCGTGCCGCCACCCTCAGCGAGGGTCACTGTGTGCGCGTCTGTGTCGATATCGCTCGCTGTCTGGTGGACGACGTCAACGCCGATGGCGCGCAGTGCGTCATATGTGAAGGTCTGCTGGTTTATCGATCTCTGGCCACCAATAACGAGGTTGCTGAACGGGCATGCCACGAAGGTTTCATTTGGCTCGATGAGCGTGACCGTCGCATCTGGAAGGAAGTGCTTCAGGAACTTGGCCGCTGTCGCGCCACCGAACCCACCGCCGACGATGACCAGTCGAGCCCGGGTCTGCGCGATGGCTTGCGGAGACAGGGCAGGCAAGGCGGCCGTGCCCGCGAGACCTGCGAGAAGATGGCGGCGGGAGAGGTCAAAGAGAGTGCTCATTTGGATGTCTCCGCGCCGAGATAATCGCTGACGGCCTGGATCTGATCGTCGGAGTACCCCCGGATCAGGCGGTGCATTACGGTCGTGCCGTCAACCTCCAGCTTGTATCGATCAAGCGCCGTTTTGATGGCGTCACTCGTATAATCATCAATGTCTGCGATGCCCTCGCCCGCATCTGAGTGGCAGCCCGTGCAGCTAAGCGCGAGGGCTGCGGCGGAGCTCAGATCAGAATTGAGATCAGACCCTGAGGCGCCACCACTGTCTGCGCCAGGCGCAGCCGACTGAGAGCAGGCGGCAAGGGCCAGACCTGCAACCAGACCGGTGATCACGCGGGCCCTTGCCCGTTCTGTCATGCGTCCCTCAGCGACTGGTCCTTGAGCGGTAGTTGGCGAATGCGCTTGCCAGTTGCCGCATAAATTGCGTTCAGCACGGCGGGCGCTGCAACGGCGATTGTCGGTTCACCGACGCCGCCCCAGAAGCCGCCAGATGGCATGACGATCGTTTCGACTTCCGGCATCGCTGCAATACGCATCGATGGGTAGGTGTTGAAGTTCTTCTGTTGAACCTCGCCGTCCTCGAAGGTGATCTCTTCATAGAGCGCGGCCGAAAGGCCATAGACGAACGAGCCGGAGACCTGCGCATCAATCTGTTGCGGGTTGACGGCGTGTCCGGGATCCGTCGCGGCGACGATGCGGTGGATTTTCAGGTCGCCATCATCGCTGACGGTCACTTCTGCGCAGGCGGCCGTGTAGCTGCCGAACGAGTAGAACGCGCAGAGCCCGCGAGACAAGCCATCATCATTGCCCCATCCAGATTTGTCGGCGACGGCCTGAAGGACCGCAGCGAGTTCGGGGCTGTCCTGGGTATGTGCCAGGCGAAACTCCAATGGGTCGCGGCCGGCTGCATGCGCCAGCTCATCCATGAAGCACTCGAGATAGATTGCGTTCTGGTTCGCGTTCACACCGCGCCAGAAGCCGGGTCTGACGGGTGGATTTCGCATGGCATGATCGACCAGGAGATTCGGGAAGGTGTACTTCAGTGTCTGGTCTTCTGCCCCCACTGACTGGCCCATCGGCAGTAGTCCCTGGAAGACGTAGGCATCCATGCCGTTGCGGAGCGCCTGCGGCATGAGACCGGATAGAATCGACTGGCCAGACAGGCGGATTTTCAGACCTGTCAGATTGCCATCGGCATCAAGCGCGCCCTGGCACTTGGCTTTCGTGATGGGGTGATAGAAGCCATGCTCCATGTCTTCTTCACGCGTCCAGAGCAGTTTGATCGGCGTGCCCGGCATCTGTTTGGCGATCTTCACGACCTGAGTGACGTAGTCGCTCATCCCGCGTCGACCGAAGCCGCCGCCTAAGAGCAATTTGTACACATCGCACTGGCCAATCGGCAGCTCGGCTGCTTCGGCGGCTGCGGCGAGCGCTGCCTCGCCGTTCTGCGTCGGGCACCAGACTTCGCATTTCTCTTCGGTCCAGACGGCGGTCGCGTTCATTGGCTCCATGCAAGCATGGTTCTGAAGCGGGGCGTTGTATCGCGCTTCGATGACCTGCGCTGCGTTTTCAAAAGCGGGCTCTACATCGCCAACCTGGTTGCCGACGAAGGCTTCGTCAGCGTCGAGGGCAGCATCGAGCTCAGTGTCGAAGGCACTGCTGGAGAAGTCAGAGCCTTCTCCGGACGCCCACTCAATAGGCAGCGCATCAAGAGCGGTTTTCGCCTGCCACCAATAATCGGCCACGACGGCGACGCCCGGGAACTGACCGTCGATTTCGACCACTTTTTTCACGCCGGGCATGTCAGCGATCGCGCTCTCATCAAAAGAGGCGAGCGTTGCGCCGCGCTTCGGTGGCTGCTTGATGGCTGCGTTGAGCATGCCGTCCATCTGGATGTCCGACCCGTACTTTTGCGCACCCGTGGTTTTGTCGATGGTATCGAGACGCTGTTTGGGCTGGCCGGCAATGGTCCATTCGGATGGGTCTTTAAGGGTGATCTCGGTTGGCGGTGTGAGCTTGCCCGCATCTTCTGCGACGGCGCCGTAGGTGAGGGTATCGCCTGAAGGGCCGTGCGTGATGACGCCTTTGGTGACGGAGCATTCATCCACCGGAACATCCCAGCGTGTCGCGGCTGCCTGAATGAGCATCATCCGGGCGGCGGCCCCGCCTTCGCGAACATAGTCATGGCTGCCGCGGATACCGCGAGAGCCGCCGGTCGAGAAGTCTTTCCAGACCCGGTCACGAGCGAGGTTTTCGCCTGGGGTCGGATATTCTGTCGTGACTTTTTCCCAGTCGCATTCAAGCTCTTCAGCAACGAGCTGAGCAAGGCCTGTCAACGTGCCCTGACCCATTTCAGAGCGGGCGATGCGGATGGTCACCGTGTCATCAGGCTTGATATGGACCCAGGCGTTGACCTCAGGCAGTGGATCGGCATCGGCCATTGGCGGCGCATCAGCGTCAGTATCGGACGGGTCGCTGCCCGGCGCGCAGGAGGCCAGAATACCGATGGTCAGTCCGGCGGCACCGGTGCCGATGATGAAGTTGCGGCGAGAGAGTTTGATCGTGTCAGCCATGTCTTTCTCCTCCGCCTAAGCTTTTTTGGTCTTGGCGAGATGGATGCCCTTGCGCACCCGCGCAAAGGTCCCACACCGACAGATATTGGTGATTTGTTGGTCGATATCTTCGTCGGTGGCTTCCGGGTTGCTGTTCAGCAAACCCGCTACGGCCATGATCATGCCCGGCTGGCAGAAGCCGCACTGCGGGATATCCATCTCGACCCAGGCCTGCTGAACCGGATGGTTCCCCTCTTTTGAAAGGCCTTCAATCGTGGTGATTTCTTCTTCACCAGAAAGCGCGCCGACCGGGTAGGTGCAGGATCGGACGGGCTGTCCATCGACGTGGATGGTGCAGGCGCCACACTGAGAGATGCCACAGCCATACTTGGTTCCTGTGAGGCCGAGATGTTCTCGCAAAACCCAGAGCAGCGGGGTGGACGCGTCTGCATCCACGCTGACCGTTTCGCCGTTTACTTTAATATCTGCCATGAATTCAGCCTCCTCACGCCGGGGATGGCGAGTTTCCGATTTGCCTTTTCAGACGCGACGAAAACCCTGCCTCTTCGGTCAAACACTAGTGCGCTCGTCACTGAAGGACCAGAGGGTTGGCAAAATTCTCTTAGAAGGCGAACATCATGCAATTGCGGTGCGGGGTTCCCGACGCTTGTTTTCAAAGCATTTAGATATAAACAGGGACCATGGCTGCGCCGACCAAGCTTAAACGTCTTGAACTGCTCGACCTCGTCTGGTCGAAGCCTGTCTCTGTGCTTGCTGAGGAATTCGGGGTCTCTCCGAACGGCCTGGCAAAGATCTGCGACCGGTTGGACATCGAACGCCCGCCCAAAGGCTATTGGCAAGGGCGCCACCGCGGTGAAGGCGTGGAGAAACCTGCCTCCATTTCTGACCCTGATGGTATTGTCACGATCGGCGGAGGCGGCGGGCGAGATCGCCGCCAGAGATCCAGAATGTCGGCTCAGGAGCGCAGGCGTTTGATGCTGGATTGCGCGCGTAAGATGACTCTCGATGAGGGTTTGCATCACGTTACGCTGAAAGCGGTCGCCAAGAAGCTGGCCATGAGTGAGGCGCAAGCGCACAACATTTTCCCGACGCGCGAAGATCTGCTTGTGGAGCTTGCCTTCGAGGAGGTGCAGGCCTTCGAGACCTCTCGCCTGAATGCTGTCGAGCGTGGTGGCAGCCGGCTCGCGAAAGTCGTGCTGTCTTCGATGAATTATCTGCGCGAAGTGTCGCGGCGTGGGCCGTTGCTGCCGCAGCTGCTGCGCGACTTCAATGTGCGTGTCCGCGTGGACGAGCTGCGCAAGAACATGCGCGCTCACGCCTCAAAGCGGCACGTGGAGGCCGTGGTGAGCGACAAGCAGATCGATCAGGAAGACGCCTTTGCAGCGGTGTCGATCGTTACCGCTATCGTTGTGCGGGCAGGGGGGCTGGTTTCCAGCGGCGTGCTGCCGATAGAAGAGGCAGAACGTCTGTGTATACCGATCACAATCCAGTCTGCGATGGAAGGGTACGGGTCGTCCTGAAGGCTATCGCTATTCCGATTTGAAGGTGCGGGTGGAGACGCGGATGGCGCGTTTCAGTCCCCTGCGGCCCCCGTCCGGGCTGATTTGCCGGTTGCGCACCAAGCGCGCTGCCTGTTCAGGGATAACGCCCAACAAAAGCACAGCGGAAATGGCCTCGCGCGTCGAGAATCCGTATTGGCGCCGCGCCTTTGAGGCCAGTCGAACCAGACCGAATCGCAATTTCGCGCTAAACTCCCATGGTAGGTGATCGACCAGAAAGTCGTCCTGGGGCGCATTGGCGAGCAGGAGTCCGTGCTTGATGAAATGCTCAAAATGAAGCCCCGCCAGCTTTTCGGCCGTGTCGTGGAAAGAAATATCGCCGCGCAATATTTCGAGCGATGCGGGCCAGACCATCGAAACGTGCGACGCGATCAGCGCCGACACCAGTGCATATTGATCAGGGTAATGAGAGTAGATGAGTGCCCGGCTGACATTGGCCCGTTCTGCAATAGATGAAAGCGGAAGCGGGAGGACGGGGTTGTCCTTGTAGACCTCATTGGCCGCCAAAAGAATTCGCGTGTCGCTCGGCGATGTTCGTTTTTCGGCTGCATCGCTTGCGTTTTGGGTGAGCATTGTCAAATCCAAACTGGCCGTCACTAGGTGGTGTGTGGGCTTATATTAAGCGCCGTCGGCGAGATTTTCCATGAGTTTCAATCAGCTATCAACTGGTGCGAAAGAAACGCCCGTTGGCAATCTACCGACTGTTGACGCCCTGTAAATTGCCTGAATTGTTCCTCTCGCAAGAATGATCGCATATTAACTGGTGCGTTTGTCATTGACCAGACGCGGCTGGATGTCTAGGGTGAAGGGTAGGGAGATAACGGGCAAGATCATGCGAAGTGACGAAATCAAGCCGGTCAATCGGCGCCGAGTGATTATCGGGCTGGCTGCGGCCGGCGCGTCCGCAGGGCTGGTCGCCGCTTGCGGACAGTCTGGTGCAGGAGCGCTGAGCTGCGCGGGCGCGAACGATCTGACCCCTTCGCAAAGGGCTGCACGCGACGGACGGCAATATGTCGAAGCGTCCAAAGTGTCCGGTAAAACCTGCGCCAACTGCACCTTCTTCAAGTCTGGCGGAGATGGGTGCGGCGTCTGTGGAATCGACAATCTGCTGGCCAATCCAGGCGGCTATTGCACGTCGTGGGTCGCCATGACGGATGAAGGGTAGGAATGATGAAGCTGTATTTCGGGAGCGTCGCCGCTTGCGTGATGATGTTGGCCGCTTGCAATCAGCAAGAGGCGGATCTTTCCGCGTCTGCCGGCGAGCCGGTCGAGGCTGTGCTGACCAAATCCACCGCAGAAGCGAAAGGCACGATCGGTCTCGCCTTCAGTTATTTCTGGTACAATAATTACGAGACCCCGCAGGACTGTCCGGAAGGCTTGTCCTACGCTTTGCGGGATGTCGCCATCATGGACCTGCCCAAGGCCAAGCAGGACTTCCTGCTGAAGGCGGAAAACCGGTCCACCTATTACAAGATGGGTTATGCGCTGTCGGCGAAACGCCACAGGGAGCAGGGGACATCGATCTGCAATGTTCCCGAAGCGTATGACGATCCTCCGCTTCGTACGGTTCAGAGCGGCATTGCTTATGGCCGAGACCTTGATGGTGTCGCATCGGTTGGCGACGACGCCGAAAGTTGTGGCACCTCAGACTTTACATCTCCGGACGGGGTGCAGGGTGTCGATAACGAGCTCTGGCGTATCATGGGCTGTATCGATTCCTATCGCCGCACGGCGGAATTCGCAGGCGGTGCTTTCGAAGACTACCATGTCGGCGCGTATCGCGATGGCGAAGTGACGACCGTTATGGAAATCACCGACGTCGATGACCTTCAGAATGACGACTATGTCGAGGTGGGCGTCTACTCCAGTCACGAGCCAACGCCCTACGATTCTGAAAAACACGGGATCGGCTATGCCAGTCTCACGGTGACGTCAAACAAGCTCTGGCACAACACGACCACCGGCAAGATTGTCGATGGGGAGCTGATCACAGAGCCGTTCGACCTGCGCCTCAAGTTCGGATTCACGGGCCGGGCGGCAGAGTATTACATCAAGCAGTCCCGCATTCACCTTCAGCTGAATGAGGATGGTAGCGCCTCTGGCGACCTGGCCGGGTATTACGACATCAATCATGCCTACTGGCACAATTTCCACGACAAGTCCGGGGCTTTCCAGGTGGCAAATGGCTATACCTGCGCCTCAGCCTGGCGCGCGCTCGAGAGCCATGCGGACGGGATCAGGGATCCCGAAACCGGAAAGTGCACCGGTATATCTACAGCGATGAAAATCGAGGCTGTGCCTGCCTTCCTGATCCATCCGCCGGAAGAAGACCTGGAATTCTACGTGATGGACACGACCGACTATTACGGCGTCGACGCCGAAGTCATTGAAATTGAAGGCGCTGAATTACGCCCGCTCGAAGGCAAGGGTCTTGGCTCTGACGTTGCCGAAGACGGTGTTGAAGACGACGAACAAGAAACGGAAGACCTTTAAGGTATGTCACCTATTCGTATCGCAGCCATTGCCGCTGGCGTCCTTGCTATTGGCGCGGGCGCTTACTTTGCCGCGCCTCTTGTCCTATCGGGCGGCACTTCTATGGGCGCAGACGGTTTTGACGCGCCGCCACCGCAGATGCGCCGGATGACCGGACAGCAATACCACAACACGATCGTTGATGTGTTCTCGCCTGAGATCGCTGTCGTCGGTCGGTTCGAGCCCGATGTGCGCATTGATGGCCTGGCCGCTGTCGGTTCAAGTGTCGCGTCAATCAGCTCGTCGGGGTACGAGCAATATTACGCCCTTGCGGGCCGGGTGGCTGAGCAGGTCGTTTCTGAAGACCATTGGTCTGGTCTGATGACATGCGACACGGCCTCGGCCGATGTGTTCGACGAGGCTTGCGCGACGCAGATCGTCGAGGTGTACGGTGAAAAGCTCTTCCGCCGCGAACTGAGTGATCGTGACGTCGAGGACTGGACCGCTGTTACGAAAGCCGCATTCGACAAGCTCGACAATTTCCACGACGCCGTCGGTCTGGCGATCGAAGGCATGCTATCGTCTCCAGAGTTCCTGTTCATCATCGACTCGGTGAAAGAGGACAAGTCTGGAAATCTTGAACTGACAGGTCATGCCAAAGCCGCACGGCTCAGCTATTTTCTCTGGAATTCTGCGCCGGACGAAGAATTGCTTCGCGCAGCCACTGAGGGCGAACTGGACACCCGCAAGGGCCTGAAGGCGCAGGTTGATCGAATGATCGCTTCTGACCGCGCGCATGAAGGCGTGAATTCCTTCTTTGAAGACTTTATGCATCTGGATGGCTTCGACACGCTTGAAAAAGACAAGCTGATCTACCGCGCCTACAACCGGGCCGTTGCCGACGATGCCCGCGAGCAGGTATTGAGGTTTATCGACTATCATCTGCTGGAGCGTGAAGCACCTTACACTGACCTTTTTACGGCCAAGGAAACATTCGTCACGCGCCCACTTGGCATGATTTACCAACTGCCGGTTCGTTCAGTCGATGGCTGGGAAAAGGTGACGTTTGAGGACGATGACCCGCGCGGCGGACTTCTGTCTCATATCGGGTTCACCGCGTTGCATTCTCACCCCGGTCGCAGCTCCGCGACGCTGCGAGGCATTGCGGTCCGCGAACAGCTGCTTTGTCAGTCGGTGGCGCCGGCGCCTGCCGCGGTGAACTTCACGGTCGTTCAAGAGACTGACAATCCGGAGTTCAAGACCGCCAAGGCCCGCCTGACCCAGCATCGCACCGATGACGCCTGCAAAAGCTGTCATGAGTTCATCGACCCGATCGGTCTTGCGATGGAGAATTTTGACGGCGCCGGCCGACTTCGCATGACCGAGAATGGCGAGGTGATCGATGTCAGCGGCGCTATCGACGGAACGGAATTTGAAAATGTCGACGGTCTGGGCGAGGTGCTCAGCGAGCATCCCGCGACCACGGCATGCCTCGTCGAAAAGATGCAGAAATATGCGACCGGTCGTGCGGCTCGCCCGCAGGACACCGCGTGGGTTAACCGGCTCAGCTCACGCTTCGAAAAGGCTGGATACGAAATCAAGCCACTGCTGCGCGAAATCGCGCTCAGTCCCGAATTTTACGCTGTCGCCGAACCGCGCGTCGAAACTGACGTCGATCAGGAGCGCGCCAGCACAATGTCTCAAACGGAGAAAAGATCATGACAATTGGTCGCCGCAATCCGCTTTCGCGCCGAGCGCTCTTGAGGGGCGCGTTCCGGGGCAGTGCTCTAGCTGTGGGTCTGCCCTGGCTGGAAGCAATGGTGCCGTCCGCGCTCGCGGTCGGTGCATCGAGCGCCTACAAGCCGCCGCTTCGCTTCGGAACCTGGTTCTGGGGGCTGGGCGTTACGCCGGGTGTCTGGACGCCGGAAAAGCTGGAAGACGGCACGCTGAAGATGATGTCAGAATCCATGCCGCTTGATGAGGTCAAGCAGCATATCAATTTCCTGACAGGCTTCGACGCCATTCTGGATGGCAAGCCAAATCATGTTCACGTGAGCGGAACGTTCTCCTTGCGGTCGGGGATTGCGCCGCAGGATTTCGGGAAGATGGAGGGGCCGACTTTCGAAACGCTGATTGCCGACAAGCTGGGAGGACGCACGCGTTTCAAGACGCTCGACATGACCGCGACGGGCAATACGTCAGATGCTTATAGTTACCGCTCGGCGCAGGTTCGCAATACGCCGGAAACCTCGCCACTGGCTGTTTACGAGCGCGTGTTTGCGGGTGGCCTGACGACAAAGACGGATGGCGAGTTTGTGGCCGACCCGAAGACGCTGAGCCGGATTTCGGTTCTGTCTGCTGTCGAAGAGCAGCGCAAGGATCTGGAGTCCAAGCTTGGCAAGGAAGACCGCCACAGGCTCGACCAGTACTTCACCTCTGTTCGCGAGGTTGAGCAGCAGTTGGAGCTGGAAACTGAAGAGCCGGTGATCCCGGCAGCGTGTCAGATGCCAGACAATCCGGGTGAGACGGAATCCAACTATAACCTTTCGAATGTCCACAAGAACCACGACCTGATGGCGCGGTTGATGGCGCTGTCACTCGCTTGTGATCAGACGCGCAATTTCAATATGGTCTTCTCGAACTCCGCCTCCAGCCTGCACCGGCCTGGAGAGGCGTCGAGCCATCACCTCTATACGCATGAAGAGTTCACAGACCCCGATGAGGGCATCCAGGTCGAAACCAGCAAGTTCGTCGTTGAGAACATGCAGGCTTTTGCGACCTTTGTGAAAACACTGGACTCCATCCCGGAAGCGGATGGAACCTTGCTCGATAACTGTCTGGTGTTCGCTCACTCAGACACGTCATGGGCCAAGATCCACGCCGTGCAGGGCATCCCCATGATGACGGCCGGTAAAGCGGGTGGCCGTGTGAAGACGGGCGAACTCATTGCGGCAAACGGGGACCCGATCACACGGGCCGGTCTGACCATGCAACAGGTCACGGGCGTCGCTGTCGAGACCTGGGGTGACGGATCAATGGCCACGTCGAGCCCTATTTCCCAAATTCTGACCTAGTCAGCTCAAACAACTCTTATCAGGTAAGGCAGATATGAAATTTGTTGGATACACCGCGCTCATCGCTGGCGTGCTTGGAATGGTTTCGGCGTGTGGCGGAGAGGGCGGCGATACCGCCTCCAGCGACGCAGCCGCGACGGCGGATCCGGCGCTGGTGCGCCAGGTCGAGCAGCGTCAGGCGGGTTTTCAGGATATGGGCGCGGCCTTCAAGGCCATTAATGACGAAGTGCGGGCCGGGCGGCCCAATAGCACGACGGTCGACTTCTCGATTGATTCTGTCGTCCGTTATGGGCGCGATATGCATTCCTGGTTCCCTGAGGGGACGGGGCCGGATCTCGGAATCGAGATGGAAGCGAAAGCCAACATCTGGGAAGAGCCTGAAGAGTTTCAGGCCCATATCGAACAATTCGAAGATGCGCTGAACGATCTGGAAGCCGCCAAGGGCGGCGAGGCCAGTGTCGTGCAGGCGGCTTTCGGCAAGACGGGAGGGGCCTGCAAGGCGTGCCATGAGAAATTTCGTGAAGAAGACTAGTGCGTCATTAGTCGCTTGCGTCCTGCCTTTCGTGATGGGGGCGCCCGCTTTCGCGGACCATCACGAGGAGGCTGGCCCAAAGGTCGAAAAAGTGGCGGCGACGGTGCTCGGCGTGTCTGACCTGAATGCTTCGGTCGAGCTCTATAAAAGCGCCCTTGGAATGACAGTGGTGCGGACCACATCCACCGACACCTATGAGGAAGCGATCCTTGCCACGGCTGATGCAGACGGCACGAAGATCGTTCTTTACCAAAGCCTTGTTGAGAGCGATGGGCCACTGAAGACCGGCCGTGTTGTCTTCTATACTAGCGACGCGGTATCTCTGGTTGAGGCGTTCAGGGATGCCGGCCTGGAGGTTGAGCGCGAGGCGACGCCGGTCGCTGAGGGGTCACCGGTTCGTATCGGGATTGTCCATGATGCTGATGGCCATACGCTGGAGTTCATCCAGCGCGGATAGTGGGCCCGCTTGCCCGGCGCGTCAAAGCTGGAGCAGGTAAGCGCCGACCGCGCCTGCGATGGCGACTGCGACCAGCCATGAAACCACTGAGGGTGAGGTATTGGGCTCACCGTCTACACGCGCCTTGCCGGTGACCATCGGGCTTATCAGATTGGTCTTCTTTGCCAGCAGGTAGAAGGCAATCGCAGCCAGATGGAGTGCGATAAGCGCCAGCAAAATATTGAAACTCGCTTCATGGAAATCGGCAGCGTCTCGGCCGAAGCCGAAGCTGACAAAGCGAGAAAGCGGTCCCGAGTTCAGGCCATCCGTATCGACAGCGAAGAGTCCGGATATCGTTTGGGCGACAAGCGCTAGCATAAGCGCGATAACGCTGAGCGCGCCCAGAGGGTTGTGGCCCACGCCTGGGCGATAGCCGGGCCGCAGGAGATAGATGGCATAACCCGCAATAGCTGCCGGCGCGCGGATCAGAGCCGTGAACCGGGCCGTCCTGCTGCCAATAACGCCCCAGACAAGACGGAAAGCGAGAAGGCCAACAAGCACGATACCAAGCGTTCGGTGCAGGCCGAACATGTGCTCTTCGGCGGTATACCACATGGCCGGAATGAGCGCGGCGATCAGCCAGTGCCAAAGCCGGATTGCCAGGTCCCACACCGCAATTCTTGCTGGTTTGCCAGCTGGGTCAGCTTGAGAATTGGTGCTCACTGATCGGCCTCGTTCGCAATTGGTGCGATAGAATCGCGCGCTTAAGCAGTCTAGATTCAGAAGAAGTGCCTTGCAAAGTGTCTGCGGAAGTGTGCTGCGCTCGCTCCGTGATCGGTTGAGAACGGGCGCCGGATTGATACTTGCGATCTATTCTTTCTGCTGAGGTACCAGTGTAGGGCTGGCCGTGGATGTTTGCGAAACTCAGTCCCGCTGAAGCGGTCGCCCGGGCGATAAGCGGGCTGCGGGTTCAGCGATTGGATGATGTTGACGTCATGGTCCGAACGGGTCAATTTTGCTCTTAGCAATTGGTGCGATGGTAAACAGACTGGGGCAGATCAATGAAAACTCGCTTTGCATTTTGCTTGGCTGCAATGGTCGCGATCGCAGCCTGCGATCCGGCGGGCACAAATGAGCCGAACATCAGCGAAGAAGCTGCGGTTAACGCTCAAAGCGCGTTCGAGCGCGGTGACATCAGCCAGGCTGTTCTCGAACATGCGGCAGACTTCAACTCCGCCTGGATGAGCCATGGCCGCACCTATGATGAGCAGCGCTACAGTCCGCTCGACAGCATCAACAGGGAAACTGTGACAAGCCTCGGACTGGCCTGGTATGCTGACCTTGATACCGCGCGCGGGCAGGAAGCCACGCCCCTTGTCATCGATGGCAAACTCTACACCACGACGGCATGGAGCAAGGTCAAGGCGTACGACGCCCGCACGGGTGAATTGCTCTGGGATTACGATCCTGATGTGCCGGGTGCCACAGGCGTGAAGCCCTGCTGTGATGTCGTTAATCGCGGCATGGCGGCATGGGGCGACAAGCTATACTTCGGCTCTCTCGATGGACGGCTCATCGCACTCGACCGAGAGACAGGCGAACCGGTCTGGACGGTTGACACAATCGACGCAGACGGGCCGTACACGATCACCGGCGCGCCCCGAATTGTTGAGGGGCTGGTCATCATAGGCAATGGCGGCGCTGATATGGGCGCCGTGCGCGGGTACGTTTCTGCCCATGACGTTGAGACCGGGGAGCTCGCCTGGCGGTTCTATACCGTGCCGGACAACCCTGCGAATGGTGAGCAAGCTGAATATCTCCAGAAAGCGACTGAAACCTGGACCGGTGACTGGTGGGAGTTTGGAGGCGGGGGCACAGTCTGGGACTCCATGGCCTATGACCCCGCGCTCGGCCTGCTTTACTTCGGGGTTGGCAATGGCGCGCCCTGGAACCAGCAGTACCGGTCTCCCGGCGGCGGAGACAATCTCTACCTTTCCTCCATCGTCGCAGTCGAAGCGAAGACGGGCGAATATGTATGGCACTTCCAGACAACACCGGGTGAAACCTGGGACTTCACGGCCACTCAGCACATCATGCTGGCTGACCTGGAGATCGATGGCGAGCGCCGGAAAGTCCTGATGCAGGCGCCCAAGAACGGATTTTTCTATGTTCTGGACCGCGAGACAGGCGAGTTCATCTCCGCTGACAATTATACGATGGTGAACTGGGCAAAGGGGATCGATCCTGAAACGGGCCGCCCCATTGAAAACCCCAGCGCCCGCTATCGTTCGGGACGGGCTTTCGTTGCGCCAGGCGCGCTTGGCGGACACAATTGGCATCCAATGGCTTTCAGCCCGGAAGAAGGGCTGGTGTATATTCCGGCACAGAATGTTCCGCAGCCATATTCCAGCCCTGACGTATGGACGCGGGCACCTCTGGGGTGGAACAACGCCGTCGGGCCGAATGTCACCACCGAGGCGCTCTCCAGCGATGAAGCAAACACTTTCACCAGAGTTGTAGTGGACGGCGAGACGGCCGACACGCCGGCTGAAGATAGCTACCAGCCCGTGAAGGATCGCAAGATCGGTACAGGTGCGCTTGTCGCATGGGATCCGGTCGCCCAGGAGGAACGGTGGCGGGTGGATTACCCGGTCCTTTGGAATGGCGGTCTGCTTTCGACCGGAGGCGGTCTCGTCTTTCAGGGAACCTCGACCAGCGAATTCAGAGCCTATGACGCCCGTACGGGGGATCAGCTATGGTCTTACCCGATTCAGACGGGCGCGATTGCGGCGCCGATTACGTACGAACTGGACGACGAACAATACGTTGCCGTGATGGCCGGCTGGGGCGGCGTGCTTGGGCTGCTTTATGGGGTCGTCCCTAACCGTAGCCGCCTCCTGGTTTTCAAGCTGGATGGAGACGCTGAGCTACCACCGGAGAGCGACCCGTCCAGGGTGCTTGATCCGCCAGTCTATGAGACAGACCCGGAAAAGGTTGCTTTGGGCGGGGCCCTTTACGGCCGTTTCTGTTCCAACTGCCATGCCGGTGGCACGGTTGTCGTCAGCCTCGACTATTCGGTGGCGCTCGACCGTGAGGCCTCCTGGCTTGCTGTGGTGCGCGAAGGCATCCTCGAACCACGCGGAATGGTGAGCTTCGCGGACGTCCTCAGTGACGACGAGGCGCTGGCCATCAGGGACTACATTGTGTCCCGGGCGCAGGCAAAAGCGGGGCGCTAGATCAGATTTGACCATTCAGTAGGTCAGCGCATCCGCGCCGGTCCCTCGGTATATTCGTCGTCGCCGTTGCAACTATTACGATTGACCTGCGTTTGTATATTCGCATGCCAGACAGGCGGAGGGAGTCAGAACGTCTCCTGAGCCTGCAGCTCTTGGAGGCTGGGCAGTCAATCACAAGGAACAGACAGAATGACTGAAGTGAAAAAATCGACGATCGCAAAGCTTACGGCCACGCTGATGGCAGGCGCGATGTCGCTCGGCGTTGTTGCACCTGCAGCGTTTGCGGCTGAAGATAATTCAGGCGCTGTCAAAGTCGTTGATGAGGCGAGCGCCCGCACAATCGATGCTCTTCAAGACCAGGAGGTCTCGGACGCCGAAGCGGACAGCATTTTGCAACTGGTCGCACTGGACCGGGTGGCGCAATTTGCACTCGGAAACACCTGGGCTGACCTCACGGATACTCAAAAGGCCGACTATGTTGCGGCGTTTGAAATTTACGCCAAAAATCAGCTGAAGACCCATCTCGGCGGGTTTTCAGGCGGCGAGGTGAAGGTCACTGATGTTGCGGAACGCGGCGATAGGGATGCCATCGTTTCGACGCAGGTGACGCCAGAAGGTGAGATGCCGCAGACGATTAGCTGGCGGGTGATTGAAGACGGCGACTGGAGCGTGGTCGACATCCAGGTTCAGGACGTCTGGTTCGCGATTGAGCAACGCGCACAGTTCGAAGCCATTCTCGACAGCAACAATGGTGACATTGACGGTCTGATATCAGAACTGAAAAACTAGTTCCGACAAAACAAGTTGCGCCCGGACACTACGTTCCGGGCGCTTTTTTATGGGCTCGAGCCGTTAACCAGGCTATCCCGTGCCTTTAAGGAAGGTCTTCGTTCAACGCCTGACGTGCTTCGTGCCCATTCAGTCTGCCGACACACTGACGGGTTCATCGGCGATAACGGTTTCGAATTCGAGCGGCGTCCCGCCCAGTATTTCGTCTCGGAATGCTGCATCGCGAAACATGATATCCTTGATCTCTGCCGCCGGATTTTCGAGCGCAACGATGGAATCGGCCGTCCCCGTCGATGCCTGGCCATTATTGATGGTGACAGTGCGCATGGCGACATTGAAGTCGGCAGAGCCATCCAGGGAGAAATAACCGATCGAGCCAGCGAAAATACCGCGCGCTCCGGCTTCTATGGAATCGATCGCTTTCGAAGCATCCGGTCTTGGCGCGCCAATGACTGAGCCTGCAGGAAACAGGGTTCTGACGCCAGACACTGCATTCTCGTCTTTCTTCAAGACGGCCGAGACCCTGCTGACCATGTGATGGCCCGTCTCCAGGCTTTCGATGGCGCACAGCGCTTCGGCTCTGATGGATCCCATGCGGCATACGTTGCGAAGATCGCTACCGACAAGCTCTGCAACTTTCAGGTTGCGTGCGCGCAGCTGCTGATTGCTGCTTAGCTTCAGTTTCATGTCTTCATCATGGACAGGCAATGCGCCGCGCGGCGCTTGCCCTTTCATCGGTTCGCAGCGAACTTTTCGATCTTTCGATATGCTCGCCATCCGCTCTGGCGAGCAGCACAGGATTTTCAGTTCCTGGAATTTCAGGAAAGCGCCAAACGGCGCCGCGTTGCTTTTTCGAAGACTTTGATACACGCCCAGGGCGGGACCCTGGAATGGTGTTGTCCACTGGCTTGCAATACAGACGTCCTTCAGAGACCCGCGCTCTAACGTGTCGCGTGTTGTCTCGAATGCGCCGATCATGTCGGCCACTGACTGCTGGGGCGTCCACTTCTGAGCGGCTGCGGCCTGGCTTGCGTCCAGGGCTCTGAAATTCGGCTTGGCGACCAGGTAGCTATTGTTGAGAGAAGCCTCAACTGAATCAAACCAGGCTTTTGCACCGTCTTCCATTCCGGGCTCAACGACACAAACCATCCAGGCCGATCCTGTTTGATGGTCGAAGGCGACGAGCCTGTCAGCAAAGATAAACTGCGCATCGGGTTGCGATGATGACTTCGTATTCTCCGCGCCGGGTTCGTCCTTCGATTCAAAGCCGAGATACCCGACATAGCCGCCTTTGAAAGGAATCGGTGCTGGGCATTGATCAGCAAACTCGATCGCTGCCATGCGCCGGGTCAGGAAGTCGAAGATATTGTCCTGGGTGATAGAGGCGCCGGTTTCGGAGTAGGCTCGCACATGGCCAGTTGTCACGTTGTAGCTGACGACTTCCGAAAGCGGACCGTTCGCGTCTCCCATGAAGGAATAGCGTCCTTGCCTGGTATTGTGCGCACTGCTGTCCAGCCAGTAGGAATTCCGCTGCCTTGCGAACAGAATTTCGAAGCAGGCTTCTGCCGGAATCTTCGTGTCCAGTTTTCGACACACCGTGCGCAGCCGCGCAGGTTGTCCTTCATCCGCTACCAATAGCGCAATCATAGCTAACGTCCCCCTTTTGGCTCCATCTCTCGACGGGCCCCGGCTGGCAGGTACTGCAAATTGCTTCTGGCAAAGCGCATGCCCTGCTGCCTGATCCTGTTGTTTTGAGGATAATGCGAGTTGGGTTTGCTGATTGGTCACACATGCCGCGTCGACTTCTGTCGGGTTTCGCATGCATCGGTGATCAACGACACCGAACTGTTTCGTATGTCCGACCCACTCAGGTGGATCGGGCCCAACTTGCCTTGTCCCCTCTTTTTATCCCGCCATCAGACCAGGCCAATCATCCGCACGAATACAGACTTTGCGAATCCCGTTTGGCCATGCTTCAGGCTGCAGAGGTGGTGCAATAGTCGCACCACAAATCGGGATCGACGTTCGATGTGCTGTCGGAATCGGCATGAAATTAAGCTCACCGCTAAACCCGCATACGCTTTTCATGTGTGCCGTCGTCGAGTAGCCCCGCCGGCCTGAGCCATTTCGGCACGCTCCGGAAGTGACAGGCGGCGAGTTTAAAGCGAGCACTGGTTCATGCCGCAATAGTGGTTGCCGGGCAGGGCGGTCGGCGCAGAGCGTCTTGGCGCCTTTTTTACCGAACATGCTCAGTCATGATTTTACTGCGACCAGTCTTCAGCTAGGAATGGGAATGAAACTTGCTGTCGTCGGTGGGGGAATGACGCAGCTGGGAATTTTGGGGACTATATGAGCGACGAGTCGCAGGATAATTCGCGGCGTCAGGTTGGCGTGCTTGCGATCGTCGGCGTGGTCGTGCGCGCCGTCTCGCAATCGATGTCGCTGATCCTGCTGCTGCTCGCGGGTCATTTCCTGACAGTTGAGCTTTTCGGTGTCTTCGTCCTGGCTTCGATCCTGATGAACTTTGCCGTGATGCAGATGTATTCCGGCATTTACAATTATGTTCTGAAAGAGCCGAACTTCGATGCGACGCGGCACACCGCGTTTGGGCTGCAGATCCTGTTTTCCGTCTTCTTTGCCGTCACGATCCTGCTGGTTGCGGGCGTCGTGAACCTGGCGGGTTGGGGCGAGCTTCTCGCCGCCCTGATTGCCGCAACGGCGCTGATGCCCGTGCTGGCGATGCTGGCGAGCTGGCAGGAGGCTGTGTTGCTCAGGAAGGGCAGCGTAAAATACTACTATGCGTCACTGCTGACATCCGAGGTCTGCGGGTTCGCGCTTGGCGTCTTCCTGTTGCTGACCGGTGGTGGCGTCTGGGCGCTTATCGCAAACCGGTATTGTGCCGCATGCGTTATGACGGCGATGCTGACCCTCAGGGTTCGCTCAATTCCCGTACCCGCGCTTAATCGTGAGCATGCCCGTTCAATCATCGACTTCTCGGTCGGCCTGTATGGCGCCACAGCGATGTCGTTCGTGTCGGCCTATGGCGCTGCGATCGTTCTGGGCGGCTTCCTGAGTGCGACCGCCGTTGGCCTGTTCAGAATGGGCGCCCGGACGGCAACCGCCGCTTTCGACCTGTTCGCACAGACCTTCCGTGTTCTGACTTGGCAAGCCGTTGGCCGGATGTCTCGCGAAGAGCGCCTGCCGCCAGAACTCTGGACGCGGCTGGTAGCTGTCACCGTCAGTATCATGATCCTGGTTCTCGGCGCGCTGAGTATTCTGGCACAGCCGGTGACTTTGCTCCTGCTGGGTGAGCAATGGATGCCGATGGTGCCAGTCCTGCAGATCATGTGCTGGATCAAGATCATGCATACGGTCGACCTTGTTTGCACAGCTCAACTCGCTGCTGTTGGTCAGGCAAAGTTCCTGTTCCGGGCGCGCGTGGTGGAGATCACTGTGATGATGGCGGCCTTGCTGGCGACTGTTCAGTTCGGCACAGTTGCGGTGACCTTCTCGCTGCTACCGTCGACCGTGCTCTATATCGGCCTGCTCCTGCGGAAGCTGGCGAAGATGACGGGCCTGTCCTACGTCAATGTTGCGAAATCGGTCTTGCCAGGAGTAATCCTGTCATTGCTGGCGCTGGTGGCTGTATATGCGGTGTCGCGGATCATGGTGGGCCAGCCGGTGCCATTGCTGATCATAGCAACGGCGGTCGCGGGTTGCGCAGCCTATATGGGGCTTGCCTTCGTGGCCTTGCGCGAGTGGACGATTTCGTCACTGCATAGTGTGAGTGTCGCAATCCTGCCCGCCCGCAGTAATGATGCGGCCTGACCGGGTGTCCGGCCGCTAGCTGCGGATCAGTTCCGGCATCTTGGCGCCATTACTGGTGGCTAGGAAGGCCGCAAAACTTTCCGACAGCCGCTTCACATCATTGCGAAGGCTGCCGTACTTGCCCCGCATTGTGTTGTAGCTATCGACGTCAGCCCGGTCCATCGCCTGCAGAACCTGCACAGACTCAGGAATTGTCGGGCCAAACTTTCGGTCGGCGAGGTAGATCTCGCGCAGTTCCTGCTCGGCGGCTCGCCCATATTTCGTATTCTTGAACCGCGTCACGACCACATAGTTTTTGGCTGCGATGTCCGTGCACACATTGGCCGAAATCCAGTCGGAAAACTGCTTAGTGCCCCAGATGGAAACAGGGTCGGCCAAGGTTGGCGTGACAAAGTAATCGGCGAGCATCAATGCAGAGCGTGCAAGCGGTGAGAGATAGGGCGGCGTGTCGATCAGGATCAGGTCGTAAAGGCTCTCGACCGGTTCCAGCGCTTCGGCCAGATGATCACGCAGCCGGGACGCCAATTGGCTCGGCTTCATACCGGACGAATAAAGACGCTCTTCGACCTCCATTTCTGTGAAACGAAGGCTTGGATGGGCCGGCAGTGTCGATATCCAGCCCCGTCTGTCATCCCTGTCCTCGTCCTTGCGCAGCTCAACGAGGCTCACCGCATTTGGCAGGATCAGGTCGGCGAGGTTTGGTGGTCGGCCGCCGGCAAACTGATCCATCAGCTGGTTGACGCCCTTGTCCTGGTCGAACGCCATCTGAACGCCTCGCTCAGAGAGCATCATCTGGCTGGAGTTCGCCTGAGGGTCAAAATCGACGACAAGCACATTGGCGCCGAAATAGTACGACATGCCGTCGGCGAGCATGAGAGTTGTCGTTGATTTGCCTACCCCGCCCTTGAGATTGGCGACGGCAATAAATGATGCTGACAAGACTTCGCCCCTTACCTTCTGTAAAGCTGAAGCATTTGCGATCAGGTCTGGTTCTGCGTCTGGACCCGCTCTGCTTCAGATTTGCGTATCTCTGAAGCGGCAACGCCACAAGCCAGCCCCAGGACAAAACTATAGATCCACATAATGCCAGGCAGTTCCAGCGGGAAGTCGATCATGCTGTGAATGCTGAAGTAAACGGAGACAGCAAGCACTGCAACGATAAAACCGAAGTTCGCGCCTTCGGCACGTTTCCGCAGTGCACGGATGATCTGAAAATGCATGGCGAGCCAGATTGCAGCCATGAGTGCGGTGCCGACGAGTCCTGTTTGAATCAGCCATTGCAGGCCAACATTATGTGCGGCTCCGAGTGTTACCAGGTATGGGGCATTCTCCAGGTTCGTCAGGCGCTCATTGACGTGATTGAAGCTGCCCAGGCCGTGGCCGATGAGCGGCTTTTGCTGCCAGACACTCCAATATTCGCCAAAAGCTGCCCAGCGATCCATCGCGTCAACATGCAGATCGGAAGCCCGCGCCCCAAACTGGGTTTCTGCGCCGAGCAGCAGTGCCACCATGAAACAGGCGGCCAACAGTCCCGCGGCGCTCGCGAAAGGGTGGCCGACGATGAGCCGCTTCCAGTAGCGTCTGAAATCTGGTGCCGAAAGGATTGAAACGAGCGCGACAAACAAGCAGGCGAGGACCATCAGGACGAAACCTGCTCGAGACAGGGACAACATCACGCAGCCTCCGCACACCACCAGTGCGGACATGGACAGGATCGTCTTGCCAGGCAGTTGCCCGAAACGAGACACCAGTGAAATCTCCTGAGACGTGTGCTGAGTAAGTTTATAGCTGATGTGGCCAACGCTGAGGATGGCCCCGACCGCCATGAGGGCTGCAAAGCTGTTGGGCGAGCCGAAAGTGAACTTCATACGGCTGACACCCAACCCGCCGCTGACGTCCAGCCCGTATGCCAGGATCGCCAACAAGCCTATCGCCATCAACGTGCCCATGAGGGCATACCAGGACAGTTTGACGAGGTAACGTTCTGTTCCCAGCGTCCTCCCCGCCGTCCAGATAGCCACGGCGCCGCACAGCTGCAGCCATTCCGTACGTGCCATGTCCCAATTGCCTGCCAGCCCGGAGAGGGCTGCAACGCCGAGCAGACCGCCCAGAAACAAGGTTTCCATCGGTACCGAAAGATTGAGCCAGGCGGCGACCGCCGCCAGCAGCAGCAGTCCGAGTACGCACATTGATGTCGCCATCGGGCCGTCGGCGCCACCAAGGAAAATGCTTGAGGCGAGAAGAAGTACCACGCCACCGACACACGCGGTGCTGGCTCGTTTACCAAATTGTACTGGCATTTTTCCGTCCCCCGACTGAATTTTTACAATCGAGAATGACAAGCAAGTCAATGGAAAACTGCCAATTTTGAAATTGATAGTCACGCGGGTGACTCTTCCGTGAGCGGACGACACCGTTGTCAATGACGGGCGTTAACCAAGGAACTGATATTTCTTCGAAAAAATACCAAGATTAACATTGTGTTAATATGCGAGTTGGTGCAGAGTATGCATAGCGACGGGACATCGCTAACAAGCACGCAGCTCCTCTTGCGCTAGGGACAATTGCGCGGAGAGCTACAAATGGGTGGGGGACACTTTTAACATGCGTGGAAGTCACATGGATGGTGCGGTCGGATCGCAGCCGATTGCTACCAACACACCTAAGCAGATCAACGGTGCGACGGTACCGTCACGGTGCGGAACAAGCGTGTCGAAGCGAGCCTTTGACATTATAGTTTCGACATCGATCCTTATTTTTGGAGCGCCGCTGCTCTTGCTGATCGCCATCGGCATCAAGCTTCAGGATGGCGGCCCAATTCTCTATTCGCACAAGCGTATCGGTCGGAACAATCGTGAGTTCGGCTGCCTTAAGTTCCGGTCCATGGTGACCGACGCAAATGCGAAGCTAGAAGCATACCTCAAAAACAATCCGGACGCTCGCGAGGAGTGGTCCCGTACGCAGAAGCTTTCCAATGATCCACGGATCACCATGCTCGGCAACATCCTGCGCAAATCGTCTTTGGATGAAATTCCGCAGCTCTGGAATATTCTGCGCGGGGACATGTCGCTCGTTGGGCCCCGCCCAATCGTTCGTGACGAAGTGCCACGCTACGGTGACGACATTCGTTATTACCTTGCTGCGCGCCCTGGTCTGACAGGTCTTTGGCAAGTCAGCGGTCGCAGCGACACCTCATATGACCACCGCGTCAATCTCGATGTGAACTATGTCGAGAACTGGAATATCGGCAAGGACATCGTGATCATGATGAAGACGATCCCGGCCGTCCTGGAGGCGCGCGGCGCTCGATAAGCCGCGGCCCGCATCTTGCAGTCAGAATCTAAGAAGTAGATTGAAAGGACTGGCATGCGTGTCGCCCTTGTACATTACTGGCTAAATGGGATGCGGGGCGGCGAACGCGTCCTCGAAGCCTTCGCGGAAATGTTTCCGAATGCCGACATATTTACCCATGTCGTCGATCGCTCGAAACTGTCGGATACGCTGAATCGTCACAATATTCAGACCACCTTCATCTCGAAGCTGCCATTCGCGAACAAGCATTATCAGAAGTATCTGCCTTTCATGCCAAGGGCATTGGAAGAGCTTGACCTGTCCGAGTACGATCTGGTCATTTCTTCAGAGTCAGGCCCTGCCAAAGGCGTGATCACGAAACCAGGCGCCTTCCACCTTTGCTACTGCCATTCGCCGATGCGCTACATCTGGGATCAGTTCCACCATTACCGCGCATCAGCAGGCTGGCCGGCGAAGCTGGTTTTTCCAGGTATCGCCCATCGGTTGCGCAACTGGGATGTCGCAAGTGCGGCGCGGGTCGACCAATTTGTGGCGAATTCAAATTTCGTCGCCAAGCGGATTGAGAAATTCTACCGCCGGGACTCCGAAGTCATTTTCCCACCTGTCGCGGTGGACGAATTCTCAGCTGTTGTGCCTGAAGAAGGGGCCGACTATTTCCTCGCGGCCGGAGAGCTCGTTGGATACAAGCGGTTTGACCTCGTCGTCGACGCGTTCAACGAACTCGGCCTGAAGCTCGTCGTCGTTGGTGACGGGGAAGAGCGCGCTGCGCTGGAAAAAAAGGCCAAGGACAACATTACATTTCTCGGCCGGGTGCCATTTACCCAACTGAAGCGGCATTTTGCCAATTGCAAAGCGCTGATCTTTCCAGGTGAGGAAGATTTCGGAATGGTCCCGGTAGAGGTCATGGCCGCCGGCAAACCTGTTATCGCCTATGGCCGGGGCGGTGCGCTCGATACGGTGATACCGGGCGTTTCGGGCGTGCTTGTCAATGAGCAGACCGCTGAGGCATTTGTGGCCGCGATCGAACGCTTCGACCCGGCTGCATTTCCCCGGGAGCAGCTTATTCAGCACGCTCAGAAATTCAGCAAGAATGAATTCAAGGCGAAAATTCGCAAACTACTCGCGGAGCGGGGCCTCGACCCTAATCGTCTGGAAGTTCATGAGGGCGGATCTGGGAACCAACGGCTCTCTGGTACTGGTTGAACGGGATTAATCTGCGCTTTGCATAGGCGCGGGCCTCGGCCAGAAATGCATGATCTGAATGCCACCAGCGAAGAAACTCGGCGCCTTCGAACACCTTCCGCCTGATTTGTTCAGGCGTGTCGCGCCAGTTTTCCAGAACAAATTGTAGCCGCCAGCGAAGAAGCTCCCGGTCACAAAATCCACATTGCTCTATCGATTTCTGGAGATTTTCAGCCGCTGCCGACGTCAGCTGGCCTGCTTCACGCGTCTGCAGATAAGACAGCCGCGCCAGCGCTGAACTATCGTACGGCGATGCCGACAGGCCGGACTGTAGCAGCTTGATGGCGAGGCCACGTTCAGCCGCATCATCCGGATCGAGTGTATTGGCGGCCGCAAACATCAGATGCGACGGCCCTTCGCTCTCCAGAAGTTCTGCTGCATCCGCTGTCGATATGCCATCGGCCGAGATGGCGTTGGCGTGCCTGCCGTCCCGAATTGAGACAACACACACGAACGCTGCGCCGAGCGTCATCGCGCTCACGGCAATCCGAACAAGCAAGGATGGTAATGTCACCAGGCCGCCTCCGCTATCGCCTTAACACTTTGTTGTCGCCTCAGCTTCATATTTCAGGAAAGCGCTGTGCAAAGTTGTGACCAATACAGCCGAGCACAATTGTGATGTATATTAAGGATAACTCCGAACTATTTTGAACCATGGTTTCGATAGTGCGTTCGGTTTTATGAAGACTGTGTAGAGAAGTTTCGATGAACCAGAATACCACTATTACAGGACTCGTTTTGTCTGAGGATAACCATGATCCACATGCGAAATGGCCTCTGTGGCGGACATTTGCATTCTTCATCGTGTTTTGCAGCCTCGCATGGGCTGGCATTTTCATGCTGGTTTCAATGGCTTTTTAGAAGTCTAAATTATTCCACAATCGACTATAATGGTACTGGCGAGATAATTGCTTTATAGTAATTGTAAGCCGTTAATACACGTTGGCGGCGTCCAGGGGGACACGATTGACTCGCCAGGCGATTGTAAAATCCATTGCGTCAACTTGGCGTGCTCTGAAGGCACGCGCAAGTAACGCTGTTGCCTTGCCGAAAAGGGACAGTGCAGGATTTTTCAGTCGTGTGGGCGCAGCCATCTCACGCGTCCTTCCTTTCAGTTTTACCCAAACCGAAGAGACCCAAAATCAGAGCCAAGGTTCTGGTCCAGCCGCGCCAGCCGTGGCTGGATCCCCCGATGCGACAGTCCCCGACGGCCTGGTGGTCTATGCCGTTGGTGACATTCACGGGCGGTGCGATCTGCTCAAAAACCTTGTTGAGAGGTTGGACGAGGATGCCCCGTCGAGTGATGAGCGGCATCTGGTTTTCCTCGGTGATTACATAGACCGCGGACTCCAGTCGCGGCAGGTCATCGAGTTGCTCCTTGAACTGAGTGAGCGCTGGCCGAACACGACGTTTCTCAAGGGCAATCACGAAGAAGCCTTGCTGAACTTTTTGGAAAAGCCTGAGTATGGCCCAAACTGGGCCACTTACGGTGGTCGAGAAACTCTTGTGTCATATGGCGTTCGACCGCCCCGCAGCTTCACGATGAACGAAGAGTGGCGCATCGCGCATGATCAGTTCATCGAGAAATTTCCGCAGGACCATCTGCACTTTTTCAGA
Source organism: Henriciella sp. AS95 (assembly GCF_038900055.1). NCBI lineage: Bacteria > Pseudomonadati > Pseudomonadota > Alphaproteobacteria > Hyphomonadales > Hyphomonadaceae > Henriciella > Henriciella sp. AS95. The sequence continues at coordinate 895,342 of NZ_JBBMQM010000001.1, forward strand.
ACGCTGGATGTTTCAAAACGGATCGGCGGATACGGTTTTGTCCATGCCGGGGTGAAACCTGGGCGCCCATTCGAAGAGCAATCCGAAAACGACATGCTTTGGATACGAGACGAGTTTCTTTCGGCAACCAGCCGAGAGGATTTGGTCGTGGTGCACGGGCATACGCCTGTGGATCAGGCGTACAGCGACAGCCGCCGGATAAATATCGATACCGGCGCTTATTTTTCTGGCCGGTTAACTGCTGTGCGGTTAGAGGGCGATACAATGAGATACATTTCAACCCGCTAGGGAAGGGACACACATGCCGAAGCTTTCAGTTCAGATCTTTCTCGGTGCCTTGCTCTGCTGGGTCTTGGCCGCCTGCCAGGCTGCACCGATCATTTCGCAGCAGCAGGCCCCTGCAGAGGGGACGATCGCCGAACGTGCGGCGAGTGAATACACGCTTGGGCCAGCGGATAAAATGCGCGTCACGGTCTTCAATGAGCCAGAACTTTCGGGCGAATTTGTCGTCGATGGGCAGGGTTATGTGTCGATGCCGCTCATTGGTGAGGTAGACGTGAACGGGTTGACCGTTCGGCAGTTCCAGCGCCTGACCGAACAGAAGCTGGCAGAGGGTTTCCTGCGTGAACCACGGGTGAGCGCTGAGGTCACGAATTACCGCCCATACTACATCCTCGGCGAGATCGCGCGCCCTGGTGAGTATCCTTATACCAACGGACTGACTGTGATGAACGCGATCGCGACGGCGGAAGGATTTACGTACCGTGCGAACCGGAAAGTCATCATGATCAAGGGCGTTGACGACAATCAAGAGTTCAGGATCGAACTTACGCCAACGACCAAAGTACAGCCGGGTGATACTATCCGGGTGGTTGAGCGCTTTTTCTGAGCTTTTTCTGAAAAAGCGCGTGCATTGGCGGCTTTGTTAAGCTATCGTAATGTTAGCTTTTAAAGCTACGGGGACAAAAAATGAAACTTCACCTTGCCTTGGCAGGTGTGCTCGCAGGCGCACTGGCCAGTCCGGCGGCAATGGCCGCCAATGATGACATCACGAATGCGGAGCTCTACGCGTCGCTTATTGCGAGTCATTTCGAGTGCGATGCGCTGGTTCCAGCCGCACAACAAGTCGAATCCAGTTTTGCCAATTGGGAAGCAGTCGACCGCGACGAGATCGTGGATGCCTTCACCCTGCTGGCGCAACCTGAGCATGGTGCCTGCGGCTCTCTGATGGCGTACGCGTCCTTCATGTCGAGCCTGGCCTCATCCAGTCCACAAGTGTTCGACGCTGAGCTGCACCTGTTGAAGCCACATGCTTCCAACGGTTCAGGACCCGGAAAAAATGGCGTGAAGTCTGAGGCCGGAAACGGTGACTTCAGCAACTTCACCCAGTCTGGTAGCGCGCCACTGGCTGGTTCGGACGACAATACATCCGACTACCGAAATTAATTCGACAATCGACGTTAACTCCAAATTTGTCTGGTTCGGCGTTTAATTCGGCACCGACCTTGCTTTGGCACAGACAAGGTTTCTTGATGGGGACATTGTAGTGGCAAGTAAAGTATCTACCAAAATCGCACTTCTCGCCGGCGTTGCGGCAGTTTCAGCTGGATATGCGAGTGCGCAAGCGAGCTTTTACGAGCGAAACCGATACGTATCGGTGACCGAACGGGCACAGCCAGAATACGATTCTGTGCCAATTCGGCTCGGCGCGTTCGAAGCGCGTCCAGCCGTCTATGTCGGCGCCGGTTACCGGACCAACCTGTTTGCGTCATCGACAAACGAGACGGAAGACAGCTACTTGCTGCTGCGTCCGACGGTGAACCTGCAGTCTACCTGGTCGCGCCACTCGCTGGCAGTTTCGCTGTCTTCGGAGACGACCGAGTACAATGACACCAGTTCGGAATCGTCGACGGACCTGCGCGGTCGCATTTCAGGTCGGGTTGATGCATCGTCAACAGCCAGCCTTGTCGGCAATGTCATCGCTGAAAACATTCACGAGCCACGCTCATCGGTGGCAAGCAACCCTGCTGCCGTGGAGCCAGTCGAGTATTCTCGCCTGGGCGGTGAAGTTGGGGCGGACTATGTCGCTGGCCGGGTCAAGATCCGTGGACGCCTGTCGTCAGAGAGCTTCGATTATGAAGATGTCCGTCTGAATGCTGGCCCTATGCTCGATCAGGATTTCAGAGACCGTGACGAAACATCTGCCAATGTTCGCGTCGCCTATGCACCGCAACGTGACTGGGCGGTCTTCGTGGAAGGCATTGTGACCGAGCGTGATTATGACGCTCCTGTTGCGCCAAGCACACTCAATCGCGACTCGCAGGATACGGTCATTCGTGTCGGTTCTGACTTCGAGCTTCCATTCCTGGTGCGCGGCGACGTTGCTGTCGGTTACTTCCAGACCGAATTCGATGATTCAGCCTTCGGCGATATTGACGGCCTGTCCGTTGCCGCCAATGCGAGCTGGTTTGTCACGCAGCTGACGACGGTCACCGGTTCTGCCTCTCGCAGCGTCGTTGACCCTGGCCTGCAAACAGCGGCTGGCGCGACCCAGACAGATGTTTCAGTCCGTGTTGATCACGAGTTGCGTCGCAACTGGCTCATCAATGCCACCCTCGGCATGTCTGACTATGACTATGAAAATATCAATCGCACGGACGAGCGCATCCGCGTTCGTCTGGGAACTGAGTGGAAACTGAATCGCAATGCCTCGCTGAATGCGAGCTACGATTATTTCGATCAGGACTCGAACCAGCAACCATTCAGCGAAAACAGGGTCCTGGTCGGCGTTACGCTTCGTCCGTAACGCAAGCCAGACCGCTGCACGATACGGCGACCTAGAGGGACAAAGAAATTGAACAGCCAGGCACCGATAGACCAGCGAAATTCCAAAATGGTCCCATATACTCAGGGTTACGGGCAGGTCGATGACCGGATTTCCGATCCGAAGCAAGCACTGCGCGCGCTCCGACGCCGGTTGATGCTGTTTCTGTTCGTCATCCTGACGACGTTTATTGCGGTCGCCGTTTTCACGTTTCAGGCGACGCCGGTCTATACGACCAGCGCGTCGGTCATCATGGATTCGCGGGACAAGACGGTCATCGACATCGGATCGGTTCTGTCCGGCTTGCCGCCTGAATCCTCGGTGGTGGACACAGAGGTCCAGATCATCCGGTCACGTTCGCTCGCCGAGAAAGTCGTGCGCCAGCTGAACCTCACCGAAGTGCAGGAATTCAATCCGTTTCTTCAGGAGCCAGGCTTTACCGCCAAGGCAAAGACCTGGGTCCAGGGGTTGCTGGGCGGCTCTGCCGATACAGCGGGCGAGACTGCCGCTGTTCCTGCCGACTATGAAGAAATCGAAATGGAACTCGTCGTTTCGGCGCTGCTGAGCAAAACTGCTGCGCGCCGAATTGCAACGACATATGGAATCGAAATCTCAGCGCGCAGCCAGGATCCTGAATTGGCCGCTGAAATCGCGAACAAGATTGTTGACCAGTATCTCGTCGAGCAGCTCGACGCGAAGTTCGATGCGACACGCCGGGCCAATGCGTGGCTTGAAGAGCGTCTCTCTGAACTGCGCGAAGAAGTGAACACGGCCGAGAACGCCGTCGAGGAATATCGCGCGTCTTCCGGACTGATGTCGGCTGGCTCCACCACGCTTAATCAGCAGCAAATGGGCGATCTGAACGCCCAGCTCATTCTGCGCCGTGCCGAACTCGCTGAGGCGGAAGCGCGTTTGTCGACAGTCCGTGAACTGGCGACACGCGGCGTTTCGGCAGAGGTCAGCGGTGAAGCGCTCAACTCGCCCGTCATTTCCGAGCTGCGTCGCCAGCAGGCCGAAATCCTGCGTGAGCGGGCCGATCTGCAGAACCGCTATGGTCCGCTGCATCCGGACATTCAGCGCATCAACAATGAAGAAGCGAACATCCAGTCACAGATCACAACAGAGCTTCAGCGGATCGTGACGAATCTTGAGGGTGACGTTTCCATCGCTCGCCAACGCGTCAACAGCCTGCAGTCCAATCTCGGCCAGATCCGCAACACAGTGAACCAGAACAATCAGGCCAGCGTCCGCCTGCGTGAGCTTGAGCGGTCGGCGGAAGCCTCCCGTTCAATCTATGAGGCGTTTCTTGCCCGGTTCAAACAGACCAATGAGTCCGAAGGGCTCGCCGAAGCCGATGCCCGGCTGCTGTCGTCTGCGCCGGTGCCGCGTGGTCCGTCTTTCCCGAAAACCGGTCTTAACCTGGTGATCGGCCTCGCGCTTGGCCTCATGCTGGGTGTGGGTGCAGTGGTTGCCGCTGAGGCGCTGAATAGTCAGATCAGCACAGGCGAAGAGATCGAAGAGAGCTTCCATGTGCCATTCCTGGGCAACTTCCCTCGGCTGGTCGGTAATGAGAAGAAGGATCCGCGTCGCTACCTGATTAATAATCCGACCTCGGCCTATGCGGAGAGTTTCCGGAACCTGCGCGCGTCGATCATGTTCGCAGACCTCGACAATGACATGAAGACGGTCGCGATCACGTCATCACAACCTGATGAAGGTAAGACGACGCTGACACATGGCCTCGGCATCATGTCCGCAATGTCCGGTACAAAAACGCTGATCGTGGACGGTGACTTCCGCCGCAAGCGCCTGTCTGAAACGGTGCTCAAGGATCCGGCTGAAAAAGGTTTCCTTGAGTGTCTCTTCGGCGAGTGCACCATCGAAGAAGCCATCACGACGGATGAAGAGACCGGGCTTGATATCCTGCCTCTGACGCCAGACCGCCATACGCCGCGGGATGTGTTTGGGTCGCGGACCTTCGACAATCTGATGGAGCAGCTCGAGGAGCGCTACGATCTCATCCTGATCGATACCGGCCCACTCCTTCTGCTCGCAGAAACGCGTATCATCACCAGTAAGGTTGACCAGGTCGTTGTGATCTCGCGCTGGCTGAAGACCAACCGGGCCGCGCTCAAACAGGCGCTGTCGCTGCTGCGGGACTTCCGCGCCCAGGTTGCCGGTGTTGCAATCAACCGCGTCGATACGAACCGCTATCATCGCCAGGGCTACGGTCATTCAGGCTACAAGTCGTACGCCAAGTACTACACCAACTAAGACAGGACAGATGGCGCGCCGAAAACCGGCGCGCCATGCTGTTCAATTCACTGGGTGGGGCGGCGAGAGGCGAGCCGTAGCTCAGCGCGATGCTGGACCAGCTCGACAACATCCTTCAGCGACTTGCCGCGCATATCACTCGACGTGGCCAAACGAGAGCTGATGGCCAGCTTCTTCAGTTCAGCAAGTTCGATTGCGCCAAGCGTCTCGCGAACCTTTTCAGGCGTTTCCTTGGCCACAAGGACGACGGGGTTGATGGGCTGGTCAGTCATTTTGAGTTGGCGTTGCTCTCATTCAGCTTGTCTTGCATCAAATTGAGAAACTGTTTTGCCCATCCTTCAGGTGAAGTGCAAATGCTGTTGGCGTGCTTGAATGCGTTCTCGCTTGATGCGCGCACCAGCTCGTCATCGCTTGCCCATTTCTCCAACGTTTCAACCAATGCCGTTGGGCGAGCCGGGTCGAAGACGGCCCCCATTCCGAGCTGCTCGATTTTCGGCGCGAGTGTGCTGGGTTCAGATAGTAGAACGGGCAGTCCGCTCAGCGCGGCCTCTGCGATCACCAGTCCATAAGGCTCTCGCCATCGGCCCGGAACGATGAGGGCGCGCGCCTGGCGGACATGGGCGGCAATGGCTTCGCGCTGACAGAAACCGGGGAAGGCGATCGCGGGATATTTAGCCTTCAGCTCATCGGCCAGCGGGCCTTCACCGATCATGGTGAGTTTCACGCCCGCTGCATCGGCAGCAGCAGCCGCAATGTCGGCGCCTTTTTCTGGTGTCAGGCGTCCGATGAACAGGAAGCCCTCATTGGAGGCTGCATCAACCGGTTCATCCAGATAGGCGGTGGCCGGATTGGGAATACTGGTGAAATCCGGTGCGTCGAACCCCGCTTGCTGCATCACGGTCTTCATCCCCTCATGAAGGCAGACAAAAGTCATCGCCGAACTGGAGAAGTCGGCTTTGCGCAAGAGAATGGTGTGGCGCGCCATTCGCCAGTACTTGTGAAGGCTGCTGCGCCGGTCGCATTGGCTCAGCCAGCACGCTGTCGACATAGGCTTCAAATTGCAGGGCTGCCCCGATGGAAAGTGTAGCAACCCGCCATTCGGACAGACATTGAAGAAGTCATGACAGGAGACAACTGTTCTCGCTGCTACCGGCTTGAGTGCGCTGAATACGCCGGGAGAAAGAATGTGAGACCAGTTGTGCAGGTGATAGGCCGTCGAGGGCGTGTCATTCTGACTGATCCAGTTTGAGACGAATTGCCTTGCGGCAGCGTTATCGAGACCTGACAGCAGCGCCGCGCGAGCAGATTGGTCGATCTGGCGGTTCTGACCTAAGCCATGTGTCTCGATACCATATTCATCGAGGCTTCCGTCATCTGGTGCGCCGGTCAGAAACGTGACGTTCAGGCCCAGCTTCCGATATTGGATGGCAGCAAGACGTGCCAATCCGGTCGCGCCGCCGCGAGCTTCGATACTGTCATGAATGACGACGATGCGCTGAATGCTGCTCACTTCACTTTCCACCAAGACTCCTGGCCCTTCGCTGCAATGTTTGCACCAGAACGTTGTATGGCAAGTGATTTGCATGGGCTGGCGAAAATCGGCTTGCAGTAGTAGTTTCCGTCCGGGGACAACAGGGACATTAACATGGCACAGAAATCCAGACTTGCTGTGGCGATAGCAACACTGGGGCGTCCGGATACGGTCGCTGAAAATGTGGAAAGACTGCGCAAGCAAACGCGTCCTGCGGATAGAATTCTGCTGTCCGTGACCGGGCCAGAAGACCTGCCGACAAACATCGACATGACCGGTATCGAAACTGTGTTCGGCTCCAAGGGCTTGTGCGCGCAGCGAAATCGCGCGCTCGATGCGCTCCAGGGCGACGTCGACTATATCGTTTACTTTGATGATGATTACGTAGCATCGAAATATGCGCTTGAGCGCATCGAAGAGTATTTCAACGGTCACCCAGACATCGTTGGCATCATGGGTGAAGTCCTGGCGGACGGGATTAAGGGCCCTGGCATCGATTACAGCGAAGCTTGCCGTATCGTGGACGAATATGACGCCGGCGAGCGTCCGTCCGTTCGAGAGTTCGGAGAATCCGATGGCCTGTATGGGTGCAATATGGCCTATAGGGCGTCCGCGATCGGGGAGACCCGTTTTGACGAGAATCTTCTCTATTACGGGTGGCTTGAGGACAACGATTTTTCAAATCAGTTGATGAGCCGTGGGCGGCTGGTTCACACCAACGCCTTTGCTGGCGTTCATTGCGGCGTAAAGACATCAAGGTCGCCAGGGCTGCGCCTCGGATATTCGCAGATCGCGAACCCGGTTTACCTGATGAAGAAGGGCACCCTGCCAAAATACAAGGCGTGGAAGATGATGAGCCGAAATATGCTCGCCAACCATGCTCGTACGGTCGCACCTGAGCCGTGGGTAGACCGCTGGGGTCGCGCCAAAGGCAATTGGCTGGCGATACGTCACGCCCTGACCGGAAAAATCTCTCCGACTTACATTCAGCATCTGTAAGCAAACCGTGGTCGTAATGGGGCTCAGAAAGGGCTGATTTGAAAGTCGTACTTCTCAACGTCAAATACTCGAACAATCTCGGCGATGGTATCATTGCCGAGTGCTTCGAGCATGCTTTGCGGCGCTCTGGTCAGAAGCTGACGGTCGAAAGTTGCGATCTGGCTGGTCGCACTGGTTACGGCGTCGAATCCGGCGGATTGCGTAGCGTCGCGCTTGAGATCTTGAACATGCTGCCAGCTGCGATGCGCCGCCCGGCGCTTGCCAGCATGGTTCGCTATCAGGTCAAGGCGAAGGGGCTCGGTGAGTATCGGCGCCGTTTGTCCGACGCTGACGTTGTTATCATCGGCGGCGGCCAGCTTATCGCCGACGCTGGGCTCAATTTCCCCCTGAAAATTTCAGCTGCCGTCGAACTTGGCCGCCGCAATGGTGCCAGGATCGCAATCTTCGGGGCTGGGGTCGGGCACCTTGTGAGCGAAAAAGGCATCGAGCTTTTCCGTGAAGCCTTTGATGACGGTCTGGAGCTGGTGGGACTTCGAGACGACCTTTCGATTGCGCGCTGGCGCGCGGTGTTTGAAGAACCCACCCCATACCGAGTTCGTGACCCCGGCCTTCTTGTCAGCGACCTTTATCCAGTCGCGAAAGTGAACGGATCCAGCAAACCGAGGATTGGTGTGGGGGTCACTGATCCACGCGTTCTGCGCCTCCACTCGGACGCTGACGACGCCTGGTGTGAAAATCCGGACTGGATCGGACTTTATGCTCAGTTCGTAACGTCGCTCATCGAAGAAGGCTTTGATGTAAGCCTGTTTTCGAATGGAGCCCCAGACGATCAGGCCTTCGCATTGAGGGTCATGAAGCGCGTTGAGGCCCAGCATCAAAGTCGCAAGTCGATATCGCTCATGGACCGGCCAGTCGTTCCTCAGCAGCTCGCTGAGATGATTGCCGGGTTTGATGCCATTGTGGCTCACCGGCTTCATGCCAATATTATCGCTTACTCCTACGGCGTGCCGCACGTCGGGCTTTCGTGGGACCACAAAGTGAACGAGTTTTTCAAGGCCGTGGACAGATCCGAGTTTCTGATCGGTCCCCGGGAACTCATGTGGAGCGGAAAAGCGACGGACCTCGTTGGTCGTGCGCTTCGTGAAGGCATTGATCCTGACGGCGTCTCAAGAGCCAAGCGTGATGCTTTGAATGACATTGAGCGCATGTGCGCCCGCCTTTGCACAGGCAAATCCAGAAGTGCGCATGATCTGGTCGACGCAGATAGCCGGGGCCTCGGTGTATCGCCCATCCTGTAGCACGAGCAGCGAAATGTGCTGGTCTGAGACTTGCATCAGGATTAAGGTTTTTTAATGTAGCTTGGGGAGGGCAGTGGAATGAGCGTTGTAGCAACTGAAGCGCCGCGCACACCTAGCCCCTCCGGAGCGCGTGCCGCGAGCAGGCTGGCGCCATTGGATGCGCTGCGAGGCATCGCGATTGCCTGGGTTGCAATTTATCACTTCTGTTCATTCTGGGCGCCCTCAGGGGCAGGCGATGCAGTTTTGCCTTATGGCGACCTGCTTGCGTGGATGCCATTCTCCAGTGTCGGTTATCTGGGTGTCACCCTGTTCTTCATGATTTCGGGCTTCGTCATCCTGATGACACTTGAGCGAACGGCGACGATCGGAAATTTCGCGGTTCGCCGGATTGCCAGAATTTGGCCCACCCTGGCCCTGTGCGGATGCCTGACCTGGATGATCGCGTGGGCCATCGGACCAGACCAATTCAAGGCCAATCCGATTGAGTTTTTTCTCAGCATCCTTGCCTTTCCGCCTCAATACATAGGGGACCAGATTGGCCAGCCGGAATGGGCCTGGCTGGATGGGGCCTATTGGTCCCTTTGGGTTGAGATCAGATTCTATGCCGTCATTGGTGTGTGCTTCTTTGTGTTGAGATCACGCTGGATGATGGCCTGGTTCAGCTTTCAGGCGATCTGCGCTTTGTTGATGCTGGCGTATTGGGTCACAGGCAATGGCGCCTTCGAGAAGCTTGGCTCCCTGCTCTTCTTCAAGGACGTCGTGTATTTTTCGATCGGTGTGATCGCCTACAAGGCCTATTCCGAAGGCGCATTTTCCACGTCGATGAAAGTAGCACTCGCGTTTTGCGCGGTTCACGCTGTTGCGACTGTTCTGATTTTGAACAGTGGCGCGCTGATGGGCATCGAATTCTTCGTCGCATATGCGGCAATCTTCGTGCTGTTCGGCGCCGCTTTGTGGAGCGACTCCTTCAAGAAGATGCTCTCATGGTCGCCGCTGGTGCAGATCGGCCGTGCCTCCTATTCGTTTTATCTGCTGCATCAGGTCATCGGGCTCAGCATAATGTATTGGGCCGGCCAGTTCATGCCGGGCTGGGCGGTCGCTGCGTTTGTCTTGCCGACCACCCTTGCTGTCTTGCTGGTCGCCTCGCGGATTATCTTCACGCGCTACGAGCAACCACTGAATCGATCGATCGTCAGGTTGCAAATGCAATCGGCAAGGTGATACGGCTCTGCGAGCCGCGACGCGGCAAGCTTCTTGCGTGACAGGCGCTATCTCTTAATCTCCGACTTCTGGTCAGCATCTAATGGGGAAACCGTCGCCGTGCGATCGTCTATGAAGTGTGACGCTAATACCGATACTGCCACCAGCTTGGTTGCCCATGCATACCGGTTCACAAGTCTCCACGACCTGCCGGGAGTAGCGTCTTGAGTATCGAGCTCATCGGCCTGATTACAGCGGCGCTGGGTGTTTATGCGACCCTGCGGTCGTCTGCCGCGGCGCTGACACTGGTGTGCTGCATGGGACTGCTCGGTGCGGCCTCTGCAATGGCGTTTGGCGGGGCGAACGTCACCCCCGGGCACCTTAGCCTTGGTTTCTTTACGATGGCGGTGCTTCTGCGCCCGGGTGGTCTGGGATATGCGACATTGCCCATGCAGCGGGGCGGACCGGTCTTTGTTCTGCTCTTGCTGTGCTCCTGGGGATTTATATCTGGCCTGTTTCTGCCCCGGCTGTTTGCAGGCGAGTTCATGGTCTTTCCGATGTCTTCAGATCGGAAATTCATTATCGAGGTGCCGCTCTATCCTTCGGGCTCGAACTTCAATCATGCCATCTACTTTGTGAGCGGTCTTTTCGTCTTCGCGGCCGTCTCTTCGATGGCGCGAACCAATGAAATGCTCAAGAAAGCTGGCGAAGCGCTGATCATCGCGGGCATTCTAAACATCGTCATCGTGCTTTTTGATACGGTGACGTTTGCGGTGGGTGCGTACCATGTTCTGGATTTCATTCGAAACGCCGACTACGCCCAGATTTTTTATCATAAGTTCCTGGGGGTGAAGCGGGTCACTGGTTCATTTCCCGAGGCGTCCTCATTTGCGACGACGGCCGTCGGGCTTTTTGCCTTCAACTTCAGGCTCTGGCGCGGCGGAGTCCGTACGGACGTTACGGGCTGGATTGCGCTTGGTACGCTGGCGGCGATCCTATTTTCGTTTTCGTCGACCGGCTATCTCGCGCTGATTGTCTATCTGACAGTTGCTTATTCCAGCGTTCTCATTCGGGCGGACAAGAATACGCCGTACGCGATGCGTAGTTCGACCAACCGCATCATTTTCCTGTCGCTTGGCCCGGTCATCGCGATTTTGGGCGCGACAGCCGTCGCCATCAAGCCAGACCTGATTGCGCCAATCGTGCAGACGTTTGATAGCTCCATCACGAACAAACTTGGCAGCGCGAGCGGCGTTGAACGCACGACATGGAATATGGTTGGCCTGCGAGCGTTCTTTGAGACCTTCGGTCTGGGCGCGGGTATTGGAAGCGTTCGAACGTCGAGTTTTCTGGTTGGGGTTCTGGCCAATCTGGGCGTGATTGGAACCGTCCTGTTCGGTGTGTTCCTGGCGCGCCTGTTCCTGGTCGATCGGTCGGCTCGATCAGCCCTCGCAAACGATGACTCGCGCCAATACGCAGCCGCTGCGCGAGCGGGATGTTTCACGATCTTCACCGCCTCCGCCGTGTCGTCGTCATCGGTAGACCTCGGGATCCATTTCTTCGTGATGGCCGGCATAGCCTGCGCATCGCTATTTTATCGCAAGGCGCCAGCAAATGTGTACGATCCGTCTGCCGATGAAGAACCCATTATGCCCGTAAAAGGCGCCGTTTCTGCCCGCATGAGAGGTCAGCTCTTCTAGCTTGGCGTAGAAAATGCATATCGAGCGTTCAGGCGGAAGTGTGCAGCAGTGATACGCTTTTCGCACAAATTGAGAGCTCGATGACCCAAAATTCCGGCACCACTTTCCAGCATGGATTTTTTGTAAGGAAAATGAGGCCTGGCTATTGCGCTCATGGTAAACAGCGAGCAGAATATGCTCGACCTTGCCGTGGATCGCAGTCTAGCCGGTTGGGTCATGGGGACAGTCGGCAGCGGCCAAATCCGGTGCCGGTTGAATTGAAAACATATCTAAGCATGGAGAGGGGACACCATGTTGTTCAAGTATGAGCCTGGCTCTGCCCACAAGCAGTTCAATGAACAGGGTTACGTGCATCTGAAGGATGTGCTCGCTGACGATTTCGTCGGTTACATCAAAGCCTTTTATGACGAAACTCAGGAAACCGCTTCAGCCGAAGCGGAGGACTGGCAAGTCTATGGCAAGAAACGCCAATACGTCTTCGAGTTTCCGTCTCAGGAAGCTGCTGAAGAATTTCGCGACGGCCTTGCCGCACTGACCGGCATTGATCGCGATGCCTTCACGATTTCAGAGCGTCACCTGAAAGTTTATGACAAGGCCGCCAATCCGTGGCCGGCACCTCATAAAGACCGGGCCGCCTCGGAAGTGTCTATTGGTCTTCCAGTCCATCTTCCAAAAGGATCGACGGTTTGCGTCTTTCCAGAGCTGCAATTCGGTCCGAACCCGGAAGAAAAAGCCCTCTTCATGACGGACCGTGACCATCCGGACCTGGAGCAGATCTACCAGAAAGAAACCTGCGTCATGCTCAATGAGAGCATCGGTGACCTGGTTGTCTTTCTCGGCTCGTCCATCTTCCACGAACGTGTGAAGGCAGCCGGTGCGGCGATCCTTTACATCAAGGCGAATGGCGACGGCCGTGACCCGCTTGGTGAGAACATTTTTGGACAGAAACCCATGGCAGAAGCGCTTTAAAGCGCTTCTGTTCCGACCATCAGGTACAGCGTAAAGGGGACAACGCATGGCAGAGAAACTCAAATCAGCGGAAATGACTCCCGGACCAGGCTTCATGATCCGGAACAACTTTCCACGCCCTCCAAAAGAGGTCATCGAAGGCTACGCAGAGTTCGAAACGGCAGACGTTTCCGACAGCCTCAACCGGCTCTATGCGATGAATGGAGAGATCCGGAACCTGTCGAATGACAAGGACCTTCTCGGCCCGGCACTGACCGTCAAACTTTACCCTGGCGACAATCTGATGATCCACAAGACGCTGGACATCGCCAAGCCGGGTGACGTTGTTGTTGTCGATTGTAGCGGCGCGATGACGAATGCGGTGTTCGGCGATCTGGTGGCCAATAAGGCAACCTATCGCGGCATTGCAGGCTTCATTATCGACGGTCTGATCCGTGACCTTCCCGGCGTTCAGGAAACCGGAATGCCGGTCTACGCTCGCGGTGTGACACCGTTCGGACCGCTGCATCGCGGCCCGGGCGAAATCAACACGCCGATCAGCTGCGGCGGCGTCGTCGTCCATCCGGGCGATATCATCAAGGCCGACAAGACCGGTATTGCTGTCGTTCCACGTGACTACGGATCCGAGATCCTTGAGCGCCTTCGCGCGAGCAAGGCCCGTCAGGCCGCATATGTCGAGGATGTAAAGCGCGGAATCTTCTCGAACGCATGGGTCGAAGACCAGCTGCGTTCCACTGGATGTGCCTTTAACGACTAACGCCATACATTCGAGCTCGCTTCGAGAGGCTTAGCCATGTCGGTCCAACCTGTAACCCGCGTCTGGCTGCGGAATAAACGCCGCTTGCTCGACGCTCAGGCGGGACTGGCACGGCGGCGTTTTCGCAGAATACGCAACGCATTTTACACCTCGCTCTGGTCAGAAGCGGCCGAGCAGGTTGGCGCGACGCTGTCGCGGTGCCCGAACGGACTGGTCAGGATCAGTCAGGGGCAACGCTCGACTTTCGTTGACCATTCAGACCTCATGCTGGACAGCGCCATCACGCTTCGCCTGATGGCGAACAAGGCCATGACCTTCGATTTGATGTCTGGCACTGACCTGCGAACGCCCGCCTTTGCGAAGTTCACGCTCTCAACGATCGAGAAGGCAGAAGCCTTCCTTGAAAGTCAGGCGGGGCCCGTCGTCGTGGTCAAACCTGCTGACGGCACGGGCGGCGGACGGGGCGTGACGACTGGGATCAATTCGTTGCAGGCACTGCACGCTGCAGCGCGGCATGCGGCAGGGTTCAACCAGGCCCTGATGGTCGAAGAGCAGCTGACCGGCGCGTCATTCCGGCTTCTCTATTTCGATGGTGATTTCATTGATGCGGTCCGGCGCGACTCGCCGGTCGTCGTCGGTGACGGTCATTCGTCGGTTGCGGGGCTGGTCAAAGCCGAAAACGAGCGCCGACTGAACGCCGATCCTATAACCGCGCTCAGCCCGCTCATCCTGGATCAGGAAAGCCGCAATACGCTAGCGGCGGCTGGCCGGAATGCCAGCTATGTACCGGCTAAGGTCGAAAGCGTGCAGGTCAAGCTTGCGGTCAACGAAAACGGGGCCGCGCAGAACCATGTCGTGCGCGATGACGTTCACCCGAGCATCATTGAAGCCGGTGCCAAACTGGTGAAGTCTTTCGGAATAAGATTTGCAGGGCTCGATGTCACAGCAAGCGACATTTCGGCGCCGCTGGAGCAAGGGGATACGATCTTTAACGAGGTCAATGTCAATCCGGGAATCCACCACCATTACCTGGTCTCAGACCGGGACCAACAGGTTGGACTCGCACCGCTCCTTCTGACCCGGATGTTCGAAACCGGAGCCGGAACGATTACGATATGAGCCAGTTTGATTCCAGCACGCCCGTCATCCTTCTGGGGGGACGAGAAAACGCGGTGGCTGTAGCCCGTAATTTCGGTCGCAAAGGTATCCGGATTATCGCAAGCGGCCTTCCTGGCTGCCGCTCGATGAACTCGCGATATACCAAAGAGTCGTACCCCGTGCCCGACGGCATGAGCGCGAGCAGCTATTGGCGGGAGCTGCTGCTCTCCGCCCAGCTCGACCATCTCAAGGGCGCTATCATTTTCCCATTCTGCGATGAGTCGCTGGCCTTCATGGAAACGCACCGGGATTTACTCGCTGAGCACTATCTTGTCGAAGAATTCGTACCCGAATTGCGTCGCATCATGCTCGACAAACAGGCGACCCTCAAACTGGCTCGCGAGGTCGATGTTCCAGCGCCGAGATATTGGGAAATCACGTCAAATCTGGACGTACAGAATATCCGTGAGGAGATCACTTTTCCGGTCATGGTGAAGCCGCTCGACTCCTACGCTTTCAGTCACGAGTTCGGCCGCAAGCTCTTTATCATTCATGACAGCTTCGACGAGGTTGTCGAGAAAGTTGCGCTGGCTCGTTCCAAGGGGCACGAGGTGATGGTGGTCGAGATGATCCCGGGCCCGGACGATCTGTTGTCTTCCTATTACACCTACCGCACTGCCGAGGGTGTGCGCCTGTTCGACTATACAAAGAGCGTTATTCGCCGTTGGCCACTCAATCGCGGCGGCACCTGTTTCCATCAGTCTGAATGGCTGCCTGAAACGGCCGACATTGGTAAGAAGCTTTTTGACCGGATTGGTTGGCAGGGCTTTGGCAATGTCGAGTTCAAGCGCGACACGCGTGACGGCAAATTGAAAATCATTGAGGTCAATGCGCGCTTCACTGCAGCGCACCGTCTCGTCACCGCTTCGGGGGCGCCGGTCGACGAGATGATCTACTGCCATATGACCGGTCAGCCGGTCCCGACGTTCACGACCTACAATAACAGGCTGCGGATGTGGTATCCTATTCGTGACTTCATGGCGTTGCGGGAGTTGAGTGGTCTTGGGCGCCTAGGCTTTACGGCGTGGCTAAAATCCGTCTTCGCGCAGAAATTTGTGCTGCCCTATTTCAGCTTTACCGATCCGATGCCAAGCTTGGCCGAAACCGGAGCAAATATTTCTCGCCTGTTCGGGAAAATTGCCGGTGTGTTCAAGAGAGCGGAGCGCCATGCGGATTCAAAGCGATGATCTTGCGGACGTTACCCGCCGCATTCTGACGTCAGCAGGTGTTGATGAGGCGCAAGCTGAGGCTGTCACGGACAATCTTGTCTGGTGCGACCTGGTTGGCAGGCGAAATCACGGGGTCGAGAGGCTTCCCGTCTTGCTGAAAAGAGTGGCGGCGGGCGGCATCAAGTGCCCGGCATCACCCAAATTCAATTCGCTATCGCCATCGGTTGAGCGCCTCGCGGGCGACAATGCTTTTGGTCATTATGCCGGCAAACTCGCGATCGACCGCGCCTGTCGGCTCGCCAAGGAGCAGGGCGTCGGCGTTGTCGGCGTGAGCGGCAGCAATTTTTACGGCGCTGGCGCTTACTATTCTGAGCTTGCCGCACGTCAGGGCATGATCAGCCTGGTGCTTAGCAATTCGTTTCCGAAGGTTGCCGCGCCCGGCGGTCTGAAGGCGGTCCTTGGCACCAATCCGTTTACGTTCGGGGCGCCGCGGACCAATGGGCGGTCCGTCCTCGTTGATATGTCGACGGCCGCAGTTGCCGGGTCGACGGTTCGCGAGAAGGCGGCGAAAGGCGAAATGTTTGAACCGGGCATTGCAATAGACGCTGCAGGCGAACCCATCGTCGACCCGAACAAGGTGATGTCAGGAACGTTGCTGCCGGCGTCTGGTGGAAAGGGCTTCGGTCTGGCTCTGATGGTCGAGATTCTGGGGGCTGTGCTGACGGGGGCCGGCATCTCGAAGCAGGTCGGCTCGATGTACAAGAATGTCGATGCGGGCGGTGATAACGGACAGTTTTTCATCGTGCTCGACGTCTCATTCTGGATGTCCCCAGAAGCGTTTGGTGAGCGCATGGAATTTCTCGCCGACGCGGTGGCTGGCGGCGATGAAGGTGGCCAAGCGAGACTGCCGGGTGAGGCGCGCTGGCAGTATTATGATGACAGTGTCGCAAACGGGATCCGACTTGAACCGGACACGCTGAAAGCGCTTGAAGCGATCGCGCAAGAACAGGGCGTTTCGCTGCCGTGGGCGCGCTGTGGGGGCTGAATGAAACGGACTTGCGCAATTGACTGCTTGTGCCGCCGTGACGTCCGGTGGCTCACATGCCGTTGAAAATTGCTCTTCTATGCAATGGCTCAGAAACGCTTGAGCCCTGGATGCGTCGATTGGCTGAAGGCATCTGCAGGGATCCAGGTCTTGAACTGTGTGGGCTGATTGTCTCCTCCTCGGACGCTTCAGAACCCGTTCCTGAAAATGCAATTTTCCGGCTCTGGTGGAAATTAGAGCGCCGGTTTGCCGCAAAGCCGATGGCGGCAGAATGCGGCCTGTTCGAGACGTACCTGGAGAGCGTCACCAAGACCGACGTTTCGGATAAGGCGAGTGTCCTTGGCCTAGGGGCGGATGTCGTCATTGATTTGAGCGTCGACAAACGTCTCGATCATCTGGCCGGCGAGTTCCGGTATGGAATCTGGGCACCGAGTGTCATCAGGGACGGCGTTGGTAATTCGGCGATGCACGCCATCGTGAAAGCCTCGCCTGTCACTGACATCCATCTTGTTCATGTCTCCGGTACGAACCAGCCACGTTCTGTCATCGCGTCGGCCGCGCTGAACACGAAGTTCGTCGTTTCCCGCAACCATCTTTTCATGTGCGAGAAAACGGTGACGCTTATCTTGCGCGAACTGAAACGTGCATCGCTCAATGCGCTCGATATGGAAACGCTGAAGCCCGCGCCGGATGCGGTCAAATCCACGGGTATCGCCGACCTGGCGCTTTATTCGGTGAAGCTCATCGCTGGCCTGGCCGCCCGCGTCATTGAGAAGATAGCCACAAAGGCAGGGCTCCGTCCGGGCATGTTCTTTTTGAAGACGATGGACAGCGACATATCAGGGGCCGATCCCTCGATCATGCAGCCGCACACCGCGCCATCAAATGAATATTATGCCGACCCGTTTCTCTGGGAAAAGGATGGGGAGACCTTCTGCTTCTTTGAGGTGTTCGACTACGCGACCCAGAAGGGGCATATCAGCGCCGGCCGGTTGGGTGACAATGGTCTGGAGGATGTCGCTCCTGTTCTGAAAACAGACTATCACCTCTCATTCCCGTTCCTTTTTGAATATCAAGACGAGCTCTTCATGATGCCGGAGACGTGCGGGGCCAAAAGGATCGAAACCTGGCGCTGTGTGGAGTTTCCGCACAAATGGGTTCGCGAAGCGACCATCCTTGACGATGTCATCGCCGCTGACTCGAGCCTGGTGCAGATCGGGGAGGACTGGTGGCTCTTCACCAATATCTCAACTGACCCGTTCGGTGAGATGAATTCGGAACTCCACCTGTACAAGGCCGACAGTCCAGCCATGACGAAGCTGACGCCTCATGCGCTCAATCCCGTCGTGTTCGACACGCGCACAGCCCGAAATGGTGGGCGCATCCTGGAGCAGGATGGTGCCTATTTTCGTATGTCGCAGGATAACTCTCACGGCCGATATGGTTATGGTCTGAACGTGATGAAGATCGACCATATTTCCCTGAACGACTATCGCGAGACAATGGTTCGCAAGATAGAACCTGACTTTGAACCGGGCGTTATCGGGTGCCACCATATGGACGCGCGGGGGGACAAGGTGGTAATTGACGTTAGGCGCAGGGTAGGTGGTTACGGCGCGCGTTCGCGCGCTGAGCGCTCCGGGGGAGTTGGTGGTTAATATCGATCGCATCGTCGTCATTCATGACTACAGCGAGGCCGAAGGCGGCGCTGGGACGCTTGCTATGGAGGCGATACGACAATACCGGAGCCGTGGTTATCCGGTGACGCTCATAACCGGCGAATTGTCCAATGCTCCGCTCGACGCGCTTGGTGTGTCCGTCGTTGGTCTGGGATCGAAGAGCCTTCTTGCGCGATCAAAGCTTGAAGCGCTGAGGAACGGGATACACAATTCCGCAACGATACGGCGCGTGCGGGCCTGGATCGATGAGAACGATACGCCGGGCACGGTCTATCACCTGAATAATTGGGCGCAGATCCTGTCCCCGACGATCTACAAGGCGCTTCGTCCCGTCGCGGACCGGACGCTGGTGACGTGTCACGACTTCTTCAATGTGTGCCCGAACGGGTCTTTCCTGCATTTTGATACGTCGACGACGTGCCATTTAAAACCACTCTCGGCCAAATGCTTCTTCTCACAATGTGACCGTCGGAGCGCTCTGCACAAATACTGGCGCTTTGCCCGGCATGTTCACCTGAACCAACTCGCTGATTTCGATAATAATCCGAGCACATTTGCGTTCATTCACAAGCAGATGCGCGACAAGTTTGTGAGATCGGGCTTCGAAGCACCCAACACGGCCATCATTCCAAACCCGGTCAGTGCCTGGACCAGTGATCGCATTCGCGCTGAGGAGAATTCCGGTTTTCTGTTCGTCGGCCGCGTCGGACGAGACAAGGGGGCGGACATCGCGCTGAGAGCGGCCCGGGACGCGGGGGAGAAAATTACAATCATTGGCGCGGGCGAGCTTACGAAAGACGCAGCGGCGTTTCCGAACGCGACGTTCACGGGCTGGCTCGGGCCAGAAGAAATAGCGGACCATGCGCGCAAGGCGCGTGCGCTCATCGTGCCGAGCCGAGTAACCGAGCCATTCGGGCTCGTTATTCTGGAGGCGGCCGTGAGCGGTCTGCCGGTCATTGTCTCTGACTCGGCATACCTTTCGCGAGACGTCGATGAATTGGGTTTTGGCAAACGCGTCAGTGTTTTGGATGAAGCTGCTCTCGTTGACGTGCTAAAGACGTTTGCGCGCGAAGATGATGTCATCCGTGCAATGAGCAAGCGCGCCACTGAGGTTGCTCGCTCGCTTTGCCACACGCCCGAGAGCTGGGCCGACGCTCATATTTCTGTTTTCTCGGGGAAGCTTGCAGCCGCGTCTGCAAGGCAAGAGGCAATCGCCTCCAAGATCGGGCAGGTGGCAACGGCTGATCCTTGCTCGTAATCCGCCCCGCACCAAGGATTTCAGCGACTGAATTGCCGTCGCGAAACCGCTGAGGCGTTCCCTCCGCATTCGAAATCGAGCCGCAGCAGCAAATTTGCAACATCTGCCCAATGCCGGGAAAACCAAGTTGAATCAGGACGAATTGTGTTTCGACCGTTCGGATTTCTCCAATTCCTGAGGTGTCGGAAATCCAGAGCACGCCTCGGTCACAAAACCATGAAGTTTCTGTAGTCAAACTGTCACTCGTTAAGGATACCGGTCCGCTCCGAGCAAGGTGCTGAATTTGTCTTGCGCAACTTTGAAGCTCGGAAACTGATGGGGTTCCTCATGAAATTGAAAACTGCTGGAAGCGCTTTTGCGCTACTGCTCGCTGCGGCTGCCTGTACGCAAGGTTCTGATATTTCGTCGCCGGGCGCGAGCAATCCGGGGACGGGATCCGGTGGCGGCGACAACGGCGGAAACGGCGGTGACGGCGGCACGGCGTCATGTCCAAGCGGCTTCACTGAAGGATCCGGCGTAGGCGGCCTCACCACTTGCGACATTTCCGGAACTGTCCTCGCTGATTTGACCGTGCCGAATGTTGATGGCGTTGCCTATCGGCTGAGCGGCCGCGTCGACATTGGTGACGATGTTGGCGCCGACGGCAGCGCTGGTGGAACGGCAGCAACCCTGAGAATTGAACCGGGCGTCACTCTTTTTGGTGAATCTGGCGATGACTACCTCGTCGTGAATCGCGGGTCCTCAATCGACGCGGCTGGCAGTGCATCCGCTCCGATTATCTTTACGTCAGCGGCTGATCTTGAGCGTCAGGCCGATAGCAACCCAGCGAACGACGATGGCGGTGATAATATTGGTGAGTGGGGCGGTCTGGTCCTGCTCGGCCAGGCGCCGATCAATAACTGCTTCACGCCCGGGTCGACGCCGGGCACCGCTGACTGCGACAATGTCATCGAAGGCGTTGAGCCAGCAGCCTTTTACGGCGGCGCAGACGGCAATGACAGCTCGGGTACACTCAACTTCGTGCAGGTCCGCTTCGCAGGTAACGAGCTTTCGACCGGTAACGAGCTGAACGGTATTACTTTCGGCGGTATCGGCGCGGGCACCACGGTTGAGAACATCCAGGTTCACAACAATGCCGATGACGGCGTCGAATTCTTCGGCGGCACAGTCAACATTCGTTATCTGGTCCTGACCGGGAATGATGACGACTCCATCGACACCGATAACGGCTTCCAGGGCAACATTCAGTACGCGGTTGTTGTTCAACGGGCCGATGGCGGCGACAACATTGTCGAGGCGTCTTCGGCAGGCGGCGACGTTGATCCAAAATCGAACGCAACGCTGTCGAACTTCACCTTCGTCGGTAATCGCTCGAATGCCTTCCGGCTGAATACGAACACGATCGGCCGTTATGTGAACGGCGTGGTCGATTACGGCCAGGAATGTTTCCGCTGGCAGTCTTCAGCCGGTAACGGCGTGGTTGGGTATGACGGTGTCGCCCTCGATCCGAGCTTCGACTCTGTCCTGTTCGATTGTAATGGTGGCCTCGCCCTGGCCAGCGACGATACCACCTCCCCGGCGGAAGCGGTCGCTGCTGGGTCGAACAATGTGAACGGCCCAAGCTCCCTCTCGTCCGGCTTCTTCCCGGGGCCTGAAGAAGGTGACATTACGCCATTCGACGCCTCGACGCTCGACACATTCTTTGAGCCGACCTCCTATGTTGGTGCGTTCAGCCCGACTGAAAGCGAAGATCAAAACTGGGCGACCGGCTGGACGTTCGCACTTTTCGCCGACCCGGAATGCCCGGTTGGTACCACCGACTCCGGCGTTGATCTCAACAGTTCGAATGTTTGCCAGCTGACCGGTACGATCACGGACGACCTGCGTCTGACACGGGGCAATGTTTACGAGCTGGTTGGCCGCGTTGACGTTGGTGTGGATACCGGCGCTGACGGTAGCGATGCTGCCGGTGACGCTGCGACGCTGACGATTGAAGCCGGCGTGACTGTCTTCGGCGACGAAGGTGACGACTACCTCGTTGTGAACCGTGGCTCGCAGATCTTCTCGAACGGGACGTCAGCCGACCCGGTCGTGTTCACCTCCGAAGACGATCTCACCAATTCGCAGGTCGACGCGACCAATTCGATCGGTGAGTGGGGCGGGCTCGTCATTCTTGGCCAGGCCCCGGTCAATAATTGCTTCACACCAGGGTCGACCCCAGGCACGGCCGACTGTGACAATGTCATCGAAGGCGTTGAGCCAGCCGCATTCTATGGCGGTGCTGATGCGACCGACAATTCCGGTTCCCTTTCCTACACGCTGGTGAAATTTGCGGGTAATGAATTGTCGACCGGCAATGAACTGAATGGCATCACCTTCGGCGGGGTCGGCAATGGAACGTCCGTCGAGAACATTCAGGTTCACAACAATGCCGATGACGGCGTCGAATTCTTCGGCGGCACAGTCAACATCCGGTATCTGGTCCTGACCGGGAATGATGACGACTCCATCGACACCGATAACGGCTTCCAGGGCAACATTCAGTATGCCATCGTCGTTCAGCGGACCGACGGCGGCGACAACATCGTTGAGGCATCTTCGGCAGGCGGCGACGTCGATCCAAAGTCGAACGCAACCCTGTCGAACTTCACCTTCGTGGGTAACCGTTCGAATGCCTTCCGGCTGAACACGAACACGATCGGCCGTTATGTGAACGGTGTGGTCGATTACGGCCAGGAATGCTTCCGCTGGCAGTCTTCAGCCGGTAACGGCGTGGTCGGTTATGACGGTGTCGCCCTCGATCCGAGTTTCGACTCTGTCCTGTTCGATTGTGATGGCGGATTGGCCCTGGCCAGCGACGATGCCACCTCGCCGAGCGAAGCGGTCGCGGCTGGTTCGAACAACACGACAGCAGTGGGCAGCACATTGACCTCGACGTTCGTGAACGGAACGGCAGAAGCCGACGTCACGCCGTTTGATGCATCGACCCTGGACAGCTTCTTCGAAGCGACGAGCTATATCGGCGCCGTCGAGAATGCCCAGGACACATGGTGGCAGGGCTGGAGCTGCGGTCTCGAAACCTCTGATCCTTGCTGAAGAAACGGCGCCAGACCGGCCAATTCCCGGTCTGGCGCCATTCATCTGATCCCAACAGCAACATCCAAGAAAACTCATGTCCTACCGGAAAGGACACATCGAAATGACTGATCGATCTCTTTACGTCTATCTCATGCTCTCTACGGCGCTGTGCGCATTTCCTGCGCAGAAGGCTATCGCTCAGGAAACGGAGACTGATGCACCTGTTGAAGTCGCAGACGAGCAGGAAGCTGACCGTAACCTCGACACCGTCGTGGTTCGCGGTGAATTCATTCCAGCGCCGCAACGCGAAACGTCTCAGGTCGCTTCTTTCCTGAGCGCGCAGGACCTGCAGCGCCAGGGCGACTCCAACGCCGCTCTCGCGCTGACCCGCCTGAGCGGCCTGTCGATTGTGGGCGAGCGCTTCGCCTATGTGCGGGGGCTGGGCGACCGCTATTCGTCCGCCCTTCTGAACGGTTCGCCGCTGCCGAGCCCAGAGCCGCTGCGCCGGACGGTTCCACTCGACCTGTTCCCATCGGATGTGCTTGAAGGCGCCGCCGTCCAGAAGACCTATTCGGTGGCCTATCCCGGTGAGTTTGGCGGCGGTGTGATCGATCTGAAAACGCTGCGTACCCCGCGCGAAAACTATGCGAACGTCAAAGTCGGTATCGGAATCAATCCGGAATCGAACTTTTACGATGGTCTTTATTATCGTGGGTCTGACACTGACTGGTCGGGCTATGATGACGGTCTTCGAGACCTTCCCGGCCCGCTTTCCAGCGTCATTTCCAGCGGCACCCGTCTTAGCGCCCTGAGCCCGACCGAAATTGAGGCGGTGGGTGAAAGCCTGGTGAACTCGCCGCTGACAGTGATCCAGAAGGGTGAAGTTGGCCCGGACTTCAACGCGTCAATCGATGGCGGCTGGAGCGGCGACTTCGGTAATTTCGATCTCGGACTGGTCGGCGTCGTTGGCTATGATAGCAGCTGGTCGATCCAGGAAGCCAAGCGCCAGATTGCATCAAACGACACCGTCGGCATTGATATCGACTCGGTGGAAACGACCTTCGACGCGACCGTCAACGCGCTCGGCTCCGCAACGCTGGGCTGGGACCTCAATGAGGTCCAGGCGACGCTGTTCTACGTCCACACGACCTCGAAAGAGGCGCAGGTCGACCAAGGCAGTGATTTTAACGCACCGGGCGCGACGGGACTCGTATATGACGAGTCGACGGGTTGGTTCGAGCGTGATCTCACTTTCTTCCAGCTGCGCGGCCTGCATGAATTTGGTGATTTTGATTTCAACTGGCGTGGGTCGATTTCGCGGTCCAACCGTGACGCGCCGTATGAGCGCTCTCTCCGCCGCCTGATCGATGATCAGGGCCGGGTGCGCTATGCTGAAGCGAATAACTACAATATTCGCTTTTCCGAGCTGACGGACGACAATCAGAGCATCGGTGCAGACCTGTCTTACACTATGCCGCTGGGCGATTATCGTGAGGCGGTTTTCAAGGCCGGTTACGACTACTCAACGACTGAGCGCGACTACAATTTCGTGTCCTTCCGGTTCGCGGGTGGCAACGCGCTCCCGCTTGATGTTCAGCTTGCACGGCCAGACTTCCTGTTCTCGCCGGACAATATTGAGCCAGGACGTTTTGTGCTGGTGGAAAGCACCTCCATCAACGACTCCTACCGCGCCGATCTGGATGTTGCGGCGGCTTTCTTTGAAGCTGACATGGAGATCCTGCCCTACATTCAGACGACGCTCGGTGTGCGTTATGAAGAGGGCGATGAGACTGTCGAGACCTTTGACCGGTTCGGAAATGTCGGAACTGGCGGTGCCATTTCCAACGAGTACTGGCTGCCATCGGCGACCTTCACCTGGAACTTCGCAGACGACCTTCAGCTTCGCCTCGGTTATTCGGAAACGATTGCCCGCCCGCAATTCCGGGAGCTGGCACCGTCTCTCTACTTTGATCCGGTTGGCGACCGCAATTATCGCGGTAACCGCTTCCTGCTCGACAGTGAGCTGACGAACTACGATGCGCGTCTCGAATACTATCTCGGTCGCAATGAGTTTGTGACCCTTGCTGGCTTCTTCAAGGAACTGGAGAACCCGATTGAGGAAGTCCAGTTCGCGAACGCCACCTTCGTTTACGAGACGACGTTCATCAACTCGCCGAAAGCTGAGTTGTACGGCATTGAGGCTGAGTATCGCACCACCTTCGATATGCCGGTCTTCTCGCAGTATTCGTGGGTCAATGATCGCGACTGGCTGTTTGCGGTCAACTACACCTACACTGAGTCTGAAGTGCAGACGCCTGGTGGGTCGACCATTCTGGATCCATTCACCGGCCGTGCTCTTGATGCGACGCAGTTCAATATCGACGGTACCAAGCTTCAGGGCACGCCAGAGAATATCCTGAATATGCAGTTTGGCTGGCAGAATAATTCAGAGCAGTTCACGCTTCTGCTGAACTGGGTTGATGAGCGCATCCTGCAGCGCGGCATCGACTCGCAGAGTGTCAGCCTGCCCGACATTATCGAGGATCCGGGCGTCACACTTGACGCGGTTTATAACCGGGATTTGATGATTGCTGGTCAGGATCTGAAACTCGGTCTTAGCCTGCGCAACATTCTTGATGAGCAGCACCAGGAGTTTCAGCAAAGCGACGGCCTGGGTCGGACCGAGTACAACACCTACGACCGGGGACGCAGCTTCTCTGCCAGCCTGACCATGCGGTTCTAGAGCTTAGTGCAGTTTGTTGAGTTTCACCGGCGGGTGGCAACGGTCTCAGAGCCGAGCCTCCCGCCGGTGTTCTTGTTTCTGCTTAGTGAAAGTCGCGGCTCGCGGGTATGATGCGAACATCGCGCGGATGACGCCCCGCGCTTCGCGCTGGTGGGCCCTTTCGCTCCGGTATAGGCCGCTGGACTTCATCAGCCCGTGCCAGGGCGCCCTTCAGCGGGTCGAACTGCGCTTCCTCTGACAGGAGGTGCAGGTCGCTGGTGAGATCAATCAGCTGGTTCGCCACGATATGCGTGACGTTGTCGGCTGTCTGGACGCGGCCGTTTACAAGCATGATACGCGCGCCCATCAGCGTGGGGCGATACACCTCTCCGACGCGTGGCCAGATGACGAGATTGGCAATGCCGGTCTCATCTTCAAGCGTTACGAAATAGACCCCGCTTGCGGAGCCTGGTCTCTGGCGGACCAGAACAACACCGGCCGTGCGCACACGCGCGCCATTGTGAAGTAAATTGGCTTCAGCGGTCGTCTTGAGGCCGAAGCTGTCATAGCGCTGACGCAGGAAGCTCATCGGATGCTCCTTTAGGGACAGACGGGTCATCTGATAGTCCTGCAGGACATGTTCGGATGTCGGCATCTGAGGCAGGTCGACCGGAAGTTCGGCTTGCTGCTCTGGGGCATCAGTGGCCGCAAAGAGCGGCAGGGGTTTGCCCTGTGTCTCTCCGCGGACAGCCCAAAGCGCGGCGCGCCGGTCCATGCCGATAGAGCCGAAAGCATCGGCGGCGGCGAGCTGTTCCAGCGCCCGCCGGCCAATCCCGGTTCGCCGGCGAATGTCTTCAGGATGTTCATAGCCTGAGCGGCGCGCTTCCATCAGTGCTTCCATCTCATCCTCGCGCACGCCCTCAACCTGGCGAAAGCCAAGCCGGACCGCGCAGAACCCGTTCTGCCCGTCTGGCTCTAATGTGTTGTCCCAGTCTGACAGGTTCACATCAATCGGCCGGATTTCGACGCCATGCTCCTGCGCATCGCGAACAATCTGCGCCGGGGCGTAAAATCCCATGGGCTGGCTGTTGAGCAGGGCGGCACAGAAAACATCCGGGTGATGTTTCTTCAGCCAGGAAGAGACGTAGACGAGCAAGGCAAAAGAGGCGGCATGGCTTTCCGGAAAGCCATATTCGCCAAAGCCTTTTACCTGGTCGAAACAACGATGAGCAAAGGCCGGGTCATACCCCCGCGCAATCATGCGGGAAACCATCAATTCCTCATAGTTCTGGATCGTCCCGACTTTTCGGAAGGTTGCCATGGCGCGGCGAAGGCCATTGGCTTCGTCGGCGGTGAAACAGGCCGCATCAATGGAGATCTGCATGGCCTGTTCCTGGAACAGCGGAACGCCAAGCGTTCGCTTCAGGATCTTTTCAAGCTCGTCGGGTGGCCCGAATTCTGGCGCAGGGCTTGGATAGGAAACGCTTTCAAGGCCCTTGCGGCGGCGAAGATAGGGATGGACCATGTCGCCCTGGATCGGCCCGGGGCGGACGATGGCGACTTCGATGACAAGGTCATAGAAAGTCCTCGGCCGAAGGCGCGGCAGCATATTCATCTGCGCCCGGCTCTCGACCTGGAAGACGCCAAGACTGTCACCCTCGCAGAGCATGTCATAGGTTGCTGGATCGCCTTGCGGGATCGAAGCCAGATCATGCTCGATCCCTTTGTGAAGCTTCAGGAAGTCAAAGGCCTTTCGGATGCAGGTCAGCATGCCGAGCGCGAGCACGTCGACCTTCATGATGTTGAGCGCGGAAATATCGTCCTTGTCCCATTCGATGAAAGTGCGCTCATCCATGGCGGCATTGCCGATGGGGACGGTTTCTGTGAGCAGGCCCTGCGTCAGGACAAAACCGCCGACATGCTGGGAGAGGTGGCGCGGAAAGCCAATGAGCTGACGTGTCAGGATGATCGCGCGGCGGATCATCGGGTTGTTCGGGTCGAGGCCGGCCTCGCAGATCTGCTTTGTGTTGATCTCAGAGCCCCAGGCGCCCCACACCGTCCCTGCAAGTGCCGAGGAAATATCCTCTGAAAGACCGAGTGCCTTACAGACCTCGCGCACGGCCGAGCGCGGGCGGTAGCAGATGACGGTCGCTGTCAGCGCAGCACGGTGACGGCCATATCGACGGTAAACATACTGAATGACTTCTTCGCGCCGCTCATGCTCGAAGTCGACATCGATATCCGGCGGCTCCTTGCGCTCCTTGGAAAGGAAGCGCTCGAAGAGCAGGCTGGTCACGCTCGGGTCGACGCTTGTGATGCCGATACAGTAACAGACAGCGGAATTGGCGGCAGATCCGCGCCCCTGACAAAGAATGCCTTCGCCGCGCGCCCAGGCGACAATGTCGTGGACGGTCAGGAAATAGGGCGCATAGTCGAGGCCCGCGATCAGGTTGAGCTCTTTCTCGAGGGCTTTTCGTACGGTCTCAGGGACGCCGCCTGGATAGCGCCAGTCCGCTCCGGCCCAGGTCAGGTCTTCAAGGTGCTGCTGGGGTGTCTTGCCGGGCGGGACCGGTTCGTCGGGATAGTGGTAGGAGAGCTCGTCGAGGCTAAACTTGCAACGCTCAAGGATTTCCGCCGTACGGGCGATGGCCGGCTCAAACCCCTTGAACAGCCGAGCCATTTCAGCGGCTGGCTTGAGGTGGCGCTCGCCATTGGCTTCGAGGCGGTAACCGGCCTGCTCAATGCTGCAATGCTCGCGAATACAGGTCACGATATCCTGAAGCGGGCGGCGTTCAGGATGGTGGTAGAGAACGTCGTTGATGGCAACGATCGGCACACCGACGCGGGCGGCCTGATCGGCGAGCCGGGCAATTCGCTCGCGGTCTCGTCCGCGGAACCGGAAACTGACCCCTAAATAGACTGTATGTGGCCGGTTTTCGGCCCACCGTTCGAGCAGGTCAAAGAAGTCTTCGCCCGGTTTTTCAGGCGGCAGAAAAATGAAAATCTGCCCTTCTGAAGCGTGAACAATATCCTCGACATGGATAAGGCACTCACCCTTCTCGGCGCGCAATTTTCCTTCGCTGAGCAGCTTTGAAAGTCGCCCATAGGCGGCCTTGTCCGTCGGGTAACAGAGCATTTCCGGTCCATCCGCCGGGATGAGGCGCACGCCAATAGCGAGACGAAGCCCATGCTCCTTGGCCGCGAGGTGGGCCCGTACAACACCGGCGAGTGTGTTGCGGTCAGCGATGCCGATGCCTTCAAGACCAAGGCTGACAGCCTGTAGCACCAGCTCCTCGGCATGGCTCGCCCCGTGCAGAAATGAGAAATTGGTTGTCACGGCGAGTTCGGCATAGCGGGTCATGCAAAAAGCCCCTGCACAAACCAGTCGGGTGGCCCGCCCCGTCCATCCTCATAAAGCCCGTCGCGATAAAGCCAGTAACGTCGCCCCGCTTCATCCTCGACGCGGTAATAGTCGCGTGCGCGGGGCAGGTGAGTGACGGGAGCGCTTTCTTCGCTGGCTTCGAGGCTGCGGCGAAACTCGGCAATGAGATCGAAGTCAGCCCGCTTGTCGAGCTTGGGCGAGAGCCATTTTCGCGATACGCCTTTCGGGCTGTGGCCCTGCGGCGGAGCGGTATGCGTCCACCATTCGGGATTGATGCGTTCTGGCCCGTCTGCGCGCACGACACTTCGGGCGACGCGCCGCCAGATAAAGCGAAGTGGCGGGCCGTCCGGCACTTCGGCCATGACAGTGACGCGCTCAGGACGCGCAAGCAGACGAAGCGGGCGGGGGCCAGCCTTCTGGTTTGGTTGTGGGGCCTCTGCCAAGGCCCCATCAAAAGCTTCGCGCCGTTCGGATTGCTCAGGGATATGGCTTTCGGCAGGCTGATGAATGCTGACCGTGCCGGCCCCGAGCTTGGCGTTAATCCGGTCGGCCAGCGCCGAAAGCGCGACCTCATCGGTATCACTGGCCGCAAGATCTCCAGAGAGGGCTGCCGCGCTTACCTGCATCGATCCCGTACGGTGTGCATCCAGCAAAAGCAGGTCTATGCCAAAGCCGGGGTCGATCCGGTCAATCTTCTCATGGAAGAGCCGCAGGATGTGCTTTGGTGTGCGGACGGGTTGGGCTGTCGTAACGTCGATGGCGGTGTTCGTGCCGTCCGCGCGGAAGGCCGTGAGAACGAAGTGTCGCGCGCCCTGTCCGAAAGCTGTGAGATCAGCGCAGAGCTCACCCGTCAGCTGCTCCAGTGCGATCTCTATCGCCTCGCGTGTCGCGATCGGTTCCGGGCAGGGCAGGCGGGCCGATTTTGCCGGGACAGGGCGGAGCGGATCAAGCGGTTCATGGCGAAGTCCAAGTGCCTGGTCCAGCCTGTGAAGCACCTTGTCGGCAGCGCTTTTCGATTGAAAACGGCGGGCAAGCGCCTTGCGGTCAATTCCGTACAGTTGGCCAATTCGTGTCAGTCCGAACCGGCGAAGAAGAAGCGTCGCCTCGCCCGAAAGCCGCAACGCCGAGACGGGAAGATCCGCGAGGCCGTCAGCCTCCTGGCCATCAGGCAGAATTGTGCCCGGGGCTGCGCGCGAGAGCACGGTTGCTGCCCCCGGCGTGCTGGCCAGTCCAGACTGGCAAGGAATTCCGTTTGCGCCGAGCAAAGCCGCAATGGCTTTGACCATCTTTTCTTCCCCGCCATGAAGATGGTCGCAGCCGGTTGTTTCCAGCATCACTGCGTCTGAACCATCGATTGCGACCAGCGGCGTAAAGCGGATCATCCAGTGGGCGAGCCTGTCCAGCGCGCGGGCATCAGCGGCGCGGTCGATATCCTCACTGGTAAGGTTCGGTATGCGGGCCTTGGCATCGGTGAAGGCGAGGCCGGCGGTTACGCCCGCTTTTTCGGCAAGGCTGTTTGCCGCAGCGATGCGCAGGCCTGAAGGGCCGGTTTCTGTCAGGACAAAGGGGCGGCGTGGTTTAGCCGGTGCGCCGGAGGGGGAGGATGTCTGCCGGGACAGTCTCTCCCGGCGAAGGCGTGTCAGCGGCCAGTCCGGAAACCACAGTGAGAGATAACGTTTCATCGTCGAATTCCACATCGAATGAGTGGCCGGCCATATGCGGGGCCTGTCTTGAGCGTTCGAGATTGGCCTGCCAGCGTGGATTGCCGGGGGCCTTGCGGTCATAGCGATTGGGGGCGGATGGGCGGGGCATGACCCGCCATCGGGCAATGGAGGCTGTTGCCCCTTCGCGCGTATAAGGCATCAGCAGGACAACCGGGATACCATGCCGGCTGGAGGCAAGGGCGAGGCGGCGGCTGGCCGTAAAGTCCATGTCGGAAAGCTCACCAATAACAAGGCCTGCAGCTGAAGAGCGGATGGCTTCTTCAATTGCCCAGAGCGTATCTGGAAGCTTGCGCGCGTGAACATGAAGCAGGTCCGCCCGCTCGCGCCGCAAGCCGCGAAGGCCGGTTTCGAGCAGGTTGCCATGATTGGTGAGCAAGCCCGACTGGCTGACCCATATAATCGCGCCTCTTCTGGCGGGCGCGGCACTCAGCGCAAACCCTGTCAGGGCTGGCATATCTCCAAAGCTGGTCTCGCAGATTTCATGCACCCCGCAGGTCCCCAGTCCAAGCGGAAACTGGGCTGGTTCACGCGGTGCGGCAGCCTGCCCAAGGCGGAATATGCCGGGCGTCTGGAGGTCAAGTGTCGATGCCATTTGTTCATTATTTGTTCTCAAATCAAAAAGAGTCAATCGGGGAGCAGACTCTTTTTGCGAGCGCTCTGAAACCAGGCGGCTGTCGTGTTTACCAGCCGATCGTCATCTACACCCGTTCCAGTCCAGCGAGCGCCAGGGAGGGGCAGGGCACGGCTTGAGGAGACGTGACCTGCGCGTCTTTGCTGAACGCGCGCTGGACGCATTCGAGGTCGAGATCTTCCATCGCATCATAGGTGGTGAGGTGGACTTTGCCTGTCAGCTCATCGAGGAAGTGCGAGCGCTTGAGGCGGTCCATGACGGGGCCTTTGACCTCGGACAGATGCAACGTGACGCCCGCATCCTTCAGTCGGAGATTGATGGCCTCCAGGCTTTCGAGGCCACTTGCATCAATCCGGTTTACCGCCGAGCACATCAGGACGAGGTGTTTCAGATCAGGCCGGTTGCCCAGAACGCAGTAGACCGTGTCCTCAAGGAAACGCGCATTCGCGAAGTAGAGACTTTCGTCGATGCGGATGATGAGGGCGCTGTCGGAAATCACGACTGCGTGCCGGTTCACATTGCGAAAATGGTGTGTGCCCGGAACCTGCCCGACAAGCGCAAAGTGAGGACGGCTCGTATTGTAGAGGTGGAGAAAGAGTGACAGGCCAACGCCCGTTGTAACGCCGAGCTCGACGCCGGAGAACAGGGTCACAAGGATCGTCGCTGCCATAGCTGCGAAGTCAGATTTTGAGTAGTTCCAGACCTGACGGATCGATTTGAGGTCGACCAGTGACAGTACCGCTACGATAATCGTCGCCGCCAGAACTGCCTGAGGCAGATAGTAGAGGTAAGGTGTCAAAAAAAGCGTCGCCAGAGCGATGCCGACGGCCGTGAATGCGCCTGCGGCTGGCGTTTCTGCGCCTGCATCAAAGTTGACGGCGGAGCGCGCAAGACCGCCTGTAACTGGATAGCCCGCCGACATACCGGCAGCAAGGCTGGACGCACCGAGGCCGATCAGCTCCTGGTTCGGGTTGACCCGCTGGCGGCGTTTGGCGGCGAGAGTCTGAGCCACTGACACCGACTCTACAAAGCCGATCAGGGCAATGAGAGCCGCCGACCCGAGAAGCTGCATCCAGACATCGTGGTCATAGGTCGGGATCCCGATCGCCGGAAGCTCGCGGGGCACCTCGCGCAGGATTTTGACCCCTTCATCCTGCAGTTGCAGGAGAGCCACGGCCAGAATGCTGGCGATGACCGCGAAGACGGGGCCGGTGCGGGTCAGGATTGTGGCTGTCTTTTCCGAGAGACCCATTCTCTTCAGGGCCGGCTTGAGGAGTTTTCTGGCGCCAAAAAGAAAGACGAGTGATGCCACGCCGATGATGAAGGTCGGCAGGTTGGTGTTGCCGATCTTTTCCCCGATTGAGACCACGATTTCGAAGAGATTATGGCCGCCAGCATCCACACCAAGAATATGTTTCACTTGCGACGCGGCGATGATGATGCCGGACGCCGTGATGAAACCGGAAACGACTGGATGGCTGAGAAAATTGGCTAAAAACCCCATCCTCAGAAGACCGAGAATGAAGAGCATGGCACCAGACAGGAACGCCAGAACGAGCGCGGCCTGAATATACTCCGGTGAGCCTTGCGCCGCGATCTTGCCGGCGGCGGCCGCCGTCATCAAGGAAAGGATGGCCACGGGACCAACGGCCAATGTCCGGCTGGTCCCGAAGATCGCATAGGCGAACAGCGGCAGAATGGACGCGTACAGACCGATCTGGGGCGGCAGCCCCGCCAGCATTGCGTAAGCCAGCGATTGGGGAATCAGCATGATCGTGACGATCACGGCCGCGATCAGGTCGTTGGTCAGTGTTTCGCGCTTGTACGCGCGTCCCCATTCAAAAATGGGGAAATACCGTGCGAGCTTTCCGGTCATGTCAGCTTCGCCCCTTCATCTGCCTGTGCCTCAAAGTGCGTTGATTGGCAGCTTCATATAGCGCTGACCGTTCTCTTCAGGTTCAGGCATGTGGCCAGCGCGCATATTGATCTGCACTGAAGGCAGGATCAGTTTTGGCATGTCGAGGGTCGCGTCGCGCGCGGTGCGCATCTTCACGAAGTCCTCTTTCGAAGTGCCCCCGCCGACATGGATGTTGTGGGCCTTCTCGTCCGCGATGGTCGTCTCGAACATGAAGGTGTCACGGCCCGGCGCCTTGTAGTCGTGGCAGAGGAAGACGCGGGTCTCGTCCGGCAACTCGAAAAGACGCTGGATGGAATCGTAGAGCGTGCCGGCATCGCCGCCCGGGAAATCGCAACGGGCCGTGCCGTAGTCCGGCGCGAAGATGGTGTCTCCGACGAAAACCGCGTCGCCAATGAGGTGGGTCATACAGGCGGGCGTATGGCCCGGCGTATGAATGGCTTTCGCCTCGATCGTGCCGACGGTGTAGGTCTCACTATCCTTGAAGAGGTGGTCGAACTGACTGCCATCGGTGTGGAAGCGCTGATCCTCATTGAAGATCTTCGCGAACACTTTCTGGACGGTGGAAATGTGCTCGCCGATGCCGGCCCGTCCGCCGAGCTGGCTTTTGACATAGGGCGCGGCGGTGAGGTGGTCGGCATGGACGTGAGTGTCGATGATCCAGTCTACGGTGAGGCCCTTCTCCTTCACGAAGGCGATCAGCCTGTCGGCGGAGTCGGTTGTCGTGCGGCCCGAGGCCTGGTCGAAATCGAGCAGGGAATCGATCACGGCAGCGACATTGTTGGTCGGGTCCCAGACGACATAGCTATATGTATTGGTGTCTTTGTCGAAGAACTCTTTCACTTCAGGCTTGGTCATTTGAAGTTTCCTTTTGTTCTAGCGGATGATGCGGGCAAATTGGCCGGCACCTTCCGATACGGTCGTTTTGACGAAAGCCGTTCGGGCGATACGGGCCAGGGGCTTCACGTCGGGTGCAACTTTTCCCATCATGACCATGCAGATCGCATCGATCATGGGGCCAACGCGCGACTCTTCTGCCAGGCGGTAGAAGATTGACTTTGCTTCTCGGCGGGTCTCGACGAGGCCCTCTTCGCGAAGCTTTGCGAGCTCGCGTGAGAGCCGAGGCTGATGGATATCGAGAACCTCCTCGATTTCTCCGACCGAGAGTTCCTGCCCACGCAGCTGGCAGCAGATCATCAGGCGCGCTGGGTGTGAGAGTGCCTTCAGAAGACTGGCTGCCTCATCAGCGAGAGGACGCATCTCCTTCGAAACCCGGTTCATTGTCTGTCTCCGCTGCGCGTAAAGTACCAGGCGTCGCCATTCAGCCCTGCGCGTTCGTCGGCTTCTTGAAGACTTATTGGTGCGGGAAGGACGCTCTCTTCACCGGGTGTCCACCCTTCCGGGGTGGAGACGCCGTCTTGTTCAGCGGTTTGGAGGGCTGCCAGAACGCGAATAACTTCCTCGACGGAGCGGCCAACCGCGAGGGGGTAATGAATGACGGCCCGGATGAGTCCTTCAGGGTCAATGAAGAAGACGGAGCGGACAGAGGCTGTCGACTGGGAATCGTCGTGGATCATGCCGTAAGCGCGCGCAATCGACATGGAAATGTCTTCGATGATCGGAAATGAAATTCGAACATCAAACCTGGCTTCGATATCCTTTACCCAGGCGAGATGTGAGTAAAGGCTGTCAACCGACAGGCCGAGCAGGTCGCAGTTGAGCGCAGCAAATCGATCAGCCTTCTTTTGGAAAGCAATGAACTCCGACGTGCAGACAGGCGTAAAATCTGCCGGGTGCGAGAAGAAGACAAGCCAGCGTCCGCGATAATCGGAAAGCCGTATGGGCCCCTGGGTCGAGCGCGCCTCAAAGTCGGGAGCGACAGAACCAATACCCGCGGTGGGCAGCGATGGCGTGGCGCTTGTGCCGTCGATTTGATGGGTCATGCGATCTCCTCAGTTGCATTTTAATAAAATACAAAATACAAATATGTCAATTGATAGTATGTTTCAAAGCTTCAAGGAGGCTTCATGGAAAATTTCACGCCTGTCAGCGCTAGCGTCGGTGGGGCGCTTATTGGGCTATCTGCAGTGATATTGATGCTGACCAATGGCCGGATCGCAGGCATTAGCGGTGTGTTTTCCGGAGCGGTTTTCGCCGAACCGGGCGACAAGGCGTGGCGGGCTCTCTTCGTGCTTGGGCTGATCGCCGCGCCGCTGGTCTATCTGGCGGTTACCGGAACACGTCCGGACTTCCAGTTGAGCGCCGGATGGCCACTCATTATTGCGGGTGGGCTTCTCGTCGGATTTGGAACGCGGCTGGGCTCAGGCTGCACAAGCGGACATGGCGTTTGTGGGCTGTCTCGCCTTTCGCCCCGCTCAATGGTCTCAGTCGCGCTGTTCATGGGCGCCGGTATGGCGACCGTTGCTCTCTTAAAGCCGTTGGTGGGAGGCTAGGCCATGGCGCGCAACGTAGCAGCCCTCTTCGCGGGTTTGATCTTCGGACTTGGTCTCGTGATTTCGCAAATGGTCAACCCGGCGAAGGTGATCGCTTTTCTGGATATTTTTGGTGACTGGGACCCTTCACTTGCACTGGTGATGGGCGGTGCGCTGCTCGTCACGGCAATCGGCTATCGCCTGGTTTGGACAAGGCGGCGTCCGTTCTTCGAGAGCAAATTCCTGTTGCCGGGTAATCGGCAGGTCGACAGCAAACTTGCGATCGGTGCGGTCCTGTTTGGCATAGGCTGGGGCCTGGTTGGTCTTTGCCCGGGACCTGCGATCACGGCAATCACTCTGGGTGGTTGGGAAGCGGCTGGATTTCTCGCTGCCATGATTGGCGGGATGGTGCTTTACCAATTCTTTGAGTGGATCAGAGTTCGGTCGTAAAAAGGCTAATGTCGCAGCCCCGTGAAGTCTGCTGTTCGGATTTTGATAATTTCACAAATTCGGCGATATTCTGCTCTGGTGCGGCGCGCTCATGAACTGGAGGTATTCAGGTGGGACAGGTTACCCAGATTCCACCGATTTTGGATCTTGAGGCGAACCCGCAGCTGGTATCCGAGGTCGCGGACCTTTTGAAGGCGATGGCGTCAGAGTCACGGCTGAAGATGTTGTGCCTGCTCAGTGAATCGGAGCTTTCCGTCACTGCGCTCGCCGAAAAGACGGAGCAGACGGCTTCCTCGGTATCGCAACATCTCTCGAAGTTGAAGTCGGTCGGATTGGTCGAAAGTCGCCGTGTTGCGCAGACCATCTATTATTGTGCGCGTGACGGCATTGGCATGGACTTGATGGACGTGCTTTGCCGGCATTTCCGGCCTGACGCCCACTGAAACTCCGGCCGTGGCTGACTTAAGTGCAAGGGTGGCGCGCGATTTCAACTGTTTCGGAGTTTGCGCCCCTTTGAATGCCAGCGCGTCTGGATTCTGGTGATTTCGAGCTTCGGCGACGCGAGATGGCTGCTTCGGAAATGCGACCGGAGATAGGGCCGTTCCTGTAAAGGCGACAGCTGATTCAATGGTTACCCAGGGTAGATATTTTGGACCCTGAAAAAGGGGCTGAATTAGCGCACGGTCAGTGCTTTTCCCGGCGTCCTAGGTTCCAGATTTTACGAAGAAAATCCCGTATCAGGCGTGTCCGATTCCCCTGTCAGGTGAAAAGCCAGAACGCGCGTAATTTACACTTTACAAAGGTTACTGAAAGTTTAATTCTCGGTGTGTTCGATTGGGGATCCGCATCTTCAGTTGGGCCGACAATTAGAGTTCATGGGGACGAACCGCAGCTTTTTACGGCGCTCTTCGCTGCCGCCTCTCTGGCGCGCATCGTGGGAAGCGTTCTGATCCATTCCAACTCCTGTCGAAACATAAGTTTTGAGGCTTGAAGCCTTGAGACGGAAGAGCCTGAAGCGGATGTAAATTGAATTCAGGCCCAGGTTGGGGATGACGCAGCGAAAGTTGCGAAGTCTGATTATCGAGCGACACCGATTGGTGGGGTCCTCAGAAAAGGGAACTAAACACGTGAAAAAATTTGCAATTGCATCAGTAGCGGCACTCGCTATCGCTGGCGCAGCATCTGCCGAGTTCATCGACGCAAACGGTGGCGATGCAGAGCTGGAGCTTGTGCTGAACGGAACCGTTCAGGAAATCTGTGGCATCACGGCTGCTAGCAGCTCCATCGACGTCGATTTTGGTGAACTGGCCGCGACGGATGGCCCGATCACCCGCAGCGCTGACTTCGGTATCGTTTGCAACGCTGCCGGTGGCGCTACCTTCGGCATGAGCTCGGCAAATGGCGGCTACCTGCTTCGCGGCGGCACCGAAACCGGTCCGGGCAACGAGATCACTTACAAGGTGAACTTTGACACCGGCGGCGATGCGTTCCCTGGTATCTCTCCCGGTACGCCACCGCTGAACCTGACGGTCGACCGTAGCTTCACCGTTCCCGGCTCCACCGAGCTCCTGAGCGGCCGTGAAGTTGGCGCAGCGATCGTGCTGAACGGCGTTAAGGGCCCAGACTTCAACGACGCACCGACGACAACCGTCTTTGCGGGTGCCTATTCCGACACTGTAACGGTTTCGGTAACCGCCAACTAATATTTGGCGTTTTAATGTAGCGGGGCCAATCTCACCAGGTTGGCCCCGTTTTTGCGTTCTTATGCGTAGATTATAATAAGGGCAGGATTGTCGATGCACAGAAGCGTAAACGCCGCCATCGGACTGAGCCTGGTTTTGGCTTGGGGTTCTCTAAGTGCAAGTGCGTTCGAAGTGCAGCCTATGCGGCACTCTGTCTATCCCGAAAGCGGACAGACCACGGGCCTCTTGACGGTAAAAAACACACGAAGCAAACCGCTTCCGGTGGAGCTGGTCGTTGAAAAACGGGTGTTCGGGGAAAATGGCGAGCAGACGCTCGTTCCGGCAGATGATGATTTCATAATCTTTCCATTTCAGGCTCTTATAGAGCCAGGTGCCAAGCAGGCTTTTCGCTTTCAGTATGTCGGTGATCAGACTGTCACTTCTGAAACAGCCTATACGATCCATGTGCGGGAAGTTCCTGTCGAACTCGAGCCCGGATTCACCGGACTGCGCTACGTCTACAGTTTCGGCGTGGTCGTCTATGTCGAGAATGCTCGGGCAGAATCCGAACTTTCAATAAGTGACGTCGTCAGGGATGGCGACACGCTCAAGATGACGGTGAAGAATTCCGGCAACTCGTTTGGCAGACTGACGAATGACCGCCTGATCCTGTCCCAGGGTGACACCAAGCTTGAGCTCGAAGGCGAGTCGTTTATGAGCATCGCTGATCATGTTGTTGTGCCGCCTGAAAACCAGATTCCTCTGACGCTTAATTTGAGCGAGCTAAACATAGCAGCCGGAGACTTAAGTGTTTCACTTGAAGAAACTCCCGACTGAGTTCGTCTCTCCCACATCGTCTTCGAACAGGATGCGCGCAAAGCGCCGGCTGGCCTTCTTGCTCGGCACAGCCGCCGCGATAGCAACCCCTGTTGCCTTCGCAGAAGAAGCTGACGAAACCCGACCAATAGACGCGTCCACGATGTCGGTACCGGTTGTGCCGAAATCTGCGCAGCCGCGCTCTGCCACGGAGCAGGCGAA
Organism: Henriciella sp. AS95; assembly: GCF_038900055.1. Taxonomy (NCBI): domain Bacteria; kingdom Pseudomonadati; phylum Pseudomonadota; class Alphaproteobacteria; order Hyphomonadales; family Hyphomonadaceae; genus Henriciella; species Henriciella sp. AS95. The sequence goes on from NZ_JBBMQM010000001.1 coordinate 934,257, forward strand.
GCGGCTGCCTTTAGCGACAGCGGAACCGAAGTCCGGCGATGCACCCTTGTCGGTGTCGGTGCAGGTGCCGTCCAATTCGCCGACGTTCTACATGCTCGATACGCCGGCGCCTCAACCTTCGTCTTCGCGAAATGAGCAGCCCTCGAGAATTGACGCGTTCAATGAGAACCAGTCGAAAGTCGTTACGATTGAGCTCGCCGCGACTTATCAGGGGCGCAAACTCGGCCTCATAACGGTTGAAACAACGCTGACACGCGTGCTGAACGTCGAAGCGAGCCAGTTGAGGGCTGCGCTGGAGCCTTATGTCGACGAAAGCACACAGCTGTTACTGTCCCAATTCAGAAGTGGGTTTGTCTCGGTTGAGCGACTGCAGGCGATCGGTGTTACGGCCCGCCTCGACCCGGCCACGCTAACCTTGACGATTGAGGCGCCTCCAAAAAAAGAGGGTCCGTTGGACATGAATTTGGGCGGCCGCGAAGCGCCCGAGGGCACTCAAACGGCGGATGCCGCAAACTTCGCGGCGGGTCTCACGTCGACTTTTCTCTTTAACGAAGACTTCGAAGACGCCAATTCCAGTACGCTGTCCACGTCCTTGTCAGGGTTTGTGAACTACGGCGGCGTTCGTGGCCTGAATTTGGACTATGGCGGTATCCTGACTTTCGATGATGGCACGGGAGAGAGCCGGTTCGACGCTGACCGGACAATACTCTTCATGGACCGTCCGGAACATGCCCTCAGATTTGAGGCTGGTACGCTGTATACGCCCCTGTCAGAACTTGCGGGCGAGAACGATTTCCTGGGTGTGGGCATCACCAAGTCCTACCGCCGTCTTCAACCGACACGCGTTTTGCGGCCGCTTGGACAAAGATCATTTGAGCTGAACCGAGCGAGCGAAGTCACGGTCCTTGTCGATGGTCAGGAAATCTCCCGCTTCGATGCTCCGGCGGGGGCCGTCAATCTCAATGATATTCCGTTGGCGAACATATCCAACCGCGTCTCGATTGTTGTCGAAGACGAGTTTGGCCGCCGCGAAACCCAGAGTTTCAGCGTCGCGTCGGATGCGATGTTGCTTCAGCCCGGACTGTCTGAGTATTCCTTTGGGATCGGCCAGAAACGGGACCGCAATCGCAGTGGGTTCACCTACACTGACGACGTCGTGGCGGCGGGCAACTACAGTTTCGGTCTCAATTCCAATCTGACGCTGGGCGCTTTCGGCTACGCCTCGGAAGAGCTTTCAGTCGTCGGCACACAATCAGTGTTTGGCCTTCTCGATGGCATCGCGCAACTGGAACTCGGATATTCGGATTCCGAGACCTCAGGAAATGGACTCGCGACGTCACTCGATTATCGCTGGAACAGTTCACCCAACGCCGTTCGATCCCAGAATTTCGCTTTTGCATTTGATTACCGGGACAGGAATTTCACAACGGCGGGTTCGCAATTCGGCGTAGGCATTAAATACGACGCTTCGGCTTTTTATGAGCTGCAGCTGACCAATCGTCTCAGAATGAACCTGTCGGGGACATACTCGGAAGACTACTACTCCGATACTGCCGCCAAGAGTATTGCGCTTGGAAGCAGCTATCAATTTGGTCATTTCTTCTTTGGTGCCGGTGTGCGCGTGGGATCCGATCTCAATGGGGACGACGACGTCGGCGGCTTTGTGACGCTGACCCGGCGCTTTGGCGATCGCGGCTCGGCGAATGCGCGCTATGACACGAGAAGTGACCGGGCAAGCCTGCGGTACAGACGTCCAGCGCGCGACGAGGTCGGCAGTTTCGGGTACGAAGCCGAGCTTAGCAGCCGCGACCAGGATGTGAGCTTGAGAGGGGCGGCCGACTACACTGCAAACAGGTACCGAACACGTGTATCCTTCACGCAATTAAACCGCGATAACGACGCGATCGGGGACGATTCAAGACTGACGGCGCGCTTCCAGACCGGTATCGCTTTCGCTGATGGTCAGTTCGGAATCGGCCGCGATCCAGGGCGCGGATTCGTCATGGTCGACAAGCATGAGAGCCTTGATGGTGCTCGCACCACGATCAAAGCGCGTGGCCGGCGGGCCGTAAAGGCGACGTCCGGACTGCTTGGCCCGGCAATCGCCCGCGTAAACTCACCTTATGTGCCGACCACAATTCCGGTTGATGTCCTGGATGCGCCGATCGGATACAATGTTGGCGAAGGGGCCTACTATGTCGTGCCGGGCGCACGGTCCGGCATCAAGATCACAATTGGCAACGATGCGTTCCGCAGCGTGGTGGCAACGTTCGTCGCATATGACGAGCCGCTGAAACTGACGGCGGGCACAATCACCAACAAGACAACCGGCGACACCCAGGTTACGTTTACCAATAATGCTGGCCGGGCATTGGTTTCCAATCTCACGCCAGGCGAGTATCTGCTTGAATTCGCCGGAACTGACTTTACTTTCGAGTTTGCGGTCGACGAGGACACCGAGGCCTTTTCTGATCTAGGCTTGATCGATCTCACGCAAGGGGACTCATGATGAGGACTGCAGCTATTCTGACTTCGGCGATTTGCGGGCTGGGTGTGACCTTGCCAGCTCACGCCTGTACTGAATTCAACCTTGCGGCACAGCAAGTCGGGGACTCTGAATATAGCCCGAACAATCTGTCGCCGGTGGCGCTGCAGATTGAGATTTTCCTCATCGATGGACCGGCTGAAGCATCCTGTGCTTCGAACGTGGTGGAAATCGAAAGCCAGACGGCCTCTGGCGTACGTGAACTCATTGATGGCGGTCCGACGATTTCGGGCACAATCCCGCCAGGGCAGTCAGTGTTTTCGTCCTATACCGACCGAACGCTTCGTCTCTCCCAGCCGGCGGTCAGTCAACTTACCTCAACCGGTCGCCTGCTCTTCGAATACGCCTGGATTGAACCGGGTGCTTTCTTTCCGGCAGGGTCTTACTCGAACCTTCTCGATGTAAAAGTGAACGGCGTGCCAGTCGACACTGTTGAACCACAGCTGGTTGTATCGCCCGCGATGCGTTTGCTTGGCGATGTTTCCGATGGGCATGGTCAGATCGATTTCGAGACGCTGGAAAGCAGCGAACAGATCACCTCGAACTTCATTTACCAGTCCAATGCAAACCTGTCTGTGACAGCACAGTCTCTGAATAATGGCACGCTTGTCCATGAAGATGGGCCGGGCGTCTATTCGATCCCGTATGCCGCGTTCATCAATGACCGCGCCATTTCCACTAATGGGGCTCAGTCACTGCCGCTAAGCTCAAATATGGGGGCCCATAATATGGGGACCGTCCGGTTGCGGGTTGGAGATATTGGTGCGCCCGTCGCTGGCGACTATGCCGATACGCTAACGTTGAGCTTTACGACCGATTGATCGGGAAACTTGCGTTATTGGGCGTCGATCCCGATGATCAGATCTGACAGCTCAGCTGCGCTATTCGAGAAATCAATGTCGACCGCCTGAAGGCCGGGGCGAACCGGGGTCAGCATTACGCTGTCTGCTAATACAGATACAGGCCCAGTCGAGATATGCGCCGAGCGGGCTCCTGAGATGTCCAGGCCCGGAACGCCGTCGAAAGTCAGCGTAAATCCGGAGGCGTTGCAAACCGTCGAGATACGCATGGTTGCGCCGTTCGCATTGGGTGTTGTTTCAGCGGAGCTTAATCCGCAGCTGCTCGCGACGCTGGCGCTCAAATTGATCTGCAGATCACTTTCGGCGAATGCGGCAGAGCCGTGCGCTGAAAGAGCGAGACAGGTCAGGGAAACGAGAAGGGCGGCTCTGTTTGGCTTCATATCAGAAAGATACGGCTGAGAGCTTTCCATCTCGTTACCTTTCAATAAGCCAGCAACAGTGGAGATCTCGCCCGTGCCCCAGCGCCCACCAAACACTATGGTTAACGGCTAACTGACTCGCTGATTGGTCGCAAGCAATCTGACGGTGAGAAATGCTTGGTGACGACCAATGCGCAAACTGCAGGTAGAGCCGCCCTCATTGAGCGTGCATCAAGGATACCTGAAGTCGGGATAGGGGCTCAAAATGCGTATTTGCTCGGTGGGACACCGAATGCTTTTTGAAACATGGCGCAGAAGGCGCTGGGACTTTCGTAGCCCACATCCATTGCAACTGACGTGACAGGGGACCCTGTCGATAGCAGGGACAGCGCTTCAAGCAATCGCACCTGCTGGCGCCATACCGCGACACCCATTCCAGTCTCGCGTTTAAAGGCCCGCGTGAACGACCTTCGGCTCATGCCGGCGACAGCGGCCCACTCATTGGTGTCGCGCTGATCGGCAGGCTGCTCCAGAATCTGACGGCAAACGCGTACCAGGCGGGTATCGTTCGGCATCGGTGCTGCGTAGGGAATGTTGCGGCAGTCGAGAAGCTCCTGGATTAGCAGATTGATCACCTGATCGTCCCGGCTGTTTAATTCCCGGTCCAGCGGAAGCTGTGTCACTTCGATAATCAGCGCGCGCAGCAACTGGCTGACCTCGACAATGTGACAGTGCGGCTCGCCGCGATCATACCTTGGATCAATATACAGCGAGCGCAACGATACAGGTCCGCGGCAAGAGACTTCGTGGGGAACACCGCTCGGGATCCAGACCGCTCGTTGCGGCGGTATGACATAGCTCGTCGTGTCCGTTACCACCGACATCACGCCGGAACATGCGTAGAGGAGTTGAATTCGCTTATGCGAATGCTCTGGATCGCGGAAGCCTGCTGGGTACTCATCAGCCAGACCCACGACAGCGCGGCAGTCCAGGTCGATATCGACAGTGCTCTTCATGGCAAACTCACATGCTTGCTAAGGGTCCATCAGATGATGCCAGCAAGACTCAACATGACAATTGCATCACACTGGTTGTGGCCCATTCAAGACAATATATGACCTTATTGCATGCAGAAGGCCAACTGATAGTCCAGTCTTGGTCAGAATCCGTGCAAGTCGCCGCGCCGACAAACTACTCAGTCAATGTCAGGGCGTGCTCCTGAAGCGTGGCCGCGTCATAGAGATGGCCGTTCTTCATCACGAAGATCGGGTCTTCAATGGCGCGAATATCGTCAATGGGATTACGGGGCAGAACAACGAGGTCTGCGGCTTTGCCTGGGGTCAGGCTGCCGAGGCTTTCCTGCCGCGCTATGGCGCCTGCGCTGCCCATTGTGGCAGCCCACAGCGCTTCGGCGGGTGACCATCCGCCCTCAACATAGGCCTCTATTTCCCAAATCGTACCAAGGCCGGGAATGTCGCCATGTGCCCCCACGCCGACAAGGCCTCCAGCTTCAAAGATCTTGTGGGCGCTATTGGCAATGGTTTTGTACAAGAACCGGTCGGGCGAGTACTTTGTCGCGCTTGCGAACTCTCTCTCGATAAACCAGCGCGGTGTGAACCGTGCATATTTCTCGTTTGCAACGGGATTGCGCCGCGCGATGAAACTTTCGTCGGCTGGCGTTCCACCATGCGTGATCATGAGGGTGAGGGTGCTGCTTGTACCGCTTTGTGCAAATAGCTGCGCGATGTCGTTGTAAAGCGCCGGCGGGGGCAGCGCGTGCTCGTTGCCCGAATACCCATCGAAGATGTGTGTCAGGCCGAGCTTGAAGGAGAGCGCCCCTTCCGTAGTCGGCGTCATCCCGAGCTCCGCCGCCGACTGAGCAAGCCATTGGCGCACACGCCGATTGCCCACTCTATACTGCTTGAGATTCTTGATCCTGTAATAATCGCGATAGCGCTTCAATACAGCATCGACCTCGGCTTTGGATCGAAAATCATTGAAGTCGAATATTGCCGGACCGGTTGAGAACAACCGCGAACCAAGTGTTTTTCCGCTGTCGATGAAATCCTGATAGGTCAGCATGTCGATCGTGAGAGTGGACGGATCGAACAGCGTCGTGATGCCGTAGGCGAAATTGGTTTTCAGTCCCGTGGCGTCTGGCTGGAGGACATCGCGGCGAATGTCGCCAACGTGATAATGCGCATCAATGAGGCCGGGGATGATGTAGTGACCTGCTAGATCAACACGGGGAATGCTGGCATCTGCCTCAACGCTTCCGGCAGGACCGACGCTCGCAATTTTTCCGTCCTTAAGCAAAATGTCGGCGTTGGTAATGATGCGTTCCGGTTCGGCGCGGTTATCCATTGGAATGAGGGTGGCGCCCGTCAGGAGAATGCTGCGTCCGAGCAAAGCTCTGGGAGCTGACACGTCAAACCGCACCGCATCGGCGTAGGTCTGTTCGATAGGCACCATGCGGCCCTGGCTCGGTGTATCGAATGCCACATCTTTCAAGGACAGTCGGTGCAGAGTCGAGCCGACCGTCCAGTACACGCCATTGCCATCGTCGCTCCAACCGAAGTAGTCGGCGCCTATATCGGTCAGCCTGATGTGGGGCGTGTCGGAGGACGTCAGGTCAACCGTGCTGCCCTTCTCTTCTGGCAGACGATAGAGGTGCAGCTGCTGCGTTATCTGTGCCAGCGCCCACTCGCCGTCGGGCGATACGCGTATGTCATCGGCCGCGGCGGGTCCTTCTGCAAAGTACCAATTAGGCCCCTTCGACTGCGTCACGACCGTGCGCATACCATTACTCAGCGAGACGGCCTCAACCCCTTCGTCGGAGTTGATGAAGACCTTGCTGGTGTCGGGACCGAAATGCGGCGTGCCACCGATCCGGCCGCTCAGAATGACGCTTTCTGACGAGCCATCCAGTGGGATGTAGATGAGATCGGCGTCCCGCAACTGGCCGAATTCCATATAAGTTTTCGAGCGCGCCTCGCGAGATGACCGTACCGCGATGATAGCCGAGCCGTCCGGCGTGAAGACAGGATGTGTGTAGAACGCACTATCCTCTGTGATTTGCCGCAGGGCCGAACCGTCGGCTTTGGCGGCCCAGATTTGTCCGCCGGCCTGCTTTGTCCAACTCACAAAAGCGATCGACGTGTCATCGGGTGACCAGGACGGGTGATAAGTAGACTGCACGGTAGTGGAAAGGCGACGAGGCGTGGCGTTCTCAGCTGCATCGGCCACGTAAACGTCTCCCAGCGCAGAAAATGCAATCTGATCACCGTTCGGCGATAAATCGGGCGACATCAGCAGCCGCGCATGAACCGGACCGTCTTCAAGTGGGATTTCAGTCCGCGCCAGCCGCCCGAGTGGGACGTCCACCTGTGCAGAGAATGAAATGTTCCTGGAAGGCGCGCCGGCCGTTGAAAAAAGCTTCAATCCTCCGCGGACATTGGCGATCACCCATTTTCCATCTGGCGTGAAATCATAGCGCGGTACCGCATCGTGCCACTGGCTTGCCTGTAGCGAGTCTGGGTCAAGTTCGCCAAGTGTCGACGTTTCTCCAGAGGTCAGGTCGAGATAAACAAGAAAGGTCCGATTTGCCCGGCGTTCTGCATAGGCAAGGTGGCTAGCGTCGGGAGACAGTCGCGGACGGAATGCAGGCTGCGCTTTGCTGCCCGCCAGTTGACGCTCCGTTTCGTCTGCCGTGTTGAAAGCAATCACCTGCCACAGCGAGAGGCGGTCAAAGGCTGGGGACTCATGCGCGAGAGAGGCGAGGTAAATTGTGTCTCCGTCAGGAGAGTAGAGCGCGCCCAATGAGCTCGTTGCATCGTCGGCATCATTGGCATCGCCTGTCGAGCGGACAACATGGCCCATGTTTGGTTCTGCGGCGTTGAATTCCCAGAGCTCATAGGCATTGCGATCGGACCAGAAGCGGGAGACGAGGATGTGTTTTCCGTCCGGCGACCATTCCGGTGAAACCCATATCGGATTGTCGTCGTAGAAGGATATCTGGGTGATACCCCTGCCATCCGATTTCATGCGCCATAAGTTTTCGGCGCCTGAACGATCACTCAGAAACAGGATCGAACGACCGTCAGGTGAGAAGACGGGCTGGGTGTCGAGCGCCAGGCCATGTGTGAGTGCCTGCGCCTCGCCGCCCTCAACCGGTAGCAGGTAAATGTCGCCCAGCATGTCGAAAACGATATGATTGCCGCTGGGTGACACGTCGATCGACAGATTGGTTCCTTCGTCCGTCTCAAATGACACGCTTCGCTCTGCTTGCAGAGGCAGGCTCTGCCCCGGCTGAGCGGTCGCTGTCGGCGGCTTTCCTGAAACGCCTGGCGTCGGCGGTATGGCGTTGGATGATGAAGTCTCAGTTGGCGGGGCACTCGACACCGGGTCCTGAACGCAACTCGGCGCTGCACAAAAAAGCGCAGCGCCGAGAAGCAGTTTCGAGATCATGCGACGAGCAGCAGGCCGGAATGAAGTCTCAAATGTCATTCAACCGGCCTCATGCCCTTCAACAAATCAGAATTTGCGCGTCACCGTCGCAATGACCTGGCGGCCAGCGCCATAGGTACATCCAGCCGCCCCGTCACAGCGGGCAACATATTCCTCGTCGAGAATGTTGGACCCGTTGAGGGCAAAGCGCCAGTCCTCGGTGTCGTAGCGGATGATCGCGTCGACCAGGGTCGATTCCTCGCCGGTATAAACTACTGGCGCGAACGGGCCAGGCAGCGCGCCCTGGCTTTCGCCGGTATAGCGCACACCGCCGCCGATGCCGAAACCGGCCAGCGGGCCGTCGATAAAGCTGTAATCGACGAAGACGGCCGCTTTGTGCTTTGGCGTTACGGGCAGCTCGGCGCCGATCTCCTGCGGGGTCGTGCTGTCGACGACTTCGCTGTCGGTATAGCTGTAGGAGGCATTGACCGAGAGCTGGTCATTAATCCGGCTCACCAGCTCCACTTCCGCGCCTTGCACCTCGACTTCGCCGGTCTGCTTGGCGGCAACTGGCGTGAGCGAACCGGCGGCTGTCACGATATTTTTCTGGTTGATCTGATAGACCGCTCCGGTGAGCAGCAGCTCATACCCGTCTGGCAGGCCACGGGCGTCATACTTGATCCCGGCCTCGACCTGCTCGCCCTCGCTCGGGTCGAACCCTTCGCCCGTGTCGGCATCTGTGCCGAGCACAGGCTCGAAGGAGGTGGCATAGCTGATATAGGGCGCAAAGCCGCTATCGAAGACATAGTTGGCGCCGACCCGGTAGGTGAAGGCATCCTGCTTCTGGTTTTCCCCGGTCAGGTCATTGTCGATCTTCACATCGTCATAGCGCCCGCTCAGCGTGAAAAAGAGGTTGCCGAGCCCGATATGATCCTGGGCATAGAAACCCGACTGCTTCAGGCTTTGATTGACATAGGCTGTCGGAAAACCCGGTGTCAGGTCGGCCGGATAGTCATAGACCGGGTCGAACAGGTCGATCGTGTCTGTGCCGTAGAAGAAGCCGTAATCGGCGACATTGTCGACGTCGCGATAGTCATAGCCAACGATAATGTCATGCTGCAGTCCGCCGGCATCGAGATCGATGTCAAAACGGTTGTCGGTGGCAAGGCTCTCGACCTTTTCCCGATAGGTGTAGTTGGACTGGAGGACGGTCCGGTAATCGTCTGGCACGCCGTCGAAATCATTATCGACAACACCACCCGAGCCATAAATGCCCGTCGGGGTTTCCTCGTCATAGTCGGAAATCTTGGTGTTGGAGATGAAGGACACGTTCTCATTGAAAGCATGAGTGAACTCGTATCCGATGGACCATTGATCACGGTCATACCGGTTGTCCGAGCTGCCGAGATTGATCGACGGGCTGACCTTGCCGACCGGGTTTGGCAGCAGCGTGCCATAGACGGGTAGGAAGCCGTTCGTGTCGCCCATGACAATGTCGGACTGATAATAGCCGAGCAGGGTCAGGTCGGTATCGGGCGTCATATGCCAGGTCAGCGCCGGGGCGAGCAAATGGCGTTCGGCCGAGACATAGTCGCGCTCTGCTTCGCGGTCGCGGTAGAGCGCCGTCAGGCTGAAGCTCACCGCATCGCCGAGCGGGCCGGTCATCGTGCCAGCCAGCTGCTTGTAGTCGTCGGTGCCATATTTGGCCGAGATTTCGCCGCTGAATTCATCTTGCGGGCGGCGCAGGTTGAGGTTGTAAAGACCGCCGGGAGGGGCGCTGCCATAAAGCGCAGAGCCTGGGCCTTTCAGCACGTCGAAGGATTCAAAGGCGTAGAGATCAACGCCGACACTCTTGATCGCCGTCGTGTTCGGCGTGGCGAGGCCGTCCATATATTCCTTCGGAGTGAACCCGCGCACCTTGAGGAAGTCAAAGCGCAGGTCGGGGCCATAATTTTCGCCGAAGACGCCAGACGTGTAGCGCACGGCTTGCTGGGCATCGATGAAGTTCAGGAGGTCAATCTGATCTCGCGTGATGACGGACACAGACTGGGGGGTCTCTATCAGGGCTATGTCGCTCTTGTTTGCGCTATGCCCTTCTTTGGGGACGAAGTCTGGTGCGATGACGTAAATCGTGTCCTGCACGCTGGTTTCGTCTTCGGGTGTAACGTCCTGGGCCAGCGCTACAGGTGCGACGAGTGCCGCAACCATGGTCGAGGCGAGCAGTGCAGCCCTGGTGTTTCTCGAAGTTTGTTTTGGTCTGACAGTCATTGTTGATCCCTCTGGATTTGGTTGCGTCACATACCTCTCCTGTGCCGAAATCATATCAGTGGTCGGCTGGACTGAATTTAGGCTTTGGGTCGCATAGTTCTCTTATTTGGCCATTTAATGCTATAGAGAATGAGAACTATTTGCACCTAGAGACCCATTCAAGCTAAATATCGACCCGGACTGAGTATGGCTCCGTCGAGGGCTCTTGGCTTATTCTCGACGATAACAAATCCGGAGCGATCCCGTACAATGTCATCTGTTCTGCCTTCCAATGTCTGGTTATTCCTGCACCGGTGGTTCGGCGTTCTGATGGCCGTCTTTCTCTTCCTGGCAGCGGTCACCGGGTCTGTCCTGACAGCCCGCGCGACACTCGATCGATGGATCAATAGCGATCTGATGGTTTATTCCGGAGCTGTCGAAGACCGGATCGATGCCATTGAAGCCGTTTCGCTTTTCGAAGCCCAAAACCCTGACATTCAGGTTGTCGAGTTCCCGCTCAATCCGCATCAAAACGAAAATATCCCGTTGAAAGTTGTGCCGAAGCCGGGGCAGGACGCGCTCGACTTTGACGAAGTCTTTATCGACCCCGTGTCTGGAACGTTGGTTGGCACGCGAAGTACGCAAGCCGGGCTTTCCGGACGCCAGTTCATCCCGCTCCTGCTCGGATTTCATGAAAACCTTTTGCTGGGAAATTCCGGTCGAATCTTCCTTGGCTTTATCGCTTTGGGGTGGCTGCTCACCTCCCTGATCGGGCTATACCTGACATTTCCAAAGCGCGGGCCATTCTTCAGGAAATGGAAGTCTGCCTGGACGTATAGTCCGAAACGCCGTTTCGCGCGCCAAATGCTGGATATTCACCAGGCGAGCGGGCTCTGGCTCTTTGCCTTCGTCGTGATTGTTGCGTTCACGTCGGTCGCGTTGAACTTTTTTTTCGAGTTCTGGGCACCCTTTGCCGAGACCATTGCGCCGACCGGTGACTCCTATTTTGATCAGGCTGTCCTGTTTCCAGAGGGGGTTCAGCCCGACCTGTCGTTTCAGGACGCCCTTGGCCGCACACGAGAGCAAATCGAGGCAGCGGGTGTGTCATGGCAGCCGGCTACGATGTTGTATTACCCCGACTGGAATCTCTATGGCGCGACGCTCACCGACAATGGCGTGCTCAATTATAAGGCGCTGGGGCCGATCTATTATCACTTCGATGGATCGAGCGGTGCCTACATCCAGCAGGTCAATCCTTATGATGACAGCACCGGGCTGGCGCTGATGCGTTCAGTCTACCCGCTGCATAGCGGCGAAGTGGGCGGCCCGGTCACGGTTTTCATCGTTTTTCTCACCGGTCTCGCGACGGCTGAAATGTGCGTCACAGGCATTTGGGTCTGGCTAAAGAAACGTGGCCCCAGGATCGCAGCCAAAAAGAAGAGACTTGCGGCGGACAACCAGTCGGACGCCTGAGGATCACATCCAGAAAAGATTATTCAGAGACATGACTATGAGTGCTCCCTCCCAGACGCAGACTGATGACCTCGAACCAGAAGTGCGGACCTTCGTCGAGGACATTGTAAGCCGGTCGGTCGAGTTGACTGCCGGCCAGCCCGTCGACCCGCGCCGTCGGCGGGAAGTCGCCGAACTCGTTCGCGCTTCCTGGGCTGATGGTGGCCCCGCAATGGCGTCTGTTCGTGAACTCAAATTTCCCCAAAGCGCGAGAACCATGCGCCTGTACATTCCGGAAGGCGGCGCGGGAGAAGGTACGCTCTTATACATTCACGGCGGGGGCTGGATGCTATTCAGCCTCGATACTCACGACCGGTTGATGCGGGAGTATGCCGATGCTGCCGGGTGCGCGGTGGTGGGGCTCGACTATTCATTGGCGCCCGAGAACCCGTTTCCCAAGGCGTTGGATGAGATTATCGAATGCGTGATCTGGTTGCGTGAGTCGGGGCAGGAATATGGCCTGAACACCACCAAACTGCTGATCGGCGGCGACTCGGCGGGTGGCAATCTCACGCTCGCAGCAGCCAAGAAACTCAGGGATGACGAACGCGGCCTCCCGGACGGACTACTTATCAATTACGGTGCGCTCGACACGAAACATCGCGTCTCTCATCAACGCTATGACGGGGCTCCCTACATGCTGGAGACCAAGGAGATGGATGATTTCTGGCAAGCCTATCTCCCCGATGGCGCCGAAGAAGATCCGTATGCGCTTGTGTTGATCGGCGACCTGGGCGGCTTGCCGCCAACGCATTTGTGCGTGGCAGAATGCGATATATTGCTTGATGAAAACAAGGAACTGCACCGTCGGCTCACCGCCGAAGGAAATGATGTGACAGCCGTCATCTATCCGGGAGTGACGCACAGTTTTCTTGAGGCCGTTTCGATTTCGCCCACTGCCAGGCAGGCTATTGACGACAGTGCGCAGTGGATGAAGCGGGTTCTCGGCCAATGAGTTCAGCGTTTGGCGACGTTTCAACCGATGACGTGGTGAAGTTTGCTGCCGAATTCCCTCTGGCCTGGATCACGCCTGTTGCGGATCCGGCCGCGTCGCTTTTGATGCCGCTGCTTATTGAAACCGATCCGGCAGGCCAGCCAGTAAGCGTAGTAGGACATCTTCCAAGGCGTGCACCGGCAACTGAGCTGCTGCAGCAGGATGGGCGCGCCGTGTTTCTTTTTCTTGGGCCGAACGCCTACATCCCCCCGGCCTGGGTCTCGAAACCCGGTTGGGTTCCCACCTGGAATTTCCTTTCGCTCAAGATCTTGAGTGACCAAGCGGAAATAGAGGACTCGCTCACCAGGCCTGCTGTAGAGGCGCTGGTTCGCCACATGGAAAGTCGACAAGGTTCTGACTGGAGTGTCGATGATATCGGTGAACGCTACGACACATTGCTGAACCAAATTATTGGCTTTCGATCCAACATCACATCCGCCCAGCCTAGGTTCAAGCTGGGGCAGGACGAGACACCAGCCGTCCATGAGGAGATCAAACAGGCGCTTGAGCCCCACCCGATGGCGCAGTGGATGAAGTAGCGTGTGGACCGGCTCGCTTGGGCGGTTTGGCTAGGCGCGGCCGCTTTTATTGCCGCAGAGTTCATGGAAACCGCCTGCCATGAATGAGGCCATGCGTTTCTTTATGGCTTCGAAGTCATCAGACTTGCACAGCCCGTCAGACAGCCGGTCGATGCGGCCTGTACGTCCGAGCGACAGCATCAGCGCGCCGGTGACGAAATGATATCCCCAGAACAGGTCCTCGCGTGAACATCCGGGCAATGCCTTCTCGAGCAGACCGATCAGGCGCAGAACAACTGGATCGAAGTGAAAATCAAACAGTTCGGCGCCGTAGGGCGTGTTTGATGACTGCGCGCCAAGCACGCCATAATTCTTCCAGCCTTCGCCGCCCTGGCTGTAGAGATCGAGGTCGGTGTCCAGAAAGGCGCGAAGCGCTCCTTCGACGGTTGGCTTGCCGCCGCTTGCTTTGTCGTATTCGTCGAGGGCCTTTATGCGCAGCGAACTGGTAACACCCGCGCGCCTGGCGATGACTGCATCGAACACGCTCTTCTTGTCATCAAAATAGTAGTTGAGCAGTGTGTGGTGTACGCCAACCCGCTTGGCGATGTCCTTCAATGTGACGCCATTGAAGCCCGACTGGGCAAACAAGTACTCCGCCTCATCCAGGATTTGTTCCGTGGTTTCAGCGCGCTGCTCAGCCTTGGTCATCGGGCGGCGTTTGGGTGCTGTTTTTGTCATCAGGTCAATCAGCCATTTGCTTTATTCATTTGTTGGTCAATGGCGAATTGGTCACGGTGTCAACGTTCCCCAAGGTCACACCTGTCATCGATAAGGCCGCCTTCTGCGGGCATCGATGCACGTATGGTCCGTTTGGGAAGCGCATATCACTCCGCCAGTTCTTGATCACGCCTCACTTGAGCGAGCCCGTCAAGACACGCTCTGAATAATGTTCATTATCGCTTGAGTGAATTTTATTGACATGTCGTTTTTCCTGGTCTCATATTCCCGACACAAGCGGGAAAACCCGCGGGACTAAGGGAGGAAACTATGTCCACGCATTTCATGGCGTCCGTGTCTGCTATTTCGCTTTTCGCGCTGGCAGCGCCAGCCTTTGCTCAAGAAACGACCCCAGACGCCGGAGCCCCGGCAACGGAAGATGAGGCGCGCCAGGAGCGTATTTACGTGACGGCGACTCGCCGCGAAGAAAGTTTGCAGGACGTCCCGCTGGCTGTGACGGCCTGGCAGCAGGATGCGCTCAGCGAGAAGGGCATTGTCAGCTATGATGGCCTGGCCCGCGAAACGCCGGGCATCGTGCTCAACCAGCCCACCGCGAACTTCAACACAATCACCACGCGCGGCATCGCGACGAATGGCTATGGCGCGAACCTTCAGGCCGCGACCGCCATTTACATCAACGAGCTTCCGATCTCGAGTAATGGCAACTCGACGATCCTGGACCCAACGCTCTATGACGTCGAGCGTGTCGAAGTCCTGCGCGGCCCTCAGGGCACATTGTTCGGCGCCAACTCGCTATCAGGTGCGGTTCGCATTCTTACCAAGGCGCCCAACCCCAACGAATTTGAAGCTTCTGCTCTCGTTGATTTCGGCCTCGTCGATGGTGATGCGCTCCGCCAGCGCTACAATGGCATGGTCAATTTGCCAATCGTCGAAGACAAGCTTGCCCTGCGCCTCGTCGGTTTCTATCGCGACGAAGATGGCTGGGTCGACAATCTCGGGACCGGCATTGAGGGCGCAAACTCGCTCGAATCGGTCGGTGGCCGCGCACACCTCCTCTGGGAGCCGACCAGCAATTTCGATCTTGGCCTGCTGATCATCCACGAAGACAACAAGCCGGCCGACTCCGGTCTCACCAATCCTGATCGCGGCGAATATATCCGCTTCACCGAGCGGCCGGACCTCTTCCAGTCGAACTTCACCAGCTACAATCTGACCGGCAATTACGAAATGGACTGGGCGACGCTGACCAGTTCGTCGACCTATTCCAAGATTGACGGCAAGTTCATCGTCGACCTTGCCGGCACCTTCAACCAGGCCATTCCCTTCGCGCTCGATGCTGTCGGCTATGACGAGAACTTCGTGCAGGAGGCGCGTCTCTCTTCGGCCGATGGCGGCGACTGGGACTGGATCATCGGCGGCTTCTATTTCAACAAGCGCCGTGACATCGACTATGACTACCGCTCCTCCATCGACTTCCTGCAGGCCCGCAACCTGACCGGGCTTCCGGACGAGTATTATCAGAGCTTCAGCGGCTATTTCGACGCGATCGAATCTGCCGTTTTCGGCGAACTCACCTATCGTTTCTCCGACCGGCTGTGGGCGACCGGTGGCTTGCGTTATACGGAAACAGAGATTCAGTCCCACACCTTGGCTGGCGGCTACAACTCCAACTACCTGGCGGTTGCGCTGGGCGGGTTCTCGAATGTTCAGCTGACGGTGTTTCCTGTTGCAGCGGCAGACGGCCTCAAGGTCGAGGCCGACAACGTTTCATACAAGGGTAGCCTCTCCTTCAAGCCGATGGAGAACCTGACGACCTACGCATCGATCTCCACAGGCTTCCGTTCTCCGGTCGCGAACGCTCGTGCCGGCGCGGTGAGCGTCGTGAATCCGAATGATCTCGTCATTCCGAATGGTGCAGAGTCCGACAAGCTCGTTAACTACGAAGTCGGCGCCAAGGGTGTCTTCTTCAACAACAAGCTGACGTCGAACCTTGCCGCCTATTACATCATCTGGGATGACATCCAGGTGCAGGCCAACCGACTTTCTGACCAGGTCCAGTTTGCGACGAATATCGGTCAGGCGGTCAGCCAGGGCCTCGAGTTCGAAGTGGGTTACTATCCGGGCGGCGGGTTTACCCTGTTCCTGAACGGATCGTTGAACGATACCGAAATCACGGAACTGACCCCGGAAGAGGCCGCGATCTCGGGCGCTGAACTTGGCCTGCAGCTTGCCATGCCGAACTTCCAAGGCTCAGCAACGGCGCGGTACGACTTCAATCTCGGCCAGATGGATGCTTTCGTGGCTGGCACGGCTTCCTATGTTGGCGACTTCCCGGCCATGCTTCCGAATGTCCCCGGACAACCGGGCGTTCCAGCACCGACCTTCGATTACACGGATGCCTACACGGTCGTAAACCTGCAGGCGGGCCTGTCGAAGGATAACTGGAAACTGGCGGGATATGTCGAGAACCTCTTCGACGACAACTCCATCACTTACGTCCACCCCGAATCCTTCCTTGACGGGCGCTATGCTCGCCAAAGGCCGCAGACCTTTGGTGTCCGCGTGAGCGTTGAATACTGATCGGGAGCAAGACTGTGCTGAATGTTGGAAGAATGCTGGACGGTGGCAGAACGCCCCCCGGCATCGGCAAGGTAATCGCCTGGTCGATCCTTGCATCGGCAGTGCTCTGGCAGGCCGGTTGTGCGGCGCGTGATGGATTGCAGGCGAGCGTTGGTACGCTTGAGCCCGCGGCCATTACGAATGCGCCGGTCGGCTCACTGCAGGGTGAGGCTGAGGATGGGGTCTCGATCTATCGTGGTATCCCGTTCGCGCTCGCCCCTGTCGGCGAGCGACGCTGGGCCCCGCCGGAAGCCTTTCCGGACTGGGAAGGGGTTCGCCAGGCGACAGAATTCGGCGCGGCGTGTCCGCAGCCCGGCGCCCGCCCGGGCAGCATCTATTATGAGCGGCTCGATGAGGTGAACGAGGACTGTCTCAGTCTCAATGTCTGGGTGCCGGACGGCGCAGAAGACGCGCCCGTCTTCGTCTGGGTCCATGGCGGCTCGCTCGTCACCGGCGCCGGCAGTCAGGCGATGTATGACGGCGCCGCACTTGCCCGCGAAACGGGCCTCATCGTCGTTACCATCAATTACCGGCTTGGCGTCCTCGGCTACCTTGCTCATCCCGAGCTCAGCGCCGAGTCGCCGCAGAATATTTCCGGTAATTATGGCCTGAAAGACCAGGCGGCGGCCCTGAAATGGGTGAAGCGCAATATTGAAGCTTTCGGCGGAAATCCGGACAATGTCACTGTGGCAGGCGAGTCGGCCGGCGCGCTCAGCGTGGTCCTGCTCATGGTCTCGCCTGAAGCGCGGGGCCTGTTCGACAAGGCGGTTGCCGAGAGCGCCTATATGGTCTCGATGGCGCCTCTGAGGGGTACAGCGAATGGCCACCCGTCAGCTGAAGAAGCGGGCGTCGCTTTCCAGGAAAAGGCTAAAGCGGCCTCGCTCGCTGAGCTGCGTGAGATGGACGCCGACAAGCTGGTCTCGATTGCCGGGCGCAACGCTTTCGTCCCGTTCGGCGTCATCGACGGCGTCTGGCTGAAAGACCAGATGCCGGCAACCTTTGACAAGGGCGAGCAGGCGCAGGTGCCGGTCCTTGCCGGGTTTAATGAGGGTGAGATCCGCTCCCTGCGTTTCCTCTTGCCCCCCGTGCCGGGCAGCGACGCGTATGAAGCCGCGATCCGCTCAAGCCATGGCGACCTCGCAGACCGCTTCCTTGAGACCTATCCGGCCGACAATCCCGAAGCCAGCATGCTCGCGACAACGCGTGACGCCATGTATGGCTGGACGGCAGAACGGCTCGCCGCCTCGCAAACTGCCGCTGGCCAGCCTTCCTATTTCTACTTTTTCGACCATACGTATCCGGCCGCCGACAAGCTTGGCCTTCGGGCCTTTCACGCGATGGAAATCCCTTACGTGTTCGGCACGCTTTTCGACATTGCCGAGCCTTGGCCGCAGGCCCCGCGCAAGCAAGCTGAACGCGATCTGATGAAAGCGATGATGCAGTATTGGGCGAGTTTCGCGCGGACGGGCGTCCCATCGGCTGAAGGCACGGCGGACTGGCCGGCCTATGGTGAGAACGCCACCGGCATGGTGTTCTCCGAAACACCCAAGGCCTGGCCGGGTCTTGCCCGCGCCCGGTTTGAGCTTCACGAAGCAATCGTCTGCCGGAGGCGTGCCGAAGGCAGCCTTCAGTGGAATTGGAATGTCGGCATCATCTCGCCGCCCCTGCCGCCGGAGGTGCCCGCGTGCAACTGAATGACGGCGCCATGCAGGACTATGCGCTGACGCTCGATCGCATGATCGACCACGCAGCCAAATGGCATCCCGAGAAGGATGTGGTGACACGCCGCCTCGACGGCAGCCTTGCCCGCATCGGCTATGCCGACCTCCGGGTGCGCGCGCTCAAGGTCTCCGCCGTGCTCCAGAGCCTTGGCATGAACAAGGGCGACCGAGTCGCGACGCTCGCCTGGAACAGCCAGGCCCATATGGAATGCTGGTACGGCATCATGGGTCTCGGCGCAGTTTGCCACACACTCAATCCGCGCCTGACGTCCGAACAACTCGCATGGATGATCGGCCAGTCGGAGGCCCGCATCCTGATCGTTAGCGGCGATCTCCAGCCGCTAGCCGCCGAGATCGTGGAAAAGGCCGGATCTATCGATCACGTGCTCGTCATCGATCCAGTTGGTCCGGACTGCTGCGCGGATGTCGACCTGCCACAGGCACGGGACCTTGAAGCCTTGCTCTCCAAGGCGAGTTCCGACGGCGTTGTCTGGGGCGAGTTTCCGGAGACAACGCCGTGCGGCCTCTGCTTCACATCGGGCACGACGGGCCGCCCTAAAGGCGTGACGTATACGCATCGCGGCAGCTATCTGCACACGCTTCGCCAACTCCAGGCTGATGTCAGCGGCCTTAACTCTCACGATGTTGTGTTGCCCGTCGTGCCCATGTTCCACGCCAATGCCTGGGGCTTGCCTTATTCGGCCCCTGCGACCGGCGCACGGCTGGTCTTTAGTGGCCGTCAGGCCGATGGCGAAACGCTTGCGAACCTTATCATCAGCGAAGGCGTCACCGTTGCGGTCGGTGTGCCGACGCTATGGCTCGACGTTTTCGACCATATCGATGCGAACGGGCTGGACGTGCCGAGCCTGAAACGCATCATGGTTGGCGGCGCGCCGATGAATGCAGCCCTGATGCGCCGGATCGAGGCGCGCGGCATCGCCGTACAGACGACATGGGGAATGACGGAACTCTCACCGCTCGGCACGGCGGCGCCGCCTGGAGATGCGCGCTCGCCCGACACCGCCGGCCGCCCTGCGCTCGGCATCGATCTGATGCTCACCGATATTGAGGGAACGCCGCTCGCTGATCAGCGTGGAAAAGAGGGCCATCTCTGGGTGCGCGGCCCCTCCGTCGTTGAGCGCTATTTCGGACAGGCGGAAGCTGCCACGCTCAATGGATGGTTTCCAACGGGTGACCTCGCTCAGATCACTGAAGACGGACAGCTTTTCATCACAGGTCGTGCCAAGGATTTGATCAAGTCCGGCGGCGAATGGATCAATCCGGCGGAGATCGAGGCGCTCGTATCCAGCCTGCCGGAAGTCGCTTTCGCGGCTGTGGTCGGGCGCGAGCATGAGAAATGGGGTGAGCGTCCTGTCTTGCTCGTCCAGTTTCGCGATGGTGAGAGCCTCGAAGACGATAATCTGATTGAAGCGTTGAAAGACCGTGTGCCATCCTGGTGGCTGCCGGATGCGGTGATCCGTGTGCCGGCGATGCCGCTCGCCGGAACCGGAAAGATCGACAAGATCCGCCTCAGGAGCCTTTATGGCTCAGCCTGAAGCGGCAGGAGCTGACACATGAAACGACTGAAACCTGCCCTGATATCTACGGGCCTCGCCGCACTTGCCCTGTCGGGATGCTCGAACGGTGAGACAGATTCCTCCCAGGCGGCGCTGGCAGAGGACTCCGCTTCGGCGGGCCCTGTTGTCAGCGTCGCGCAGGGAGACGTCAAAGGTCTCAGCGAGGATGGCATCAACGTGTTTCGGGGCATACCGTACGCTGCGCCTCCGGTCGCAGACCTGCGCTGGGCGCCGCCAACCGCTCCCGCCAGCTGGGAAGGCATTCGCGATGCAAGCGCCTTCGGCCCGAGCTGCGTCCAGCCTCCCGTGCCGCCGACGAGTGTCTATAACGATCCGCCTGAAAGCGCGTCGGAGGATTGCCTGTCCCTGAATGTCTGGTCCCCGGCAGATGCAGAAGATGCGCCCGTGATCGTCTGGATCCATGGCGGGTCACTACGCATCGGCGGGGCAGCGCAGCCTGTCTATGACGGCACGGCCTATGCTGAGCGCGGTGTGGTGTTCGTCTCGATCAACTACCGGCTCGGTGTGCTTGGCTGGCTCGCGCATCCGGAGCTTATGGCCGAGAGCGAACACGGCCTGTCTGGCAATTATGGCCTGATGGACCAGGTTGCCGCGCTGGAATGGGTGCGCGGCAATATTGAAGCCTTTGGCGGAGACCCGTCCAACGTGACGGTCATGGGTGAGTCCGCGGGCGCGCTCAGCGTGAGCTACCTATTGACGAGTCCGCCCGCCGAGGGGCTTTTAGACAAGGCGATCATCGAATCGACCAATACGCGGAATTTCGCTGAGCTCGGACAGGCGGCATACGACCTTCCGGCAGCGGAAACAGAGGGCGCCGACCTGTTCGATAAACTCAAGATCGACACGCTGGAGGCTGCGCGCGCGCTCGATGCTCAGTCTCTTATCAATCGCACAACGCTGGCAGGTTACGCGCCCGCCGGAACGGTCGACGGCAAATATATACCGCGCCAGCTCAATGAAGCCTTTGATGATGGCGAATTCGCGCAGGTGCCCGTGCTTGCCGGCTTCAATAGCGGCGAGGCGCGCACCTACCGCATGCTTCTGCCCAAAAAGCCGGAGTCGCCTGAAGGTTATGAGGCGGCGATCCGCGCTCGCTACGGAGAAGATGCCGATGCCTTCCTCGACCTCTATCCCGCCGACGACATGGTCGAATCCATGCTGGCGGTGAACCGGGACAATGTCTTCGGCTGGTCCACAGAGCGCATCGTCCGCAGCGCCAGCGAAGCAGGCGAGCCGGCCTATCTCTATGTTTTCGACTACTGCTACCCAGCCATGGCAGAGCGCGACCTCTGTGCCTTCCATGCGAGTGAAGTGCCCTTCGTCTTCGGGACGGTCGGGGATCTCGACTCCTATCCGGAGCAATGGCCGAAGCCGCCCGTCGAGGAAGCTGAAGCGCTGTCGTCCGTCCTGGTGGACTATTGGGCTTCCTTCGCCGCGACAGGCCAGCCGCAAAGCGCTGATGGGCCGGACTGGGCGCCTTATAGCGAGGGCGAGGCCTATCTCCATATCGGGGATGAGCCCGAACTGCGACAGGACGCCTATCCCGGCATGTTCGAATTCCATGAAGCGCTCTACCAGCAGCGGAAAGCGGCAGGCGAAGGCTGGTTCATGCGTGTCGGGCTTGGAGCAGAGCCGCTCGAATAGCTTTTTCTGAAGCGTTGAGGCTGGGCGCGACCGCATGTCTCCGGTGGGCTAATACGCTTTGCCAAGCTTCACATGGCTTTGCAGATCAGTCCGACAATTCTGCCTTGAAGCTGACCTGCGTGCCGAGATCGTCAGGATTGTCGGCGCGCGATATCTTCGCGGACCTTGTTCGCTGCGAGAACGTAGTGAATCACGGACCAGATTGCGGCGATTGTCCCACAGATCAGCATTGCTGTGCCCAGAGGAGCCGTCACCGCGTTCTGCGTGAACATATCGCTGAGGAAGCCGACGAGCACGGGGCCAATACCCAGACCGATCAGATTGAGAACAAAGAATAGCACCGCAGAGGTCAGCGCGCGCATCCGGACATTGACGAGTGTGTGCGATACCGCAAGCACGGCGCCGAGATAGGCGGCTGACAGGAAATGAAATGGCGCGGTCATGATGAGCGCGAAATTGGCCGATCCGGACAGGAAGATTGCCAGTTGTACCGGGACCAGCAAAGAGGTCAGAATTGCCGGGACCCAGAGATACCAACGTACATCCTTTGCTCCGAACCGGTCCGCGAGCCAGCCCCCGCAGAATGAGCCGAGACCGCCGCCGAATCCGGTGGTCAGTGCCATCCATGCGCCAATTGTTCCGAGGTCCATTTCATATGTTCGTAGAAAATAAGAAGGGAGCCAGTTGCCTATGCCGTAGATGATGAAGGCTTGGAGGCTGGCGGCAAGCGCGATGTGCCGGAAAGAAATTCGCGTCCAGAGAAGACTCGCAACGTCCTTGATGGGCGGCGCTGGTTCGGTGGCCTTTTGGTCACCTTCGGACCAACCACGGATGGGTTCGCGAACGGTCAGCAGCACGAGCAGGGCAAGTGCAATACCTGGAATACCGACTACGAAAAAGGCTAGGCGCCAGCTGAAGGCGTCGGCGAGAAATCCGCCGAGTGCGAAGCCGATCAAGATGCCGATATAGATGCCGATGGAATATACGGAGAGCGCCAATGCCCGGTTCTTCGGCTTGAAGATGTCGGAGATCATCGAGTGGGCAGGAGGACTGCCGCCAGCCTCGCCAACCCCGACGCCAACGCGGGCGAGCAGGAGATGGGCGTAGTTCGCGGCCAGCCCGCACATGGCGGTCATCACGCTCCATATCGTCAAGGCGATCGCGATGATGGTGCGCCGGTTTCCTTTGTCAGCCCAGCGGGCAATCGGAATTCCGCAAATGACGTAGAACAGCGCGAACGCAAAGCCCGTCAGCAGGCCAAGTTGCGTGTCAGAAAGACTGAGCTCATCCTTTATTGGCTCCTGCAGGATGACGAGCAGCTGTCGATCAACAAAGTTGAAGACATAAACGACCGTCAGGACCGCCAGAACGTAAAACCGGTAAAGGGGCTTTGAGTAAGGCGTCTGAGGCGCGGTAGTGCCGTCGCCAGACGATGTCTCATTGGCAGCTTTGGCGCCAGGTGCGTCGATGCTCATATTTCCTCCCGCGGGACAATTAACCCCGTCATTGCGTCCTTTCGGAGGTCTCTCCGGGACGCTTGTCGTTATGACTCAAGATATTCACTCAAAAGAGAGTGAAGTCAACATCGGTTCTTTTCCAGCGCCGCTCATGCCTGTGAGGGCAATCTCCACGCGCAAAGAGCCGCCGAAATATGGAGATGCTCTATTCCGTCGATCGTCTCATCGAATTCGATCGATGTTGAAGATCAGCGCGACCCCCTCGGGCCATCCGGTGGGCTTTCGGTGTATTTATTGGTGCGCATGAATATTGCCGACATTTTTGTGATAGGCGCATAGCTTTACCGCAACAAAGGCGGTAAACGTTGATGAATGCGAAAGAATATGCGGATTCCGACTCAGAATCGTGTGGGGCTCTTATTAGAAAAAAGTAGGCGTTTTTGATCCTATTAGTGCGCAAGCCATTTACACGACGAGCGGACTGTCTAATAAACGCTTGTTGATTCCAAATAGCGGAACGGCATTCCAAGGGAGGGAAAATTGAATAAATTACTTTACACCGCTTCCATAGCGGCGATTGCGTTCAGCGTGCCGATATCAGTTTCGGCTCAGCAGGTCGAAGAAGAAGTATCGAGATTGAATGCGGGCGTGGAAGAGGAAGCCCGTCAAAAGAAGGTTGTTGTGACCGGGTCGGCGATTGCCGGAACGCCTGAAGATGCGGCGTTGCCGGTTGAGGTCTTCACCCAGGAAGACCTCGAGCTGGAAGGCTCTCCAACAGCACTCAGATTTGCGAAGGACCTTACAATATCCGGTCCGACGAATGGTGAGTCCAACTATTTCGGCGGCGGCCCGCTGCTCGGCTCCCCAAGCTTTAACCTTCGCGGTATTGGTGCCGACAAGACGCTGACGCTCCTTAATGGGCGTCGCATGAGCGAGAACCTGTCCAACATTCCAAGCATCGCAATTTCGCGCACCGAGGTCCTGAAGGATGGCGCGGCCGTGATTTATGGTGCTGACGCAGTTGGCGGCGTCGTCAACTTCATCACCCGTGACGATTTTGTCGGATACGAAGCGCGCGGCAACTACACATTCATTGATGGTTCGGATGGTGACTTTGATCTCGGCGTCATGGCTGGTTTCGGCGAAGGGGACACCAACTTCCTCGTCTCCGCCGAATGGGAGCATCGTTCGCGGCTTGAGACGGAAGAGCGCGATTTCTCCAGCCTGCCCTATGGGCAGAACCCGGTTCCCTGGTCGACATTGACTAACCTTGCGACTTACGTTCCGCGCACTGCGGGAGGGACGGCGCTTGGTGCGGTGAGTGATTTCACCCAAGATGGCTGTGAAACTCAGGGCGGTATCTACTCGCCGGGTGTGCCCGCGTATTGCCGCTACAATTATGCGCCGTTCTACAACCTTACGGAGGAGCAAGATATCTTCCGGGGTTATGGTCAGCTCAATGCCCGCGTCAACGAATACATGAATTTTCACGTCGATGCAGCGTATGGCCAGGTCAAGGCGCCGAACCAGTTTGCATCACCGTCGCAACCGGCGCTTCGCGGTCCGGCGCCATCGACGGGTGCAACGTTCCAGTACCGTGTCCCGTCCTCGAACCCCTATGTTCAGGAGTTCGCAGACAGGACTGGGTTCTCAGCCAATCCACTGTCGGGATTTGCCAACTACTATGACATCATCATTTTCCGGCCGTTTGCGCACCAGGGCAACCCGGCGATGGGTGATGGCGAAGGTAACTCTGCCAATTCGGAAGTCGATTATCAGGTGTGGCGTGTGTCAGCCGGTATTGATGGCAAGCTCGGTGACTTCGCAGGCCCGTTCCAGGACGTCGGTTACGATTTTGCGGTTACCTACAATGAGGCACAGACCTATTATCAGGATCCGGACTATGTGGGGTTCCGCGTTCAGGAGGCGCTGAACGGCTTCGGCGGTATCGGATGTGCTGTTGAGGACCAGGATCCGCTTACGCCAGGTACCCAGGCTCCTGGCCTCGGCGGTACCAACGGGTGTCAGTACTTCAACCCGTTCTCGTCTTCATATGCGGGCAACCCGGAAACAGGTGCAACGAACCCGAATTACGTGCCAGGCTCTGAAAACGACCCGGACCTGATCCGCTGGCTATTCGATCCGTTGCAAGTGGAAACGGTTACGCGAAGCATGACCTATGACCTCGTGTTCAACGGCATGACGGGTGTTGAGCTCCCAGGCGGTGAAATTGGCTGGGCCCTTGGTGCGCAAGGCCGGCAGATTGAGATCAAGGATATCATTCCAAGCGACCTCTACAACGGCGCGACGCCTTGTCCTTATCCGGGCACGCTCAATTGCCCGGGTGAATTTGGCCAGGGGCCGTTCGGTTTCCGTGGCATCAATGAGCCAGACAATTTGGACCAGCAGAGCTATTCCTTCTTTGGTGAAACAAGCCTGCCCGTTCTGGATAATCTGAACTTCCAGGCTGCTGTTCGCCGCGAAGAATTCTCCGGTGGTCTGGGCTCGACGGTCTACAAGATCTCCGGCAAATGGGATGTGGTTGGACCGCTCTCGCTGCGCGGTTCGTATGGCACGAACTTCACGGCACCACCTGCTGGTCTTAGCCCAGGCAATGTCAATCAGGTCGTCCGGTCTTATTCGGTCGCTGGCGGCAACTGGCTCGGCGGGACGACGCTGACCCGTGACGACGTTGAACCTGAAGAGGCGACCTCGTGGAATGTCGGTGCGATCTGGCAGGGTCAAGGCTTCCAGTCCGATCACAATTTCTCTCTGATTATCGACTATTTCGATATCGAAATCGAAGGTGAGATTGATGAGCTGGCGTCGCACGCGCAGATCGCGTCTGCTGTATTCCTGCAGGATGGCGGAACGGGACCGTACTTCGCCGATTGCTCCAGCCCGTTTATTGATCGTGTCACGCTCAATGCGAGCCCAACCACGAATAATAACGGGACCTGTGTGCAGGGCGTAACAACGTCAGCTGATCTCAACACGGTCCAGACCGACTTTGGCAACGGGTCCGACCGGTCGACTGCCGGCTTCGACATTCAGGCAAACTACAATCTGCCTGTCGGCGCTGCGGACCTGAGCTTTGGTGTGACAGCGACCCGGGTGACCGAGCAGGAATCTTCTGCCGTCGTGCTTGACGGTGTAGAAGTCGCGCCAGCTCAGGATTTCCTCGGAAACCTGAACTTTTCTTCTGTCGGGTTCGCGTCGCCAGAGTGGCGGGTCAACGCCTTCGTCAACTACAATCGTGATCGCCACAATGCGCGTCTGACGGGGCGTTATGTTTCAGAGCTGACCGATGAGCGTTTCATCGCAGGCGGTGAGTATGAGAATGGCTATATTCCGGGCGGTTTCCAGCCGGGAACAACAAGCCCATTCCCCGCTCTGAACTATCCTTCAGTTGATAGCTCCCTGATGTTCGACGCGACTTATGTCTTCGAACTGAATGAGAACATTCGACTGACAGGAACGGTCTCGAATATCTTCGACGAAGACCCACCGTTCATCTTGAACGAGTTCGGCTACGATCCCCGGATTGCGAACCCGCTCAAGCGGACCTTCGAAGTCGGCGTGAAAGCAACCTTCTAATAAGAGATGGCAGGGCTCCGATCAGTAGGGAGCCCTGCCGCGAAGGCCCGGAAACTGATACAGCTGGTTTGCCCTGTCGCGGTTTCTTCCGGCATGGAAACGCCAACACCCTCCCAGAAAAGTTGGCGTTTCCAACCGGACGTCCAAACGCCATTGGAAGCGGGTGATGCAATTGCTCTGCGCAGACTTAGGCGGCTACCGCGCGCCAGACACAGTGGTGCAGCAACTTTAGACAGTCAGGAACCAGGTCTGCTGGTTCTACCAGGCTCCGCCCCATTGGGCGGGGATTTCAATTCCGTTGCAGTGCCCACTGATGGCGTGGCTTCAAATACTGCTACAGCCTGATTGTTCGCATCACTTCTGGCGGGCCAGGTGAAATCGCCAGCGCACTCTATCTCGCTGGCGCCGGCTGGAAGTTTTGCAAAAGCAACCCAGCATGAGTGCAGCATGTCAGCGACAGCCTCATCTTCTGCGGTCGGACCTGGCAGTCGTGGATAGCGATCAAGCGTGTCGAACACGAATGGAATTTCGTGCGCATGTGGCGCGCCATTCGGGTTTTCCTCGCGCATGGAACTGGCCACGTAATGGAAAAAATACTGCCAGACTGGCGCACCGTCCTGAGCCAGAGAGGCAACCTCCTGCGTACCGGCGAGGCGGTCTTCATCGGAATTGGTGCCGATGATCATCGGAATGTCGATTTCCGTCCCAGCGCGGAAAGTCTCAATGATCGATTGGGGTTTCACCATCGGGTCCTGCGTGGTGCGCGAGCCCCGGCCGAATGTGCGGTTGCTCAGAATGTCGGTGACCTCGAGAGCTTTCAATTCCGACAGGGTGGCGTTCGCCCCGTCGAGACCGAGGTCGCCCGCTAACTTCGCGCCAAGCGTCTCGGCGCGGTCCAGAGGAAGGCTGTCGGCGCGCAGCGAGCCGGTCGACTCGATAATGGCCTTGTCGACCAGACCGTCAGCGAGCGGAGACGTCACGATGTTGGCTGTCATGGTCGCGCCGGCAGATTCGCCGAAGAGGGTAATATTGTCAGGGTCGCCACCAAATGCCTCGGCGTTTGTTTTAAGCCACTGCAGAGCGGCGATCGCGTCCAGCAGGTGGAAATTGGTGACAGGCTCTCCGTCTTTGGCGTCAGCAGTGATTGCAGGGTGGGCAAATCCACCTAATGCGCCGAGCCTGTAGTTGATCGTCGCGAGGATGACGCCGTCGCGCGCGAACTTGGTTCCATTGTATGTTTCAATACTACCGGCACCGACGACCCCGCCGCCGCCGAACAGCCATAGCATGATTGGCGCATCCTTGGCGTCCTCGGGCGTCCAGATATTTATGGTCAGGCAGTCTTCAGAAACAGGGCCAGCATAGCCGCCGAAATTGGGCGACCCATCTGCGTTTACGGGTTGCGGGCAGGCCGGTCCAAACTCGGTCGCGTCGAGTACACCATCCCAGCTCACTGCCTGAGGCGGTTTCCAGCGGAGGTCACCAACGGGTGGTTTGGCGAATGGCACGCCGCGATAGACCGGCATGCCATTTTCCGTGGCACCAGCAATCAGACCAGAACCGGTCTGTACCGTGCCGTCCGGTAGGCCAGAACCAGTTGTGGTGCATCCGGCCGCGATCAGGCCGAGCGCTGCAACAGACGACGCTAAGAGCAATTTCATCAGGGTCTTCCTTGAATCGGTGGTTCAGGCGAGCAGGGCGGGGGCAAGTGCGTCCCAGGCCGCCTCCACTGAGAGACCGGGACGGCCGAAGCCCATTGTGGAAACCACTGTGTCTTGGTCGGGGAGGACGAAACAGTACTGACCAAGTGCGCCGGCCGCATAGTACATGTTGCGCGGTGCTTGCGGGGCACTTCCCTCGGTGTTGAGCCACCAGAGATAGCCATAGGCCGGATTGAGCCGCGACGGTGAAGTGGCTTCGTCAACATACTGCTCTGAGATGATGCGATTTCGGCCCCATGCGCCCTTGTTGAGATAGAGCTGTCCGAGACGCGCAAGATCCCGGCACGACATCAGTATGGAGCCGCCGATCCTGACGTTTCCATTCCGGTCAATGCCCTCTGGCTGATAGTCGAAATTGCGACAGCCAAGCCGGGCGACGACTTCTCTCATCATGAAATCATGGCTTTTCATGCCCGTGGCACCGGACACGATATCGGCGAGGTGGTCGGCCGGCGCGCCGTCATAGATGAATTCGGTGCCCGGCTGGATGGTCGTGCCGTAGCCGTCCGGTTTTCCCTCTTCCTGCGTCTCATGCCATTCATATTCAACGCCAGGCCCGGGCGGGGTTAGATCGTCCAGCCGTTTCGGCGGGATACTGCTCGGCTTCGTGTTGAGCGTACCGCCCGACGACATGGTCAGGAGGTGCTTGATGGTGGTGTTCGGGTTTAGTCCGGACAGTTCTGCCGGGTGATATTTCGATGCGAGGTCGTCAATGTCGAGGAAGCCGAGATACTGGGCGCGTGCGACCATTGTCGAGCCCCATGATTTACCTGAAGAGAAGCTGACATTCTGCCAGTCAGGCGTCGCGCGGTGATAGTCATTCGCCCAGTATTGTTCATAGATGAGCTTGCCGCCGCGAATGACAACGAGGCCCTGTCGTTCGCCGGGTTCTGCGAGTTTGGCGGCAGCCGAGTCTAGCGCCACTTTGGAAAGCCCGTAGGCGTCTGGTGCAGCCGTCTGCCAGTCGCCGAGACCTGGGCCGTCGGCAGTCTGACTTGCGAATTGGCCTGCGCTCGTCGAGCAGGCCGTTGTGAGTGCTGCCGACCCCAGCAGAAATGCGCGTCGGTCCAAGTTCTGCATCATTCTGTTTCCAGCGCTGCGATGACGGCTGCTGTGAATTCAGCGATTGAAATGCCTTCGCCATTATCGAGGCCGCGTCGCACGATGACGAGATTCTTGTCCGGGACGATCATGGCGTACTGGCCGAGCGCGCCGGCCGCAGAATACCCATTGACCGGCATTCCCTGATCTTCTCCATAGAGCCAGAACTGTGCGCCGTATCCCGCGCCGCCGACGAGGGTCGAGCGAGGTTGTGCCGGGGCAGGGGTCGAGACATATTCCGACCAGCCCTCAGGCAGAATGCGCTCGCCATTCCACATACCATCATTCAGGTAGAGCAGGCCGAACCGTCCAAAATCGCGGACTGTGCTCCAGCATTGGCCAGAGATCAGGAAGTCATTCTTCCAGTCCGTCTCGATAGCGGTTCGCGTCATGCCGAGTTTCCACATGAATTCGCGGTGCGGGAAGCTGATCCACTCATCGCCGATATTTGCCGCTTCGCGCACGGCGTGTGTCGACAGGATTGTGTCTGAACCGGAGTAGACGAACCGCGTGCCCGGTTCTGCGTCCATCATGTTCAGCGCCGAGATTTCGACCGGCGGTGCGCCTGACCCATAGATATCGAGTTGCGGATTGCCGGGGCCGGATGTCCAGAAGCCGCTCGCCATGTGAAGCATGTCGTTGAGTGTGATCTCGCCGCGCGGATCGCCCGGCGTCCTCCACGCAGAAAGGGGTGCCTTCGCGTTGATGTCGACGAGGCCTTTCTGAACACCGACGCCAACCAAGCTTACCGACAAGCTCTTGCACATGGAGTTTGTGCGCGCCGACACGTGCTTGTCATAGCCCTCCTCGTATCGCTCGGCGACAATCTTGCTATCAAGGATGATCGCAACGCCCCAGGTGTCGCCCTTGAACGGGCCTTCCTGATCAAGAAAGGCGTCGTCGAGCACCGCTTCCAGCGCTGCCGATTTCGCGGCGGGAAGGTCGGCCGTCGCATTCATGTCACCCATCGGCCAGTTTTCACTGTCGAGCTGCGGCGTGGGAAGGTCAGCAGGCCAGGGGATCAGGTTTTCTGAAGCATCTATAGACGCCCCGATCGGTAGCTGTGTGCAACCGAGATTGTCCCTGTAAACAGCGATGCGCGGTGGCATGTCGTCGAGATAGGTGACCGAGACGGTCCTGGCGTCCCTGTCGATTGCATCTTTCAAGTCGCTGGACGCCCGCGATGAGCGCGAGAGCGTTGCATAAACAAGCTCTTCGGACATTTCAGATTCGAACAGTCCCGAGCAGAGATGGAGCGCGCGGTAGCCAGCGCCTCGAGCCGCATCATGGCGCGATACGTCTGAGCGCGACGACATGGCTGCGGCGGTTTGCTCGTCGGCTGAGCGTGCAGGGCCTGCAGCAGCATTTTCAACTGGGCGCGGTGGCGCTGTCTCTTGCGCGGTTCCTGCGGCGCAGGCGACGGCGAAGAGGGCAGCAGCGGATACGCTGGCGAGTATTTTGGTCATGGCTGTCACTCCCGTGGGCCTAGCTTGCAATCATTGAAACGAGGTCAGCGCCACGATCGAGCGACTCCATCGCCATAGTCGTGTCGATGACGGACTTGGCGCGATCGCTACCGAGCACTGGACCCATCAATTCCATGGCCTTGTCCATGACGTCCTGACGAGTCATCGGATGGCTCGGAAATCCGCGGACAAATGGAACGAAGAGATTGTGTTCGCCTGTTTTACTGTCCTTCAACTTAATCCGCGCGGGTTCTGTTCGTGTCTCGCCTTCCTCGACTTCGAGATCGGGAGCATGGACGACGTCCATCTTTTTCATGAGGGCGTGGACCTCCGCATCATTGTTGAACCGCTCGCGATCTTGCGCGGCAACAAGATCCAGGCGTCCGTCGATCAGGATGATTGATGCGAGGTAGCGCAGGTTGAGCGCCGGCATTTCCGCATTTCTGAAAGCGTCCCAACGGCCCGGCATTTCCATGACGATGCTTTCGACGGTCTCAGGGGATGTCTTCGGCAGAAGCTGGAGAACGCCCTGCACGGCTGGCTGGGTTGGTCCGCCAACCGGGTAGCGCTTATAGGCCGTGTGAGGGAGCTCGGATCGGCTATCGAGGTCTTCGATGAGATAGGCCGGGTTGTGGTCCGCTCCCTGGCGGAACATCCAGTGGTTCATGTAGCCGTCTGCATTGTCGAAACAGTCGTTCACGCCCGTGTAGCCCGTCTCGACGAGCAGGGCCGCTTCCACGCCGTTGCGCGCCCCGACGCCCGCGAAGACGAACGTCTTTTCTACATGATCATTATCCAGCAGCCACTGCCACGACCCCGACGCCTGTTGGCAGGCATAGGACATGACAATGCGGATCTGGTCGGCTGTCAGGCCGAGCATGGACGCTGATGTCGCCGCAGCGCCGAAACATGGCCCGACGCTATGGTTCGCGATGCCGAGACTGTAGAGCGTGCGCACGCCAAGGGCCTTGGGCATGCGCCCACAAAGTTCATATCCAGCGATCACAGCGCGAAGCACGTCGCTGCCCGTGCCGCCGCGATTCTCAGCCAGCGCGAGGGCTGCGCCGACGACCGCTGGGCCCGGCTGGACAAAGGCTGACGGAATGAAGTCGTTGATTTCCGAACCGTGGACGATCATTGAGCTGCCATAGACTGCATCAACCAATCCGACGCGTTCCTTCGTGGCGAGCATTGTCGCGCCATTCGAAGCGTCCCTCGATTTCATGAGGGCATATTGGCGACCCAACATCGCGGGTGGGAGGTCTTTGCAAGACACGGCGGCGGCGAGCGTATCGAGGATGTGGCGCTTGCCGAGCTCGAGGAACTCCGGATCGACCTTCGCGGTTCGGATATTTGCAATGTACTCGCTGATCGTGCCGGTCAAATTCAGATCGGTCGTGGGCTCAGGGATGGAGACAGGTTCGGGTTTGGCGGCCTCTGCCTCGGTCTTGCCGCTGGTTTCCTGCGCTGCCGATCCTTGGGCAGAGGCGCAGGCGGCGAGGCTCATCGATCCACCGATAATCCCCATCTTGAAGGCATCGCGCCGAGTAAGGTTTTCGCGTGTTTTGTCTGACACGGCGTCTGTTTGTTTGGTCATCTTCTCTCCCCGAATGGCCTTCAATCGTGTTCCGGACCGCGTCAGTGCGAGGCGTCGTCATTGATATTGTCGAAGGCTTATATGCGCTTTGGCTGTCTGCGGTTTCATATGGTGTGGAACTATGTTCCATCTTTTGGAACATATGTATGCAGCAGTGGCTCTTGGGTATCAAGGACATTCACTCCAGGCGGAAGTGCAGCTGGCGCTACGGCGCCCACTGACTTGCTGACCCGAGCGGAAAAGCGCCGGGGAGCGAAGACAGTCGTTAAGTCTTATGGTCTCGCAGCAGCTAGGCGGGCCCTGGCTTTTCAGAGCCTGTCGGCAATTCGCGGCCAAGACTAATGCTCGCTCGCCAATAGCAAACCGCTGGAACGAGATAGAGGATCGCAGCGCCCATCAGTACCCAGCGGATGCTCTCGGATGGCGCGCCGGAAACGTAAGGCTTCAGGACATCAGACGCGATGCCAAAGGTGAAGGCTCCCAGCCCGTAGCCGATCATGGTGGTCACAAATAGAAAGCACGCCGTGACCGTCGCGCGGGTTTCCGGTGGCAGCAACAGCTGAAGCGACGCAAAGGTGCCGCCATAGTACATGTTGTCAAACATATCGGGTAGAAAGAGCAGGATGATCGCGACACCCCAATTGTCCGTCCACCAGGCAAAGAATAGGAACGGGACACTCAATAACATCGCGAACATGGCCGGCAGGATGTAGAAGGCCGGATTTTTCTGGCCAAGCTTGTCTGCCAACCAGCCGCCAAGCCACGTGCCGGTAAGGCCGGCGATGCCGCCCGTCATGCCTAGCCAGACGCCTGCTGTCCCCTCGCTCAGACCGTGATTGCGCAGAAAGTGGATCATGCCCCAGACGCTGCCGCCAGTGACGAGGAACATGGCGAAGGCCGTGCCGAACATCATGTAGAGCACAGCTGGTGACTTCGCGATAATTTTCAGGACGTCGACCAGCCGCATTTTAGGTTTGGCGATGTGGCTGGAGGCTCTGCGCGGCTCTTTCACCGTGATCAAGAAAATGAGTGCGATGACGAGCCCGGGTAGCCCCACAAGAAGAAAAGCCGAGCGCCAGCCGAAGTGTTCGGTCAATAGGCCGCCGCCAGCTTTTCCGATCAAGGCACCGAGAGGCACGCCGAGACCGAAGATGGCTAATGCGCGTCCGCGTGCAGACTTTGGCACGAGGTCAGCAATCATTGAGTGAGCCGTCGGCGTACAGGCCGACTCGCTGGAGGCAACGCCGATGCGGGCCAGGACAAGGTGAAAAAAGTTGCTTGCGGTGCTGCAAGCGGCTGTGGCGGTCGACCAGACAGCGACGGCACCTGAGATCAGCCAGACGCGGTTGGTACGCGGATTATCGGCGAGCCGGCCGAGCGGGATGGCTGACAAATTGTAGAAGAATGCAAAAGCGAGCCCGGTAAGAAGCCCTAGCTGCCAGTCGGCCAGGTCGAGTTCTTCGCTGATCGGGTGGGCGAGAATATTGATGACCTGGCGATCAACAATATTGAGCGTCAGCACAATGAACAGGAGCCAGACTGTGTACTGCGCACGCGGCCGAAAAGATGACGGCTGCCCAGGCTCATTGTCCGGGGTGTCCAGGACCTTGGCTGCGTCTGGCTCGGAGTGATCGTTTGTGTTCACTCCTGCTTCCTATTTCGGACGCAGGACATTGCAACCTGTTTCAGGCGAGCGCGAAGTTCTCGGCAATCCGCGCTGACGTCGTCATCAACGCTTCAATAATGGCTGCGCGGTTGTCCGGGGTTTGACGCTCGATTGGCCCCGATACACCCAATGCGGCTGTGGCGTGGCCATCCGGGTCCTTTAGCGGGACAGCAATGGAAAAGATTCCCGGAGTCCAGCTATTGGTGGCCTCGGCGAAGCCGTTCTTTCGGATGTTGGCCAGACCTTTCAGGACTTTCGCCGGGTCCAGAGGCGTATCAGCGCGCGGCGGTATGGCCTTCAGCGACATTTGAAGTAAAGCCTCTGGGTCCGGGGCATGGGCAAGCATGGCATTGCCAGCAGCCGTCGTCGCGATTGGCAGACGAGACCCCGGCTGGCTCGAAAACCGCAATGGGCGCGGCGATAGCAGCTTGTCGACGACAAGAACTGAATTGTGCTCCAATACGTAGAAGTTGACCGTTTCACCCAGAGTGCGGTGCAAGTCCTGAAGGTATGGCGCTGTAGCCCGGCGCACGGGGTGAACACCGGCGACGCGCGCCCCCAGTTCGAACAGTTTGAGGCTTGGGCGATAGAGGCCGGATGCTTCGTCCTGAGTGACATACCCCAGTGAAACCAAGGTAGCGATGGAGCGGTGGGCATTGCTTTTCTGGAGTCCAAGTTCCTGCGCAACCGTGGAGAGGCGGACCGGGCCCGGTGCGGCCACGATCATCTCCAGAACGCGAAGTCCCTTTTCCATCGTGGAGTCCATAGTGCAGCGCCTTTCAATTCTTAGTTAGATAACTGGTACGACGAATACAAAGTCAATTCCACTATTTGGAACGCTCAATCACGACAACAAGAAGTGACGAGGCAGCGGACATGAGGCCCGATCGCGCCCCACAGGTGATTAAGGAGAGGGTGAGCCCTTGATTAATCCTAGCCCCAACCGCTCTTTTTTTTGAAACAATATTCCATATTTTGGAACATAATGTCTTGTCATTTCGAAACGTTTCGCGATTGTGGGCACCAAAACGTGGGCTGATCCATCGATCGAACGCCCGAATAATGTCCGCAGGAATGCCGGGCCCAGGGAGAGGCGAAATGAAGACGATCAGACAATTAATGCTCTTAGGCGCAAGCATGATCGCGGCGACAATGGCAACAGGCTGCGCGACGGCTCAGGCTGGTAACGGGGAAGTGCAAACGACAATCGATGCTGGCGTAATAACCGGTACTGAAGTGAACGGCGTCGAGCGATATCTCGGGGTTCCGTTCGCGAAACCGCCGGTCGGCGATTTGCGCTGGAAGCCGCCGGTGCCGCCGACTCCCTGGGGTGAAACCGCTTATGATGCGACCGAGTACAAGCTGCCGTGCTACCAGGCGACCAACCCCGACGGCGTGACGCTGAATCTTGGCGGTGTCGCAGGGCCGACATCGGAAGATTGCCTTTACCTCAATGTTTACGCTCCGGCTGATGCGGACGGCTCCGCGCCTGTCATGCTGTGGTTTTACGGAGGCGGGAACGTCGTTGGAGCAGGCAATCTCTCGACTTATGATGGCCAGTCATTTGCGGAAGACGGCGTGGTGATCGTCACCATGAATTACCGTCTTGGCGCGGCGGGATGGTTCGCGCACCCGGCATTGACGGAGGCGGCAGACGAAGGCGAGCCGTTGGTGTCCTATGGAAGCATGGACCAGACCGAAGCGCTGCGCTGGATCCAGCGCAATATCTCGGCCTTTGGTGGCGATAAGGATAATGTCACCATCTTCGGCCAATCGGCCGGCGGGTATGGCGTCTACGCGCAATTGATGTCGCCGACGGCAGAGGGGCTGTTCGATAAGGCGATGGTCCATTCGGCGACTTACATCCGGCCGAGCCCGGAAATGGACCTCGTTGAGCTGCGCGGTATCCGCAGGGCGACTGAATGGGGGCTGGATGGCGCCAATGCGACGCTGGAAGAGATGCGCGCCGTTCCGATCGAGACGCTCGGGAGGGGCGTTGGTGGTGCTGTGGACGGCGTCTATTTCAAGGAGCCCTGGATCAACTCGATCGCTTACAAACGCCACGCACTTGTCCCATTCGTGGTCGGCGGGAATGACGGCGAAGGCGCACTGTGGGCCCGTGACCGTTGGATTGCGGAGCAGTTCGAACAGGCGGGAGAGCCAGCCTTCCAGTACCACTTCTCTCACGTTCGCGAAGGTCTCGATGAGTCGAGAGGCGCGATCCACTCGGCTGAGTTACAATTTGCCTGGGACACGCTGGATCCAGACCAGGCTAACCCACCGAACCAGGCTGTCGCAGACGCGATGCACCCGTGCTGGGTGGCCTTCGCTTTCTATGATGGCGAAGGGCCAATCGATTGTGGCAATGGTATTGTCTGGCCAGCTTTCACGGAGACCCAGCATCCCGTGTTGGAGTTCACGACCGGTGGGCCCGTGGTCCATCAGTCCTTCAGGTCCGACGAAGAGTGGGTTGAGACGCTTCGAACCCAATAGACCTGCCGCATCCAGCATCAACAAACGCCCCGCGAAGAACGGGCGAACATCGGGAAATTCTCATGATCTATCCAGACCTCACCCGGCGCAGCATGTTGCTTGGCACGGGCGCGCTTATCCTTTCGGGCTGCGTGAACTCGCGGGTATCGAATCTTCCGCCCGATGTCGTGGAAACGGCTCAGGGGCGATATCAGGGGGTAAGCCTCAACGGCGTGCAGGTCTTCAAGGGCATGCGCTATGGGGCAGCAACCGGCGGGCCGCTCCGTTTCATGCCGCCCAGGCCTGCCGAATCTTTCGCTGGCATCCAGGATGCGCTGAGCTGGGGCGATAGCGCGCCGCAACTGACGAGCCCACTCCTCGGCGACATGCCACAAAGCGAGGACTGCCTGCGCATCAATGTCTGGACCCCGGCGGCCGACAATAAACGCCGCCCGGTGCTGCTCTGGTTCCATGGCGGCGGCTGGGAAGCGGGCCACGGATCCGGCGGCATATATGACGGCACGAATATGGCCCTGCGCGGCGATGTCGTCGTCTGCACAATCAATCACCGGCTCAATGTGTTCGGCTATTGCGACCTCTCCGGCATTCTGGGCGCCGAGTACGCCCAGTCCGGCAATGTCGGCTATCTCGATCTCGTCGCGGCGATGAAATGGGTCCAGGAGAACATCAGCCAGTTTGGCGGTGACCCCAACAATATCATGATCTACGGCCAGTCCGGCGGTGGCCGCAAAGTCAGCGTCTGTTATGCCGGAACCGAGGCAGCAGGCCAGTTCCAGAAAGGCGTCGTCCAGTCAGGCTCGCACAATATGGTGCAGACGGCGGAGCAATCATCTGCGCTAACAGAGGCGTTGCTGAAGGAGCTTTCAATCGCGCCCGGTGATGCATTGAAGCTCAAAGATGTACCGATTTCGCAACTCTCTGCTGCCCAGCGCAAGGTCATTGGTGCGGCGGGCTACCGTTTCGAGCCCAACCTCGATGGCATCAGCTTTACCGAGCACCCGTTTGTCCCTCAGGCGCCCCGCCGCACCGCTCAGGTGCCCATGATGGTCGGCCATACGCGCACCGAACTGGCCAATCAGCTTGGCCGTGATGAACGTGTCTACCAGATGGATGACGCCGGACTGCGCACGCGCATCGAGCGTTTCTTTCCGCCAGAAGACGTGGACGAGCTGATTGGTACGTTCAGGGAGAGCAATCCGGACGCGAACCCGACTGAGCTATACTTCATCATGACAAGCTGGCGCTCCTATGTGCTCAACGCCACCGTCATGGCTGAGAAGCGGGCAGAGCTGAACGGCTCGGAGAACCCAACCTGGATGTACAATGTTACCTGGCACTCACCGGCAGAAAACGGTCGCCGCTACAGCCAGCACACAATCGATCTGCCGTTCATGTTCGATAATGTTGCCACCAGTCAGCACCTCACCGGCCCGCCTAGTGAGGAAACCGAATACATGACGCAGGCCATGGCGGGCGCCTGGCTGGCCTTCTCGGCGAACGGAAATCCCAACCATTCCGGCATTCCGGACTGGCCGACCTATGACCTGGCTAACCGTCCGGTTATGCATTTCGAGGTCCCTGCCAGGGTCGTGAACGATCCGTTCCGGGCCGAGCGCGAATTCATGAGCCGTTACGATGTTGTGAGAGCCACTGCGCGGCGTGGGAGCCGGAACTGAGCTAATCTGCGTCGGATTGCTGAGGTGCGCGAGCCTGTGTCCCGCTAAGTTTCGTAGCGTGGCACAGAGCTCATATCGGCGGCGCGCACGCCTCGCGACCAGGCGGCGCGGCCAGTGACGAAGCTCTCTTCCGGCCCGTCGGACGGCGTCAAGCCGGACGCTTCGAATGCGGCGCGTATTTTTGTGCGGTCGGCCGGCGTCAGGACCGGCACATGGTCGGCTTCGCTCGCAGGCGGGGTCAGCAGACCGCCATTGCCGCCGCCGAGCCATGAATAGTACTTGTTGTGCTGCCAAGGATGCGCGCCAGCACGGATCACTTCCGATTGCAGCTGAAAGAAGTGGTCGTGCACCGGTTGCAGAGTCTCGGCGATCTTGTCAGCGGTCTCGAAGTCTTGTGCGGCGGTCGCCGCGAGAAGCTGGTTGCCGAGCTGGGCGTCTGGTGTCTGTACGGCCTCACCGTTCCACTGACCTGACCACTGCATGTGATAATGGCGGGCCAGAAGCGGGACGAAGTCGAGATTGACCGGTGCGACCAGAAGTCGGTCGGCAACCGCATCGCAGAGCTGCATGGTAGAGGTCAGAGAGATCGGTTGTGAGACTTTCAGCGCCACGATGTTCGGCAGGTCTGCAATCCGATCATAAACATCGAGAGGTTGTCCGGCGGGACCGAGATGAGGGAAGGCCCGCCCTTTATTCAATGCAGCATAAAGGATGACTGGCAGGTCGGTCGCCTCGATGCGTCGTGCCATCTCGTCATAAAGTTCGTCAGCCGTTATATTCGGTCGGTAGCGGGCAGCGAGTAAAACGGCGTCTACACCAAGTGCCTCCTGCTTTCTCAGCAAGGCGATGTCTTGCTCCACATTATCGTACAGCATGATCCCGTGCACTGGGAGCTGCCCCGCGGACTCATCAATAATAGTGCGATAGAAGACGTCCCATTGCGGATCGCCTGGCGGGGTCCAATTGACCATGGGCATGGTGCCGCAGAACCCCATTGCCTTTGCGTGCCGAACATCATGTCGAATGCCGTCCTGGTCGAGTGTCTTCATGTCCGTCGCCAGGCTGGGCAGGAAGAGGTTGGCAAGGCCTCTCAAATTGCTGGCGGCCCAGCGCCGTTGTGGGGACGATCGGTCTGCTTGAGGTGTTCCGGTAGGCTTTGCTTGAGACTGTTGGCTGTCAGCTGTGCCGGCCAATATGGAGCCCGCTGTGGCGGTTCCCGCCAGTTGCAGCACTGTTCGGCGGCTAAGTCCCCGTGTGGGCGTATCGTTTTCTCGCTGACCGTGGGCGGAGTTCATATATCGTCTCTGATGCTAATGGTGTGATTGTCATCCTTCATGCGAGTGGCGTTTGCAAGGGTTGGCCGTCTCGATTGTTTGACCCGCTCAGCCGCCAGTTCTGGGAGGGATAGGCCAACGCGTGCGCAGACGCGGTCGAAAAAGTTTCAGCCGCAGTCGGTCATGCAAATTGAAATGCGCTCGACCTGGCAGGTCAAAGCTCACAGACGCCCTGACGACTGAGCATAGCGACGCGAAAACGTGCAACAGTAATTACCACATTGTGAGAATCTGTTTTGAGTCGGCAGGCGCAGACTCTTGACCCCTCCGGACAAGCGTGTTCCATGGTAGCATGCAAGCATCCCAAAAGAGATGCTCGGGAGGAAAAATGACACGTAAGACCCAAACAGCGATCCTGCTGGCCGCGACCGTATTGGTCCCAAACATTGTGTACGCACAGAGCAACGAACCGACCGACTTAAGCGAACCTGCGGTCGATCAAAGCCGCCGTCTTAATTCCGTGACCGTGACCGCTCAGAAGCGGGAAACGTCGCTGCAAAGCACACCCGTCGCAATCTCTGCCTTTGAAGGCGAGGCGCTGGAAGAGCGCGGTATCGACGATATTGCCAACCTTCAGTCCTATATCCCGAACCTGCATGTCGGCGAAGAACAGGGGCAGTTCAAGATTTCGCTCCGCGGCATCGGCCTGCAGGGGACCTCTACGATTTCTGACTCCGGCGTCGCGTTTTATATCGACGGAAACTATATCGCCCGGCCGATCGGCGGCACGGCGACCTTCTTTGACATCGAACGGATTGAAGTTCTGCGTGGCCCACAAGGAACGCTCTATGGCCGGAACGCAACGGGCGGCGTGGTTAACGTTATTTCCAAGGAGCCGGTCAACGCTTTCGAGGGAACGATTGGGGCAAGCTATGGCTCGCGCGATTTCATGGAAGTCCGCGGCGTTTTGAACGTGCCGCTAACGGACAAACTCTCGACGCGGATCTCCGCCCTATACAATGAGGAAGACGGCTACGTCGAGAACCGCTCCACTCAACCCGGAACGGATAATTTCTTTGGGTCAAACGGCGACACGATGGTCCGCGGCCAGCTGAAATATGAAGGTGATGATGGGCTCGATGTTCTCCTGTCGGCAACCTACAATGATCGCGACGGCACAGGCGTCAACATGACCTATCTGGAGCGCAACATTGGCGGTCCGCCACCGACCCAGGCGCTCTTGGCAACACTGCCGCCAGACCCCACCGATCCACTGGTCGCGAACAATGACTCGCCAGCCTATAATACGACGGAGAGTTTCAGTGTCTTCGGCCGCGTCACAAAGGATTTTGGCGGCGTCGAGGCTTTCGTGCAGGCGAGCTATTACGACCTCGAAGCGAACATCATGCAAGATTTTGATGGCTCGCCCGTCGATATCAGCGTGTTCAACAAGTTTGATGACACGACCGCTGAGAGTCTCGAGTTTCGTTTGTCTTCCGACACTGACTCGGCTCTGAGCTGGATCGTTGGCGGCTACTATTTCAGCGAAGACACCTACATCTTCCGCCGGGTCCAGCTCAACGGTCTGACGCCCGGGGGTGTTATCAACCTGCCGGACTTCCTTCTCGACGAGAACGGCGAAAGCCAGACGCTCGCGGCCTTTGGAACGGCCACCTATGCGCTGACACCTGACTTCCGCGCTTCGCTTGGCGTGCGCTACACCGAAGACGAGAAAAAAGGCACGAAGGTCACGAGGGGCAATTTTGGCGCTCCGTTCCCGCCCGACATTCCGAACGCATCCTTCCCGGGCGAAGCTGACTTCTCCAAGGTAACCTGGCGGGCTGGCATTGAGTGGGATGCGACCGATCAGATGTTCGTCTATGCGTCGGCATCGAACGGCTACAAGGCTGGCGGCTTCAACGCGACGTCAAACGGACTACCTTACGATCCAGAAGAGATCATGGCTTACGAGGCTGGTATCAAGTCAGACTTCTGGGGCGATCGTGCCAGGGTAAATGTCGACGCCTTCTATTACGACTATACTGACCTTCAGCTGACAACCTTGCGCACCGTGAACAATGCGCCGGGCCAGTTCACCACCAACGCTGCCGCAACAACGCTCTATGGTGTGGAGATCGATACGCAGTTCGTGCTTAGCGAAAATTGGCTGCTGAACGCGTCATATTCGTTCATAGATGCCGAGTTCGATGAGCTTTACAGCACGGATCCGCGTGATCCCAGCCCGGTCTTCAATCCAGGAGATCCGGACGGGCTTGGCCGGACAAACCTGGCTGGCAACAAGCTGCCATACGTTTCGGAAAACACTCTCAATCTGGGCTTGCAGTACGATACTGATCTTGGGAATCTAGGCAGCCTGACGGCGACCGTGAACCATGCGTGGCGCGATGACCTCTACTTGCGTGAGTACAACAATCCAATGATTGATCTGGTTGAAGCCAACGGCAAGACAGATGTGACGGTGACGTTCCGTCCAGCCAATAGCAATCTACGGGTCACTGGGTATGTCACGAACATTGAGGACGAGGTTCAGAAGACCAATGTTTTCGTGAGCCCCGGCTTTGTCGGATTGAGCGCGACGACGGCTTATTCCAAGCCGCGCACGGCTGGTATTCGCGTCGACTACGACTTCTAGGTCGACCCGGGATCGCTGTGACGCTCCAGGACACGTATGCGTAGAGACACTAGTCGCAGTCGGCCGGGTCGAGCCCAAGATAGCTCGTCTCGACCCCTGCAGGCGTCAATCTGATTTGCATCAGATCCCGGGCAACCATCACGTTTCCGGCGTAGAGGTCTTCCGTGGCTTCAAGCAGCGCGGGGTCGGTTTCACAGCTGGCGACGGTATGGTAATAAACCGCCA
This sequence comes from Henriciella sp. AS95, assembly GCF_038900055.1. NCBI lineage: Bacteria > Pseudomonadati > Pseudomonadota > Alphaproteobacteria > Hyphomonadales > Hyphomonadaceae > Henriciella > Henriciella sp. AS95. The sequence continues at coordinate 976,984 of NZ_JBBMQM010000001.1, forward strand.
GGTGCGGGGACACCTGCGCCATGATGCCGGCGGCTTGAGGCGCCGTCATATGAAGGCCAATAATGGCATCGGCCTGCGGTTCGGCGAACGTGTTGCGGACGTATGACACCATCGCCGGCGACGCGACCTCCAGCAGGAGGACGTCCGTGTCAGCCGCAAACTCGGTGAGTGTCGGCGTGACGGTCGTATCACCAGAAATCAGGACTGACTCTTCGCCATAAGCGACCCGATAGCCATAGGCGCTGAGATTGCCATGCCGCACAGGAAAAGTGGTGACCGAAAGGTCGCCTGATTCAAAGATCATACCTCCGTCCAGCGGGAGTGTCGTGACAGAAACATTTAGTGACCCGGCCTCCATCGGGCCGGCGGGTCTTATGCGCGAGGCTATATCTGTGCTGTAGGCCGCTTCTATCCCAGCAAACAGATCGGAGGTGCCGGCTGGCCCCCACACCTGAAACTGGCCGGTGCGGCCTTGCGTCCATCCGTTGAGCCAAAGATCGGGTAACCCTGAAATGTGATCGCTATGCAGGTGGGTGAGGAAGACCCGATCCACCTTGGTAAGCAGTGAGGGGTCGTACGCAGCCAGCCGCGTCGAACATGCCCGGCCACAATCGACGAGCAGGGTCTCGTCATTCGCTTGAACAAGTATGGCCGTGCCTGCCTGATCGCGATTTGGGACAGGCGTACCGGATCCAAGAATTGTGACAGTGAGTCTGGTATCGTTTTGAGCCGTTCCATCAACGGCCTCTTCAGCGCTGCTACCGCTACAGGCGGCAGCAAATACTCCCGCGCAAGCGAGGATAAGTGTGCTCCGCAGAGGAGGGAAAGCTGCCATATTATTAGACCTCCAGAACACCAGCACTATGAATGCTGACAGCGTGAGAGCGCGCCATCCACTGGGTTGCAATAGCACTGCGAACAGCTAACATGCAAGCATGCAAATAAGGCTTGGAGGAGTTGGGTTATGGGTAAAGCGTCGAACTCGAGAGCGTTGTCGATCGCGAGAGTGATAATTGGTAGCGCTTCAATTGTTGCGTGCTCCAGCCCGATTGGAGTCGCTGAGCCGGTCGATCTCGTTCTCTATTCGCCTGCGCCGCCAAACATAATGCTGGACGCGCACAATAGATCGCTCGCGGCACAATTGGAGTCGTGCGACGCATTTGGAACGGTGGAGACCAAACCGGTTGCTCTCCCTGGCGCCATTGATGAAATCAGGCGCGTGGATCCGACCGTTCGGCCATATCACCTGCCGATCATGACTGTCCTTGATTTTCAAACAGCGATCGATGGCACAGCGCCAGATTGGCATGCCTATTCACCGCCGGTCAGCGATTTGAAGTTTGTTGCGGATTTGTATGACGTGGCGTTCGGAATTCTGGTTTTTGATGAGAATATAAAATCGTTTGACGATCTGCGCGGCAGGCGGATCGGTGTACCTGCCCGTGCGTCTTCGGTGCGTTGGTTTACGGAAGTTCTGCTCAGGGATGGGTGGGGGATTCTGGACGAAGTCACTCTGGTCGATATTGCTCCGCCCGACTTGCCTGCGGCGATCGCCAGCGGCGAAATCGACGCGACCAGCTGGTCGATCATGAGTGAGACACCTGATGGCTTCCTGCCGCTCATCCCTCCATTGCTTTCAGTAGAAGGGGCGCATTGGATAGATGCTGACGAAGCCACGCTTGATGCCATCAATGCCGCCAGCCCGTTCCAAACCGAGATCGTGAAAGTGAGCCGGATCGCCGGTTCCAGTTCCTCGAGCGCAAATCTGCTTTCCTTCAAACAAGGGCTTGCGGCGTGGAGCGACACACCGGGTGAAGTCGTGGAAAGTGTTGTCGACTGCCTGGAAGGAGCAGACTTGGGGTTCGGAGACGGTCCGCATTCACTCGACTCAAGCCTCGACTGGCCAGGGTTGCGAAATGGAGACATTCATCCTGCGCTCGTCGAAGAGTAGAGGCGTGACGTGAAGGACCAGATGTTTCCCTTCATTATCAGCGCTCCAGAAGATCTTCCGGCGCGGCAGGGAGACCGGCCGCGGACGTCTAAAGCAGCGCCTCACAGCCAGCTTGATCAACTGCCATCGGTTGCGGACCGCGCCGCGTTCAGTTCGCTACTGGCCGCCCAGATCTCCTTGTTGCCCGAAGCCGTGGTTGGAGGTAGTCGGCGGGCGCCTCCTGGAACGACCGGCTTTCACATGGCAACGAACCCACCTCCTCATGCTGAGAGAGCGTTCCTACTCGGGGCTGAATTTGCTCATATCCATGGCGAAGACGATGGAAGCCTGCATACCGTTCTTCCGGAGCCGCTTCGCTCCGATGCGATTGAGAAGGGCTGGGCTGAACCGCACCCTTTTGCAGGGATGCCAACAGTCTCTCCTGACACGGTAATGCTCTATGCGCCGCGCAATGTCGATGAAGTCGCCATCATCGCGGCGCTCGTGCGTCATGTCTGGATGAATGCCAAGCAGGTCGTAAAAAGGGAGGTCTGAAACGTGGGAGGAAACGTTTCAGACCGTGCCGGGTTTGGGCTGGTGTTTCCTCGCCCGGCAGAAACTCAATCGGCCTCGTAATTTTTTCCGAAATCCGGCGGTGGCGGGCCGTCGGCAGACCAGAGAAACATACCGTCCTTTTTGGTCCATTCGGCGGGCTCCCATTCAGAGTCCTTCGGAATATAGTCGATGTCGAAGAAGTACTCTGCCATGCCGTTCCATGGGTCGCGGAAATAGTGGAAATAATTCGAGCCGATCGCGTGGCGCCCAGGCCCCCAAGCATGTTTGTAACCTTTTCCGAAGAGGCGCATCGCGCCAAGCTCGGCTTCGTCGATCGACCCCATCTCGAAACTTGCGTGATGGAAGCCCGGCGCATTTGAGTGCAGGAAGCCGACCACGTGGTGATCGCTGTCGCCGGCGGTACGCAGGAATGCTCCATACTCCTCGACAATCGTATCACTGATCTGCATGCCGAGCACTTCAGTGTAGAATTGCAATTGGCGCGGCACGCTTGGTGTAAACAGGATCATGTGACCGAGCCGACGTGGCCGAGCCGCAATCGTCGGTTTCGGGCAACCGCGTTGTGCAGACCGTTCTATAACGCCCGGTCGGTTCACAGGAGGAACGGGCTCAGCGGGCCTGGCAGCGATATCAGCTTCCTGAACGTTCACCAGATTGCCATCGGGATCTCGGAACCACAGCCCATCGGGCGCATCCTTGAATGGCTTTGAGAGAAGCTCGATGTTCTTGTCCTTCAAGCGGCCCTCAATGGCCGCGAAGCCGGCCGCGTCGGATGCAAATGAGATATGATTGAACTTCCGCTTCTGACCGGATTCAACAAGGACGATTTCATCATCGGGCTTGTTGTCACACCGAAAGCCGAGCGCGCTGTGGCCCTCGCTCATATTCATTCCGAATGCTGAATAGAAATCAGCGCCCTCTTTCAGGTCAGGGACCGAAAGTGACAAGTGTTGCAGAGATAGAACCAACGTATCCTCCCTTGGATATCTTTATTGTTCAGGCCTTCGCCGTTTCTTTCGCGCGTGCTGACGCTATGCCCATTCCGGCATTCCATTCCGAAATAGCGTGGTAAAACAAGTTCTTGTTTTCGAATTCACCGCAAGCAGACATCGCGGAATAGGCCGCGATCCAGGTGCGTACTTCGTGTCCCCCACACCCAGCCACTTCAGTCAGTTTCTCATCCGCGACATCATCCAGAAAATTGAGCTCGCCGCGATCCATGTGATCCATGAAAGCGCGGTCCCATTCAGGGCTGAGCGCGATCGCCTTTCCCTCGCCGCGAGCCAGGGCTCGCGCGACTTCAAAGTTTTGCTGCTCTCTTGCGCGGCGTTCTTCGATTGGCGGGTTGCGACCGGCAATGAGTTTTTCGGCTATTGGGGGTGACGCTGTTGCGATCGTCGGAATTGGTGGGTCATGAGACAGGCCGCCAGATCCTAGAACCAGGACACGCTTGTTCAGGCTCTTGGCCCAGTTTCCAACAGCCGCGCCGAGCTCTCTCACTCGCTTCATTGGCGGAAGGGGAGGGCCGGCACAGTTGATATGGATTGGCAGGACTGGATAACGGTCCACTGTTTCGCCCAGCAGGACCAGCATTTGCGCGAAGCCGTGGTCAGCCTGCATCCTGTACGACATGGCGACGTCAACACCCGCATTGTGCAGAGAAGAAATGCAGTCGAGCGCCAAGTCTTCGGGAACGTCGAAGTCGCCATCTCCGATATCGTAGTCACCAATCGCGGTTGCTCTGATGCCTACTGTGAAGGCTGGCAGCATATCGTAGAAGAAGCCCTTGAAGTGATCCGGTGCGAAGATGATCACCAACTCGGGGTCGAATTCACTGACCTCGTCAGAGAGCTGAGCGAAGTGAGCGCGAACTTTCGCATCCACGGCAGGGTCAGTCGCCACGTGGTCCATAAGCGGCGTGTGCGAAGCGCAGATCATTCGTACGGGCATGTCAGATCTGTCCTTCAGGCATCTGCCATTGCTGTACACTCAGCAAGGAAATCCAGGTGGAGGGCGTTGAACTCATCTGCCTTCTCCCATTGTGGCCAGTGTGCACAATCAGTCATGACGACGAGTGGCCGTGCGTTCGGAATGGCGTCCACGAACCGATTACCGGTGGCTTCTGGCGCCGTCGGATCATGATCAGTCCAGATGACAAGTGTGGGGGCCTTGATGCGCGTGAGCGTCTCATCGGTGAGAACATTGCGCAGTCGGATATCCATGTTCTGCAGGCAGAGGATGTGTTCCATCGCCGTTTCGAAACCTGGTTGCGTGTAAATGCCGAGCCGCATCTCAACCAGATCGTCAGTGACGCGGGACGGATCGTTCATTAGCCATTCGAGGCGGGCGCGAACCGTGTCCGGGCTCGCTTCACGAACCGCTTTCATGGTGACGTTGTAAACCCGTTCCATCACTTTCGGGTCTGTGTTGAGACCGCCGGCCGTATTTAATGTGAGCGAGGCAACCCGATCAGGGTGGTCGATTGCAAATTGGGCGACGATCCACCCGCCTAATGACTCACCATGAGCATGGATTTTCTTCAGGCCCATCGCATCGCAGAAATCGAGCAGGTGAGTCACATAATGGTGGATTTCGTAATCGTGGTCAGGCTTTGAGCTGTAGCCGTGCCCAATCATGTCCAGGGCAATGGTTCGGTGCTTCTCAGCGTGAGGCAAAAGGTTTCGCGTGAAGGCTTCCAGGTGCCCGCCAGTGCCATGCACGAATATTACTGCTTCGTCCGACGACGAGTCTCCGGCCTCAATGAAACGTGTTCGAATGCCGCCAGCATCCACGTAATCGAGCTTGAATGCGCCGCGTGAGACGGTGGGCCAGATATGGGCCATGGCTTTCTCCAATTCTTTAAACACATACTAGCATGCAAGCATGGCATGTAAAGTGTTTTGGTGGGTAATGATCTTCCACTCCGCAGCGCGACAAGATGCGTCTTGATGATACCGCTCAATGCGCTATCCAGCTCAAGCATGCTAGAATGAAGGCTCTGAACCATGAGCAAGAGCAATGAAGTATATGAGCTCGTTATCGAGCGATTGGTGAGCGCGCATTACGCCTTCGGCGACCGGCTTCTCGTCAAGGAACTTGGCGCAGAGACAGGGGCCAGCCGTCAGCCGATCATGTCAGCTCTTAATCGGCTAAGTGCGGAAGGTTTCGTGCACATTGTTCCGCAGGTCGGTTGTGAAGTCATCAATCCGTCGCCGGAGGATATTGGTGACTTTTTCCAACTCTTCCAAAGGCTCGAAGGGCTGCTTGGCGAACTGGCAGCAAAGCGCAGGACGGGCGATGATCTTATTGAACTGAAGCTTGCGCATCAGCGGCTCGCGATGATGGAGGCCGCGTCCGACGCATCGCCGTCGCGGTATCTCGCACTCAATCAGGCCTTTCACCGGCAGCTCCACTTGATGGCGCATTCACCGATCCTTGCTCGGAAGCAGAAGAACAATTTCAATATGATTGACTTCTTCATCGGCCAATCGCTCGGCTTCGGGCATCTGATGACTGGCGGTACAACGGTAGACGAGCATGAGCAGATCGTTGATGCGATCGAAAAGCAGGACGCAAAGCGTGCCGGAGCAGAGTCGGAGGCTCACATCACGGCGATTGCGGAGGCCGTTCTGGCTAGCTTCAACTGACGAACTGAGAGCTTCGTGCTGGCTGTGATGTTTTCTGCACGGTCCGGACATCTTGTTTATACCCACCGTTGCGCCAGGCTGTGATTAGCTGGTCATACTCGATCGGCCCGCCGCCATAAGTGCCGCCAATGAAGGTGGCCTTATTGCCGTCCGTCTGGCCCTCATTATTGAGAAAGCCTGGCGTGCACTCAGCGTAGTAGCGTCCAAGGTCAATCGCATGTGGCTTCTGCATGGTTTCTAGCCAACGATCTTCCGCTTCTCTTGTGACCTCCATGACCTTGATGTCCTGGTTCAGGCATTTCGCGATCATTTCGACAGCATGGCGAGATTGCATCTCCAGCGTGTGCGTGAAGTTGAACGCTGTTGTGCCTTGTTCGGTGCCGCCGACGACGTGGAAGTTAGGAAATCCGTTCATCTGGGTACCGTGGACGGTTCGCACGCCATTCTCCCAATGTTCATCGATTGAAACGCCATCACGGCCGATGAGGTCGTAGCCGCCTACCTTATGCGCGGCAGCGCCCACATCGAACCCGGTCGCGAAGATGATGCAGTCGACCTCATAACCTTTTCCGCCTGCATAAATCTTTGCTGCGTCAATATGGGTCACGCCCTGTCCATCCGTATCGACAAGATGGACGTTTGGCTCGTTCAGGCTTTCCAGGAAGTAGGCGCTGAACAGCGGGCGTTTGCAGAGATAATTGTACCAGGGCATGCACCGTTCGGCGACATCCTGGTCTTTGATAACCTCACAGGTCCGCTGTCGAATTTCTTCCATCTTTTCGAAATCGACAGCCTGGAAAATCTCGTTCGGATTGAAGGGTTGACCAGACTGATGCGCCGCCCCCATCCGGGCGCCAACACGTTTGAAAAAGTCCGTCCAGCCATCATCCACGAGATCCCCATGCGGATGGGCGCCCGGCGTAATGTTTTCCAGGAAGTTCAGGCGGCGTTTGGCCTGCCATCCGGGAGGTTGGTTTCTAAACCATTCAGGGTCAGTTGGCCTGTTATGGCGTGCTCCGACGGTTGAAGGCGTCCGTTGGAACAGGAGTAACTCCTTCGCCGACTCTGCGAGCTTCGGAACAATCTGGACAGCTGTCGCCCCGGTGCCGATGACGGCGACGCGCTTGTCATTCAGTTTGTCCATGCCGCCGCGAATATCGCCGCCCGTATAGTCAAAGTCCCAACGGGCAGAGTGAAACATCTTGCCTTTGAAATCGCGCAAGCCAGGAATTCTGGGGAGCTTGACCTTTGCCAGAGGCCCCTGGCTGACCGTAACGAAGCGCGCTTTTATCCGGTCGCCTCTATCCGTGCTGATGATCCAACGCTCGTCAGCATCGCTCCATTCAATGCGCATGACCTTCGTCTGAAATAGGGCCCGTTCGTAGAGGTCAAAGTGACGGCCAATTGCACGACAATGCTCAAAGATTTCGTCGCCGCTCGCATAGCGCTCGGTAGGCATGGTGCCGACTTCTTCAAGCAGCGGCATGTAGCAATACGCTTCGATATCGCAGCGCACGCCTGGGTAGCGATTCCAGTACCACGTTCCGCCAAAATCCCCGGCCTGTTCGATAATCCTGAAGTTCTCAACACCGGCTTTCACAAGATCGCTGGCGGTCAACAGTCCACCAAACCCTCCGCCAATGACGGCTGTATCAATCTCTTCAGTGATCGCATCGCGCTTTAGCGGCTCGTCGATATAGGGGTCATCTACGAATTCGGTGAACTCGCTTGCGGGGTCCAGGTACTGGTTGTCAGCGGTTTGCCGCAGGCGTTTGTCGCGTTCGGCATCATACCGCTGTTTCAGGGCAACAGCATCGACCCCTTCAGTCTTGTTCGTCCCGTCGTTCATGTCTGTCTCTCCCTTGGCGCCTACCGAAACGTCGAGATTTCGGACACCTGTTTGTGGCGGTGTGGCTGGCGCAATGCTCAAGCCCCCGGCATCTTGATTGTCGCAGAATAACCAAATACAGCTTACATGCAAGCATGTTAATATAGAAAATGCCGGGTCAGATCGGCAGTTCAAGGGAGAATATCGATGGATTTGGGATTGAAGGGAAAGACAGCGATTGTCTGCGCTGCGAGCAGTGGTCTCGGGCAGGCTTGTGCCATGGCGCTAGCGGGCGAGGGCGTCAACGTGGTGATCAACGGCCGGACAACGGAGACCCTTGATCAAACAGCGCAAGACATCCGGGCCCGCTTTCCGGATGTTGAGGTCACGCAGGTCGTGGGCAGCGTGACCGACCCTGTATGCCGAAACAAACTGGTCAGCGCAGCTGGGGCTCCTGATATTCTTGTAAATAACGCCGGCGGCCCACCTCCCGGTGATTTTCGCGACTGGGATCGCGAGACCTGGATCAGCGCCCTCGACCAGAATATGTTGAGTGCCATAGAGCTTATACGATTGACGATAGATGGCATGGCCGAAAGGGGCTTTGGCCGGATTATCAACATCACATCGTCAACCGTTCGCACGCCGATCCCGGTATTGGGCCTGTCGAATGCAGCGCGGGCAGGCTTGACCAACTTTGTCTTTGGGCTGGTGCCTCAGGTATCAGCGAAGGGCGTCACAATCAATAACCTGCTGCCCGGGCCATTTGATACCAACAGACTTCGCAAGTCGAAGGAGATCACCAAGCACCTGACTGGTAACAAGGTCGCCGGACGGGTTGGAGACCCTGCCGAGATGGGGGCGATGTGTGCCTTTCTTGCCAGCCAGCACTGCGGCTATGTCAATGGTCAGAACATCCAGATGGATGGAGGGCTTTATCCCGGTGCATTCTGATCGGGGTGCTGCAAGAGTGTTCGCGCCGCCAGTAGGGCGAGTTCGGTATCCTGCTCGCCAGAACCGCCGGAAATACCCACACTACCCAGAACATCGTTCTCGTCCTTGATCAAAGCGCCGCCAGGCAAGTCCGTAACCTTCGGATGGGCAAGCAAACCCTCTCTTATATTTTGTGGCAGTCCGGCCAGCATGTCCGCAAAAGGCTCTGTTGGGGTCTGGAAGCTCGCGGCGGTCCACGCTTTCCAGCGCGCATAGTCGGTCGAGGCTAGAAAGGCCCCCGGCATTCGGTAGAATGCAGCTTCATTTCCCGCCGCATCCATGAATGATACGGTGATCGCCAGATCCATCTCAGCAGCGCGGTTAGTTACGGCATTAATGGCGGCACAAATCGAGGCGGAGAAAAACATTCGCATGGCGCGTAATGCGTCAAAGCATGCTAACATGCAAGAACGTGGTGCGGCGTAAACGGTCGGGTCAGTCCAAGCTCGGCAAATCCAGACCTTGCTCGCGCGCGCAGGCAATGGCGTCGTCATAACCCGCATCGGCATGACGCATCACACCCGTTGCTGGATCATTCCAGAGCACACGCTCTATACGACGGGCAGCATCATCCGTACCGTCGCAACAGACGACCATGCCAGCATGCTGTGAATACCCCATGCCGACGCCGCCACCATGATGCAGCGAGACCCAGGTTGCCCCGGAAGCCGTATTGAGGAGTGCGTTCAGAAGCGGCCAGTCTGACACAGCATCCGACCCATCCTTCATGGCCTCCGTTTCCCGGTTAGGTGAGGCCACAGACCCGGAATCCAGATGATCTCGGCCGATGACGACAGGGGCCTTCAACTCGCCAGAAGCAACCATCTCATTGAAAGCCAGGCCCAGACGATGGCGGTCGCCCAGCCCCACCCAGCAGATACGCGCGGGAAGCCCCTGAAACTTGATTCTCTCGCGCGCCATGTCGAGCCAGTTGTGGAGGTGGGCGTCGTCCGGCATCAGCTCCTTCACCTTTTCATCGGTACGGTAAATGTCTTCAGGGTCGCCGGACAATGCCGCCCACCGGAACGGTCCGATGCCCCGGCAGAAGAGAGGCCGAATATAGGCCGGCACGAACCCTGGAAAGGCAAATGCATCGGCGACGCCTTCGTCGAATGCGACTTGTCGAATATTGTTACCGTAATCGACTGTCGGAACGCCGCGTTTCTGAAATTCCAGCATTGAGGCGACATGGTCGGCCATCGAGGCGCGGGCCGCTTTCTCGACGCGTTTCGGGTCGGTTTCTCTTGCGGACTTCCATTCCTCAAGTGACCAGCCTTTTGGCAGATAGCCGTTCACCGGATCATGAGCCGAAGTCTGGTCTGTCAGTAGATCCGGCAAGACACCGCGTTCCAGTAGCGCTGGCAGAATTTCGCACGCATTTCCGAGCAGGCCGATCGATCGGGCGGTTCCAGACTGGCAGCTCTCTTCAATCATACCAAGAGCGTCGTCCAGATCGGCGGTGTGGGCGTCCAGATAGCCCGTGCGCATTCGCATATCGATGCGGGAGGCGTCGCACTCAATGGCAAGGCATGACGCTCCAGCCATGACGGCAGCCAGAGGCTGTGCACCACCCATGCCGCCAAGACCGGCAGTAAGCAGCCACTTGCCCGTCAGATCGCCATTGTAGTGCTGCCGCCCCATTTCGGCGAAGGTCTCATAGGTGCCTTGAACAATTCCCTGAGCGCCAATGTAGATCCAACTGCCAGCCGTCATCTGGCCGTACATCATGAGGCCCTTCTTATCGAGCTGGTTAAAGTGATCCCATGTCGCCCACTTGGGCACGAGGTTGGAGTTGGCGATCAGCACGCGTGGTGCATCGGCATGCGTGCGGAACACGCCGACAGGTTTTCCCGACTGCACCAGCAGGGTCTCATCGGCTTTGAGGCGCTTGAGTGTCGATAGGATTGTTTCGAAGGCTTCCCAATTTCGGGCCGCCCGGCCAATACCGCCATAGACCACCAATTCCTCCGGACACTCGGCAACGTCCGGATCGAGATTGTTCATCAACATCCGCAGGGCCGCTTCGGACTGCCAGGTCTGCGCGCTGATTTCTGTCCCATGTGGCGCACGTATTGTTCGCGCGTTGGCACGATAGGTCATCGGATACTCCTCACTACTTCTCGGCGAATTCCAGGCAGGCCAGCAGGACCTGTCTCAATGTCTCTATCAAGGGTGCCGCCCGCTCGGCCTCAAAAGGAGCGGGCCAGATATCGTCGTCCACGTCTCCGATAGGTTCGTCCAGATATCCGCGGCAAGCCAGTTCCATCTGGATGGCGTGAACGTTTCGATCAGGCTGACCATAGTGGCGTGTCGTCCATCCGCCGCGAAACCGTCCATTTCGAACAATTGGCTCGCCGGATCGCGCGCAGATGGTTTCAACCTGATCACCCAACTCCAAAGAGCAGGTCTGGTCATGATTGGTGCCGATATTGAAAATGGGAAGCAGGTCATCGAACAGCCGAGGGACTTTCGACCGGATTGAGTGTGCATCATAGAGAACAACGCGGCCATGATCGCTCATGAGCCGGTCGATCTGCTGTTGAATGGCTTGGTGGTAAGGCTGATGGTACGTGGCCAGCCGACGGGCAATTTCGTCTTCGTCCGGCTCATGGCCGTCGATGTAAAGCGGCTCTCCATCAAAAGTCGTGAGCGGGCATAGTCCGGTCGTCGTCTGCCCTGGATAAAGAGACGCACCGGATGGGTCACGGTTTACGTCAATGACAGACCGTGAAATCGGCGTCCGGATCGTGGTCGCGCCAAGATCCGCGGCGAAGGCGTAAAGTCGATCCACCCACCAGTCGGTGTCTTTCCGGGTTCGGGAAAGCGAAATGAAGTCTCGCGAAATGTCATCCGGGACATCAGTGCCTGTGTGGGGGAAGGTCACGATCAGGGGCCTGTCGCCGCGCTTGATTTCAAGCCAGTCGTCGGTCATTGGCGTCCAATTTCCGGCAAGTCCACTTCGACAGCTGATGCGATCTCTCCGGAGCACACAAGCGACGCGGCTGCTTCGATATCAGGATACATCAAGCGGTCATCGTCCAGTCTGGGCACTTTCGCTCGGATGACGGCGCGGGCTCGTTGGAGGGGTGCACTGGACCTGAGGGGCTGGTGGAAGTCACACCCTTGTGCGCCTGCGAGCAATTCGATCGCGAGGACATTGTTGGCGTTCGCGACCATCCGCATCAGCCGCCGGGCGCCGTGCGCGGCCATTGAAACATGATCCTCCTGGTTCGCCGAAGTCGGGATGGAGTCCACGCTCGCCGGGTAGGCCATTTGTTTGTTCTCCGACACCAGCGCCGCCGCAGTAACCTGCGGGATCATAAAGCCCGAATTCAGCCCCGGATTTGGAGTGAGGAATGCCGGCAGTCCGGACAGCGTGGGGTCAACCAGCAGTGCGATACGGCGCTCCGCAATGGATCCGATTTCACACACGGCCATGGCCATCATGTCGGCTGCGAATGCGACAGGCTGGGCATGGAAATTTCCGCCGGATATCGCTTCGCCGGTTTCTGCAAATATTAGAGGATTGTCAGAAACGCCATTCGCTTCCGTTTCCAGTGTCGCGCCGGCCTGCCTCAGAAGTGTGAGCGCGGCGCCGGCAACCTGTGGCTGACATCGCAGGCAGTATGGATCCTGAACGCGATTATCATTGTCGAGGTGCGACGCGCGGATTTGCGACTCAGACATGAGCGCACGAAGGGCTGCTGCACACTCAATTTGGGTCTCGTGCCCTCGAAGCAGGTGAAGACGTTCATCGAAAGGGCTGTCAGACCCTTTTGCCGCTTCTGTAGAAATTGCGCCGGTTACAAGCGAGGTCTGTAGTAATCTTTCAGCCTCGAACAGACCCGTAAGGGCGCACGCGGTGGAAAACTGCGTTCCGTTGAGAAGCGCGAGCCCTTCCTTCGCCGCGAAGGCCGGCAGTGGCTTGAGGCCAGCCGCGTGCAAGGCCTCAGATGCAGGCATGCGGACGCCGCCAAAATTGGCGTCTCCTATGCCAATCATGGTGCAGGCCATGTGAGATAGCGGTGCAAGATCGCCTGACGCTCCCACCGATCCCTGGGCTGGTACAATCGGCAGAACACCCCTGCAAATCATGCTCTCAAGCAACTCGATTGTTTCCAGCTGAACGCCCGACGCTCCCCTCGCCAGGCTGGCGAGCTTCAGGACCATCATCAATCGTACCACCGCGTCCGGAAGTGGATCGCCAACACCGGCCGCATGCGAAATGACGATGTTTCGTTGCAGAAGCTCGAATTGTTCGTCCGGTATGCTGACGGAGGCCAGTTTCCCGAACCCGGTATTGATCCCGTAAACGGGGGCACCCCTTGCCACGATATCGGCGACCGCACGTGCGGACTGACGAATAACATCGTGACAGGCCGGGTCGAGCATGATGGGGGCGCCCTTCCAGATGCGGCGCCACTCAGCGATGGATACTTGTCCGGGCTCGAGGGTCACTTTTGTCATCGCCCACCCCGCACGCGCTGATGAAGCTTGTTGAGGCCGATATTGTATACAAGTTCAGCGGGGCTCTCGATGTCCCAAATGGCAAGGTCGCATTGCTTGCCGACCTCCAGGCTGCCGACCTTGTGAGCCATGCCAAGTGCGGCGGCAGCATTGCATGTCACACCTTTCAGGCATTCCTTAACGGTCAAACGAAACAGAGTCGCCGCCATATTCATGGCGAGAAGAACGGAGGTCAGCGGCGACGTGCCAGGATTGCAGTCGGTCGCGATGGCCATCGGCACGCGATGCTTCCTGAGCAGGTCAAAAGGCGGAAGTTTGGTGTCGCGCAGAAAATAGAAGGCGCCCGGCAAGATGACCGCCGCTGTGCCGGCTTGTGCCATGGCGCGCACCCCGTCCTCGTCTAGATACTCCAAATGGTCGGCCGACAGAGCGCCGTATTTTGCTGCGAGTTGTGCCCCATGGCTGTTCGATAATTGCTCAGCATGCAGTTTGACCGGTAAGCCAGCACTGCGTGCGGCTTCGAAGACGCGCTCGGTCTGCTCTCGCGTGAAACCGATCGATTCACAGAAGGCATCGACCGCGTCGACGAGACCGGCGCTTGCCGCTTCGGGAATAATTTGATTGCACACAAGGTCGATAAAGTCGTCGGGCCGCCCGTCGAATTCGGGCGGAAGCGTGTGGGCGGCGAGCAGGGTGGTGCGAATTTCGACGTCGCGCCGTTCGCCGAGCGTGCGGGCGGCTCTCAATTGCTTGAGTTCGTGCTCGACATCCAGTCCATAGCCGGACTTGATCTCGATGGTCGTGACGCCTTCGGCCAGCAAGGCATCAAGACGTGGAAGTGCGTCTTCAACCAGCTGCTCTTCGCTCGCCTTTCGGGTCGCAAGCATGGTTGATCGAATCCCTCCGCCAGACTCAGCGATTTCTTCATAGGTTGCGCCTTGCAGGCGCATCTCGAACTCGCGCGCACGGCTGCCAGCATAAACAAGGTGCGTATGGCAATCGATGAAGCCGGGCGTGATCCAGCGCCCCTCGCAATCTACCGTCTCCGCATTGGTGACCGTGGGGGCGTCTGATGCTGGACCGGCAAAGACGATGCGTCCGCTGTCTTCAACGATCGCTCCACCTTCGATGGCTCCCAGGTCGGACCGGGCGGCCGACAAAGTTGCCAACTTCGCGTTTGTCCAGATTCTCATGTGACCTGTCTCGTCCAGTCGAATTCGTCAGTTGCCCAAAATGCAACTAATGTATATACATAATCATGTAAATTGGGAAGCGTCCATTGGCCCGTATCCAGGCATCAGAACCGGCACCTCTTTCGCACACTCTGCAATTTGGACGGGCGCTGCTTCCGGATGGGTGGGCGGAGAATGTCGAGATCGATATCGCCGATGGTCTCATCCACGCTATCAGGACCGATTGCGCCGGGATTTCGTCATCTCGATCCAGCCTGACGGTTGTGTCTGGCCTGCCAAATCTGCACTCCCACGCCTTTCAGCGCGGCATGTCCGGTCGAACCGAGTACAGGCTGTCTGCCAAGGAGGACAGCTTCTGGACCTGGCGCGAGCAGCTTTACAAGTTCATTCGCAATGCGACACCGGACGACATCAAGGCTATCAGTGCTCTGGCGTTCGCGGAAATGCTTGAAGGCGGCTTTACGCGGGTCTGTGAGTTTCACTACCTGCACAACACGCCTGCGGGTTCACCCTATACCGACCCGGCTGAGATCGCCGGTCAAGTCGCACAGGCTGCCAATGCTGCGGGGATCGGTCTTACTTTACTGCCCGTGTTTTATGCTCAAGGCGGTTTTGGCGGACAACCGCCATCAGATGGCCAAGAGCGGTTCTTGAACACTTTGGATTCGTTCTCGTCACTGCTCGATCATGCTGAGCGACATTGCGAGACACTCGAAGGTGCCGTTGTGGGGGTGGCACCACATAGTCTTCGCGCGGTAACGCATCAACAACTGGCCGCCATGCGTACTTTCCGGCCAGATAAACCTATACATATTCACATCGCCGAACAGATTAAGGAAGTCGAAGCTTGTCTGGAGTGGAGCAGGGCGCGTCCTGTCGAATGGTTGTTGGAGCACGCAGATGTCGATGAGCATTGGTGTTTGGTCCACGCGACGCATACGGACGAAACTGAGCGGGGTAATATTGCGAAGAGCGGTGCGGTGGCCGGTCTTTGCCCCATTACCGAGGCCAATCTGGGGGACGGCATTTTTGAGCTTCCTGTTTTTTTGAAAGCGGGCGGCCTCTTTGGAGTCGGGTCCGACTCGAATGTCTCGATCGATGCTGCGGACGAATTGCGGCTGCTCGAGTATAGTCAGAGGCTGCGATTCAAGCGGCGAAACGTGATAAATACCGACAGCGGCGGCTCCTCAGGCAGAATGCTTTACGAGGCAGCGCTGGAGGGAGGCAGGCGAGCCTCGGGCACCTCTGCGCGGCTTGCGCCGGGGC
Organism: Henriciella sp. AS95; assembly: GCF_038900055.1. Lineage (NCBI taxonomy): Bacteria > Pseudomonadati > Pseudomonadota > Alphaproteobacteria > Hyphomonadales > Hyphomonadaceae > Henriciella > Henriciella sp. AS95. The sequence continues at coordinate 992,884 of NZ_JBBMQM010000001.1, forward strand.
ATTCAGCCGACATGTTGGTTCTTGCGCCGTCCGAAATCCTGTCAGGCAAGGACACAAATGACGCCATTCTCGACGAGTGGGTATTCAGGCGTGGGAAAGCTTCTATAGCCGAGGTTTGGGTTCGAGGGGGCCGTATGGTTGAACAAGGACGACATGTCAGGCGGTCTGAGTTCGAGGCTGACTTTTTACGGGCGCTCAAAAGGATTCTGGACTGATGAGCCCTTCTTCCCGGTCGACGACTTCAAAATCCAAACCGACCCTGCACGAAACCATACGCAGCGCCATTGAAAAGCGGATACTCTCCGGTGAGCTCAAACCTGGTGATCGCATCCCGTTCGAACACGAACTCATGGAAAGTTATGACTGCTCGCGGATGACCGTGAACAAAGCGGTCACGGAACTCGTGAACAAAGGCCTGATTGTGCGCCGCCGCCGGGCTGGCTCATTTGTTGCCCAGCCGCCGAGCGACTCGACCATGCTCGACATTCCGGACATTCAGGCGGATTTGCAGCAACGGGGCAAGGCGTATTCCTACAGATTGCTGAAGCGCCGTATTCGCAATGCCCGAAAAACGCGAAACAACGAGATGGAACTCGCACGAAACGGCCGGCTGCTGGATTTGGTTAGCCTGCACGGCGCAGATGGTAAGGCTTATGCGCTCGAACAGCGCCTGATCAGCCTGGAAACAGTGAGCGATGCAGCGGACGCTGACTTCTCAGTTTCGCCGCCGGGCACATGGCTTCTCGATCATGTGCCGTGGTCGCAGGCCGAACATCGTATTTCGGCCAAGGCGGCAGACGAGGAGACCGCGCGCCTTCTTGACGTGGAAATTGGTTCGCCTTGCCTGGTGCTCGAACGCCAGACATGGCACGACAATTTGCCCGTGACGCATGTGCAGCAGACATTCCCCGGCGAACGCCACACCTTTGTCGGGTCGTTTTCGCATAAGTTTTAAGCTGCAATCAGTCGGTTGGATCGAGTAAGTCGACAGGGTGTTGTCCGCGCTGATACAGCCTGTCCTAGGACTGACTGGACGATTCTACGCGGCCGAAACCCTTGCGAGACATCTCGCCCCAATCCTTCTTGCCTCGCAGGAACTGCCAGAAACCGCTGATCCGCCAGACATTGTTGAGCTGGCGATAGCCGAAGTTCTCCAGAATGGCGATCACGCCAAGTTTCAGCAGCTCACTGACCTTCTGGACACGGCGCAGTGCGCTCTCCTGCAGAACCAGCGAGAAAACGCTGATCATGATGCCAAACATGAAACTCACGCCTAGAAAGGCGAGCAGGTAGGGCAGAGAGAGAGCAGTCCCATCGCATAGAATAACGGGATGAGAATATAGCCCATGATTTCAACGACCGGCCCCAGTACATCGACCATCAGAATATTGGCAAAGCCGAGGCTGCCGACACGCCCATAGCGCGGGTTGAGAAACATGTCCTTGTGCCGGAAGAAGGTTTCCAGTGAGCCTCGCAGCCAGCGTTCGCGCTGACGTCGTAGTGTCCGAAGATCCTCAGGGGCTTCGGTCCAGCAAATGGGTTCGGCAATATAGGCAATGCGGTAGTCGCGTTTCTGCTGGCGCAAGTGTTTGTGAAGCTTCACGACCAGTTCCATGTCTTCGCCGACAGTCCCGTTCGAATACCCACCAACCTCAATGACAGAGGCGCGCCTGAACAAGCCAAACGCCCCGGAGATGATGGTAAGAGCGCCAATGTCGCTCCAGGCGAGCCGCGCCATGAGGAAGGCGCGGACATATTCGACCGTCTGAAACAGAGCCAGCAGATTGTTTGAAAGCCCGGTGGAAATTACCCGGCCATCCTCAATGCGGCAGCCATTGGCGAGCCGTACCGTTCCGCCAACGGCCACGACGCGGCTCGGATCATCAATGAAAGGCCTGACAGCGCGCAAGAGCGCATCGCGTTCGAGTACGGAGTCAGCATCCATCGAGCAGAAAATGGGTGAGCGGGATATATTGATACCGGCGTTAAGCGCATCGGCCTTGCCGCCATTCACCTGGTCGACGACGATCAGATTGGGGTGGAGCCTGGACCCATAAATGCCGCGAACGACTTCATGGTCCAGCTCCTGATCGCTTGCCCTGGATACCGGCTTCAGATCGAACGCGGAAATCAGCTCAACCAATGTGTTGTCCCTCGATCCATCGTTTATGACGATGACTTCGAAGGAGGCATATTCCAGCGAGAGTAGCGACCGCACGCTTTGGACGATCGTCTTCTCTTCATTGTAGGCTGGGCTGATAAGCGCAATTGGCGGAGCAAGATCAGCGTAGCGACGCCACAACAGCGCAGGGCGGCGCACCAGCGGCTGTCGAAGCATAGACCGCCAGGCAATCAGCAACTGGACCAGATAAAGCAAGTTCTGGAGCAAGCCGACTGTAATCACGAATATCGTGACCCAGACCGCAGTGGTCAGGAGGGTGGCTTCGGTCAGCATACTCATGCTGCTGTCCGCTCAGACAGCACAAGGCTTGCTGTGCGCTGTGCACGTTCGGATGGGCTTTGCAGGGCGGCGGATTCCAGCAAGGCGCGGCTTTCCGCGCCGAGCTGCAGCATGGCGGCCGCAGCGCTGAAGCGGACATTCCAGTCAATATCGGACAGGAGCGTTTCGAGCCGCGCGGCATATTCTGGCATGACAACGTTGCCGACCGCTTCGGCAGCCTCAGCGCGTACCACGCTATTGTCGTCGCACAGGGCCGCCTCAATGATTGCAGGTCCGATCGGCAGCTCAAGCCGGCCCAGCGCTTCGATCGCCGAGGCGCGGATGCTGGCGCTTTTATCCTGCGTTCGCATCTCGAGAACCGGAATGGCGTCATAGACGCCACACCGCCCGAGCGCCTCGATCATCATTGATTGAAGGCCTTCATCATCGACTGCCATGCGAACGCGCCGGATAATGGGTTCGGGATTGTCTCGCGCAAAAAGCTGGAAGATCGCAGCCATTTCAAGCGGAGCCTGGAGGTCGCTAAGGTCGAGTTGGGGCAGAATGTCGGCAAGGTCGGGCGTTTCACCCATGGCAAGCAGGGCACGGGTTGCCGCCACTTTCACGGGTGTGGGTGCTTTGGTGTCCAGCACGCTGAAGAGCGTCTCTTTTGCGGCGTCTGACGGAAAGAAGCCCAGCGCCTCAGCCGCTAAACGACGGTATATGCGCTTGCCGCGTTTCAGCGACTTGATGATTTCGACCTCGGCGCCAGCCTCCCTCGAAGCTTTCACCGCGTGCAGAAAGTCATCGCCTCGCACCAGAGAAGCATATTCGAGAAGGGACTGCGTATAGATTGCGCGATACTTGATCAGTGGTCGGAGCGTCTGGACAGCCTCGTCATGATCCTCAATGGCCAGGAAGAACGCGTTGGTGGTTTCATCATGCCGGCGCTCGCTGCGGATCTTTTCCTGACCGGAGAAATATCGATGCAGAACGAGCACCAGGAAAGCCCCAATGGATATCGATGCCATGGCAATCGACACCGTCCAGAGTCCAAGAAGCAGCGGATCCGGCATCAAAAAGAGATGCCCGTGGAAATGAAAATCCCGGTCCTGTCATAAGCAGACCGCGTTTCATGAAGGAGGTTGACCTGTAACGACTGCCGGTCACTCAGTGACTGCCGCCAGGCCAGCACGGCGGACTTTACATCCAGAGTGACTCCGTCGGAGGTTTCTGGCGCATCTGCATAGATAAGCAGGATCCGGCTGGAAACCGCCGCCTGCCATTCGCCCTGAAGCGAATAGCCCTGGCGCGTTGCGCTTTGCTCATCTGAGAGAAGAATCAGGCTCCCGCTCAATCGGACGGTATCGCTGGCAAAGGGCTTGGCGACGCCAAACTTGCCGCTTTGGACAATTCCGGCAGGATAGTCAGCATAGCGAAGGTCTGCTGAAACGAGAAACGCATCTGGTGTGTTGGCGCCAGGTCCGACCGTGGTGGTCAGCCCGGTAGCGACAGCCCATTCAGGGCGGAAGATGGCATCTGGCGCTCCGCCCGCTGCGATATATCCGGACACCCTGTTGGTGAGACGCGACCCTATCTGACCTTCGAGATAAACGTCGGAAAGGTCAAAGCGCTCTGCATAATCAGCCAGGATGGTGTAGCTCTGGCCGCCATCCGTCCGCCGTGTCAAAGCTGCAGACAGCTCGGTCCAGTCGGGCAAACCCTTTGTCAAAGCGCTCCGCCCCGCGCCGAGATCTACTCTCCAGCGCGGATTATTCTGATACGATTGCTGTGCTGCCTCAATACGGTCTCGAAGCGCACGCGTTTCCTGCGTTGGGGCCATTTTTGAGAGGCGGTCCAACGCCGCAACGCTACGCCCCTCATACCAGTCGAGGCGGGCGAGGGCGAGCTTGGCGTCGGCATAGTCTGGCGCGATGTCCAGAGTTCGGTTCAGGGCGTCACGCGCAGCGTCGAAGTCCCCTTGTGTGGAATTGACCAGCCCGAGCTGCAGTCAGGCGTCAGCGTTTTCGGGATTCTGGGATGTCTCTTCAAGAAGTAACGCCTCGGCCTCGTCAAATCGGCCATCGAGACGAGCCTCCGTCGCCTGATCAATGCGGCTTTGCTCGTCCGCAACAGCAGACGGCGCGCCTGCCAGCAGGGCCAACAGGGCTGACGCGTAAAGGAGTTGTTTTGCCCGGTTTGACGCCAAGACACTTCACCTTTCCCAAAGCCGGAACCCTAGCGAGAACTGGTTGACGCGAGATTACTGTGAGTTGAATGCACTGCAGTTGGCACGCTATCCTCACAGTTTGACGTCGCTGTCCTGACCAGAGGGCAGCACCAGATTGCGCAGATATTACAGGGTTTAATAAGCGATCTGAAACCATATCCGTCTACGCATCGCCGTTAGCCTTCGGGCGGACCATCGATCAAAGGTTGAAGATGACGCAATTTGTTTTCAAGTCGATAAATTCAGCGCTCGGCGTATTCAAGGCAAAGCCTTTATTGAAAAACGGCCTGAGTCTGCTGCTTCTGGCGGCAGTAATTTTTACCCTGGCGATGCTCTCGATCAACTTTACGCGCGAACAGGGACGCATTGCTGCGATCTGGCCGGTCAATGGGTTTGTGCTGGCGCTCTTGTTATGGCGAGCGAGACAGACATGGCCGTTCATTCTCTCGGCTATGGGAGGCGCTCTGTTTGCGGCTAACTGCATTGTCGGCGACGAACTTCTGCTCACGGGATTTCTGTCACTCGCCAATGTGGTCGAGGTGGCTCTGGTGGCGCGCCTATATATGCTCGGTGGAAGCCCTAGACTGATCAGCCAGATGGGCCTTTTGAAACTGATCGGCGCAGCGACGGTCGGTTGTCTGCTCTCGACATTTCTGGCTGTGTCGGGCCTTGCGCTTTTTGGATCCGATATCCTCGCCCATGAAGCGGCCATCTGGTGGATTGCTGACATGCTTGGCATCATTCTGTTCACGCCAGTTGTCAAAAGCCTCGTCAAACGGTCGACCAAAGTCGATGTCCTGGAGTTCGGCCACGCGCAGATCCTGACCTTCGTTGGTGCTTGTGGTGTGGCATTTCTTGTCTTTGCCCAGTCCGACTATCCATTCCTGTTCTTTGTACCGCCGGCCTTGGTCGCGCTCGCCTTTACCAGTGGCATCAGAGGCGCGGCGCTTGGCCTTCTGGCGACGACGGCCATCTCCTTGCCCTTTGCGCTGACGGATCACGGACCGACATCGCTCATGGACGCGGATATGGAAACGAAGATCCTGGTGTTGCAGGCGTTCCTTATCGTGAACTCAGTCCTCACACTCGCCGTGGCTGGGGCGGTGACACAGCGCCGCCGTCTCATGTCACATCTGCAGCGCTCTCAATCGCGGTTGAAGCGCAAGTCGCGCGAACTCGATGAGATGCTTGGCAAATCCCGACTCGCCGAGGAGATGTCGAAAGTTGGCCACTGGACGCTCGACCCGGAGACCGGTGCGGTCTTCTGGTCGCCCGAAGTGTATTTCATTCACGGCGTCGATCCGGAAGAGTTTGACCCGAGCTTTGATGATGCTGTCGCCTTTTACGACGAGCCAGACCGCGACCGCGTCAACGCGCTGGTGGCAGACAGTATTGCTTCGGGCGAAGGCTGGCAGTTCGAAGCGACCCTGATCCGCAACTCCGATGGAGACCGTCGCTGGGTGCATTCCATGGGCGAGTGCATGAAGAATGCCGATGGCAAGGTCGAGCTTATCTTTGGCGTGTTTCGTGATGTTACCGATGAACGACGCTTGCAGAATGATCTGCGCGAGCGAGAGGCGCAATATCGACTTCTCGCCGAGCACTCAACCGATATCGTTCTGAACTTCAGCCTCGACGGGACCGTTAAATTTGTATCACCGTCCTGTCGCGTCCTGGGCATAACGCAAGAACAGGCGATCGGTGAGCCAGCGCAGAACTTTGTCCTTCCAGAAGACCGGGAAATTGCGGCTCAAGCCATTCGAGACCTCGTCAAGAACGACGATCCATCCGTTACGATCAGAAGCGAGCATCGCGCCCCGAAAGCTGGTGGCGGTTATATCTGGCTGGAAAGTAACCCAACGCTTATTCGCGATGAACACGGAGTGCCCCATTCGGTCGTATCGTCTTATCGCGACATCACCGACCGAAAGCTGATGGAGCACCAAATGCAGGAGAGCGAGCGCCAATATCGCATGCTCGCCGAGCACTCGACTGACATCGTGCTGCAAACCACGATTGGCGGGGTGATCACTTATGCCTCGCCCGCCTGTAAAAAGCTTGGCGTGACACCTGAGCAGGCCATCGGCATGCGCACGCTGGATTTCGTCATTCCAGAAGACCGGCCTGCGGCTCTTGAGGCAAGCCGGAAGATTTTTTCCGGCGAGGAGCCAGATGCCAAAATTCGGCGGGAATATCGTGTGCGCGGAAAGGACGGCGAAATCATCTGGCTGGAAGGCAGCCCAAACATCGTGCGTGATGAAACAGGAACGCCTGTTTCGGTAATCAACACATTGCGCGATGTGACTGAGCGGCGTGAACGCGAAGACATGTTGGCCGCCGCAACGGAAGAAGCCGAAGCGGCGACGCGAACCAAGGCGGAATTCCTGTCAAATATGAGCCACGAAATCCGAACGCCCCTTAATGGTGTTCTCGGCTTCACCCAGCTGATCGCGCGGACCGATGTCAGTGATGAGCAGAAGGAATATGTTGAGCGCATCCAGGGTGCCGGCCGCATGCTTCGCGAAATTGTCGACGACATCCTCGATTTCTCGAAGATCGAAGCCGGCCGCCTTGATATTCAGGACAATGCGTTCTGCATGCGCAGCGTGTTGGAGGACGTCATAGACTTGGTTGATGCCGGTCGAAAGAACAGGTCAGTCCCGATCAGGCAACATATCGACCCCCACGCCGACATGGGCATTCTGGCCGACGAAACGCGCGTTCGTCAGGTGCTGACCAATATTATCGGCAATGCAGCGAAATTCACCGAGGAAGGCCAGATCGACGTGTCCGCCGAAATCCGCGGGTCAATGCTGAGCATCACAGTCGAGGACTCCGGAATCGGTGTTTCCGCAGAAAATATCAGACATGTCTTTGAAGGCTTCCGACAGGCTGACGCCACCGTCTCTCGCAAGTTCGGCGGCACGGGTCTTGGCCTTAGCATCAGCCGTTCCCTGGCTGAGCTCATGGGCGGAGACCTCTCCATGGAAAGCGAAGAAGGCAAGGGCACGCGCGTCACGTTCACGCTGCCCCTGAAGAGAGCGAAAACAAGCGAACTTATTGCGCCGGCTCAGCCGATTGCTACTGAGCGCCGCGATACGGCAACGATCATTGTCATAGATGATGTGGAAGCCAATCTCAGCCTGATTGAACTAGGTCTCAAGCATACCGGCTACCACCTTGTGACCTTCGAATCCGCGCGTAAGGGGGTCGACTTCATTCGCAATGAAGAACATGTCGACCTCGTTCTCATGGATATTCAGATGCCTGGTATGGATGGCGTTACCGCAACACGTGCGATCCGCGCCTTGCCCGAGCCCAATTGCAATGTCCCGATCATTGCGCTCACCGCCAATGCGCTCCGCGAGCAGATCGCAGAATACAAGGCTGCCGGCATGGATGACCATTTCGCCAAGCCAATCGACCTGGACCGGCTGGAGGCTGTTGTCGATCGTCATCTGGGCGCCGCCAGACGGGGCGCTGTGAGCGAAGCCGACGGCTCTGAAGATGACGCCATGGCGGCTCTTCGTTCCGAATATGCGCAATATCTCAACTCGCTGGGCGAAGAGTTCTCCAAAATTCTGGCGTCCAGCAACCAGTCAGATATGGCAAGTCAGGTGGCGAAGCTGGCTCATGCGATCGCAGGCACGGCTGGCACCTTCGGATTTGATGACGTTTCCAAGGCGGCTTTCGATCTCGAGAACCTTGCGCTGGCTGCAGCTGACAAAGATGTCGCCGACGTTGATATCGAGGCGGGTGTCAGGACTCTTCTGGACCTGAGCCAGAAGGCCGCCTGACCGCTGCGGCGAACGCACCAGCCCTAACGATCTCTTACCGTCTAGATTGAAATTGCTCGACGCGCGTCCACCGGAAACGAACTACAATTGGGTACAACGAGCCCATCAAATGCAGGAGCATCACCATGTCGAAACTGAAAATTCTTGTCGCCGACGATGACCGCATGCTGCGCGCTCTCCTGTCTCACAAGCTGAAGGCGCTGGACTGCGAAATTATCCAGACCGAAAACGGCAAGGAGGCGTTGGACGTTCTAGACAATGTCTCGATCGATCTCGTCATTCTGGATGGCATGATGCCCGTGATGGATGGCACCGAGGCGCTTCAACGCATGCGCGCCAATCCGAAGACAGCCAATCTCCCAGTGATTATGCTTACGGCCCGTCGCCGCGAAGAAGACGCTGTCATGGCACTCGAAATGGGTGCGACGGACTACATTTCCAAACCGTTCAATCCGGATGAGCTGATGATCCGTATCCGTCGTTGGCTCACTGAGGCGGATGAGCCGCAATACGGTGCCGCTCGCACATGACGCCAGCTGAGCGGTCTTGTGCCTGCTGCGGCGCGATTTCGTAAGACGGTATCGCCCACACGAAGACACCCTCACCTCTGCCTAGTCTTTCTCCGGCGACAACACGGGGCCCTTTTCAACGGGTTCATCGCCAGGCGGCTGAGGCGGTATGGGCGGCTTCTTCAGATCGCTGACCTCGTCGCGCATCACCGTGACCTTTGCCATCAGTGCTTCAATGACGTCAGGGTTCTCACGCACATAGCTGAAGCGCTCTTCCGGATCCTTCTCCAGGTCGAACAGCAGCGCCGCGCCATACTGTTCGAAAGGCACGTAGAATTCGCGATAATAGGTGTTGAGGACCAGCCTGTAGCGCGCATCGCGCACGGCGGCGATGTCGTTGCCATTGAAGAAGAACAGCACATCGTGCGGCGACGTTTCTGCGCCCTCCATGAGCGGCAAAATATTTAACCCGTCAATCACGCGGTCGCCCGGCGCATCTGTCCCGGCTATGCTGGCGAGCGTCGGCAGGAGGTCGATGTTCATCGCCATCGCCCCGGACTCTGTGCCCGGCTCGATGACGCCCGGCCAGCGCGCGAGGAAAGGCACGAGGAAGCTGCCCTCATGCGTGCCGCCCTTGCGGTCGCGGTGGTTGCCCTGGTCGCCCTCGAACCAGGGACCATTATCCGAGGTCACGATGATCAGCGTGTTTTCGGCAAGGTCGAGTTCCTCGAGCGTCTCCAGGATCGCGCCGACCCCGTCATCGATGTGTTCGACGACGTCGCCATAGAGACCCGCCTCCGACACACCCGCTTCGTCATCCGGCACGTGCAGGGGCAGGTGCGGAAAGGTCTGCGCGAAATAGAGGAAGAAGGGTTCGTCGGCGTGGTCGCGGATGAAGCCGGTCGCCGCATCTGTATAATTGTCGGAAAGCGCCTTCTGGTCGGCAGGCGATTCCACGACCGTCTTGTGGAAGTAGAGGTCGAAGGGCTGCATGTCGTTGCTGTAGGGAACGCCATAGAAATAGTCGAAACCCTGATTAGTCGGCCAGTACTCATCATGATGGCCCAGGTGCCATTTGCCGATCATGCCCGTTGCATACCCCGCATCCTTCAGGACTTCTGCAATCGTAATCTCTTCAGGCGGCATGCCCGTTTCGGTGTGCGGAAAGATGACGTGCTGCATACCGGACCGGATCGGATAGCGCCCAGTCAGCAGGGCTGCACGCGAAGGCGTACAGACATTCGCGCCAGCATAGAAATGGGTCAGCTGGACACCTTCCCGGCCGATGCGGTCGATATTCGGCGTCTTCATCAGGCTGGCCCCGTTCAGGCCGATATCGCCCCAGCCCATGTCGTCAGCGAGGATAACAATGATGTTCGGCTGCTTCGCCTCTGTCGCATTGGAAGGGGCTTCTGGCGCAGCGGCGACGGACTGGCAGGCCGACAGCAGGGCGACGGATAAAACGAGCGCAAGGGGCCGCATCATGGTGTTTTCTCCTGAGAAAATAGGCGGGTGCCCGTCAGTCAGTTAGGGCACCCGGCGGCGCAAGCCACTAATAGGAAAGTTTCAGTTTCACGCCGAAGGTCTGTTCGGCTTCCAGCGTGCGAAATTGAGCATAGCCGCCCGTGTCGAAAGGCATGCCGACGATCGCTTCCACGAAATGCTCGTCGGTCAGATTGCGACCGAACACGGTCAGTTCGCCATGCCCGTTCCAGAGCCGCGTCCCGATCTGGGCGTCGATCAGCGTGCGGTCATCCATCACCGTATTTGGATCGCCGGTGATCCCGGACTGGCTTTCGCCGCGATACTGCACACCAACCTGCGCAAAGGCGTCGATGCTGTCGGTCAGGCTGAAATCATAGCGGGCAAGCGCATTGATCACCCATTCCGGCGCATTGGCGAGGTCCTTTCCGGCGAGATCCTGAAAGCGATTGCCGCCTTGAGTGACACAGCCCTGCGCAGCCGTCTGAAGGGCGTAGCACGGCGCCTGGTCGAACTCGTCGAACGTTGCATTCGTATAGGCAAACGCCGTCGACAGGGTGAGATTGTCAGTCGGCAGGGCCGTCACCTCGCCTTCGAGGCCATAGGTCTCCACCTTGCCGGCATTCGCGACCGTGAAGATCGGCGTGCCGGACGGGCCGGGGATCAGCGTCTGGGCCTGGAAGTCCTCGATCTCGCTGTAGAAACCGGTGAGGTTTGTGACCAGCCGGCCGTCGAGCGACGTCTTGCGGAAGCCAGCCTCGAACTGGGTCGGGATCTCGGCATCGACTGTCGGCAGCATGTTGCCCTGTATCGGTCTGACCGAGAGGCCCTGCACGATGCCCGCGGCCTTGTAGCCTCGGGTCAGCGTGGCAAACAGGTTGAGGTTGTCGTTGACGTAATACTGCGCACCAAGGCGCCAGACCACGGCAGACTCTTCATCGGACGCGGACTCCCGACCGTTCGATACGGCCTGTCCTGCATATGGCGCGACAGCCCCATCGGCGACGAATTTCTCCTGTCCACCGGAAACTTCCGAGCGCAGAAGGCGCAAGCCTGCAATCAGCGACAGCTTTTCGGTCACGGCATATTGGCCCTGCCCAAAGACAGCGTAATTGGTTTCTTCGAAGTCAGACTGCAGATTGGTGCCAACCCTGAGGCCAGCGGGAAGCGCGCCGAGCAAGTCGAGACCTGCCGTGCCGAACTGGATGTTGTCCTGCTCAATGTTCTGACGGAAATAGAATGCGCCAATCGTATAGGTTAGCGTCTGGTCACGTGGCGACACGAGCCGGAGTTCCTGGCTGAACTGGTCCTGAGCGAGGTCGCCCGAATTTATTGCCAGAAATGGCAGAGGGATCAGGTCGGAGTCGTTGTTGTCGACGCTGGTCCATTCCCGGTAGGCTGTCAGCGACACGAATTCAAAGTCGCCAAAGGACTGGCTGTACTCCCCGGAGACGCCCAAGGCATCCATCTCGGACGAAAATTCGGCTTCGGACGCGATCTGTGTGTTCTCCGGTCCGGCTGTGATGCCGTTCGCGGCAGAGACCGGCCCGATGACCGGAACACCGAAGCCAAGAAGCCCTGTGCCAGGGCCGCCCGCAGATGGCTCGCGCAGCGTGAGTGCGCCGGTCGCCTCATCGCGTGTGGCATAGTCAGCGCTCAGCAGGAAGTTCGACGTGTCGCTCAGCTTGAAGTCCAGTTTGGCGCGTACGCCCTGCTCGTTGCGCTCATTGACTTCGTCTTGTGGCGCATTGGGATTGATGTTGTCGATATAGCCGTCGCGGGTGTTCGAATAGGCCGAAATCCGGCCATTGATTCCGCTGGTTAACGGGCCTGACATGGCGCCCGAGACGTTCACCTCATTGAAGGAGCCATAGGCGGCGGAGAGGTGCGCTTCGAATTCATCTGTCGGATCCTTCGTCACGATCGAGATCACGCCCGCCGACGCATTCTTGCCGATCAGCGTGCCTTGAGGCCCGCGAAGCACCTCGACGCGCTGAACATCGGACAGGTCGAAGATACCGGCGCCCTCACGCCCCATGATGACGCCATCGACGGAGACCGCAACGCTCGCCTCGATACCGATATTGAACAGGCTGGTGCCGATGCCGCGGATGGTCGAGGCGGACTGGCGCGCATTGACGCCCGCATTGAAGGCGAGGCCCGGCGCCACGTATTGCAGCTGGTCGAAGCCATCGATCTCTCGGGTTTCGAGCGCCGCTGCATCGATCGCGGTGATCGAGATCGGCACATCCTGCAGGTTCTGCTCAACCTTTTGGGCCGTCACCGTAACGGTGGCGAGCCGCTTGTCGTCATCGCCGTCCGAGTTCTGGGCGAAGGCCAAGCCGTTCGTTCCCAGAGCCACGGCGCAAGCCGACCACAATAGTCCTCGTTTAAAAGCCATGTTCTTCCTCCCAGTCATGCTTATATTTTTCCATCTGGAAAATTACCCATTAGGAAAGTTTGTCAACTGGTAGAATTACTTTTTGTCGCTTGGGAGAGCAAAAATATCGGCATCCGAGAGATGCCTGCACTCGGGCAAACCCGGTGCCCGCGTTACTTTTCTCTGGTGGGAGGCCCTTTGGTCCAGTCTGGCAGTTCGGGCCAGCGGGCCTTTGATTCCGGCGGATCACGCAGGAATATCGCTAGGACGGCATCGATATGCGCATCGATCGCCGCATCGCTTGTCATGTCGACGCCGTAGAGCCGCTTGATCGTGCTGGAGAGCGCAAAGGGCAGCTGGCATAGCGATGACACCGCGTAAAACCAGGACACCAAAAAGACCTCCGGTACTTCGCCGCGCTTCATTTGCTGGCGCATAAACGGCGCCAGCGTCTTGTGGCTCTTCAGGATGTAGCTGACCATCCAGTCTAGCCGTTCGCCGCCGACCATCGATTCGTGGATCATGATCCGGATCTGTTCAGGATTGTGGGCGCAATAGCGAACATAGCGGCGGAAGAATTCGCGCGTTCCGTCGACCGTTGAATAGTCGATCCGGCCAATTGAATCGCCGCTGATCTCCTGATCTAACCGGCGGTACATGTCGGTCACCACGTCCTTCCAGAGCTTTTCCTTGCTCCCGAAGTGATAACGGATCAGCGTATGCGTCACGCCGGCCTGCTGGGCAATCTCCCGCACATTCGTGCCTTCAAAGCCGTTCTTGGCGAACAGGCGGCGCGCCGCGTCCAATATGTTTGCGCGGCTTTCCTCGGCGCGGCTCTGCGTCGGCGGGCGCCGCGTTGGCTGTGTGTAGTCCCCGGATTTTGGCATTGCCGTTCCATCCTTCGATCTGATGAGTCGCAGGTCAGCGAACACGCAACCTAGAGAACCAATCTCAAATTTCCTATTGCCCTGAAATTTTCCATATGGAAAGTATGAAATCATAACGTCGACAGCCAGGCGGGAAAAACCTGCCGGATAAAGGCTGCGGAAAAAGGGAGCCGAAGGCATGAGAAGAACCAACAATCGCAAGGCGTGGAATGTAGTCGCGGTGGCCGCCATAACGGGCCTTCTTGCCTCCTGCGCGACCGCGCCGAATGACGCTGAGGTGGACGTCTCGGATGCTGCTCCTCAGACGGCTTCGAGCGACGACCAGATCATGGAGACCCTGTCGACGCTCACCGTCGGCGACAAGCTCAAGCTGCTGACAGGGCAGGGCTATTCCCGCAATGGCGAGCGTCTGCCGGAGACGGACCGTTTCGTCCCCGGTGCCGCCGGATACACCTATGCGATCGACGATCAGGGCATCTCCTCGCTCGTCCTCGCCGACGGCCCGGCAGGCCTTCGCCTCGCCCCTGTAAACCCGGAAACCGGCGAGCCTCAATACGTCACCGCCTTCCCGATCGCGACCCTGATTGCGTCGAGCTGGGACACCGACCTCGCGTCCTCCGTTGGTGAAGCCATGGGGGCCGAAGCCGCCGCCTTTGGCGTAGATTTTCTTCTCGGACCGGGCATGAACCTGCACCGCAACCCGCTGGCGGGCCGTAACTTCGAATACTATTCGGAGGATCCTTTGTTGAACGGCCGGATGGCCGGCGCCGCCGTCCGGGGCATCCAGTCGAAAGGGGTCGGCGCGACGATCAAGCATTTCATCGCCAACAACCAGGAGACCAACCGTTTCGTTGTCGACACGCTGATTGGCCAGCGCGCGCTCCGCGAGCTTTATCTGCGCGGCTTCGAGATCGCCATCGAGGACGGCGAGCCTTGGGCCATCATGACGTCCTACAACAAGCTGAATGGCACCCACACCTCGCAGAGCCGCGAACTGCTCACCGATATCCTGCGCAATGAACTTGGCTTTGACGGAGTCATCATGAGCGACTGGTTCTCCGGTGATGACGCCCCCCAGCAGATCCGCGCCGGCAACAATCTCATCATGCCCGGCAGCGCAGAGCAGGACGAAGCGCTCAAGCGCGCCTATGAGGATGGCAGCCTGAGCGAGGCCACCATAGACGCGAATGTCGGATGGATTCTCGCCGCTATCGAACAGGTTAGAGACGCGGCGAAACCTGCGCCGGACAAGCAGCCGCCGCTGGAACAGAACGCCGCGCTCGCGCGCCGCGCTGCCGCCGAATCCACTGTGCTCCTGAAGAACGATACCGGCGCGCTGCCGCTTTCGCCGTCCATCGAAACCATCGCCCTGTTCGGCACCGGCGCGTACGCCACCGTCTCCGGTGGAACCGGCAGCGGTGACGTGAACGAAGCTTATACGATCCACGTTGCTGACGGCCTCAGCGAACACGGCTGGACGCTCGACGACACGCTGGCGAGCCAGTACCGCGCTTTCATCGCCGATTTCGAAGCCAACAAGCCGAAGCCAAAAGATCTGCTTGAGCAGTTCCTGCTTCATGTTCGGCCGGGCGAGATGACCTTTAGCGAAGAAAATGTGGCCGCCGCGGCTCATGCGAATGACGCTGCTATCATGACGATCAGCCGCAATGCTGGTGAGTTCACAGACCGGGAAGTGGATGGCGATTTTGACCTCACGGCAGAGGAAAAGGCGCTGCTGACCTCGGTGTCCGAAGCGTTCCGCGCCGAAGGCAAGCCGGTCATCGTCGTGCTGAATATCGGCAATGTCATTGAGACAGCCTCCTGGCGGGACCTCGCCGATGCCATCATCCTGCCCTGGCAGGGCGGACAGGAAGCCGGCCGTGCGGTGGCGGATGTCCTGTCTGGCGACGTCAATCCGTCGGGCAAGCTACCGATGACCTTCCCGCTTTCCTATGCCGATACCCCGTCCGCGCCCTACTTTCCGGGCACCGAAGACCGCAGCAAGCCGATCGAGATCATGGGCGGCCTGATGGAGCAGTATGAAAGCGAGGCAGCCTATGAGGAGGGCATCTATGTCGGCTATCGCTATTTCACCAGCGCGGACAAGGCGGTTGCCTACCCGTTCGGCTATGGCCTCTCCTACACGACATTCACCTTCGACAATCTCGAGGCGGAAAGGCCCTCTGCCGGCGCGCCGGTGTCTGTGAGCCTGTCGGCCACCAATACCGGCGAGACTGCAGGCCGCACGGTTGCGCAGATCTATGTCGAGGCTCCGGATGGCAAGCTTCACAAGCCGCGCCGCGAGCTCAAGGCGTTTGCGAAAACACCGTCCCTCGCGCCGGGTGAAACGGCACGGCTCGAGATGCAGATCACGATGAAGGACCTCGCCTCCTTCGATCCAGAGACCTCGCAATGGATCGTTGAAGCCGGACAGTACCGCCTGCAGGCCAACACGTCGGCAAATGATGTCGGTGTTGAGACAGTCATCGAAATTCCCGAGACTCTCATCGTCGACACCGTATCGGCCCAGCTTGCGCCATCGCGCGCAATCGGGGACGCATTCGAGGCTGGCGTCCGATAGGCCGGTCCTGGGGGCCGATTCCTGCTCGATGAGCAGGTTTGCCTATAAACAGGCGACAGAGCCTTTCGTGGAACCAATCCTGACTGATCTGGTTGATCGCAATGACAACGGGTCGGGCGGTCAACGCCACAACACATCGCGCATGTCGTGACGTGAGAAAGTGAAATTCAGGTCTAGCGTGGGATTGGAAAGAAAATCGGAAAGTTGTCTCGCTAATAAATTGGGCGAATTGGCTTACCTGGATGCAGATGAGTTGGATCTGCTCGAAGATCTCGAGAAATCGCCCACCTCCTTCATCAAAGATGACATTATCATCCGGTCAGAAACGGCGCTCGACAGGCTTTATGTCCTCACCAAGGGATGGGTCATTGCGGAAAAAATGAGCCACGCGGACAGCCGTCCTATCGTGCATGTCTTTCTGCCCGGGGACATCATTGGTTTTTCGGAATTGCCCTTCCAGAAAACTTCGTATCAGGCGCGATCCCGGACATCCGGCATAATGTGTCCTTTTCCTTCGAGCCGGCTTAGCCGCCTGTTTGTAGAAAGCCCAAGGCTGGCACGGCTGATATTTGCGGCGGTCACGATTGAGCGTGCCGAGCAGGAAGACCGGGCGAGCCAGTTCTGCAGGAACAATGCAGCAGCTAAACTTGCCCTGTTTGTCCTGCAAACGCTCGATCGCCTCAAACTGCTGAACTCCAATCTGCGCGACCAGTTTCAATGCCCTTTGACCCAGCAGGAGATCGGCGACCTCGTCGGTCTTTCGAGTGTGCACGTAAGCCGCACCTTCAGCCAGATGGAAGCAAACGGGTTGATCCAACGTCACAAGTCGTTTCTCAAAGTCAAAGACTATGACAGCCTTGCCGAGATGTCTGATTACAGGAACCGCTATGGTTCATTGAATTTGGATTGGGTCCCCGCGCACCCCTGATCGTGCGGCACATTAAGTTTTGGTCGAAGTCAAATCCGCGTCATTCCTCTGACCACCTGCAGCCGCCTGCCTAATGGCCGCCTCAAAATTGTTGGACGCTCAATCCCAAAGAAAACTCTGCAGTCGCCCGTCGTCTCGCCGGCGTGTAAGACCGCCGGCGAGACGTTGAAATAGACGTGCGCCGCCTAGGGCTGTCTGTCCCAGAATCTGAGATCGGGAAGGGTGCTCACGAAGTCATCGAGGTCACTCTCGCCAGAGACTTCAAAGCATCCGTCATCGGGCTCGACGCCAGCTTTCTTGAACAGTGGCATCGCACCGTCCGTATGGGCGATGAACTTCTTGTGCGCGAAAGCATCGGTCAGGAAGTCACGGGCAGGCGGCATATCTGCGAGGGTCTTCGCGCCTTTCTCTGACAGGACAACCGCCACGGCATCGAAGAGCACGGACGGACCGCCATCGATTTTCTCGTCGGCTTCCTGCATTTTGCCATCGCTCAGCTTTGCACCGCCAATGTGCGGCGCCACGATGACAACGATCGCGCCTTCGTCCTTCATCTTCGCCTGAATGGCGTCGACCAGGTCGGCGTCGCTATCCTCTGCGATGAGCAGGCCGAGTTTCCTGCCAGCAAAGCTGTCCGGACCGTTCTTCAGGATGCTCAAAGCGTCGGAGACGGGCAGGTCAGTGATTGGCTCGCGGGCCGGTGTTGCAGCTTGAGGCAGCTTCAGATTTAGACCCTCGGCAACCGTTTTCGCAAGATCCTCATCGATGTTGCGGAGATGAGAGACAACACGCGAGCGAACGCGCACTTCCTGGCACTTGCTAAGCTCAAAGGTGAGCGCACTGCCAATGTGTGTCTGCTCCGTCTCGGTCTGACTTACATAGAACTGGCGTGCCTGGCTGTAATGATCAGCAAAGGTTTCAGAACGTGCCGCTACTTTCTGTCCGCTCATCTCTTCGGGATAGTGGACATAACCGCGCTCAGGGTCTTCTCGTGGGCCACCTTGCTCCGGGCCCCAGCTATTGGGCTCGTAATTGGCGCGGCCTTTCGGATTGCGCATCGCCATATGGCCGTCCTGCTGGAAATTATGCACAGGGCAACGCGGCGCATTGACTGGGATGTGCGTGAAGTTCGGGCTGCCGAGACGTTTCAGCTGCGTGTCGAGGTAAGAGAAGTTGCGTCCCTGCAGAAGCGGATCATTAGAGAAACCGATGCCCGGGACGACATTATTGGTGCAGAACGCCACCTGCTCGGTCTCTGCGAAGAAATTGTCGACGACCCTGTCGAGCACCATGCGGCCAACGATCCGGACAGGGACCAGCTCTTCAGGAATGATCTTGGTCGCGTCGAGCACGTCGAAATCGAACGCCTCGGCAAATTCGTCGTCGAACAGCTGAACGCCGAGTTCCCATTCCGGGTAATCGCCCATCTGGATCGCGTCCCAGAGATCGCGGCGATGGAAGTCCGGATCGGCGCCGTTGATTTTCAGCGCTTCGTTCCAGACAACAGACTGAAGGCCCTGCTTGGGCTTCCAGTGGAACTTCACGAAAGTCGACTTACCGTCCTTGTCGATCAGTCGGAACGTATGCACCCCGAACCCCTCCATGAAGCGGAAGGAGCGCGGAATCGTCCGGTCAGACATGATCCACATCACCATGTTCATGGTTTCGGGCGTGAGGGAGATAAAGTCCCAGAAATTGTCGTGCGCGGTCTGGGCCTGCGGGAACCCGCGATCAGGCGCCGGCTTGGCAGCGTGGATCAAGTCAGGAAACTTGATAGCGTCCTGAATGAAGAAGACCGGAATGTTGTTGCCAACGAGATCCCAGTTGCCTTCGTCGGTGTAGAACTTCACGGCAAAACCGCGCACGTCGCGTGCAAGGTCTGGTGAGCCCTTGTTGCCCGCAACGGTCGAAAAGCGCAGGAAAACATCAGTTTTCTTGCCGGCTACCTGAAAGAGGCTGGCGCGCGTGACGTCGCTCAGGGGATCGGTACATTCGAAGTAGCCGTGGGCGCCGAAGCCGCGCGCATGGACAACCCGCTCAGGGATGCGCTCATGGTCAAAGTGGAACATCTTCTCACGGAAGTGGAAGTCGTCCATCACCATCGGCCCGCGCGGGCCCGCCTTCAGATGGTTCTGGTCGTCGGCGACCGGGACGCCCTGCTGGGTGGTCAGCGTCTCAACGCCCTCGCCGGCAGTTTGATGCGGCGCGCCGCCATCGTCGAGCTCCGGCAGGTCTTTCTTTGTCATGGAGAATTCCTCTGAAAGATGAATAAGCAGCCGTCATCGCCGAATGTTCCTCCGCACATCGCAAATGAGCGGGGCGAAAGCGCTAAAAGGGTTCCGGTCTTAACTTGCAGCAAGGCAACTATGGATTTCGTTCACGCGGCAAGGACGCAAGTCGTAAGGGAGACGTTGTATTCTGCGGTCCAGCAAGTCTCGTGGACCATGAAAACTGTCCAGTCCGAAAGACCTGAAAGGTCTCTATTTGGAAGAGTTGCAAGACCTCTGGTCCGCAAACGACCAGACGGCACAAGTCGTCGAGGAAATGGCCGACGAGGTCAGCGACCCGAAGCGGAGCAAGAAATTCAGCGCTTCAGTCAGAGGCATCAAGTGCCCGCAAAGTGCCTGGATGTACCCGCACTTCGTCAGATAATGCTGTCCGTCAATTCAACTGAAAAACGCTCGTTTTAAAACAATTTAGGAATCGTTTTGGCGTTTCGTGGATTGCAGAATGGTGCCAGGAGAGGCATCAAAATCGTATTATAGAATATTGATATATTTGATTGTTTTTTTGAAGCGGTATTCTGATACCCGCAAACATACCCGCATTCTGCCGGTGTCACTCGGCATAAATGAACTTCTGAAGCCCCGAAAACACTAAACGCACTTTGCCCAGATCGCCCAGGTATCGCTTCGCATCGCTCGTCGAACCGTATCGAATGCGTAACCTGTCGCCGAGTTTCTCATACCCCAATTCTGAAACACCTTCCTGCTCATAGGCGCTCAGTACGTCCTTAAGGAAGTCGCGCATTTCGAGTTCATGTCCTTCAAGGCCGTCCCGCCGAGCAGCGTCAGCGCGGTCGCGTCTTGTCTTCGGATCGAGTGAGAAGCGCACATAGGCCAGCACGTCGAAAACGTCGCTATCTCGCGCATCGATGAGGGCGCCCATCTCTTCGAGCCGTTCCAGATCATAACCGCGCTCTTCCAGCACGGTGAACAGTGCGGCGCGCAATTCCGGGTCGCTCCACTTCTCGCGAAGTTCATCTTCGCCGGCGACAATATCAGACAGATCGCCAAACAGGCGCTTCATGAAATCTTCGGCGCTGATCGGCTTTCCATCGACCCAGTAGCTTGTCGACGCCATGTACTGGATGCGGCGCTCTTTTCCGTCGGCGAGCTTCACGCGGATCTTTGCCGGACGCGGCTCGCCGGGACTGTCATCGACATAGTCCTTGCCCTCGTCTTCCATGCCGCCCGCTGGCTTGTCGTCCTTTTCGCCGGGCGTTTTAGGGTCTGGCTCCAGCGGCTCGCCGTCCCATTCAGGATCATTGAAGTGCTCATAGGCCTTCACGAAGTCATAGATCGTGAAAAAGTCCTTGCCTTCGAAGGTGCGGGTCCCGCGCCCGATGATCTGCTTGAACTCGATCATGGAGCGGACCGGCCGCATCAGAACGATGTTGCGGATATTGCGGGCATCAACGCCGGTTGAGAGTTTCTGTGACGTCGTGAGGATCGTCGGGATCGTCTTCTCATTGTCCTGGAAGGTACGAAGGTGCGCTTCGCCGATCTCGCCATCTTCGGCCGTCACCCGCTCACAATAATGAGGGTCGGGCACCACTTTCATCTCATTGATATAGTCGCGCACGCGGGCGGCATGGTTCTGAGTGGCGCAGAAGACCAGCGTCTTCTGGCGCGGGTCGATCTGCTTGATGAACTCGCGCACACGGCTTCGTTCGCGCTCGGCAATCTCGATCTTCGTGTTGAAGTCGCCTTCGGTGTATTTGCGGTCTTCCTCGATCTCGCCGTCGATCACGGTATCGCCCGCCCCGAAGACGTATTCATCGATCGTGCTCGCCATCTGGCGTACCTTGAAGGGCGTGAGGAAGCCGTCCTCGATCCCTTCTTTCAAGGCATAGGTGTAAACCGGTTCGCCGAAATACGCATAGGTATCGACATTGTCCGTGCGCTTGGGAGTCGCCGTCAGGCCAAGCTGCACGGCGGGCGCAAAATGTTCCAGAATGGCGCGCCAGGTGCTTTCGTCATTCGCCCCGCCCCTGTGGCATTCATCGATAATGATGAAGTCGAAGAAGTCGGCCGGATATTGCAGATAGTTCGGCGGGCCGTTGGCGACGATCTCGCCGCTCTCATCCTCGTTTTCCTCGCCAGCGCCGCTCGTCATCATGGTCTGGAAGATGGAGAAGAAAACGCTCGCATTCTTCGGCATCCGGCCGTCGCGTTTCCGGATCTCTTTCGGATTGATGCGCGACAGTGCACCCGCCTCGAATGCGGAGAAGGAATTGAATGCCTGATCGGCGAGGATGTTGCGATCGGCCAGAAACAGGATGCGCGGGCGGCGCACCGGCTCACCCGTAAGGTTCCAGCTTGCGTGAAACAGCTTCCACGCAGTCTGGAAGGCGATGCTGGTCTTGCCTGTCCCGGTCGCGAGCGTCAGCAGGATGCGCTTGTCGCCCTTCGCCACGGCCTCAAGCACCGCATTGATAGCATTGTGCTGGTAATAGCGCGGCTCCCATTTGCCGCCGCCGGTCTCGAAGGCGACAGCGCCAAAGCGATCGCGCCACGCACTATCCTTTGCGAAGACGCGGTCCCACAACTCATTTGGCGTCGGGAAAGGCAGGCTGATATCACGCTCGGCGCCCGTCACCATGTCGACTTCGCGCCAGCCGATGCCATTGCTGGAAAAGCCGAAACGCGTCTTCAGGCGTCCGGCATAGTCCTTGGCCTGCCCCATGCCGACCGTATAGCCGACGCCCGCCTTCTTGGCTTCCATCACGGCTAGCTTTTGGCCGCGATACTCAAAGACGTAATCGGCTGTCTTGGATGGCCCGCGCCGCCCGCCGCTCATGATGCGGCCGGGGCAGATGACTTCACGGCGCACCCGCGCGCCTTGCGTCGACTTCCAGCCAGAAGCCTCCAGAACCGGATCGATCCGGTTGGCACGTGTGTCGGCTTCGGTTTCTTCAGACACGTTTCATCGCCGCTCCAAGCCCGGCTTCTGCCTGCTCGGCTTCACCAAGCAGCTCTTCCCAGTTTCCCGGCGGTTGCCCTGAATCGAGCATGCGCGCAAAGACGCGGTAAGCGTCCGTCTTGCTGTCATAGGCGCGCTTTGTGCCCTCATCGTTCACCCATCCAAGAACGATAACCTTAGCCTTGGAGTTGAAACGATAAAATAGCCTGTATTGTTGGAAGAATTTTACGCGAAACCAGTGCTTGTTCTCCGCACCCAGCGTATCGCCTTGCCGAAACTCCGCTGCGGCTGGATCGGCCGGGATGTTTTCAGTCACGATCTTCTGAATTGCGGCGAGGCGCTTGGCCGTGTTCTTCTTGTGATAGCCGTTCGGGTCTTTCGCCTTCTGCTTCTCGACCGCCGACGTCAATTCAGCCAGCTGGGCAAGAAAAAGGGGATGAGCGAATATCGTCCATCCCCCAATCACCAAGGGTTTCTGTTCAGGCGTCGTCATTCATCATCTGGCGACAGGGGCGCATCCAGATCAATCTCGACATCCTGCGTCAACGACGCCACGCGCGCCATGAACTCGGCGCCAAGCGGCTCAACGCGCTGTGGGTTGGCTTCCATGTCGCGGGCGAGAAAGCTGAGAAATGCCACCATTGCAGGATCTTCCTCGTCGCCGTTATCCTTCTGGAGAACAACGTCGCCATTAGCGGAAATATTGTACTTCAAGCGATCCTGCTTGCCCAGATTGAGCGCGCTGCGCACTTCCGCAGGCACCGTCGTCTGATACCGGTCGGTGAGCTTGGAGCTAGCTTGTAATGCGGTTTGCATGATCATTGATCCTCTTAACAATGAAACAGGTAATGCAATTGCATTGTCATGTCAAGATGCAGGCAATCATAGCCTACTTTGAGGCCTGACACTCACGCTGGACACTACGGCTGACACATCACCCATTCAGAAATGTCGAGACCCGGCATGCCACCCTGGCAATCTGGGCATTTGCGTTGGTGGAAGTCTGAGCCGTTGGCGCCGTAGCGGGCGCCGCAGATCGCGCCGGTCTCATCACGGCGGGCGCAGGTGAGCACCCAGACATATTGCAGATGGTCGGTGCCGGGCAGGTCTGTGCGCGCGATCAGGATCTGGTCATTGCGATTGATGTCGCCGGGAATGCGAGATGATTTCGCCATGGCTCAGGTCAGCTCCCCTGCAAAGGCTTTTTGGAGAAGGGATTGGCGGAGGTCCGCAAGATCTTGGAGCTTAGCTAGAACTTTTTCGACGATACCGTCGTTCACCTCTCTAAAGTGCGCAATTTGGTCTATAATTTTACCTTGTACCTTCTTGGGCGGGACGAGGACCGGAAAATTTGGAAAGTCTTTGATCGAAATTCTGTCCACAGTCGCGCCCTTGACGGTGCTTTTCCGGAGGAAGTCCTGAAAAAAGGGCGACAAATAGTAAGCCACAAAGAATTCTGGTGATACAATATCTTCGTTTAGTCGCACCAGTCCCATTCGTCGTCCAAGACAACACCGCATTCCCTCTGGAATGAGTCCAACCTGGCCTAGTCTAGTTTCATAAGAGAACACGACATCGCCGGCCTCTGGTTCGACGCGGCGCGTCCATTTAGCAAAGTCTTCTTCGGTGACATGACGTGTCTTTCCGAGTTCTATGCGTCCATCGATAAGGGACGAGATGCCTAAAAATAATGGCCCCTTATCAATTGTCTTTGGTGTAGCGTGTGGTCCGTCGAAGACTTCACCAACTTCACTTATCAAAAGCCGTTCCCAGCCATCCGACTCAGAAAAAATCTGAGATACTCCACTTGGAAAGAACTCCCGCGCGCTGGCGAGGTTGGCTTCGGTGTTTTCGCGGGCGCGGGCGAGGCCCTCAAAGGCCTCATCCAGCACCGCCACAATCCGCCTCTGCTCTTGGAGCGGGGGAAGCGGAATTGGCAGTGCCGCCAACTTTGTGGCGTTAAATCCACCTTGAGCCGCACCTTCAGTTCCTAGTGATATGTGCTGCCAGTACTCCGAAGTTTGGAAATAAAGATTCAGAAAAGACGACTCAACAATCTCGTCGTTTGGTCTGACCTTAATCAGGTACGATGCACAAACGGTGTCGGGCGCTTCGGATATCAGAAAGCTTTTCCCAGTGGTGGCGCCGGTTCGAGCGAAGACAATGTCGCCTTTGCTGACTGAATGTTTTGCGTGATCCTTTTCGGTGATCTTACAGTACGGCACTTGATCCCAATCTACCCGACCATCCTGAATGTCGGTAATACGCAAAAAGCGGGGTCCCACTGCGTCGCGTGCAGCTTTCGCGGTATAGCCGTATTTTATCTCCGAAAACTCGCCTAACGCTCGCAATTCCCACCCCGCCTTCACAGCAGCCCCCGGATATTCTCCAGAATCTCCGCCGTCTCACGGTCGCGCGCCAGCATGTCCTCGATGATCTCTTCGGGCGCGCGCAGCGGGGCCTCTTGCGGCGTGTTCGGGTTCTTCACAGAGAGGTCATAGGTCGCCTCATCCAGATCGGCGGTCTTGACCGTCCAGCTCTTCTCGCCTTCCTCGCGCGTCTTCTGGAGTTTCACGAACTCCACCATGTCCTGATCATTCAGCGGATTGGTCTTGCCGAGCGAGCGGCCGGGATCGAGCGCATAATACCAGGTCTCGCGTGTCGGCTTTCCCTTCTCGAAGAAGAGCACGACCGTCTTGACGCCCGCGCCCTGAAAAGTGCCGCCCGGACAGTCGAGCACGGTGTGCAGGTCGCAGGTCTCCAGCAGCTCCTTGCGAAGCGCGACGCTCGCATTGTCGGTATTGCTGAGGAAGGTGTTCTTGATGACGATGGCAGCGCGGCCACCGGCCTTAAGCTTGCGCATGAAATGCTGCAGGAAGAGATAGGCCGTCTCGCTGGAGCGGATCGGGAAATTGTGCTGCACCTCAGCGCGCTCCCCGCCGCCAAAGGGCGGATTGGCGAGCACCACGTCGTGACGGTCCTTTTCCTGGATATCCATCACATTCTCGTTGAGGGAATTTGTGTGCAGTATGTTTGGCGTCTCGATGCCATGCAGGATCATGTTCATGATGCCGATGACATAGGCGAGCGACTTCTTCTCCTGACCATAGAAGGTCCGCTTCTGCAGCGCCGCAAATTGCGCCGAGCTGATATTGGGCTTGTGCATGTAGGAATAGGCTTCGCAGAGAAAGCCTGCCGAGCCGACCGCGCCGTCATAGATGGTCTCTCCGATCTTCGGGTCGATCACCTCGATCATGGCGCGGATCAGCGGGCGCGGTGTGTAATACTCCCCGCCATTGCGGCCCGCATTGCCCATCCGCTTGATGCGCGCTTCGTAGAGGTCCGACAGCTCATGCTTTTCGGCCTGGCTGTTGAAGCGCAGCTCATCGGCAATCTCCAGCACGTCGCGAAGCACATAGCCCGAACGGAAGCGGTTGATGATCTCGTTGAAGATCTCGCCGATCTTGTACTCGATCGTGTCGGGGGACACGGCACTTTCGCGGAAGCTGCCGAGATAGGGGAAGAGCTGGTCATTGACGAATTTGATCAGGTCATCGCCCGTCAGTGCGGCGTTATGGTCGAACTTGCCGTCCTTGTCCTTGGGCGCGGCCCAAGTCTGCCATCGATATTCCGGGGAGAGGATCGGCTGATAGGCCTTGCCTTCAAGCTCCGCCAAGTCGGCGCGCTCGCCCTCCATGTCGTCGAGATACTTAAGGAACATGATCCAGCTGGTCTGTTCGGCATAGTCCAGCTCTGAGGCGACGCCCTGCTCGGTACGCAGCGCCTTGTCGATATTGTTGAAGGCGTTTTCGAACATCCCAAGCCTTTGTCATCTCAAATGGAACTTCGCCATAGAATGGGAATCGGTATGACGGGGCAAGCCGTTCAGATTGCGAAGCGCACAGGAATTAGCTGACAGTCAGCTGGCGAACGCGCGGGCGGAAGACGCGGTGCATCGCGTCGAGCTTGTCCTTGAGCCAAGCATAGTATTGCGGCCAGAAGTCTGTATCGAGTGGGTCATCTACGCGCTTTTCGATGATGAGGCGACAGGCCTTTCGATCGGGCAGTTCCCGCCAGTCCAGTTGAAAGCCAAGTTCGGCTTCAATCTCGTCTCTGTGTTGAAGCAGCTCGGCAAAGTAAGCTTTGGCGAAATCGTCATTCATATACAGTTCGGCAGCGATCAGTGAATCTGCGGTGTTGTGTAGGGCTCCCAGAAGAAATCCTGATCGACCGATGCTGAAGTTCGTCCAGTGTTGCGGATAGGCTTTTTGTGACCGCAGCGAGCTTCCATGTTCTTGCAGGTAGACGGCAAAGTCTGTCCAGAATTGGAGTTGAGCGGCTTTCGTTTCTGTGAGTGCGTCAGACTTGATGCGGCGCGCAGCATCAGAAACGGAGCGGCTCCAGTCGTTTGGCCGAGAGATGATGTTGAATTTCGGCGCGGCCGGGCTGTCTCCGATCCGCCAGAGTTCGACCTCAAGCCCAAAGAAGCTGAAATGGTCGTCCGTGATTTCGTTCAGCCAATCAAGCGCCGCGCGGTGTTCTTCGCTGAAGCGTGCTGCGATCCAGACAATGGTTACGGCCTGAAGGCCTGATGCATAAGTCAGCAGCTGACCAAGGTGGGAATGATCGGTTCGCTCAAGCTGGTTTTCTATCAGCACCCATGAGCCATCATCTGAACTACGACAGAGAATGTCAGCACGGAACGGACCGACTCTTTTCTCTTCAGCTTCGAGCTCAAGTTCCATGCCCAGTGTTTCAGAGAGGACGGCGAGATTGTCTTCTCGTGCCAGCCAAGGTGTAAAATCCTGATCTTCCGTTCGCCAGATCTCGCGAAGGTCGACCTTTTCCAGTCTTCCAAGGGTGCTCATGAAAGCCTGCTAGCATCTCCAGACTTCCAAATCGCTAAACTTATGAATGATTTTCAACGAAGGCGGCTTTGCTCCCAAAAGTGTTCACCATCGCGATGTCAAAGCTTCTTCCATGCGGATAACCGCAGCCCAATCAGCTCGCTCCAGCCGTCGATATGTCCGCCAATGCATTCCTTTCGGCTTTCGTGGAAACGGGTACGCCAACCCCGGTTCGCCCCCGAGCTTTTCGCGCACGCGCATGGTCTGATTAAGTCCGCGCACATAGATCGGTTCATACTGGCTGGGATATGTTGCGCTATAACATTGCCGACAGCGAAATAGGGTGCCGCCATAGAGGACACGGCAGCGCGCTCCACATGACTTGCAGGCGATCCAGCGCCGCTTTCCGCCGAATGGCTGATCGGTGAACGTGCATTGTATCTCTTCATCGATGTGCCGCGTCTTCCCCTGGCCCGTCGTCGAATAGACCAGCCTCATGCTTTCAGGCGAAAGCCGGTAGCCAATCGAGCCTGTTGTTTGCCCGCCAAGTGACCATTGAAGAGTCCCGACATAGCCGCGTCGGAACCAGTCCTCTTTGAAGTCAGACAGATCCACCTTGTGGAACTCATCGACTTTTGGCGCGAAACGGCCGCCACGGCCTGAGCCAAACCCTCCCATGGATCGCCTCCAGATTTTTCGCAATCATGTGCGAAGTGGACACTCTCACTCGCCCTTGGACTTATTTTCAAACTCAGCAGGGCGCATGCGCGATGCTGAATCGTAGCACCAAGACCCGGGGGCTGACAGTGGCCCGGCGGCTTGACTCGTGGGGCGGTCCGCTCGCCGTTCCAAAGTCAGCCCTGGTCTAGTCGTTACTGAGAGGTCTTTTGAGATCGTAACTGTATATGGGTGTCGACAAACTGAAAGCTGCTTAAGCTGATAGGCGTGTTGCGTGGCGGTAGAGCGGGTGCATCTGTAAGCAGTTTGCGCACCTAGACCCACTCCCAGGCCCCTCAAAACTGAAGGGCCCAAACTACACTTTTTAAGTGGCCCGATTGCGCTTCTCCCATATCTCAATCGGACGCGATGGATTACCGGCGGCGGTCTCTGTATTCCAACGCGTCAGCGAAACTGCCCGTTCGCGGGTCGCGTTAGGGCCCCGATTCTTTCCTTTGCGCTCAATGCGCGCGTGCCCAGTTTTTATGAGCTCATCGACTGCCCGTTTTGCCGTAGCCTCTGACGCGCCAATCATCCAAGCCACTCGCTTAGCGCCAACTGGAAAACAATTGCACTGGTTCGGCCGATATTGAGCGAGTAGGCAGCAAAGCAACTTTAGCGCGTTACCTGACAGTGCTTTCCATGCAGGATGCGCCAAATCGTGATCGTAGATTCTGGCATGTGGGCGATCGTGCCGGCTCGCAGGATAGACGGGCTGAGACAAATCAGTTCATCCAAACTCATAGCTCAGTTTGAATTGTTCTCAGCATCAATCAGCGCACGGATGTCTTCCACTCGCCAGACGGTTATCCGCTTGCCCAGTTTCTGAGGTTTCGGAAATCGACCGTCTTTCACGCCCGCCCACCACGTCGACTTGCTTACGGGGATCGGGCCAAAGGGAGCGATTATTGATTTAAGACGAAGAAAACCAGTTTCCGGTAAGTCTTGGTAGTAAGTCATTGTTGGTCACGTCGAGGCGAAGCGGCCACATCGCACACTGCCGAACGACAGCGCACCGCATAAGTCTCAGAAAACCCACGTGTTGCGCACGCTAAATTCAACGCAACATCAAAGATTCTGTTTGTCCACACGGTCCCGAAGATCTTTGAACCAGTCACTATTGATAGCAACCAATGCCTCTTGGACTTCGCGCTCAAACTGTTGATGATTATCAAACCAGCGCGCGACAGTTGATGGACTAGTCTCAAAAATTTTGGCGACTTGCCGAATTGATCCAACTTTGCCTTGGCATCTCAACTTTGCCGCCAACCAAATGGCAGAGAATCGATTGTTGTGGACTTCGGCGGCCCTTGCTTCAGCAGATGTATCCGCACCCATCTGGTGTTTGATTAGCACGATCAAATCTCTCGGGATGTAGAGCTCATCATTGTAATCCAAAGCATCCAGCATCATCGAAGCGAGGTAGTTTATGAGACTATCGCCGATGGCTAGCTTGCGACTTTGGACATGAGTTTGGCCGCGCGATTCAAGCGATCTCCGCTCAATGAGCCGCTCTAGCAATCGCAAGCTGACCTCGCTTATGCACGCAGGATCGGCGTCAAGAGCACCCGCCATGATCTGCGGATCAATGTCAAACTGCTCCAGCGTGTCGATATTTGCTAGGAGCCAATCCATTGACCAACTTGTGCCAACTTCAATTAGCTTGCCTTTGTTTGCTCGCCTCATTTGAACGTAACGCTCAATAGAATAGTCAGCTTTGTAGTGTATAGATAACTCGTTGAAATAACCTGTTGTGCGGCTGTGCTGCAACGAAAGATCGAATGCGTCGTAGCTTACACCAAGCGAGTCTGAGTCCCTGGTCTTTCGCGCTTGAACGGCTTCCTTCTGCGCTTTAGTGCGCGCTTTAAACGGGTTGTTCGTCACTACGCGAACCCTTCCTTAGAATTTTCTGAATCTGGTCTGACCACCAGTCCGCCATGCTCACGCGCTCATCCCAGTACCGCGCGCGGTGATAGGCGCGGCGCACCTGATCGGCGCCGACATGGCCAAGCTCGGCTTCGATCGCGTCAGCGTTCCAGAGCCCGCTTTCATTCAACAGGCTAGAGGCGCTCGCCCTGAAGCCGTGCGATGTATGCTCATGCTTATCAAAGCCGATCCGCCGGAGCGCCTGATTAAGCGTGTTCTCGCTGATCGGCTTGTCGCGCGCGATCGATGACGGGAAGGCGCGGTAGTTGCTGCCTGTCTCGTGCTTCAGTGTGCGCAGGATCTCAACCGCGAGCGGCGGCAAAGGCTTGGTATGCTCCCGGCGCATCTTTGTGCGCGCCGCCGGGATCGTCCAGGTCGCGCTCTGCAGGTCAAACTCATCCCAGAGTGCGAGGCGCAATTCGCCGGGGCGGGTATAGAGAAGCGCCATCAGCTTCATCGCCGCCCGTGTTGATGGCGAGCCGCCGTCATAGGCCCAGATGGCGCGAGTAAGCTCTCCAAAGCCTTTCGCGTCCGTCACGGCTGCCATGTGAGACACTTTGGGCGCGATGAGAGCCCCGCGAAGCCCATATGTCGGATCATTCTCGGCCCGCGCAGTGGCGATCGCATAGCGAAACACCTGCCCGATGGTGGAGCGCAGGCGCTTGGCGCTCTCATAATTGCCCTTGGCTTCAACTTTGCGAAGTGTCTTCAGAATCTCGGCGGCGGTGATCAGAGTGATCGGCTGGCGGCCGAAATCGGCCGTCGCCATATCCAGAAGCCACTCTTTCTTTTTCAGTGTGACCTCCGCCTTGCCTTCCTTGCGCAGCTTGTCGACAAGCTCGGCAGCGATCTTTTCGAATGTGTGTTCTGTCAGCGCAGTCTGTTGCGCCTTCTCGGCTTTGGCATGCGCGGCCGGATCTATCCCTTCCGCCAGCAGTGTCTTTGCTTCGGCCCGCAATTCGCGCGCCCGCGCCAGGCTGATCGCGGGGTAGGCGCCAAGCGCCAGCAGCTTCTGCTTGCCATCAAAGCGATAGCGAAACCGCCAGAGCCTGGAGCCGGTCGTGCTGACATGGACGTAAAGCCCGCCACCATCGGCAGTCTTGTAGTCCTTTTCGCGCGGCTTGAGTTGGCGAAGCTGAATATCTGTAAGTGGCATTTGCGGGTATCGAGAGCGGCCAGGCGGGTAGCAAAACCCGGAATACCCTCAATCCTACCCGCAAAATACCCGCATGCCAACGGACATACCCGCACCCAGCTGGACGATATCCGTCAAGGTTTTGTCTAAATATCTCTATTTTAGAAGGGATTATGGAGCTTTTCGGGCTGTATTGGAAAAAGCGATGGTGCCCAGGAGAGGACTCGAACCTCCACGTCGTGAGACACACGGACCTGAACCGTGCGCGTCTACCAATTCCGCCACCTGGGCACTTGGGATCGGAAGGCGGGGTGATAGGGCTGGGAGCCTCTTCCGTCAACGGGTAAATCCAGCGAACCGATGAGCTTGCTTGTAAGACTTGAAACTTGGCCGCTCCTGCAAGTGGCGGTCGGGATCAATAGAGGTCTGAGGGTGACGCTCCAGCAGCCAACCGTATCGCGGGGTCGCGTTCGCTCGATTGGGGAAGGTGCAGACAGAACGCGGATCTATTACGACGCCGTCTCGAGCCAGTCCCGCCAGTAACACCGAAACAATTGTGGCACGCCCGGATCAGCGACGTTGACGATTAATGGTACGGCGCGCGGCGGTTCGAAGACCGATGTGTTTAGACCGGAGGATTCCCGCTTTAGCGAGCCCGGGTCGTCCAGTCCCGGCGCGCGTCATTCCGATATCAACATTGTGTGGACGCCGAAGCTCTTCATCGAGGACATTAAGGGCATCGTCTTCGAGGGTTGGAACAGTACTGCGCTTGCGCTCGGCCTTTGACCGCGAAATAGCGATCATCTTCAGACACTTACGCGGTTGGCGCAATTTGCTTAAGAGTGTCGTGTAATTGGTTCAGTATGATTGGTTTGCGAAGGCGCGGCGCAGCCTCCCAGAGGCCATCGGAATCAAACCGAGATGGATCGTAGCCGGTCAGGAATACAAACGGGATGTTTGCCTCTTTCAGCTTCTTGGCGATGGGCATACTGGTGACGCCATTGCCGAGATTGACGTCGAGGATTGCCACATCGGGTGCGAACTGCTCGATCTCGCTAAGAGCCTCGGCCACACTTTTATGTGGGCCATTGGCGTCATAGCCCCAGTCTTCCAACTCCATAACGAGATCCATGCCGATGAGAAGTTCGTCCTCGACGACAAGGACTTTCAGAGCAGGCTTTTTCGGGTCACGGTCCGATGACGTCATTCTAACCTAGCTTGGTTATTACTCACCATCGCGGAGCGTTTCTTTTCCTTCGATGATGCAGCACAGTCCCTCACGCTCGAACAAAACGCGTATGGTCGCGTCTAGTTCCCGTTCCAGAAGTCGTTGGATCAGAAATGTACCAAAGCCCTGATGCTCCGGCGGAGCGACAGGGGGACCTCCGCGCTCGCGCCATTCGATCCTGGAGAACGCGTCCCCATCGCCTTCGGCAAAGAGTTCTACCCGTCCGGAATCTGATGAAAAGGCTCCATATTTCGCCGCGTTGGTCGCAAGCTCGTGCAAGGCAAGTCCCATCGAAAGGGCAGCCGCTGGGGACAGAGAAATCTCGTCTCCGGAATAAGTGAACCTGCCATCGTCTGGGTTCGCATAAGGGTCAACTTCGCTTTCCGCCAACGCACGCAGGGTCTGTTCCTTCCACCCGCCGGAGGTCAAAGCGTCGTGAGTGCGGGAAATTGCGCCCAGACGCTGGATGAGACTTTCGGCCATTTGATCCTTGTCCTGCGACATCCGGGCTGTGAAACGGGCGACGGCCTGCACGGTGGCGAGAATGTTCTTCACCCTGTGCTCGAGTTCAGCCAGAAGCAGATCCTTGCGACGCTCGGCTTCGACGCGCTCATTCACATCGACGGCAGACGGGATGATCTCTTCGACTTCGCCATCATCTCCGATTCTGGGCACCAACTGGAAATCGATGACAATCATTTCCCCTTCGGCCATGCGGACCGGCACGTCGTAGCGGATGCTTTCGCCCTGTGCTGCGCTCTCGACGGCCTCCTTTAGCCGCGCCTTCGAATCCTCGCTGAAAGACCACCACCAACAGTCCCAGAATTTGCGTCCGATGACATCGTCACGTTCCAAGCCGCCACGCTCCAGCGCAGGCGCATTGATTTCGATGACCGTTCCGTCCGGGTCCAGAAGACCGACAAAGGCGTTCAGGCTGTCCTGAATGGTTTTCATCCGCTGGCGTTGCCTGGTTTCGCGCTGGTGCGAGAGTGTCTTGTCGGTGACATCGGCCACCGTCCCGATCATCCTGTGTGCGCCGTTCTGAACCTGGCCGACGCGCGCATAATACTGGATGAACCTCTCTTCCCCGTCCCGGCGCCTGATCCGAACCGTGATGTCGAGATTGCCGGATGCCACTGATGCCTCAACCGCCTTCGCGAACCGCTCCTGGTCTTCGGAGTGCAACACATTCCGCTCGAACTCTTCGAAAGTCAGGGTGCCATCTGCAGACGTGCGGCCGAAAATTTCGAACATCCGCTCATTTTCCCACAGCGCGTCATCCGTGCTCATATCCCATTCGAAAATACCGAGCCCTGCTGCATCGACCGCAATGCCCTGCCGGATGGCACTTTCGGCAATGCGCCGCTCCAATTCCCGTTCTGCGGTCACCTCGCGCACGCAACTGCCGATGGCAACAACCTCTTCGCCGCTCTTCACGGGGTAGAAATCTACAAGAAACTCGCGGGTCTTGCCGGGCTCCGCCGGAGTTTGCGTGCTGACGGCATGGCCAAAGATCGGCTCGCCGGTCTCCAGGACTTTGCGTTGCAGCGGGTAGACTGCCTCATGGGCCGACGGCAGGAGGTCTTCCTGAAGCTTGCCGACATGGGCCTCGGCCGGCAGTCCGTTGATCGATGCAAGCCGCTCATTGATCCGCAGATAGCGCAAATCCCGGTCGGCCAGGCTCAGACCAACCGGCGCGGTATCGTAGAGTGTCTCAAGTTCGGAATATTGTTCGCTGAGCGTCTTCGCATTGTCTTCGAGCTGGCGTTCATTGCGCTTTCTAAAAGTGACGTCGACAAAGGTGATGACCACGCCGTCGATCCGGTTGTCTACAGTACGGTATGGACGCACGCGCGCCTGGAAGGTCTCGTCGGTGGCCTCGATTCGCAGTTCGCGCTCGATCGGCTGCAGCGTTCTGCGCACCTGATCGGCGTCGGTCGCCAGATCGGGATATTCGACCTTGCTCGCCATATCATGGATAGGACGGCCCACGTCCCGCTCCTGTACCCCAAACAGGCGGTTAAGTTCCGGTGTATAGAGCCGCACGCAGTCGGCCTGGTCCAGAAACAGCGTGGCGATATCTGTGCTCTCAAGCAGGTTTCTCATGTCGCTGTTGGCGCGCGTCAGTTGCCGATTGTTCTCGCTCAGTTCGGCGTTGATTGTCTCCAATTCCTCATTGATGGACTGGAGTTCCTCGCGACTGGTCTCGAGCTCTTCGTTGGAGCTTTGCAGCTCCTCATTCATGCTCAGCAGCTCTTCGTTAGCGCTGCGCAGTTCCTGCTCCGAGGTTTCGAACTCCTGCTCGAGGGAGCTGAGACGCTTGCGCGTCAGGATGAGCTCCTCCTCATAGTCGCCGCTAGTCCGACTGTCGGGACTATCGGTAATTTCGCCGCTATCGCGCTGGCGCACCTCGTTGAGAGAAACCAGCATCAAATCGCTGTCCGAGCCGAACGGCGTTACTGCCACGTCGAAAAGCCTTGGCGTGTCTCCGATATTGGTGACGATGTTGGCAATCTCGGCCTCCAGCCCGGTGCGCCGCGCCTCGTCGAGCGCCGAGTGGACGGGTAGACGCAGTTCCGCCGTCAGGAAATCATCGAGCGAGGTGCTGGGCGCGCCGCGTGACGGCTTGATCAGGGATGTCATTGCTTCCGACAGGTAGACGACTTCGTTCTGACGATTGATCGCGGCGAACGGCGCGGCCCGCCTTTGAAGGAACATTTGCTCGGTCACGCGTTCGACATCCGGTTCGCGCGGCTTTGGCTGCTGCTGGCTGGGCGCAAGTCCAGTGCTGAAACCAACGCGACCCTCGCGGCGGCGGTTGACCGACAATGCCGAAAATGCCGCTGGCGTGCTGTCGTCGCGCTGGAACAGGCGTGCGGCACGATCCACGGTTTGGAAATAGCGTTCGTTGCGGCCTAGCGTCTCTGACGGCCCCAGCCAGAGATAGCCGCGCGGGTTCAAGGCATAATGAAACCGGGGCAGGACCATCGCTTGACTGTCGGCATTGAGGTAAATCATCACATTTCGGCAGGACACAAGATCCAGTTTCGAAAACGGCGGATCGGCCAGCAGGTTGTGCGGCGCGAAAACGCACATCTCACGCAGCCGGCTGTTGACGTGCCAAAGGTCATTGTCCTTCGCAAAAAACTGATCGCGGTTTTGCTTCGAAAGGCCTTCCATCGCGGCTTCCGCAAAGCGGCCAGTGCGCGCGTGCCGCAGCGCGTCGAGATCGATATCTGTCCCGAAGATCTTCCACGGCCTCTTGTCGTTTTTCGCGTCGGCCAGTTCGCAAGCGAGCATGGCGATGGAATAGGCTTCCTCGCCCGTCGAGCACCCCGGAACCCAGACCCTGAAACTTGAACAGTCGCTATCGAGCAGGGGCTCGAGCGCTTGCTCCTTCAAGACCTGGAAAGCCTCTGGGTCGCGGAAGAATTTCGTGACGCCGATCAGGAAATCCTGTGTGAGGAGCTTTCGTTCCTGAGGCTTGTCGGCAAGTGTCTGCAGGTAGCCGTCCAGAGAGCTTTGGCGAAGCAGCGTCATCCGTCGCGCGATGCGCCGGACAAGTGTGCCGGGCTTGTATCCCCCAAAGGAGTTGCTCGCGTCCTCTTCGAGCTGTTCCAGCACCTCGTCCAGACGCTGCTCGACGGTCTCGAGCATATCCTCGCGGCCGCCGGACTCTTCAATCTGTTCACGGTGCCGAACGATCTCAATGATCCGTCCGGGCATGTCCTGGGGCCGAAGGACGAAGTCGACCAGGCCGGTCGCGGCAGCGCTGTCCGGCATCCCGGGGAACCGCGCGCTACCGCTTTCCTGAACGAGCGCGATGCCGCCATATGTCTTGATGGCCCGCACGCCCAGTGTGCCATCGGATCCCGTGCCCGAGAGAACGACTGCGAACGCCTGTCGACCGGCCTCCTCGGCGAGCGACTTGAAGAAACGGTCGATAGGTGTGCGGACACCTTCTTCACGTTCATGTTCGACCAGTTTGAAAACGCCGTTTTCGATCTCCAGGAACGGACCCGGCGGGATGATGTAGATATGGTCGGGCTTTATCGATGCCCCGTCCTCGATGCGTTCGACGGGCACCGGGGTGTGCGCGCCAAGCAGCTTATCCATGAGCGACGGTTGATCCGGCGCCAGGTGCTGGATCACGACATAAGCGAGACCGCTGTCATTCGGGATGGCCTGGACAAAGAGCTGAAGGGCTTCGAGGCCTCCGGCTGAGGCACCGATGGCGACGATATTTGGCAGTTTGGTCATCTATATTCTCGCTCGCAAGGACCCGCCCCATGGCCAGCGGAAAGCGAAAGCTTCAACTTGCAGGCGACCGAAATCAAGTCGTGCCTTAAAACATTTTTGGCGGGACCAGTGCCGCAGCGGATGGCACAATTATTTTACCGCGCTATCGAGGCGGATCGACTATCCAGTCCGGCGAGGGCCACATTCAAAGTTCCCTGCTGCCTCAGGTCAGCACGCCGCTTGGTCGTTTGTCAGACTGTTTCAGGCCCAGCCCGCTCCGACAGCAGTTTCCCGGCGATTTCCATCGCCTCCTTGCGGGACGAGGCGAGTTTCATCGGATAGCCCCAGAATTTGGAGAAGGCCACGCCGAAAGGCTTGACGGCCAGACGTTTGGCTGTGTTCGGCTCAATCACGATCATCGCCATCACAAGGCACCGCAGCTCGGCCTTGTGTTTCTTCATCCACAGCACGGTGCGCTTCTTTTCTTCCTGACTGTGATGGTGCTCTTCGGTCGGCGCGTTATCGGTCAGGATCACGAACGGCTCGCCGCGCTCAAGACTCGCTTCGAACGCCTTGAAATCCTCGTCGTGGTGGTGACCGGGCGCTTCGTCATAACTCATCCAGACGAACGGGAAATTCCTATTATCCACAGGCATGTTTCGTCTCCTTCGGCATGTCCCATCTGACGAAACCAATATGTCAGACAGTGAATGGCGTCATTGCGAAACCCTGCCATTATATGTTTCAATACAGCCAACTCAGAAAATACCGAGATCTTTGATGCATTTAGACGTCCGTAGCGAATGGCTGTCCCATGTGGACGAGATTCCTCGCGCGCTCGTCGCGGCCAACGCGGTCGCTAATCTTGAGGCCCTGGAGCAATCGCCGCGGCACCATCATCAAAAGGCGCAACTGCTCTTCACGGTCCGTGGCGTGATCAACTGCGAAGTTGACGACGCTGTCTGGATCGTGCCGCCGCAATGCGCGGTGTGGATTCCCGGCGGGGTGCCCCACACCGTTTTCGGCTCAGGTGAGGTGGAGTGCACCTCCCTCTTCATCGACCCACCCGAGTTTGTGAACCTGCCGACCGAATGCTGCACGGTCACGGTATCGAACTTTTTCCGGCAGTTGCTGATGCGGGCCAACGCGCTTCCGGAACTCTATGACATCGACGGCCCGGACGGCCGGATCGTCGATGTCATCTTCGATGAGCTAGCTGCGGCACCGGTTGAAGACCTGCGCCTGCCGATCCCCGCCGATCCGCGCCTGAAGAAACTCACCGACCTGTTGATCGCGGCACCCGCGGATCGTGCGACCGTCGCGGAGTGGGCTGCCCGCGTCGCGCTCAGCGAGCGCAGCCTGAGCCGTCTGCTGGCGCAAGAGGTGGGGATGAGCTTCGGTCGCTGGCGCCGGCAGTTGCATGTGATCCTCGCCTTGCGGCAGCTGAGCGCTGGCGAGACGGTCCAGGCCGTTGCGATGGATCTCGGCTATGAAAGCGCCAGCAGTTTCGTGACCATGTTCCGAAAGATGGTCGGCAAACCGCCAAGCCGCTATCTGCTCGAGCGGCGTAGACCGGTCCTTCAAGATTCCGGCGAGCGATAGAATCTGTCGGGGATCACCCACAACTAAGGGTTCTTGGCGATCCCGTCAGGGGTGTTTTTTTTCGTTTTGCGTTCTGCAATCAAGTCGATTCGAGGGTGGGACGCCGTCGCGTGGGTGATAAGGCTACCCGCTTTGTCGCGGCGTGCGGCTTTTGCGCAACAAATATAAAACAAATGCTTCAAAAATAGATAGAGCCTGTTGTCTGGCCGTACAGCGGATGATAGCCGCCGCCGGCATATCCGAATGATTAGGTAAGATTTTAGGGAGGTTTTAAAAATGAAGCAGTTGTCTAATACCGTTGTGCAAAAGTGTGCTGTGTCGCTGATTGCGCTGAGCGTCGCCACCGGCGGATTGCAAGCGATAGCGCAAGACGAGTCGGGAGACACTGTCGAGAGCGAAGAGGCGGTTTCCGTCGACTCCGACCAGGCTGAAGACGGTTCATCTGCGCGCACCCTTGGGGTCGTTTATGTGAATGCGCGTAAGCGTGAGGAGCGCGAAATCGACGCGCCTGTTGCCATGGCTGCTGTGCCGGCGGTCGAGATCGACCAGAGAGGTCTGAACGATCTCTCGCAGCTGTCTACTGTTGTGCCAGAGCTGAGGATTTCTGAGAATACGATCGCTTACGGCGGCAACCTGACGCTGCGCGGTGTTTCGAGCGCGACTTCCACAGCTTCGGTCGATCAGGCGGTTACCGTCAATGTGGATGGTATTCCGATCTCATACGCGGGCGTGGTCAAGCTCGGCCAGTTTGATCTGGGGCAGGTCGAAGTGCTTAAAGGGCCGCAGGCGTTGTTTTTTGGCAAGAACTCCACCGGCGGCATCGTCTCTCTGGCTTCGGCGGCGCCGACCGAAGAATTCGATTACCGAATTCGCGGCGAGTACGAAACAGAATCGCAGAGGTATGGCATTGAGTCCTATGTCTCCGGCCCGTTGGCTGAAGGGGTGCTCGGGCGTCTGGCGGTGCGTTACACCGATGCAGACGGCTGGTTGGATAATGTCGTGCCAACGGTTCCAGGGGCGGTTCCTCCCCGTGACGACAAGGGTCCGGAACAGGAGCAATTCCTGGCAAAGGGTAGTCTGTTCATTGATCCCAGCGCTGACTTTTCCCTGAAGCTTCGCGGCGGCTATTCTGACCTCGATGCGGGTTCAGGTTATATGATCACTCAGCGGATTCACTGCCCCTACGGACAGGCCCAGGGGCCATTCGCCCTTCCGGATCAGAATTGTGTCGCGGACAATGTGACCACGCAGCCGTACAACCCGCCCGGCCTGGATGCCTTTGATGGGCGATTTAATGCTGATGGGTCGCCTTATCTTCGGGTGAAGCAGCATTACCTGGTGGCTGATGTCTCCTACGACATCACGGATTCTATCAGTCTGACCTCGATCACGGGTCTCTACAGCATCAACCTGGATGCGTCAGACAACGTATCGAGTGGTGCTATTCCCTTTATTGAATATGCAAGCAGCGTCGAGAAGACTTCTTACTCTCAGGAATTCCGTCTGGCTAATGATCCCGACAGCCGTCTGACCTGGGTGGCAGGGGTTTTCCTGCAGGATGATGAATTTGTCGAATCGCAATCGACGGTTATCGGTGTGCTGACTCCGTCGGCTGATTTTGAGCTTACCGGAACTACAATCTCGCCATTCGTTCAGCTTGGGCTCGATATTACCGATAAGCTGAATATCTCTGCAGGCGTCCGTTATTCGGATGAGACGAAACAGCAGAAGATTGGCCATGGCGAATTTGAGGGTCAGTACCGCAAAGAAGTCAATTTCTACAACCTGTCGCCTGAGATCACGGCTTCTTACGCGATCAATCCAAATGCCAACGTTTATGTTGCGTATAAGGAGGCTTACAAATCCGGTGGCTTCCAGACGGAGCATGTTGCCATACCTGCGACGCTGGCCGCTGGCGCCAGCATCGACAATTCCTTTGAAGAGGAACTCGTTAGCGGCTTTGAGGTGGGGTCGAAGATGTATCTGTTCGATCAGTCGCTTCGACTGGCAGGTGCGGCATATCATTTTGAGTATGAAGACCTTCAACTCGGCCGTTTCGACCCGGTAGTCGTTGCGACAGTTCTGGACAATGTCGGCGCTGCGACGATTGAGGGTGTTGAGGTCGACTTTGAGTACCGCCCTGCTGATATTGACGGTCTGCGCATTAATGGCGCGTTTGCTTATACGGACGCAACGTACGACGAGTACTTGGCGGCCTGCTATAATGGTCAGACAGCGGCTGCGGGCTGTGACCCGGTTCTGAATCTTCAGGATCAGGCCGGTAAGAGATTGCCGCGCGCGCCGGAGTGGTCGGCGACCCTCGGCGGAGCATACGAGGGCACACTGACCAGTTCACTGGATTACCGGATTAATGCCGGTGTGCAGTACAACACAGAATATGAATCCATGTCGGAGGCCATTCCGCATTCGCAACAGGAGTCTGTTTTTACTGTCGATGCCGGCCTCGCCTTTATGGATAGCAGCCGGATCTGGGAGTTTGCGGTGATTGGCCGAAACCTGACTGATGAGAACACGCTCGCGAGCGGTTTGCAGGTGCCGGCAACGGGAAATGCGACGACATTTTCTGATTTGGCTGCGTCGGTTAATCCAGGACGCCAGGTCATGTTCAGACTTACTTACCATCCCTGATCGGGGATCATGCGCAGGCTCAAGCGGCTTTGCTGGTTGAGCATAAGTCCAGGGTAAAAACCGCGCCCGGCATCTTATGGATGCCGGGCGTGTGACTTTTGATCTGCGGTATTCGCGCCGGTTGCATGGGGCGGCGCCGCGGTCATGTGGCAGATGCTGATCCCGATAGGCGATGTCACGATGACATATGCCGACGGCGTGGATCTCCAGCAGTATTTCGCCAGCGCGTGGACCATCGAGCTCCATGCTTTCAATCGATCATGCCTGTGCGGGAGCGTATGCTACGGCTGCTTTTATTTTAATCTGGCGTTTTCCTTGCCTGGTTTTCTGTAAATGCTCCCCATCGCTCGCTCGGGTGTCATCCTGTGAGGCGTATCCTGAGCGTTTGGGGAAGGGGCGGGCGCGCTTGTAGCTTTGGCAATCCCCAAGGCGCATATTTATCATTACGTATTAAAACGAAAAGACAATATATTTCAAATAATACCTGTTAAATACGGATATTAGCGCATAGTATTATGTTGTCGTTTTAATCTCAAAAGTGCGAATTGGTAGAGTGAGGGACCAGACCAGCATCGTGGGGGTGTGTCTTTGATCATACCGGCGAATTTCACCGACGTCCTGGGTTCATCGATCACGGTTGTGACGTGATGGTTCGGTCAATCATAGCGTCTATTGGAACTGACAATACTGAAGTGCCGGGACAGGAGGCCGCCAGGTGCTCTGGCTGAAACATGCACAGCGTCCGGCGACAAATAAAAAGCTGAAAGTCAGCTGAGGGAGATCGAAATTGTCTGATAAATTAAGCGCCGCTGAAAATCATATCATCCCGGACGAGCGATCTGCGGTCCTGACAGATCCGCAGGCGTACGCAGATGGACGGATTTACGACACTTATGCTTGGCTCCGCACCAACATGCCGCTCGGCCAGGCCGTTGTGGAAGGCTTTGACCCCTTCTGGGTCGTTACCAGGCAAGAAGATATAAAGCTGATCAGCCGCGATAATGAAACGTTTCATTCCGGTGATGGCCAGTTTTCATTCATGGATAAAGGCAGCGACGAATATATCCGGGCCATGAATGGAGGAGACCCGCATCTGGTCCACTCCCTGGTGTCGATGGATCCGCCCGAGCACTTCAAGTACCGCCGGTTGGCACAAGGCTATTTCATGCCTCAATCGGTGAAGAAGCTGGAAGAGGATATCCGTTCGATCGCGCGCGAATTTGTGGACAAGATGATGGCGACAGAAGGCGAGTGTGACTTCGTCTCTGAAGTCGCGCTTCTCTATCCGCTCCGTGTCATCATGTCGATATTCGGTGTCCCTGCTGAGGATGAACCGATCATGCTCAAGCTGACACAGGAATTGTTCGGGGCGCAGGACCCTGAGATGTCTGG
This sequence comes from Henriciella sp. AS95, assembly GCF_038900055.1. Classification (NCBI taxonomy): domain Bacteria; kingdom Pseudomonadati; phylum Pseudomonadota; class Alphaproteobacteria; order Hyphomonadales; family Hyphomonadaceae; genus Henriciella; species Henriciella sp. AS95. The sequence goes on from NZ_JBBMQM010000001.1 coordinate 1,035,058, forward strand.
GGCTGCGGAAATACTGAGCGCAGAGCAGCAAGGTGAACATCTTCGCAAGACGGTTGCTGGCTTTGAGGATTACTTCAGAGAGCTGAGCAAAAAACGGCGCGAAAATCCGCAGGATGACTTGAGCAGTGTTATTGCCAATGCGGAAGTTGATGGGGAGCCAATCCAGGACAAGATGGAAATGGGTTACTACATCACCGTTGCCACAGCGGGCCACGACACGACGTCGGCCTCCACGGCGATGGCGATGTGGAAGCTTGCAGAAAACCCGGCCGAGTTCGAAAAAGTAAAAGCCAATCCAGCTCTTATTCCCGGCCTCGTTGATGAAGCCATTCGATGGGCAGCTCCGATCAAGAGTTTCATGCGATTCGCGACAAAAGACGTTGAAGTCGGCGGCGCGCCCATGCGCAAGGGCGACTGGATCATGCTCTGTTACGGATCTGGTAACCGCGACGAGGCTGTTTTTGATGACCCGGACACCTTCCGGGTCGACCGTTCCTCGAACCCGCTCGTTTCATTTGGATTCGGACCGCATCTGTGTCTGGGGATGCATCTGGCCAAGCTGGAGATGAAGATTCTCTTCGAAGAATTGCTGCCGAGGTTGAAGTCCGTTCGCCTGAATGGCGAACCCAGAAATATACCTGCACTGTTTATTAGTGGGCCCAAGAAAGTGCCAGTGAAGTTCGAGGCGGCCTGAGCAGCATACCTCGCTGATGATCGACCGGTGCGCGGACGCGCTCGACCCGTTTCTTGTCGGCTTCGGGCAATCCCGCCTGAGCGGCAATGGCGGACCATTGCATGACTGCGGTCGAAACCTCGTCCAGAATGGTTCTGGCTTTTGAGAGTGTTCACTTCCGTCTCTCCAGCGTGAAACCGGATGCTCCACCTTCGGTTTGATCGGGGTTTTTGTTCCATCTCACCCGTTTGGGTGAGCTCGTTACACCGTGATGCTGCACAATCGAGGAATGTTGATACGTCGTCCGCTTTCATACCCGACCGCCCTCGTCGCTTTTCTGCTCGTTCTCTCAGCGTGTTCCGGCGAACCGGCCGACAAAGAAGAGCCCGCGAGCAAAGCGCCTGAATCGACTCCGCTGTCTCAGTTGGCGCCCGGCCAGCGCATGCCGGCACGAATGGCGCTCGGCCGCCAGTATGCGTACATGCTGGTCGATATTACGGAAAATGATGACGCGCTCACGGGCACGATGCGCATTGAGATCGACGGGCAGTCAAGTGAGGCCTGCGGTGGCCTGCTTGATGAGAGCCCATGGCTGGAACTCTGCGAAGCTGCAGCCTCAGAAGGGCGCGCTGTGACGCTCGAAGCGCCGGCGGAGTTTCCTCGCTCGACCGTCCGACGGGGCGATTCCCTTGTGATGGCCGGGGCTTATGCGAGCTTTACGCCTGAACCGCTCGATGAGCCTCTTCATATTGGCTATGTCCATTTGGATGGCGGCGACATGTTGCTGATCCAGCTGGATGGCCCTGAGAAGGATGCGCCTGTCGTATCGAGGTTCAAAATGAGCAGCGGCGACAATTCGGCGTCCAATGTCGACAATGCCAGACTGCTGATTGCAGAGAGTCGGACTTAGGCCCGCGCACTTTTCTTTCCAATGGCACCGGCGCATCGCGTCCGCTACTCTAGGCGGCGCGTCAGTTTGATCTGCCCGCAGCTTCCCGCTTCCGTGTTTCAGAACAGTTTGCACGCAGCTTTGCCTAAAAAGTGTGGCGACCGGCCTCCCTGAAGAGGGGAGGTTAGATCCACCTTGGCGCGAGACTGCTCTCCCATTTACGCGATGCCCGGAACATCTCACAACCAAACGGCTGATAGCCCCCACCGCGCGACCGATGTCGATCTTGACTTGAAGGAAGCGCGCGCGGGGATAATCAAACAATAAATTACAGTAGAATCAGAGTGCGCCGATGATCAGATCTCACATCGTCTCCGATGACGGAACCGTGCTGCAGCACATCTTCTGCCGCTCGGACAACCCTTCCGGAAAGACGGCGTTCGTCACGCACACACAAGCGCAGCACTCATTAAATCTCCTCAAGACGATCAAGGGGCTCGCAAACCGTGGTTTCGATGTTCATGCCGTCGACCTTCGCGGCCATGGTCATTCGTCCGGAAAGAAGGCGCCGCTTGGCCATATGCAGATCGACAAGGGCTGGGACCTTCTGGTCGCAGACCTTCGCAAGGCGTTTAAAGTCGCCTTCGACGGTACGAACTGGGACGAGCGCCTCATCGTTGCGCCAAATATCGGCACGTCCCTGACACTCGACATTCTCAAGACCTGGCCGGACCTCGCCAAGAACATTGTGCTCTCTTCGCCGCCGCCTTCGGAGCCGCGCCTGATGCGGATGGGCCAGGCTTTCACGAAAGCGAGAACACTTTTCCACGGTGAGGACAATCAGGACGAGCTGACCCTGCAACAGCTTTACCGCTTCCTGGGCCTACATCTTGAGAGCCAGTCTTCCTTGATCGATGTGGTGTCGTCCGACCCCGAAATTGTCCGCGAGCTGATGAGCGACCCCTATGCCTGGCCGATCCCGACGACCGGCTATTTCCATGAGATGTTTCGCGGCATCGAGCGGGGCTGGACCTGGGATGAGGGGCAGTCTGTGAAGGCCGGGACGCGGTTCCTGCTGCTATATGGCGGTGAGGATCCGGTCAGCGCGCGCGGACTTTTCATTGAGCCGATGATGCGCACGCTGTTAGCGATCGGGAGCGACGATGTCGGAGCTTATTGTATCCCGGAAGGCCGGGGCGGTCTGCTGATCGAGGAAGAGCGATTCCAGATCTCGTCGCTCCTGGCACGCTGGGAAAGCGGCGACCTGCCGATCAGGACGATGTCGCAGATGAAAGCGGAATTCCAGGTCCCAGAAGGCCAGAGCGGTCTGCATGTGGTCAGCTCCACCATGCTTGAGCGGCTTGGCTCCACGCCCCGGTCCGATATCCGTTCGGAAGACCTTGTTGAGCTTTGTTACACTGCCATCGACAGTGAACGCCACTGGACCGAAGCGCTCTACCAGCTCGCTTTCGAAATCGCCCATTCCAGCGAGTTCGATAATGACCGGGTCGGCGACATGCTGCGCCAGATCATGCCGCACTGGCAGCGGGCCTTCATGCTGAGCAAGCAGATGATGCAGAATGCGGTTATCGGCAGTATCCTGCAGGACATCATCGGCCGGTTCGGGATCGGGATCGGAATTTTTACGACCGATTCAAACCTTCTCTATGGAAACCCGGCTTTCTATCAGGCGCTTGACCGGCACTTCGGGGGTGAAGGCGCAGACCCGCTGAGGGCCTTGGGTAAATGTGTTCTTGAGCAACCAAAGACCGATCGCAGGGAGACGCTTCTGGTCAAGGGTGACGAGACTGTCGGCTTTTTCTTCCATCCGCCGATCATGCACAAGATGGGCATGGTGCCGAGCACGGGATCAGGCGTCGTGATCCTGATAGACCGCGCAGAGGAGGCGGTCGCAAGCGAGGATCAGAAGGAATTGTTGAGGCTTGCCTATGGTCTCACGGACAAGGAGGCCGAAACGACCCTGCTTGTCTCAAGGGGGCTTTCGCCCGACCGCATTTCAGAGAAGCTTGCCGTATCTGTGAACACGGTGCGCACGCACCTGAAATCGGTGTTCGAGAAGATGAATGTCAGAAGCCAGAGTGAACTTGTCTCGAGGCTTCTGAGCGGCGCCTTTTCGCTCGTGCTCGACGGTTCGCCGGAGCGGACCTAGCGGTAGCCGCATTCCTCCAGCTTATTGCTGTAGCGGCCGGATATGTCGCTAAGGTCGGTCAAACGCGAGTCCGGGCCATAGCCGACCCAGCTCTGATATTTACCTTCTGCGCCACGGGCGTCGAAAGCGTGCTGAATGGAAAACCATTCGACCAGTTCGCTATCGCTTTCTGACGCGAGGAAGGCATCGACCGCGCAGTCGCATGTCTCATCGCTTTGGCGATAGCGCTCCTTGCAGGTCGCGAATATGGCGGTTCGGACGTCGTTGTTGCGCGAGCAGGCCCAGAGCCAGGGGTTGAGGCCGGGGTTAGCTTCACGCACTGTGGGGATCAGCGCGACGCCGCGATCAAAATTCTCTTCGCCGCAAATATCGGTCAGCTTGTTCATGGTGCATTCGCCATAGTCGCTCTCGAAGGGCGCCATCGCTTTGGCGATGCGAGGGTCGCACCCGTCTTCCTTGACGAGCGAGCGGGCAAAACCGTTGAGCTCGGACATTTTGACCTCGCCGGAGCCAGCCGGGGCGCTTGCCGCTGCCCCGTCGCTGGGGGCACCGTCGCTGCACCCACCCAGTAGAGAGACCATCAAGCCAAGTGCCAAAGCCTGTGTCCTGAGCATGATTGCCTGACCTTCCTGTTCCAACGAGCCATCGCGACCCGGCGGTCCCACTGCGACTGCGTCCCCCCACGGGCCCCAGCCTGCTTCCAAAGGCAGGATTAGAAGCAGCCGTCCCGCTGCACCTCACCCAAATTGGTGACCGGGATGAATTTATCGGGGCTCGCTGCGGACGCGCAGCGATCTGCAGGCGCTGTGAGTGCACCTCATTCTTTTGGGTGAGCGCCCTTCACATGGCTGGTTGGTAGATTCCAGGCAAGGAGACTGGACTCATGGGGCTGACCAAAAAACCAAACACGGGCTGGACGGAGCTGGGCTAAGCCGGCGCTCTCTTCTGACCGGGGCTGCCAAGGCCAGTCTTTTCGGTCTGGAAGGAAGTTCAGGCTGCGCTTCGTGCAAGCGCTGACCATTCGGTGGGGCGGGCCGCAGCGGGGTCGGCGGCCAGTGTAATTTCGTCGCGCAGGCGCACGAGCTGGAAGATGTCCGGTCGAGCAGGATCTGGCGCTCGCGCTGGAGTATTTGCAACTTCAGACGGCAAACTGGGTTGGGCGTTTCCGATATGCCCTGAAAGGCCTTTCATCGCCTCCCGAGTTCGAACGTTTCAAAGCCCACTTTGTCAGACTGGACCTCAATAAGGCTTCCACACTCGAGGACCGCCTGACAAGACGGCTCGTCGTTCAAAGCCTGAAGGACACTCAGTCCACGGCCCGGGCGACGATGAAGAACAGCACTGCATAAGCGCAAAGCTTTGCGGACTAATTGTGTTCAGCTTCAATCATGTTGGAGACAAACTCCATCATCGAATCCTCGCCGTACAGGACATCATCAACGGTGTAGGATAGCGGTATGTCCGGTTGCACCGCCTCATCGAGAGACAGGCTGGGCGCGGCAACGTCAAACCGCATCCGGGCAATGCTGTACTCAATGCCGTGCACGGTTGAACTAAAGTTCTGCGCACCGTCATTCGTGGATGCATTTCCGCCCATCGCCTCACCGACAATGGTGCCCATACCATGTTCCTTGAAAAGGGCGGCAAAATGCGGCGCCGTGGAGACCGTATTTCCATCCACTAATAGAAAGACAGGAGCATCAAGACCCACATCCACCGGCCGCTGGGTGTCGAACAGCTCCAGCACTCCTCGCTTGTCAGCCTGATCTGACCAGTAAACAAACGGGTCCTCAGCGAGGCGCCTTAAGACGTACGCGACCGCTAAACCAGAGCCGCCATGATTGCCCCGAATATCGATGATCAGTGCAGGTCGGTCCTTTTCCACAACATCGGCGAGTGCAGAGCCGACGAAGTCTGCGAAGACCTGACCCTGGTCGCCATAATAGGCAAACGACCGGATCGTCATAATGCCGGCGCCAGTTTCGAGATCCTCTCGATAGCAAAGCCCTTCCTGGCAAAGTGCGGCTGGATTGATGACGGGTTTAGACGAAAAGTCCGTGAGAGGCTTGAGCTCAGTGGGCGCGGTCTGCCCAACCAGTGTAAGCTGGTAAGCGTCCGGAAAACCAAGCGCGTAGGTCAGGTAAGCCGTCGCATAATAGTTGAACGCATAGTCCTTGAAGGTTTCAGCCACGCCCTCTGCGCTGATGTGCGGGAGTATTATCGTTCGCAGGTCATCGATGCTTTGGCCGTTAATGCTCGCGATCTCATCGCCTTTTTCCAGTCGGTCTGAATTGGCAAGCGGGTCCAGAACGAAAAGCTGCTCGCCCACGAAACGCACATCTACGGGAAACCGGTCTTCGACTTCGATCAGGGCGTTTTCCTGATTGAAGTATGACATACCCGTATGTCCGCACTGAATGCTGGCGAGAATTTCACTAGCCGCCCATAGCGCATCCGCGCGGGAAGACTCCGGGCCCATGCTCTCCACGCTGGACGCGACAAGCCGATCGAAATCGGGCTCTGAAATATATCGAAACGGCCGCGGATGCTCCGATTTGATCCGCTCTGCGAGTTCCTGCAAATCTGCTTTGTAACCGGCTGTCTCAGTCTGACTTTCGGTGGAAGAGTGGGACGTCTTTAGCTCAGGCTCCGCAACGATTGCAGGCGATGTACAGCCCGCCAGCGTCAGGCCCGCGCACAGGGCGAGCAGCCCGCCACCAAGCATGGCTTTTCTCGACGATCTCTTCGATTTCAACATCCGCATTCCCTCTGGTCATTTTCGCAAGATGCCCATGGTACTGCGCTGCGCCGCGAACGCTCCTTTCCATGCTTGTTGAAATCGCGGAAAAGCTGATCGAAACCGCGTATCATCGAGAATGAAGGCTATGACGGGTGCGGACCAAGCTGGCGGGCCCGATATTCGCTCGGGGTGATCCCTTCGCTCTCACGAAAGGCGCGGTTGAACGGCGCAAGCGACTTGAAACCGCAGTCGAGCGCTAATGTCTGAATGGGCAGATGCCGCTTACCCTCATCGCAGAGCCAGACCTTCATTTCAGCAATGCGCAAGGCGTTCACATAAGTGCTGAAGTTCTGAAAACCGAGTGTTCCGTTGATCAGTGCCCTGAGGCGGTGTTGCGTCACGCCGAGTTCCGAAGCCAGGCTGACAATGCTTAGCCCGCGTCTCTTGAAAGCACTCTGCTCTATCATCACGCGGTCGAGCTTCTCCTTCAACGCTGCGTCTGACGCTGAGATGTTCGACGGGCTCAGGCCAGCTTCATGGAAGCGGACACCATTTGTGTTCGCCTGTAGAAGCCACACCGCCCCAATCGCAATGGCCGGCCAAATCGATACGACCTTGAATGTCTCCGCAGCGATCCCGTCACGGCCAACAAGGAAGGGCTCAGAGACGGCAGCAACCATGACAACAAAGATGATCGTCAGAACGAAAAAGAGGCGGGACCGGCGCCTTTCAGCCACAAGGTCGTCGGGCCACTCTCGAAGGGTCGCAAAGATCAAATGTCCGATCAGAAGGATGGACGTCACGCTCACAAATGAGATCAGCCACGCTGGCACGAGTGGCACGAGTCCAAACTCAGCGAACCGGATCCAGAAAATCGGGCCTGTATAGGCAAGACCCACAATGACGTGAGCAGCGCGCAGCTGGAATTCCCTCTGGTAGAGCGACAAGGCAAATAGCCAAACAAGGACGAGATGGGGCACATCAAGCAGGCGAGCGGCCACATGTATCGATGACGGGGCGCGAAATTCCTCGAGCGTATACCCGACAAACAGTGCCGCTACGCTCAAACAGGCAAGCAGCAAATAGGGAGCGCTTCGCCAGGCCCGATTGTCTCGAATTGTGAGCACAGCGATGAGTGCGAGCGCACCAATTCCTGAAAATCGAAAAAGCGCATCCAAGAACATGTTCATCAACTGACCGGAAATACGCTGAATTCGGGAAACTGGCTGGCCGAGATATCAATCGGGGCGGCCCCGACTGAAGTGGGTGTGGCCGTCAGAATTGGAATAATTCTTGAGTGAGTCGTAGGCGGACGCAAACTTTTGAGGATTCGGCATCCGTCGCCCGCTTACCTTCGCCATAGGCCGGCGGATGGGCCACCCCGCTCATTTTCTGAGATCTACTGACATTTCCCGACGGGCCCAGAAGACGACTTTAGAACTTACCGCCTTGCTTGCACTTTGCATCTACCTGGAGCTGCCTTGTGTCGCTTGGGGTGTGATCGAACTGTTGGCGATAGACGCGTGAGAAGTAAGGCGCGCTATTGAATCCCCAATTGAAGGCAATCTCTGTAATCGTCATATGGTTGAGCGCCGGGTCCTTCAGTGATGAATAGCACGCCATCAGCCGGCGCCGCAGGATCCATTGCGATACGGTGTACTCTGTCGCCTCGAACAGCTTGTGCAGATAGCGCGGGCTGATGCCGAAAGCGCCGGCGATCTTGCCGGGCGAAAGGTCGGGATCGCGCAGATTGTTGACGATATAATCCTGGATCCGCCGGTGCATCGTCTTGTGAATCGATGACTTGAAGTCGCCTGCTTTGTCAGGCCGTATGGCGGCGCTGATGAGATCCAGCGTCGCTGCCTCGGTACTCAGTTTTTCGGCCTCATCCGACCAGGGCAGCACTTCGCTCAACGCCTGCAGATGGGACGCGAGCAACAGGCCAAGCCCCGAGCGTCCGCTGATCCTCTGGGCACAGACATCTTCAATGCTCGACGAGTACAGCCTGAGCTTGTTGTGAGGGATGAGAAGCGAAATCTGGCGTACGGGGCCGGTCGAGCTGAACTCGCAAGGCCGGGTCGCATCCCAGACTGAAAGCTCACCCGGTTCAAGCAGGACTTCATGGCCGTCCTGGACCAGGCGCTGTCCTCCAGCGAGCATCAGGATCACGCCGTAAAACGTGTCGCTGAGATGGCGGATATGCGTGCTTGTCCTATGGCCGGAAAGCCCGAAGCCAACGTTCACATCCGTAAAGCCGACATCGCCGATCCGTTCCTGCCGGAAACGGGCGTCGAAGGCCTGTCTGTCCGGACGGTCCAGTGCCCAGTTGGAATGAACGGCACAAAGCCGTTCACAGAAATCCGAGAAGCTTACCTTTTCGAGGCGAACTTCGCGGTTGTCGATAGAGTGATTGCTCTCGTGCATCACTGTTACCGCCTCCCTTGTTTGTTTTTCTTCTTGTTATTTCTGGGACCTTACTCGCAAACCGCCGCCTTTCAAAACGTCCCGAGAGCTTTGTGCACTGAGGGAAAAGACACCTGTCACTCCAGGGTAAGCGCGCGTCCGGAAATCTGCGCGTAATCGGCATCATAAGAACATAGGGAGGAGGAAACCCGCTTTGTCTGATTACCTGATGCAGGACATTCAGCTGCGCATCCCGGACATTCTCCGGTATGCCGCCGAGCAACATGGCGATCTCACCATGCCCTCGCTCGACGAGGAAGGACGCTGGAATCGGGACACCTACAGCAATGCCTGGCACCGAGCCAGACAGCTTGCTGGCGCCATCGCATCGCTCGGTCTGGACCATCAGAGCCGTATCGCCTCGCTCGCGCTCAATACGCGCCGGCACATGGAACTCTATTACGGCGTGACCGCCGCCGGCCACATCCTTCATACGATCAATCCACGCTTCAGCGCCGAGCAGATTCGCTTCACCGTCGAACAGGCCGATGACGCCGTCATCTTCTTCGATCCAGCCTTTTCGCAACAGGCCGAAGCAATCGCGAAGGACTGCCCGTCAGTCCAGATGTTTGTGGCGCTCTGCCCGGCAGATCATCTGCCAGACCTGACGCTGCCCGGCCTGACCGACTATGAAAGCTTCATCGCGGCGGCAGCGCCCGATGACGGCCCGTCCGACTTATCCGAGCGGGATGGCGCGTTTCTTTGCTACACATCCGGAACGACGGGCAATCCAAAGGGCGTTCTATACTCCCATCGCTCCTGTATGATCCACGCCCTCGCCGCCAGCGCCCCTGGCAACTTCGGTATTGGTCCAGGCGACGTGGTTCTACCCTGCGCGTCCATGTACCATGCGACGGCATGGGCCCTTCCGATGGTCGCGCCGATGAATGGGGCCCGGCTCGTCATGCCGGGAAGCAAGCTGGATGGCGAAACGCTGCTTGAGCTGTGCGCCAGTGAAGGTGTGACACACGCCTGGGGCGTCCCGACGATCTGGAAGGCCGTGCTCGACGCAGCCCTGCATAGCAACCGTAAGCTGCCGGCGCTGCGCCGCCTTTATGTTGGCGGCTCTGCGGTCCCACCACAGCTGAAACGCGACTTTGCCGAGCATCTCGATGTGGAAATCGTGCAGATATGGGGCATGACGGAGACCAGCCCGCTCGGTGTGATTGGCACGCCCAGCGCTGCCCTGAAGCAGCAGTCCTCCCAAACACAGGATGAAGTTCTTCACGCCAAGCAGGGCCGCGTGCCCTACGGCATCGAGCTCAACATCGTGGACGAAGACGGCAGGACCCTGCCGCGTGACGGCGCCGCCAGCGGACGGCTGATGGTGCGCGGCCCATGGGTCGTCAACCAGTATTTCGGGCACGAAGCGCCCGTCACGGATGAGCAGGGCTGGTTTGATACCGGCGATGTCGCGACGATCGATCCACTTGGCTACATGCAGATCACCGATCGGACCAAGGACATCATCAAGTCAGGCGGCGAGTGGATCAGTTCGATCGAGCTCGAGAACACCGCTGTCGAACACCCCGACATCACATCTGCGGCCGCGATCGGCCTGCCTCATCCCAAATGGGATGAGCGTCCGCTGCTCGTCTTTTCAAAGAAAGCTGGAAGCGCCGTGTCCTCGGCCGACGCGCTGGCATTTTTATCGTCACAACTGCCGAAATGGTGGGTGCCGGAGGACGCGGTCATCGCTGACGAACTACCCCTCACAGCAACCGGGAAGGTCGACAAGAAGCAATTACGGCAGATCCATGCCGAGCATTATCAGAAACACGAAAAACAAGATTAGAGTTCTGGGAGGAATTCCGTGTACAAACAACTTTACGCATCAGTCGCTGCGCTCGCCATTGCTGGTGCCCTGTCATGGCCAGCGGCCGCGCAAACAGCCTCATCCGACGAAGGCACAAGCCCGAAAAGGCTCCAGTCCGTCACGGTTACCGCACGCAAGACATCCGAAGACATTCAGGATGTTCCGCTGTCCATGTCGGCCTTCGATGCCGAAGCCCTGGCCGACTACGGATTTACCGATTCACTGGCCATCGACGACCAGGTTCCGAACCTTGAAATCAAGACTTTCGGCGGCAACCCGAACCTGTTCATCCGGGGTGTCGGGAACAATGACTTCAACGGCACGACTGTATCGCCAGTGAGCATCTACAGCGATGATGTCCTGCAGGGTCTGACCGGCGGGCAGCTGATGCAGATGTTCGACCTTGAGCGGGTCGAAGTCCTTCGTGGCCCGCAGGGCACCCTGTTTGGCCGCAACACGACAGGCGGCGCGATCAACTTCTATTCCCGCAAGCCTGGCAACACGCAGGAAGGCTATCTTCGCGTCGGCATTGGCAGCTACAACGCCCGCGAAGTCGAAGCGGCAGGTACCATCGTTGCGATTGAGGACAAGCTTTCCACACGCATCGCCGGCAAGATGCAGGCGAATGATGGTGACCGCCGAAACCTCTACGATGGGTCGCGGGCGAATGCCGTCGACCTGGCCGCCATTCGCGCCATTACCCGGTACACGCCGAATGATGATGTCGAGTTGTTGTGGAACCTGCATTATGGACGCGATCGCTCCGACTACCAACAGGGCAAGTCCGTCGGCGCGATTAATGGTGGTAATGCACTTGGCTATGTCGATCCGGTGCCGGACGACGCGAAATACATCAACGTTAATCGCACCGACAATCGCCATCACGCCGACACGTGGGGCACCAGTGTCGCCATCACCTGGGACATTGGCGACTACACTCTAAAGTCGGTCACCGCCTATGAAGATGTCGAGACCGACTATCTCGGCGATATCGATCAGAGTCCGCAAAGCCTCGACGAGCTTCGCTTCCAGCAGGATGGCGAACAGGTCAGCCAGGAGTTCAACCTCTCCTATGATGGCGGCGGCGACGTGACCTGGATCTCCGGCCTGTTCGCCCTCAAGGAGGATTTCGGCTACCGCACGTCCGGGCCTCTCTTTGGCGATGTTCCCGGCGCAGCGCTACCGCTCGATGCGCACTCGCAACGCGACACCAAGACCTATGCAGTATTTGGCGAAGCGACCTACCAGCTGACCGATGCCTTCAGCCTGACGGGCGGTCTTCGTTATACATATGAGGAAAAGGATGCGGTTCTCGATAGCCTGCTGACCTATGGCGAGTTCGGTACGTCACCGGCAGGCCTTGTCGTCCCGCTCATTCCGAAAACAAGCCGTTCGGAAAGTTGGGACGCCTGGTCCGGACGCCTCCTCGCCAAGTACGAATTCGGCGCCGACAGCATGGTCTATGGTAGCGTGTCGCGCGGCTTCCGGTCGGGCGGATACAATCTCGGCGCGTTTTTTGACCCGAACGAGCTCACCACTGTCGATCCGGAATTCCTGACCTCTTACGAGATCGGCCTGAAGACCACCCTGCTGGATGATCGGTTCCGCGCCAACATGGCGGTGTTCATGTATGACTATACCGACCTGCAGGTCTTCACCTTTACCCAGGGTTCAAGCACCGCCAACCCGATCGTAATCGCGCTGGAAAACGCTGCCGACGCCGAAGTTTCCGGGTTCGAGGGTGAATTTACCGCCATTCCGGTTGACGGCATGCATCTGTCGCTCGGCATCGGCTATCTCGACGCGTCCTATGAAAACTACGTCTCGCCCATCGCTGGCGACCTCAGTGGGAACCGGCTACCGGGCGCACCTGAATGGAACATCAATGCGTCCGCGCAGCAGGATTTCTCGCTGCCGAATGGATGGGTCCTGACGCCGCGCGTCGAGTATGTCTATGTCGACCAGCGCTACTACGACTCCAACCAGCTTGAGGCCATCAGCTCACGTGGATCACATGAGCTTGTGAACGCCCGGCTATCCCTCTCGCCGGAGACATCTGACTGGGAGATCGCCCTTTGGGCCAAGAATATTGGCGACGAGCAATACATCGTCGATGCCGGGGACCTCAGAGCAACATTTGGCTTCATCCCAACCTATTACGGCCCACGCGAGAGCTGGGGCCTGGAAGCCCGGATCGAATTCTAGACAAACAGGAGACTGACATGCGTGAAGAAGAAGAACTACTCTACAATCCGAAGGATCTGAATTGGCACAGCCTGGGCAATGGCGCCCACTACCGCCTGCTGCGGGTCAGCCCGGAAACCGGACACTTTTCGATCATCCTGAAGCTTGATGCTGGCGGCATGTTTGCCGGCCACTATCACCTCGGCGCGGGCGAGTTCCTGATGCTGAAGGGTGAGCTCAAATACAAGGACAGCACCGCCAAGGCCGGCGACTGGGGATACGAACCACTCGGTGCCGTACATGCCGACACCAATGTCGAGATGGAGACCGAGCTTCTGTTTATCGGCTACGGTCCCATCGCCTTCACCGGTGAAGATGGCAGTATCGCACAAATCCTTGACGCCAGGCTTCTCAGCGATGTCGCAGAAGGCAAGATCCAGCCGGTCTCCTTCACCGTCGACGCGTAAGTCGCATTCAACTGTTTCGGCAAGCCGGCTGAAGATCAGCTGCTCCCATCGTGGGGCAGCGGTCATGCCCGCCCTGTTGGCGGCGCTCCGGCTCCGATTTCGGATCAATCACTATTCAGGAGGAGCTCGTGACAAAGCGTCTCGAAAACAAGATTGCACTCGTAACGGGCGCAGCCCAGGGCATCGGTGCTGCCATAGCACATCAGTTCGAGGAACAGGGCGCGACTGTCTGGAGGACGGATCTCCAACAGATTCCTGGCGAGCGTACGCGTCAAAAGGACTCCGCCTCTGAAGACGACTGGAAATCCCTGCTCGCCGAAATCAAGGAAACATCCGGCGGCCTTGATATTCTTGTCAACAATGCGGGCATTGAGCTTGAGTGTCCCTTGGAAGAGGTGACACTCGATAGCTGGCGCAAAGTCATGAGCGTAAACGTCGATGGTGTGTTCCTGGGCTGCAAGCTTGCCACCGACATGCTCGCCGACCGCAAGAGCGGCCTGGCCTCCGTCATCAACATATCATCGGTCGCCGGCATAATCGGCTTCCCTTTCCAGCCCAGCTACAACACGTCCAAAGGCGCCGTGCGCCATTTGAGCAAAACACTGGCGATTGAGTGGGGCGCCAGTAAGAAACCGATCCGCTGCAACTCAATCCATCCCGGCTGCATCGACACCCAAATGCTGCGCGAAGCGAGCATAAAATGGCAAGATCACGGGCTCTTGCCCGATGGCGATCGCATGGCCGCCATGTCGGGACTTTGCCCGCTTGGCACGGTCGGCGCGCCGGATGATATCGCGCACGGCGCTGTCTACCTCGCAAGTGATGAATCCCGTTTTGTTACCGGAATCGAGCTCATCATCGATGGTGGCTTTGTCGCACAATGAGCCATTTCACGGCTTTCCTCCCGGGCGCTCGATCCAGCCGGATAAAGCGCTCAAACTTGAAAGGGTGCTGATCTACTCAGGTCAGCACCCTTGCCTTCCTAGAGGACTTACTCATGACGCAACTAACCGGAAAAACAGCCATCATAACTGGCGCGGCCAGCGGGATCGGGGCGGCGGCGGCACGCCTGTTTGTCGCCGAGGGTGCCAGTGTTGTCGGCATCGACCTCGACACGGCAGGCCTTGAGGCTCTGGCGGGCGATCTTGGCGCATCCTTCGCCTTTGTCGCCGGAGACATCACCCAGCGCGCGACTCTGGACAGGGCCTTGACCAAGGCTGCAGATCAGTTCGGCGCCCCGAAAATCGCCATCCTCAATGCTGGCATGGACGGCCCCATGGCGCCTCTGCTGGACATCGATCCGAAAGACTTCGACCAGGTTCTCAAGGTGAATGTCAGGGCCGTTTTTGAAGGCGTTCAGGTGTTCGGCCGCGCCATGCAGGCGAGCGGTGGTAGCATCGTCATCACATCATCGGTGAATGGCCTTCGCGCCTTCGGCAATACCAGCCCGTACACGACCAGCAAGATGGCTGTGCTTGGCCTGGCCCGGGCTGCGGCGAACGATCTCGCCGCGTACGGCATCCGCGTGAACACGGTCCATCCGGGCCTGATCGATACACCCATGCTCAAACGCGCCGAAGAAGGCCTGGCCCCCGGTGGGCAGGAAGCCTTGCGCGAGGCGCTGTCGCAGACCGTGGCCCTGAAGCGTGTCGGATCGCCATCGGAGATTGCAAACACGATGCTTTTCCTCGCCAGTGACGCGTCGAGCTATGTCACCGGCGAATCCATTGTCGTGGACGGCGGTTTCACCCGCCTCCTCAGCATGTAGGCATGAAGACGGCCCTGAGCGCGGCGTCTGAAAACGCCATGCTCAGGCTGTCGAGGCGTCCCGTCCAGGCCGTTGCTTCGGCCAGCGTAATGCAGGCATCTGTCCTGTAGGTGCCTGGCATTCCAAGCTGGCTTTCGACCTGGTTGATCGCATCGATAGGCGCGTCCATTGGACCACCTAGCCAGAGACAGGCATGCACCAGGGTCACCGTTCTGCGGTCCCGCATGCGCCTGCGCATCGCCAGCCCGGCCAGTTTTCGGCCCTCCACGAGCAGGTTGAACCGGCCATCGCAGGGGGCATCAGGTGCGGGGCCGACGGTAACACCGCTTACCCCCAGCGATGAGACCGCCGAGCCGAGGCCGTTCGCAAAGTCCTCATAGATCCGGTCGACCGGTGCGGGATCGTGCTGGCTGGCCAATATGCCGGACACGCACAGAACGCCCGGCCCGTGAAAGACACATGCTCCGCCTGAGCGACGGAATGTGACAGGCCATCCTTTAACGGCGGCTATGGTTTGCGCAGCATCGATGCCGGGCATTGACTGCCAGCGCCGAGGGACGACCAGGCACCTTGACTGCTGCCAGAAGACCAGCCTGAAACGTTCAGCCCCTGCTCCAAACGCTTGCTGGAAAATTTGCTCCTCATTGGCGAGACCGTCGGGCGCCTGAAACTGGACGATGTCCGGCGCGTCAGGGCGCAGCATCAAACGCCTCGAGCGCCTTGCAGAGGTTGTCCAGAAACTGGCCGGCCGGCTCACCGTCGATGATGCGGTGATCAGCCGTCAGCGACAGCGGCAGGAGCTGTCTGACCGTTAGTCCGCCTTCAGCATTCAGCGAGACCGTCTCCTCAAGCCGTCCGACGCCAAGCAAAGCCGCCTGTCCGGCATTCAGGATCGGCGTGAAATAGCGTACGCGCGTATGACCAAGATTGGACAGGGTGACACTGCCGCCTTTCATCTCTGACACGGCCAGCTTTCCAGACATGGCTCGCCCGATCAGGTCTCGGCGCTTGTCGGCCAAGGCCTTGAGACTGTCTCCGCCGATATCTTTCACGACCGGAGTCATCAGTCCGGCGGGTGTCGAGATGGCAATCGAAAGGTCGATCGGTTCACTGACCGTGATCGACCGCTCATCGGCCGTCGCATTGAACGCCGGGAATGCGCGAAGGGTCTGCGCAAGCGCAAAGATCACGCAGGCTTCAAGGCTGACCGGATCGCCCTGCTCTTTCCAGCCTCGCCGCATCTGCATCAGCGCGGTGATGTCGGCATCGCCGTGATAGGTGAGCTGCGCGCTGCCCTGCAAGGAGGCCATCATGCGATCGGCGATCACCTTGCGGACACCGCGGAACGGTTGGGCCTCCGCCATTACGCGCTCTCGATCGTCGCGATCAGCTCGCCTTTTCGCACGGCGGCCTCGGCCTCTGCCTTGATGGTCAGCTTGCCGGTGTCCGGCGCCTCGATCTCGGTCGCGACCTTTTCGTTCATGACCTCACAGATCACGTCGCCCTTCTCGACCATGTCGCCGGAGTCGAAGAACCAGGTTGAGATCGCGCCTTCGCTGTCATCATCCCAGCAATCCTGGGGAATACGAACATCAGACATGAGCAGGCGCCTCCAGCATGGCCGACACAGCGCTGACAACCTTGTCGCTATTGGGCAGGACGGCATGTTCCATTTCCGGCGCGAAAGGCACCGGAATATCCGGATAGGAAATCCGCTTCGGTGGCGCCTTGAGGCGCACCTTGCCGCTCTCGGCGACGGTTGCGATGATTTCCGCGCCCACGCCATAGGAGTGGTAGTCGTCATCGATGCTCAGGAGCGCGCCCGTTTTTCCGACGGACGCCAGGATGGTCTCCCGGTCCAGCGGCGCGATCGAGCGCAGGTCGATCACCTCCGCCTCGATCCCTTTCGCCTCAAGGGCAGCGGCGGCATCAAGAGCGACGTGAACCGTATGCCCGAGGCCCACCAGAGTGATGTCCTGCCCGGCCCTGACGACTTCTGCCTTGTCGAGCGGCACGGTGTAGCGCCCCTCCGGCACATGGGTGATCGACCGCTGGACAGTGCCGAGCCAGCCCATGCCCTGAAGCGCCTTGTGATACATGAAGATGACGGGGTTCGGGTCGGCGATCGCTGCGGCCATCATCCCCTTTGCATCATGGGCATTCGACGGGATAACGACCTTCAGCCCCGGCAGATGCCCGAACGTGGCATAGAGCGTCTGGGAGTGCTGCCCCGCATCGCCATAGCCGCCGCCTACGGACGTCATGAGCACCATCGGGCAGGTCACATTGCCACCGGAGAAGTAGCTCTGCTTGGCGGCGAGATTGTAGATCGAGTCCATGCAGACACCGAAAAAGTCGACGAACATGAGCTCGACGACGGGCCGCATGCCCGCTGCGGCCATGCCGACGGCGGTGCCGATGAAGCCGGTTTCCGAAATCGGCGTGTCCCGGACGCGCTCCGTCCCGAACTCGTCCAGAAGCCCGAGCGTATTGCCAAACACACCGCCGAGCTTGCCGATATCCTCTCCCATGACGAGCACATCATCGCTGGCACGCATCTCCAGCGAGATGGCTTCGGCCATGGCCTTCGCGATCGTCAGTTTGCGTTTCTTTTCCTGCATGTCGGTCCTCAGGCAAAAACTGTTGTGAATGCGTCTTCCGGCTTCGGCGACGCGGACTGGCGCGCATGATCGAAGGCGGCAGCGACCCGGCCCCGTGCGTCCTCTTCGAGCGCGTCGAGATCGCCGGCTGCCGCGCCCGCGTTTTCCAGCCGCGCGCGATACCGGGTGATCGGGTCCTTCTCCTGCAGCGAGGTCTTCTCGCCCTCGGGGCGATAGCCTTCAGCGTCGCCCATGAAATGGCCTTCCAGCCGGATCGTCTCGATCTCGATCAGGCTCGGCCCGCCGCCGGCACGGGCGTGCTGGATGGCGTCTCCGGCGACCCGGAAGATCTCGTCCGGGTCATTGTCCGGCACAAAATGCCCCGGCATGGCGTAGGCAGCCGCCCTTTCGGCATTGCCTTCAACGGCGGTTGCCTGACGCTTCGAGACTGAAATGCCGTAGGCATTGTCCTCGATGACGAAGACGACCGGCGCCTTCCAGACCGCTGCGAGGTTCAGCGTCTCGTGAAAGGCCCCCTGATTGGCGGCCCCTTCTCCGATGAAAGCGACCGCGACATCATCGCGCCCGCGCAGCTTTGCTGCCATGGCGGCCCCGACGGCCGGGCCCATGCCTTGCGCGATAATGCCCGAACAGCAGAAATTTACCCGCGGGTCGAACAGGTGCATATGACCGCCGCGCCCACCGGACAGGCCGTTCGCCCGCCCGAATATCTCCGACGTCATATCCTTGAGATTCACGCCTTTCGCGATGGCGATGTGGTGCGGCCGGTGCGTTGCCGTGACCGTGTCGGTCGGCCTCAGATGCGCACATACACCGACAGCGCAAGGCTCCTGCCCGTCCGACAGGTGCATCTCACCCGGCAGCGGCCCCTTGGCCATGTTGAAGACCGGCTGCTTTCCTTCGAAATAGGCTGGCTTGATGAGGTTCTCGAAGTGGCGGCTCGCCACCATCTTCTCGTACATCCAGAGCATCTGCTCGCGACTTGGCTTCACCACATCCTCCCGATCATACAGTTCTTTCGGAGAAGATGGCAGTCGAAGCGCGGCGTGCTTTACCGTGAGCGAAGACAGTCTGAACCTGCCAGTTTTCGAACGAACGCTTGTGGGAGCATCTGGTCGTCAATTACGCCGAGCAGGCGGCACAAGGGCCGAGCCATACGAATGTGAAATGCATCTCTCTGTTGATCTTCACGAAGACCTCATCCAGATGCCACTGCCACTGGGTGACCTGACGCAAGAAGGCGCTCGCTTCACGCCGATCTTGCCGGCAAACATCGGGCCGACGCGATCAACCCAGTGCCGGACGCTCTCGTGGCAAACATCGTTGCCGCGTTCGTGGAGCAAGTGCTCGACGTTACGCAATGAAAGTGGGAAGCGGACGTACATCATAACCGTTGACTGGATGATCGCGCGCGACATCTTGTCGTAACGAAATAGATGGCGGGCGGGTAGGCAAATTTACCGGCTCATCTGAGCCGTTCAATCTGCCCGTTCCGATTACATGCCCGCTCGTGCGCCTACCACTGATTTGACGCGTCGAAGAATCCCATTGAGCAGATTTCGTCCAGGGGTAGTCGGTCGCTGGGTGTTTCACGGTCCCGCAGTTTTTGCGGCAGACTGTCCGGGCTTCCGAGTTTTCCCACCGCGAACGCTGCATTCACCTCAAATTCCTCAGGTACACGCAGCTTGGTTCTTACCTCATCGAAGTCGATGCCGGTCATTCCATGAGCGTGATAGCCAAGCTTCATCGCTTGCAGGGCAAGCTGCATCCAGGCTGAGCCGGCATCGTAAGCGTGGGAAACGAGGGCCGTGCTGGTTCCATCCGGCTTCGACTGCCGGGTTCTGGAAACGACAAAACCGAGAACGGATGAATTTTTTGCCCAATCTGCATTGAACGGTATCAGCAGGCTTAGAAACAGTTCCCAATTGGGATCGCCGCGCCGCGACCAGATGAACCGCCAGGGTTGCGAATTAAACGCCGAGGGCGCCCAGCGCGCTGCCTCGAACAGGGTCATCAGATCTGCCTTCGGCATGTCTACAGGTTCAAATGCACGCGGAGACCAGCGTTCAACGAAGGAGGGATCGACAGCTGTGTGCGGTGTTATCTGGCGCGTCATGGGAAGCTCCGAAACTTTGTCCTGAGGTTAGCGCAGGACCCGTCATTGTTGTTTGGCCAGTCGACCGGGACACGACGAATTCGGTTCTGATCAATTTTCGAATGGATTGCTCATCCCTCCGTAGACGCCCTTGGCCGTTGTGCTGCTCACCTGTTCGTTCATTTGCCCACAAACTGACAGGGCGATGAGGGCATACATCAATGTGCACTCGAAGAAATCCTGCGGTGTCGGCCGCCAGCGGGTCGGACCGAAGGTCAGGGCAGGGATGCGGTGCATGTTGAAGACATTGTGGTCTCGCCACATGCTGGAATAAACGGACTTCGCCTTTTCGACAGGGTGGCCTTTCACCGACTGAACCGCCGATCCGACGCTAGCGGCAAGCGGCTCGATTTCATCATCCTGGGCCTCGTAGCCATGGTAGACATTCACCGGCGTTACATCGAATTCGATACCGGGAAGCTCGCGCATGACCGACTCCAGACTATGGAGCACGTCGGCTGCTTTCTGTTTCGGCCCAAGATCGCACCCGATATAGAGCGAACAGATCTGCGTCCCGCCGCTATAAGGGAAGCCGCCCTGGATGCTTGAGATCGTCGCTTTTGGCAGACAGGTGCCGCCTTTGGTGTCGTAGGTATTGTCGCGCTCATAGTCCCGTGTCCAGGCGTGGAGCGCCTCAATGACGGGGCCGAGCTTGTAGAGCGGACTTGGATGGTCGGCTGTCTTTTCCGGTGCCTTGAGAAGGGGGCGGAAAATTGACTCGCCATAGATCTGCACACGGAAGGTGCACGATCCTGCGCCGAGCCAGGTCACGCCGAAATCGGTGCCTTCTGCGGCGATGGCATAATCAGGTGCAACGCCGCCATGGTGGAACATGTAGTGGGCGCCGATTTCCTTGCCCATATAGTCAATGCCGCCGCGCTCTTCGATCGGCTCCGGTCCGCACTCGCCGGGGCAGGCGGTCAGGTACATCCGGCCCGCCAGATCGAAGCCAGCCTTCTTCAGGGCTTTTGCGGCCATCAGCATACAACTCATCGGGCCGCGATCATTTGCCACCGCGTAGCCGTAGAACTTGCCCTCTTCGAGCCAGCACTCTTTCCATTCGCGGTTCTCAGCGCTTGATGGCCGGCGTGTCTTTGCAAGGACAGTCGGGTCTGAAGGCTCGCTCTCGGTGTCGAGGTGAGCCGTGAAGAGTAGGTTGCGGCCCGCACCGTGGCCGCCATAGGTGCCGATAACATTCTGCCTATGGGGCACTGCGCCTACCGATAAGGGGTTGAAGCCTTCCCGCTCCATCCACGCATGAACAAAGGCCGATGCCTCCGCCTCGCCAGTGGAGGGGCTGTAAATGTTGGACAGCTCCAAGATCAGGTCAGTCAGCTCGTTGATATCAATCGCATCGGTGATGGCTTTGACATCCTCGTCTGAGAACGCACCCATCATCGAAGGTTTTGTTATTCCGTCGGCCATTTTTATATCTCTCCTGCCGTATCCGTCCCTTGATCAAGCAGGTTCATGGCTCTCGGCCGCGTAGTGACCGCGAAGTTTAGGGAGGATGTCCCCGAACATTTCCAAGCCTGCCTTATAATCGGGGAAGATCAGCATGACGCCATCGAGCGCGCAATCCTCAACGTATTGTTCGATCTTCTCCCGGCAGGTCTGGGGAGATCCAACGACGGTATGGTTCTGGCTGGCGCTCATTTTATGAGCGGCCGCCGCGACGTTTTCTGCCGAAAGGCCCCAGCTCTTCATCTGTGCCGAGATAGCGCCGAGATCCTTGCCGTCTTCAAAACGCTGGAGCAATGCCTCGGCTTTGGCGTCGCTGTCATCATGGATGACGGTGCACATCGAACACACCTTGATGGTCGTGTTGTTTTCGGCTGCGATTTCACGCGCGCGCTGGCTGAGACCCGCCCGCTCCTCCACACTCCGGCCACCGATAAAGCAGGCATCAGCATGGGTCGTCGAGAAGCGGAAGCCGCGATCCGACTGGCCTGCCGCGATCAGGTCGGGACGGGGCTTCGATATCGGCTTGGGATCGGATTGGCAGTCATCAAACTGGAAGAAGCGTCCGTCCGAAGAAACACTTTCCTCAGACCAGAGGCGTTTGATCAGCGTGATCCATTCCTCTGTCAGGGCATACCGGTCCGCGTGGGTCAGCGCCTCGTCCCAGGCGCCCATCTGAGAGAATTCTTCCCGGTACGCACCCGCCACAATATTGAGACCCGCGCGGCCGTTCGAGATGTGGTCGAGCGTGGTGACCATTTTCGCAACAACGCCCGGATTGTGAAGCAGCGCATGCATCGTGGCCCACACTTTCACATTCTTTGTCACTTCCGCGAGCCCGGCCATCATGGTCATCGACTCCATGGATGTGCTCCAGTGGTTGGTCTCCCCGCCAAAGCCACGGAACTTCGACATCGACATGATGAAGTCGAGGCCAATCTGGTCCGCGATGATCGCCGCCTCACGATTGGTCTGGTAGAGCCCGTCGAGCGTCGGTGTGTTCTTCGAGATGATCCAGCCGCCATTAGCGATGGGCAGGAAAACGCCGAACATTTTGTGGTTGGGTAGCATGGGTCCCTCCGGGAGTTTATTGGATGACTTTACGAGATCGTGTGTGGCTCAGCGCCGGTTTGCTCCGGTCGCTCCGCTTCGCGTCGCTTGGGAGCGGCGTCGTCTTTTTGCGGCGCACGCATGAAGACCACGCCGACCCAGACAATTGCTGCGATGGCCG
Source organism: Henriciella sp. AS95 (assembly GCF_038900055.1). Classification (NCBI taxonomy): domain Bacteria; kingdom Pseudomonadati; phylum Pseudomonadota; class Alphaproteobacteria; order Hyphomonadales; family Hyphomonadaceae; genus Henriciella; species Henriciella sp. AS95. The sequence continues at coordinate 1,057,696 of NZ_JBBMQM010000001.1, forward strand.
AGAGGATCAGAAACATCGGGACAAAGCTGCCGGTGACGTCGTGAATGACGCCGCCAATGGTCGGCCCAAGGGCAGAGGCCGCGCCGACCAGACACATTGTCGAGAACAGCTCCAGATTATTGCGCTGGCCAAAATAGTTCAGCATCAGAACGGTGCAGGTGAGCGACGTCATGCCGAACCCAATGCCCGTGCCAATTGCGTAGATGAGCAGCACGGAATGAGAGCCGGACGTCGCTAGCACGCAGCAACCGACCGCCGTACAGGCCAGCGAAACGACCATTAGGTATCTGGGATCGATCCGTTCGCCGAGGAAGCCCCCGCCGACGCGGGCAATGACGGCGATAAAGGCTTCGAGGCTCAGCATCGCGCCTGCGATCTGGGGCGAGACGCCGCGCTCGACCAGGTGTCCGACCGAAAGGCTGGTCACCGTGACGAGGGCAATAAGGTTGGCGAAGTAAGCGGAGACCAGCACGTAATACTGGATTGAGCCCATCGCTTCTTTCACACCCCAGTCGACCGGCGTGACATAGACGTTTGACGTGCGAGGCGCGGGTTCGGCTTGGGCCGCAATGGCATCCGCCTGATCGCGATTGCCGTCTACGTCGACCGTCTCATCAGTCCCTGGCTGCTCGAGCTCATCCTTGGCGGGGGTGGAAAAGCGTTTGTCGAGCCCGATGATGAGTGCCGCCACGAGTCCCGTCGCAAGCAGGATGAGCGCCTGGTACATCCAGTAGTCGCGCCAGTTTTGACCTTCGATAGACAGGACGCCCATCACCATCCACGGTCCGAATACATTGCCGAGGCCGCCGATGGTGAAATAGAGGCCGAGCGCGGTAGACCTGCGCTTGAATTGCCGACTGATCACAAATGTCGCCGGGATCGCGCCCATCATCTGGAATGCCACACCGCATATGGCGGCCGCCGAGAAATACTGGATGAGGCTGTTCACGCTGCTCATGGTAAACAGGCCGGCAGCCATCATGGCCGCGCCCAGGATGAGAGCCATTCGGACGCCGAACTTCCGGATAACGAGCGACGGGACGAGGGATGAGCCACCGCAGGCTGCACCGAGAATAGTGAAGCCAAAACCAGCTTGCGACCAGCTCCAGTCCAGCTCTGAGACCATGTGAGGCAAGACGACGCCAAGCGACGAGAATGTCGCTGCGCTGATGAGAAGCTCCAGGGCACTTAAAGTCGCCATGTGGGCCGCCGCCATCCGGGGGACGGACCGTACGGACTGGATCATTCCTGATAGCAGCATTCGAAACCCTCTTCGTATCGCGATCAGGGCTAGCAGCTCCATGATGAGGCGGCTCGAACGGGAAACCTTTCATCTGACATTTCAGAGAAAATGTTAGAAATGGGTCACTGGTGCAGGGGTAGTGCTCAGGAATTGACCACGCCAAGCATTCCGGTGACTTACGCCGCCTCCCGGCGACGCAGCGATGACTGGTATTGGATAAAAAGCACGAACGTCAGCACAGACAGCACTGCTGCGATGGCGCCAGCGCCCGCCAGTGGCACCCGGTAGCCGAGCAGGTCGAGGACACCCCCGCCAAAAAGCGCGCCGAGCGCCGGCGCGCCCCTCATCAAGGCGCCCCAGAAGCTGAGCACCCGGCCACTCACCGCCTCGTCGGTATCGAGGATCATCACAAGCTGGGACGCGGCCGCGCTGATGCACATGAAGAAGCCTAGAACCATTGCGGCCACGGTCGCCGCAGTGAGGCCTGATGTCATCGAAAAGCCGACGAGCGCGACAGAGGCGGCTATTGACGCCTGGAAGAAGAGACCCGCCGGCTTTTGAGGTGCATTGAGGGTGACGATGATGGCGCCAACCAGAGCTCCGGCACCGACGCCCATCACAAGATAAGAGTAAGCCTGAACATCGCCCCCGAACAGGCGATCTGCGAAGGCAGGCATAAGCTCGTATACTGGCCGTACCAGAAAGGCTGTCGCGGCAAATACGACGAGTACGGGCGTCACGATCGAATGGCTTGAGGCCGCCTTGAACCCTGTCCAGAGCTGTTTCACGAATCCAGTCGGCTGGTTTGGCGTCGACGACATCTGGATCGGTCGCAGGCGAAGCACGGTCGCGATCATGATTAGCGCGACCACGGCATTGATCCAGAAGATCGATGCCGGTCCGGGCCAGATCACAAGCGGCCCCGCGATTGCCGGCCCGATAAAGCGCGTCACATTCACCGAGATTGCCGTCATCGACATGCCGGTCGGGAGACAATCGCGAGGGGTAACGTCCCTTATCAGCAGAGCACGTGCGGATTCCTGGATGGCTGCCCCGATCCCTGCTGCAGCGGTCAGCAGAACGAGAATGATGGGCGTGCTCCAGCCAAAAAACACAACGACGCCGGTAAGGAGAGCGACCGCGAAAAGAACGGTCTGGCACCGGATGATAATTTTCCGGCGGTCGTTCTGGTCTGCCAGGACGCCGCCCAAGGGGCCGAAGACTAGTCCTGGCGCGAGTTCAGCCAGTGCAAGCAGTCCCAGCCAGGTGGTGCTGCCGGTCAATTCCCACATGATCCAGCCAAGCGCGATGCGCTGCATCCACTGGCTGGCCATGACGGTGGTGGAGGCCAGAAACAGGCTGCGATAGGAGGAGTCAGCCATGACACGCCGAAGCGCGACCATGCCCTTGAGGTGAGCGGGCGAGTCCGCTGACGGCGTTGTCATGAACGCTGTTCAGGCGTCGCCGCGCCGGCATCAAGACACCAGATGTTCCCCCGGTGATAAGCCAGCGGCGCAGCATTCTTGTTAGACCCAAGATCCAGCACGCGCCCGACAACGATCTCGTGATCGCCACCATCGTGAAGGGCATGCACTTCGCAATCAAACCAGGCCACAGACTCGGCCAAGACCGGAGCGCCGGTAACGCCATCGAAGAAATCGACATCACGAAACCGGTCGTCCTCCGACTTGGCGGCAAACCGGCGGACGACGTCCATGTGTGCGTTCGAAAGGATATTCACAGCCAGAATGCCGGACTTACGGATAGCGTCGAGTGACCGGCTCTTGCGGTCGAGGCAAACGAGCAGCAGAGGCGGATCCTGTGAGACCGCGGAAAACGCGTTGACGGCCGTTCCTGCGACGCCGGCCTCGCCACGGGTCGTGACGACGGTAATCCCGCTCAGAAAGCCGCCCATGGCTTCACGCCAAAGACCGACATCTATCGATTGGGTCACGTTTCACCTCCTCTGAAAGGGTTGTCGCCATAGACAGGTTTGATTGCTGTGCCGCCTTCGGACTGCTTCGCCCTGCCGCATAGAGCGAGTGCGGTTACGGCGTAGATCAGCGCCCCTTTCACAAGGTCCTCAGGGGTTGGACGCCAGCGCTTGAAGCCTGTCGTAACCGCGGGCACCCGGTTCATATTGAAGACGTTGTGGTCGCGCCACATGCTCGAATAGATCGGTGCAGCCCGTTTCAGCGGCTCTCCGGTCGCTAGCCGTGTCGCCAGATCCACTGCGCTTACAAGGGGTTTGACTTTGTTTTCATCGGCCTCAAAGCCATGACGAACGACAACGGGCTCGAGCTCGAATTCACCAATGCCGGATTCGCGAAGAAAGGCTTCGAGGCTGCGGTGGACATCACCGATCTGCTGGTTCGGCGCCAGGCCGACTTCGAGATAAAGTGCGCAAACTTCGGTTCCAGCACCGAACGCATGCGGCACACCGCCCCGAACCGATGCAATCTGTGCCTTCGGATAGGATGCGCCGCCCTCGCATTCGTAACGGCTTTCCGTTTCGAACTTGCGGCTCCAGTCGAGGATTGACTGTACGGCCGCGCCCATCCGGTAAATCGGGTTTGGATGGTCGCTGGCCAGTTCAGGAGATTCAAGCAGGGGCGTGAAGACGCTGTCGCCGTAAAGCTTGATCCTGAAAACCGAATAGCCGCTGCCGACCCAGGTCAGGCCATAGTCGCAACCTTCTGCGGCAATCGCATAGTCAGCCGATACGCCGCCATGATTGAACACGTAGTGCGTGCCAATTTCCTTGCCCATATAGTCGATCCCGCGCATCTCCTCGATCGGCTCGGGACCGATCTCGCCGGGCGACGCGGTCAGGTACAGGCGTCCCGACAGATCGAAACCGCAAGCCTTGAGCGCCTTCGCGGCAAAGAGGAAACAGGTCATCGGACCGCGGTCATTCGCGATGGGAAAGCCGTGGAGCTGGCCGTTCTCCAACCAGCACTCGGTCCACTCTCGCTGCTCCAGCGTACTGTCGCGGAATTTGAGCGCGTCCTCGTCAGGATTGCCGACCGGGCTCTCAGTATCCAGGTGCGCGGTATAGAGCAGGCTCTTGCCGTCTCCCTTTCCGCCATAGGTCGCGATAATGTTCGGGCGCTCGGGAGTCGCGCCAACCTTGCGAGGGCGAAACCCTTCTTTGGAGAGCCACTGATAGACATATTCAGCAGCCTCTGCCTCGCCGCGGGCGGGGCTTTTAATGTTGCCCAGCTCGAGGGCGACGCGGGTCATTTCTTCCTTGTCGAGCGCCGCAGCCAAGGCCGCGACTTCGTCTTCCGAGACCGCGTAGGCGGCCTCGGGCAAATTCTTGAAATCCAGACTCATTGGTTGCTTTCTTCTTGTGTCGCCCAGGCGCTGCGCAGGTCAGCCGTGGTCACCAGCGTTGCGCAGTTCAGTTCCAGCGAATTCAGGGCGCCGATGTGAATTTGCTCATCATAGGCGGCGCACGCATCGGTCGGCACATAAACGAAATAGTCGAGATGGAACGCATCGCGCACCGTGCAGTCGACACAGCATTCGGTGGTTAGCCCACAGACGACGAGCGTATCGATCTGACGCGCACGCAATATGGCATCGAGGCTGGTGCCGAAGAAGCCGCTATAGCGGAGCTTTGGAACGACCGTTTCACCAGGCTCGGGTTTTGGTCCGAAAAAGTCGGCGCCAGGGGTTCCGCTCCGGCAAATGCCGCCGCCCTCGTCAACGCCGTTCTTGCGTCGCCGCCATTCCCCCCAGACGGGCGAGTCGGTTGCCGCATCTGTCTGCAGGCCAACGAAGATCACCGGGACGCCGGCCTCTCGTGCATCTTCAACGAGTTGCGATGCTGCGGCGACGGCCGGTTCGGTGATGCTCATATCGACGCCGGCTTTTCCGAGCACGCCTTCGGCTGAAGCGAAGTCGACCTGGATATCGATAACGATGACAGCTGTTCTTGCCGGGGCGACCCAGTCGGACAGGCTTTCGGCGGAGGGTGTGTGTTTATTCAAAGAAAATACTCATTCAACTCGATGTTCGGTTTCAGAAAGCGCCGGCCCCACATGGGTGAGGACATTTGGGAGGTTATGCGGGGCCGATACTCCTCTATGGAAGCCTGAACCGGCTTCCTAGAAGCGCTTCTTCAAGGAAACCCTGTATTCCGTTCCTCGCCCGGGAAGGACTGCCATGTCGGAATAGGTGTCCGTTACGGGCTGGAAATAGAGCTCGTCGAAGACGTTATCGACGTTCAGCGCCAGCTCGTAGCCATTCACCGTGTAGAAGGCGGAGAGGTTCACGGTCTCGTAGGCTGGCAGAATGATCGCTTCGGTCAGCTTGCCAGCCGTCTCCGAAACGCTGGTGAGGCCGGCCGTGAGGCCAAACTGGCCCCAGTCTTTCTCATCCGAAACGTATGAGCCGAAGACAGAGAACACTGTTTGCGGGACGAGGCGGTACTCATAATCTCCCGTTGGGCCGAGGCCGGAGTCGGCGAGATTGTAGACCGCATAGGCGGCGCCGTATCCGTCGACCGGATCAAGACCGGTTGCCCAGACCGGGATATAAGCAAAACTGCCATCCGGTCCCTTCGTGGTGGTCTTCTGGGTGTTGCCTGCAAAGGTGAAGGACACGTTGTCCGTCGCCAGCCAGCGCACTTCAAGTTCGACGCCTTCCGAGGTGGTGCCGACGACGCTGTTATTGATGCCGACGCGCGTGCGTTCCTGCTCGTAGCCTGCAAGGCTGCCGACCAGCGTACCCTCAAGGAGTTCAAACTTGACCCCGGCTTCGAGCAGCTCTGAGTCGGAGATCCACTGGTCGCTCTGCACCAGCGCCGGCGCGATATCGCCCGCCTGGCCAATCTCAAGCGCAGCGGATTCGGCATACGTCACGTATGGGAACAGACCGACCGGTGTGTTGAAGCTAAGGCTGGCATTGTAGCTGAAGGCCGTGTCGTCGTCATCAAACTGAGTGTTCGAGGGGCAGTAACACAGGGCTCCGGTATCGATTGTGCTGACCTCGTAGGAATCAAACCGTGCCCCGAGAAGCAGGTTCACATAGTCGCCGAAAGCCATGTCCGACAGGGCGAAGACGCCGGTGTCTTTCCAGCTGGAATCGACAACGATATCCCAGCCCACGCCCGTCGTATTTGGCTCGTTGGAGAAAGGATCATCGATGATATCGTTGGGCGTTGCGCCGAAAATGATGTCGCGGCGGTCCAGCGAGATATAGCCCGCATTGAACGATTCCTTCTTGACGGCATCCTGTTGGCGATGGCCGATGCCGACCTTGTTCGTGGCGCGGAAGAAGCTGTCCTCAGAGCCAATGTCGAAATCGTAGGACAGGCGCGCTTCGGCGGCCCAGGCATCATAGTCTGCCGGGAAGCCATAGCTGACGAAACGCTGGTTCTCGAGGTCATCGTAGAAGACTTCGAAGCTGAGGCTATTGTCGCCGATGGCTTGTTCGGCTTCGAAGTACAGCGTGTTGGTGGTGGTCTCCGAGAAGTCCGCATCTGAGATAAAGATGGTGCGTGGATCCAGCTTCGCGGTTCCGACGCCTTCCGTCAGCTGGAAACGCGGATCGACAGGCGGCGTGAAGCCGAAATAGCCCACGACAAAGCTGCCGCCGGCCTCATCCGGCGTGATGCGGCCGTTACCGTCGGTATCAACGATGACCGTGTTGCGCCCGGTGATGTAGGTCTGGTTGTCGATGAGTTCCTGGGTGACCCGGTTCCAACCTGGTGACTGAACGTAGCCATCGGAGTCGAAATACTGACCGCTCATCGTGACGCTCAGCGTATCGGTGACGTCGAATTCACCCGATAGCTGCAGCATGACATGCTCTGCCGACACGCCGCGATAGAAGGAGTCTGAGTCCTCGACCTCAACATAGGCATAGAGACCACCGCGATCCGTGACCGGAACGCCGATCTGGCCGTTTGCATTGAACTTGCCGTAAGAGCCGACCGTTACCTCAGCCTCGCCCGTTACATCTTCGATGAATTGCCGGCCCGTGGCGCGAGCGGTCTTCGGGATGATGTTAATCGCGCCGCCGACCTTGCCTGGCCCAAAGACGGGCGTGGGCGGACCGCGGACGATATCAACCTGGGAGGCCGCGCCGAGCAATGTCGGGTAGGTCCCGCGGTTCTCAACGCGCTTGAAGCCGTTGAAGTATGTTTCGGCGAGCGTGCCGCGCGCATTGACGGCGCCTTTGACGCCGTAATAGCTGCTGGTGAACGTCCCCGGTGCAATCGCAATGAGATCGTCCACCTCTTCGATGCCGTAACGCTCCAGCGTCAGATCACTGACAAGTGTTGCGGAGCGCGGCGTCTCCAGCAGGGACTTGCCCATGCCGAATACGCTCTCGCTGGAGGATTGCTCAAGCAGACCTATCCGGTCACTGACAACCAGGACGCGGTCCAGTACCGCCTCATCATCAGTTTCTGCTGCCGGTTCTTCGACCTGCTCCTGTGCCAAAGCATGATTGGCCAATGATATCGCTGCCAGAACGCCTGTCAGATAATACAATGCGCGCATGTGTCTGTACCCCTCGAAAACTACAGCCATTGATTGGAAGGGCATTTGAAGGGCCAATCAGAAGCCGCGAGGAAGCATCTCTGAAATTTACTCTGAAATTTCAGTTGAAATGTTTAAATACTATGCAGAAAGGACGCGCACCAGCTTAGAAATCGTGCGGACCATGCAAATAAGCACGGACGCGCGCGCCCTCCAGACATCGTCCAGGGCGGCCCGGCAGCGCCTCATAAGGACATGTTCCGTCCCAGACGCGCAGAGTTCATTTCTGATTTGGAGTATTGGACGACTTAAGAAGCAAACCTGCGTCCAGCTCGGAATGAGGCAAACAGGTCAGGTCCACTACTGCGCGGCGAACTTCTCACCCATCACTTTTCGCATTGCCAGCTTCGCTGTCTCGCCGTCGCCTTCTGATATGGCAATTGCCGCTGCCCGGTGGTTGGCAATGTCTTCCAGCCTGTCTTCGTCAGGGCGGGTCGTCATCGAATAATACCAATAACGCGCGGCCTTGTTGTGCAGGTTGATGATGATGCGGGCCAGGCTCAGATTGTGGCTGGCGATTGCAACGGCTTGGTGAAACCGCTGATCCATGGCGATGATTGCCCGAAAATCCCGAGTGGTGGCCGCTTCTTCAGCGCCATCGAATGCATGGATGATTTCCTCGACCTCCGAGCTGGTGGCGTATTGAGACGCCAGAAATGCCGCATGCGGTTCGAGCAGGCATCTGACATCGTATGCTTGCTGTACCTCCTGAACGTCTATCGACGTCACGATTGTGCCGGAGCGGGGGCGGCGCAGAACCAGACCCTCCAGCGAGAGGCGTCCCAATGCATCGCGTACGCCTGCGACGCCGAGATTGTATTGTTTGGCTAGGCCCATTTCATCCAGACGGGCATTGGGCGGCAAAATGCCGAGAATGATGTCGAGCAGAACCTGTTCGTACGCCTTGGATTTCTGAAGTTCAGGGGCCCAATCTTCTGTGTGGCGGATGTCGCTGAAACCCTGAGGCTGAAACGGCGTCGTCTCCGGGCGAGGCCTGATCTTGTCTTGAATGCTCATATGCGTCCCTCCCTTTTTGTCTTCTATCTTTCACCGACTCCAATGGCACAGCCCGACCGTTCTTGTCTCTCGGGGGAATCCCTTACCTGAGATCATGCTGATCTTGGTTGGAATCAGAATTTCCAGTGTCAGTGGTTGACGCATTAATGTCAAACATAACACCTAACATTTCAGAGCACGTGATTCTGGTGAGAGAGGGCTATCGCTTGAAAATCGGAAAGAGACCTGGACCACCGAAGAAACACCGCTCGGACCGCGTCGGAGAAACGTTGGAGATCAGTCGTAGGAGGGTGATCGCCGGTCTGGGTGGCGGCTATGTCCTTTTGGGAAGCTGTACATCGACAAGCCGGCCAGCGGATATCGATGCCGAGTTTTTGCACGGCGTTGCGAGCGGCGATCCTACTCCAACTGCCATTGTCATCTGGACGAGAGTCTCCAGCCCAGGCGTCGAAGCTATCACCGTCGAATTCGAAGTTGCGTTAGACGCGGCCTTCCAGGACATCATACGCTCCGGCAAGACCCTTACGAGCGCGGCGCGCGACTTCACGGTCAAGGTCGACGTGACCTCCCTCTCTCCCGGTACGCGCTATTTTTACCGGTTCAGGGCGGGCAGCATACGGTCAGCCACTGGCAGGACACGAACGCTTCCCAAAGCGTCGGCTCGCAAGGTCCGGCTGGCCGTTGCATCCTGTGCCAATTACGGTTCGGGTTTTTACAATGCCTATCGCGCGATCGCAGAACAAGATGACCTCGATGCGATCGTTCATCTTGGCGACTACATCTATGAGTATGGCATAGATGGCTATGACGGCGAGACTGGAAGGGCACTCGGCAGACTCGTCGACCCGCCGCACGAAACGATTACGCTGGACGACTATCGCAAGCGCTTCGCCTGTTATCGCAAGGACACCGACCTGCAGGCTGCACATGCCGCTGCGCCGTTCATTTCTGTCTGGGATGATCACGAGACTGCCAATAATAGCTGGATGGGGGGTGCGGGTAATCATGATGCTGACGCCGAAGGCTCCTGGGAACGCCGGCGCGACGCTGCGTTGCAGGTTTATTTCGAGTGGATGCCGATGCGCGACCCGCGTCCCGGCGAGGCGTTCCGGTCACTGGCCAGAACCTATGAATTCGGAAAAGTTGTATCGCTTCACCTGATCGAGTCGAGGTTGACGGGCCGGGATCAGCCTCTCAGCCTTTCGGCAATTGCAGCCTCGGCCGAAGCACCGAACGCTGTCCTGTCCGATCCGGGGAGAACAATGCTTGGCCTTCGCCAGGAGAAGTGGCTGGAACATGAATTTTCTGCATCCGTCTCGAACGGAATCGCCTGGCAGCTTCTCGGCAACCAGACCGTGATGTCCCCCATGCTGACGCCGGATTATCTGCAGATCCTTCCGGACGATATTCTGGACCCGATCCTCGCAGCAGATGGGTATGCAGCAAACTGGGTCCGGCGCTCGGCACTGGGACTTCCTGTCAATCTCGACTCCTGGGACGGCTATCCGGCTGCACGGGCACGGCTTCTCTCATCGGCAATAAAGGCCAACGCCAATCTTGTCGTTTTGTCAGGTGACAGTCACATGTTCTGGGCAAATGATCTCTTTCGCGAACCGGACAACATGTTCGCGGGTGTCGAATTCGCGACTGGCAGCATCACGTCTCCTGGCGGCTATCAAAGCCTTTCACCGGATGAGAGGATCTTTGGGATCGCAGCCTCCGCCACTGTCGAAAAGAATGAAGGCGTGCGGGCAGCAAATGTCCGCGACAAGGGCTTTGTCTTGCTGGAGGTGACCGAAGGATCAGTCGAGGCGAGATATGTTCGCGTCAACACGATCGCCGCCAGGGATTTCCAGGCAGAAACCTTCCTGATCGCCAGAACCGAACGGGATATAGAAGGCCGCCTCAGCACGCTTACCATTGCGCAGGACTCTCAAAGCCGCTGATTTATCGCGCGGTTTAGGGCCTTAGCTCTCGAGTAGGTGACGTCCGACACATACAAACACGTCTCCGCCGGCCGACGGCAGAGCCTTTCCAGGCAGTCAGAATCTGATGCCGTTCGAGCGATGGCGTTTCTTTTCTGTTTGAACCGGGATCGTGAAGAAAGGTGGCAGTCCTGATTGACGTGATCGTTTATCGCGGCGAGCGAGGATCGATCCCGAAGGCGTCGCAGCATAAAGCGACGTCTTCTGACAATGCCCGTTTCTAGTGATGACCACGCTGGACGAGCAAGCAAGATATAAAAGTTGAAGTCATATTCATTTTATGTGAAGGTTCTGAACTGTTGGATTGTCGCTCTGGCGCTTCGGTCGTGAGGTGCTCGGGAATTGAAGGATGACCACATCTGGCCGGATGGATGTTCTATAGGAGTGGTGCCGTGAAAAGCTTAATTCTCTCAATGATCATGCTTCCGCTCGGCCCGGCTTTGTCGCTGCCGTGCGTGGCAGAAAGCCCTGACTGGATCGATGAGTCCGTCCAGTCCTTCGCAGAGGAAGTTGGAACGCCGGGACTTTCTCTCACAATCATGGAGCAGGGAGAGATAGTTTGGGACGGTGCGCAGGGATATGCGGACCTTGAACAGATGACGCCGATGACGCCACAGAGCCTCATGCGGATCGGGTCCATCTCTAAAACAATAACGGCCGTGACGACGGTAAAAATCGCTTCGGCTGGTCTCGTCGATTTGGATGCGACAGTCAGCGACTATCTGCCTGGATTTACGGGTCCGGCCCGCTTGGTTACGCTTCGGCAACTGGCATCCCATACCGGATGTGTGCGAGGCTATGACTCGCCCGAAGAAGAGATTTCCCTAACGCATTATGCCAGCATGAAGGCGGCATTGGCTCGCTTCTCCGATGATGATCTGATTTGCGCGCCGGGCGATGCCTTCAACTACTCAAGCTACGGGTACACCTTGCTGGCTGCTGTGCTTGCCGAGGCGTCCGGTCTGTCCTTTGGTGAGCTGATAAACGCGCAAGTCCTCGATCCGCTGGGCCTGGACAGCGTTGCGCTTGATGATGCTGTGCGCGTCATTCCGGGCCGAGCCGCTTTTTATGTGGAGTCGGAGGGCGGCGAACTCGAGAATGCACCATTCAATGATTATAGCTACAAGTATGCCGGTGCCGGGATGCTGGCGTCGACCCGCGATCTTGCCAGGTTTGGGGCGAATTTGGTTGGGCAGGGGTTTCTGACGCCGGAAGATGAAAAGGCGATTGTCTCTCCGGCCAGGCTCAATAGCGGGGCGTTCACCGACTATGGCCTCGGCCTGTATGTCAGCCTGCCGGATTTCCTTGAGGCGAGGAGAGCTTACCTTCCTGAGGCGCTGTATGAGGAGTTGATGGATCAGGTGGCTGGCCGACCGCTCTACTGGCACACCGGAACCAGCGAGGGGGCAGTGTCGGTGCTCATGATTGAACCGGACTCCCAGCGCGTACTCGCGCTCTCCATAAACAAGGGCGGTCTGGAGAAAGAGGTCTTGATCTTTGCGATTGGTCTGATGGACGAGCTCAGGGCATCCTGAGGCCGTTTTCTGGGCGCTGCGATAGTTTAGGTGGTGCTCATTTGGGCAAAATCAGAAAAAGAGTTGCTTAAAATATGAAAATGATCTCAAATTTAGTATAGTGCAAATATGGCCCAGTTGGGAGCCTTCTGGCTCTTCGGTTCGACGTGTGGCGGGGCAGGACCCATCACCAGTATTTTGGTGCAGGAAGGATTTTAGGACGCAATGACACATTCAAGTCTTCACAAGCTTTTGACTCTGGCGCTTTTCATGAGCGGCTCCGTGATGGCGGGTGCGCAGGCGCAGGCGCAGGAGGCGTCGGACGAGACTGAGGCGACCTATTATGATGTCGTCACCGTGACCGTGCGCCGGCGCGAAGAGGCCATTCAGGATACACCGTTGGCCGTAACGGCTTTCGGGGCAGACCTGATGGACGCAGCGGCGCTGGATGAGATCGGCGATCTTGTTTCACTCAGCCCGAATGTGACGTTCGAGCCCGGCGGAGATTTCGTCAGCTCCAACATCGCCATCCGGGGTGTGAGCCGCGAACGCTCTACTGAGGAACCGGGTGTGGGGATCTATCGCGACGGCGTTTATGTCGGCGGTCCTGTCACGACACTCTCAGATCTCTATGACCTTGAGCAGGTCGAGATTCTTCGTGGGCCTCAGGCGGGACTTTACGGGCGCAATGCAGTTGGTGGGGCCGTGAATATCGTTACGGCTCGTCCGGTCTTTGAAAATACGGCGAAGATTGATTTGCGTTTAGGGAGCTACGACCGCCAGGAAGTCATCGGCATGGGCAATTATGCCTTTTCCGACCAGCTCGCTGGGCGACTGAGCGTGAAACTGGTGAACCAGGATGACGGCTTTACGCGCAACGCTTTTCTCGACGAGGAACTGGAAGCCCGCGAGAACCTGTCGGCGCGCGGGCGCCTGCTCTGGCAGCCGAGTGAGACCACCGACCTGCTGCTTACTGCGGCTTATCGCAAGGATGAAGGGCAGACGCCGGGCGTCTACCGAATTGGCGACGATCCGGAGAACCTCGCCTACGATACCGAAACGCCGTATAATTCAGAGGAGTGGCAGCTCTATTCCGAATTTAATACCGCGCTAGGCACGGGGACGCTGACCAATGTCCTGAGCTATCGGACGGTCGATGTCTTTCAACAGGACGATACCGACTTTTCCAGCGCCTATCTGCAAACCTCAACGCGCGATATCGAACTTGAGACTCTCTTCGCTGAGCTGCGCTATGCGTCCGCTCAGGATCAGGCGTTTCGTTACCTGGTCGGTGCAACGCTGATACGCGAAGAAGCTTTTTTCGATACAAATTTTCTGATTTCAGTCGGCGTGCCGGGCCTGGGATCATTCTTCGGACCTGACAATGGCGGCCTGACGGGGGACAATCTGGATAGTGTCCTGTTTGATCTCGATAATGATCAGGAGCTGATGTCATACGCGGCATTTGGCGAACTGTCTTATGATCTGACCGATCGGCTGACCCTTGATGCGAGTTTGCGGTATACGCGTGATGAGCGTGACGTTGACTTTGAGCAGGCTACGCCCGGCTGCACGGCCTGTATCGCTATCGTCGGGCGCTCGCTCGATTATGGCGTGACCTCCGACCCGGTCTTTGAGAACTGGTCGCCGGCCGGCACATTGAGCTATGACGTCTCTGACGATGTCATGGTCTATGCGACGGTCTCGACCGGCTTCAAGGCTGGCGGGATTAATGAAGGGGCCAGCCAGCCGAAATACCTGCCGTTCGATAGTGAGACGTCACTGAGCTACGAAGCCGGGTTGAAAGCGTCTCTAGGGGAACGTGCGCAGCTGTCCTTGGCGGCGTTTTCGCAGAAGCGAAAAGATGCGCTGATCTCCGTGGACGAATCCGTGATCGACCCGACATTCCCGGCCGGAGTGAACGGCCTCGGCATCAATGCTGGTGAAATCCAGACTGCGGGGGTCGAGGGTGAGCTGTCCGCGCAGCCTATTGATGGTCTGCGCCTCAATGCGGCCTACGGCTATCTCGATGCGACCTACGACGAATTCGTAGTACCGCTGACGGGCGGCGGTGAGGTTGACTATTCGGGCAACCAGGTTCCGCGCAGCTTCCGCCAGAGCGTCAGCCTCGATGCCTTGTATACGGCGCCGCTGACGGATCTGGCCGATTTGTTCCTCTATGGCAGCTATAGCAATTCCTGGGATGGCTATCAGGACAATGCAAACCAGATTGAGTCCGAGCATCCCGAAATCATCAACCTGAAAATCGGCCTTGAGGGTGAGAGCTGGCGTGTGACCACATATGCCAACAATCTCGGCGATACGCGCTATATCACCTATCAGATCGGTAACTTCATACAGCGCGCCCCTGGCCGCGCCTTCGGTGTGCGCCTCGAGAAATCTTTCTGATCCGGCATGACGAACGAAGACCTGACAATGACCGGCCCCGTTCCGCCCTATCTCGTCTTCCTGGGTGACGAGAATCGCCTGCTGCTCGCAAAGACCGGGGTCGGAATTGTCCAGTGGGCGCCAGAGCGGTGCGTCGGCCAATACCGGCTTTCGACGCAGGCAATAGATCTCGGCCTGGAAGACCTTTCTCCGAGGGACGCTGCCGCGAGGGGCGCCAAGTCATTGGTTATCGGTGTCGCCGGAATTGGCGGCGCGATTCCGCCAGCCTGGCGGGCGGTGCTTCACGAGGCGCTTGAAGCCGGTCTGGACATCGTTGCCGGCATGCATGAGCGCCTGCATGATGATGCGGAACTGGCTGAGCGGGCAAGCGAGCTGGGACGGCGTCTTGTGGATCTGCGCGACCCACCGGCCGATCTATCCGTCGGTACGGGCAAGCCGCGTAGCGGTCGCCGCGTGTTGACCGTCGGGACAGATTGCGCCGTCGGAAAGAAGTTCACGGCGCTGGCTGTCTGGCGCGAACTGCGGGCGCGCGGCGAAGCGGGTGATTTCTGTGCCACCGGGCAAACAGGGGTGCTGATCTCCGGCAAGGGGTTTGCCATCGACAGCGTTGTCAGCGACTTCATATCTGGTGCTGCCGAGCGTCTTGCTCCGGCGAACGATCCGGCGCACTGGGACGTGATTGAGGGACAGGGATCGATCTTTCATCCGGCCTATGCGGGTGTCTCGCTTGGCCTCCTGCATGGCAGCCAGCCCGAAGCGATCATCCTCTGCCATGAAGCCGGACGCGAGAGGCTCGGCTATTTCGAGGACTTCCCAACGCCGTCTCTTGATCTGGCAATTGCCCGCCATCTTGAGGCCGCGCGCCTGACCAGTCTGGATGTGCGGTGCGCGGGCATCAGCCTCAATACGAAGTCATTGGCCGAGGACGAAGCGTTGGCGCTGTGCAAGACGTTGTCGGCGGAGCTCCAGCTGCCGGTCACTGATCCCATTCGAATGGGGGCAGGTCCGCTGGTTGACCGCCTTTTATCAATCCCGCCCAAGCCATGAGCGAGACGATCAAGATCTCGGTGACTGAAGCGTCGTGGCCGCTCAGGACACCATTGCGTTTTGCCTTTGCTGAACTCAATGCAATCGATGTCCTTACGGTCGAGCTGCGGCACGAAGACCATCGAGGCCGCGGTGAGGGCATTGGCGTGTTCTTTCGCGGTGACAGTCCCGAAAAAGGTATTCAGGAACTGCGGACCTATAAGGGTGGTTTCACGACCATGGATGAGGCGGTAGAGGCCTGCGCCGGATTGCGATCCTTCGCAGCCCGGAACGCACTCGACTGTGCAATCTGGGATCTTCGGTGCAAGCGTGATGGCATTCGAATTCACGAAAAGATTGGTGCGCCGGGCGGACCGGTTGATACATTTCAGACAATCAGCCTCGATAGCCCTGAAGTCATGGCGGAAGCAGCGGCCTCGATTGCCGGACCGCGCTTAAAGCTCAAGGTCGATGCGGCGCGCATCGTTGAGCAGGTTCAGGCTGTCCGCGCAATCCGCCCGGAGGCCATCTTGCTCGCTGATGCCAACCAAGATCTCGACCTGGCGCGGCTTGTCGAGGTTGCGCCTCTGCTCGCCGAGGCCGGGCTTGTCCTGCTTGAGCAGCCATTGCCTGCCGGTGGCGATAGCGCGCTGGCGGAGTATCGGTCACCCGTCCCACTTTGCGCCGACGAAAGCTGTTTCACGGCGGAAGACGTGCCCGCGCTTGTCGGCCTGTACGACGCTGTGAACATCAAGCTCGACAAAGCGGGCGGGCTGACAGGCGGGCTCGCCCTTCTCAGGACGGCGCGCAAGCATGGCCTTAAAGTACTCGTGGGTTGCATGGCGGGAACTTCGCTATCCATGGCACCTGCTCTTACTCTGGCGAGTCTATGCGACTTCGCCGACCTGGATGGTCCGCTCCTGTTGTCGAAGGACTTGCCGAATGGCGTTGAGTATAAAAGCGGCGTGGCCATGCCAGCGCCCGAGCGCTTCTGGGGGTAAGGCATGAATGATGGCATGAGCGGGCAAACGGCCCTGATCACGGGCGGTGCGAGAGGGATCGGTTTTGCGATTGCGAAAGGTCTGGCGCGCAGGGGTGTGCGTCTGGTCCTTGCCGATCTCGACGCGCGCCAACTCGAAACCGCGCAGGCGACCCTGGCTGAGATGGGCGCCGACGTCACCTGTGTCGAGGTGAATGTGGCTGACAGTGCCGCTTGCGACAGAGCGGTCGACGCCGCCGCAACAAGCGGTAATGGGCGCCTGGATATTCTGGTTCATTCTGCTGGTATCGGGCTGGAGAGGCTGTTCCTGGAAACGACCGATGAAGAATGGTCGCGAATGCTCGATGTCGACCTGTCCGGGGCCTTCTATTGCTGCCGTGCCGCTGGCCGGGTGATGCAGGCACAGGGCTATGGCCGCATCGTCAATATCGCCTCTACGGCGGGCGTCGCTGGCGGCACTGGGCGTGCGGCCTATGGAGCGGCCAAGGGCGGCGTTGTGATGCTGACCCGCGTGCTGGCGGTAGAGCTTGCGACATCAGGCGTGACCGTCAATGCTCTGGCGCCGGGGGCCATCGAGACCGATCTCGTCGCTCAAATGCATAGCGAGACCACCCGCAGGGTTTACCGGCGGGCAATTCCGGCAGACCGCTATGGCACCCCGGATGAGGTGGCCGCGGCCGCAATATTCCTCACCACGCCTGAAGCGGCCTACGTCACCGGTCATGTCCTTGCGGTCGATGGAGGCTTTCTGGCCGCGGGAATACTGCACAAGGATTGACGCATGTCCCGGCGGAATTCGGTTGTCGATAAGGGGCGGATGCGGCTATACGAAGTTTATGAATGTCGCTTCAGTTTCTGACACTGCCTCTCGCGCCGAGCCATCCAGCTTTGTCGATGCGCTCGCGCTTCGGCTTGAGGAAAATCCACCGAAACGCAAAGGTGAGCGAACCCGCGAACGTATCAAGCTTGCAACGGCAAGGATGCTGGAGCGCCTCGGTTATCATGCGATGCGCGTGCTGGACATTACGCAGGAAGCGGGTGTCGCGGACGGCTCGTTCTATGTTTACTTCAAGGACAAGAGCGAGGCCGCCCTGGCGGTGTTGTCCGAATTCGTGGAGTTCATCCCGCCCGGCGCCACAGTTGGCAATACCAGCCGTTCGGCCTTCGATACGATCCGTGAAACCAATTGCCGGTTCATCCGCCTGTCACGTGCGAACGCGGGCCTGATGCGATGCATGCTACAGGTGGTCGACGAGCACCCTGATTATTCCGCGCTTGTTCAGGACGTAAACCTGAACTGGTACACTCGTGTGTCCCGGAGTGTGATCCGCCACTATCCCGAAGGCGCGGTGGATGAGGATTCGATGCTCTTGGTCGCCTATGCCCTCGGCTCCATGATGGATGAGATCGTCCGCAGACTGGTCATCTATCCTGATCAGAATCTCATCCGACTGACCGACAAGATTGTGCCGACAGACAAGGCGCTGGCCGATGCCCTGAGCGTTCTCTGGTTCAGAACGCTTTATCCCGCCAGCGAAATTCCGAAGGGCCTGCGCGGCGCGGCGGCCAAGATCGCCCAGCTCAGCAATGAAACGGCCATGACCTAGGCCGTGGCTGCCCGCCAAACGGTGGGGTAGAGCGCTCCGGAATAGGGGGCTCCATCGGCAAGGTCCGGCTTCGTCGTCGGAATTGCTACTTCGCCTTTTGGCACGGTGTAGCGTGCATCGTCGCCCAGCCATCTTGTCGACAGTACCCGTCTGCGCCCGGCCTTGGGATTGGCCGGAGCGCCATGCACGAGCATCGCCTGGAAGATGAGGCAGTCGCCCGGTTCGACATCCCAGCTGAGAATCTCGTAATCGTCTCGCGCGGCTTCGATATCTGGCAGCTCCGGCAGGCCGGTGCCGTCATAGGGACTGCCGTCGGCAAAGTGGGCCGGATTGTAGGCTTGTCCCCAATTGTGGCTACCGGCAACGAATTCGAGGGCAACGTCTTTCGGAACAGAATCCACGGGCAGCCAGATTGAGCAGACCTGGCGACCGCTGACAGCCCAGTAAGGCTGATCCTGGTGCCAGGGCGTGCGTTGCTGGGTCCCTGGTTCCTTGACCAGCATCTGGTCGTAGAAAAAGGTCGATGTTGATGAGCCCATGATGAGGCCTGCCAGCTTGCCGGCAGGGGACTTCAGGATGAAGTCACGAAAGCTCTCATGGCGGGTCCACATGTCGAGGTCACCGAAGAAACGCTCTGCGCCAGCCGGACCATAGCGCTCGGCGTCTGGTCCGGGATGGGCAAGGGCTTCATCGATAGCGCGCTCGACCAGATCCAGCCATGGGCGGTCGAAGACGCCGCGCAGGATGCACACACCATCGCGATCATAGGCCTCGCGGGCCTGTTGGAAATCGGTCATGTTGAGTGGCCCTCAGTTTGTCTTGTAGAAAGAAAACAAGCCGCCGACATAGTCGACCATGACGCGGGTTGGTGTGTCGTCTTCACCGGGAATGAAGGTGAAGGTCATCTCGTCATCATTGGCGGCATAAAAATGTAGGCCGTCGAGACGGACAAGCGGGATGGCCGGGCCATCCGAGGCGGTTCCGCCAAACTTCATGGCCAGCCCGTCATCTTGTTTGAGGATACCAATCTGGTCGATGCCGATACGTACGCGGCCGACATCGTAGTCGCCGACCAGTATGGCTTGTTGCGCTGGTGTAAGGGGCTCGCTGGACGGCTCACCGCGCGGGGTGTCAAAGACCAGCCGGGCGATCTTCTGTTCGAGGCCAACCGGCGATGGCGAGACGTTGCGAGAATTGGCGAGGACGATAATCGAGAGATCCTCATCGGGATAGAAAGCCATATAGCCCGAGAAGCCATCTATGTCGCCGGCATGGGCAATCTTGCGATGGCCTTCCCAGTTGCGGATGATCAGGGCGCCAAGGGCGTAGGGGTTGGCCTCGCCATCGGGAAATTCGCGCATTTCATAAAGCGTATTTCGGACATCATCGCCCAGCAGGTTTTGCCGGTGCACCCCGTCTACATAGGCTTGAAGGTCCTGAACGGTAGATGCCAGAGCGCCGGCTGAGAAGGGTACGCTGGGATCGAGAATCGGCGCGTTCTGATATCCGTCCTCGCTGAGGACATAACCACTGGCGCGGTGCGGAATAATTGTCTGCGGACGGTTGTAATAGGTCCGCTCAAGGCCAAGCGGCGCAAATATAGTTTCTTCGAGATAAGTATCGTACGGCTTGCCAGTGACGTTTTCCACGATCACGCCGAGCAGGAAGATACCGGAATTAGAATAGCTGAAATTTGTTCCCGGCTCGAACATGAGCGGCGCTGCTTCAAACATGTCGCGCATTTCCCGTTGCGTGAATGCCTTTCGCGTCCCTTGCGGAAATTCGGGCTGCGCATTGTAGTTCAGGATGCCGGAAGTGTGGTTCATCAGCGTCCAGACGGGCGCATCGCCTGCAGGGCCGTCATAGTCCGGGATGTACGTGCTGATAGGGGCGTTGAGGTCGATCTTGCCTTCCGCAGCCAGCGTGGCGACGGCGATGGCCGTGAATGACTTCGTGATTGAGCCGATCGCAAAGACCGTGTCGGGCGTAGCTGGTACATCCTGTTCGAGATCGGCTGTGCCGACGGCGCCCTCATATAGAATCTCGTCTCCTTTGCGCACGGAGATGGCAAGAGCCGGATAGGGGGCCGCTTCCTGGCTCTGGCTGACAAGTTCTGCGATCGCATCGGTCGGTGGCGTGACGGGTTGAGCGACAGCGCAGCCGACGAGGCTGAGCGCGAGCGCGGCGGTCTTGATAGTGCGGACAAGCATGAAAGCGGTCTCCGGTGAAGTGGTTAGTTTGCGTTGGATTGCAGGAGGGCGCGCACGCGCTCTTCCGGCAGTTCGTAGACGTGCCCGCCGCGGCCCCCTTGCATGTCCTCAGCGGCGACCAGGGCATTGATGATCGCTTCTTCCGTGGCGTCGACGACCGCTGTGAAAAGCGGATCGAGGGCTTCGTTCGGAATGCTGGTATATGTGAGGGGCCCCTCGCCGCCGAGCGTAACCTTGTTGCTCGTCGAGAAGGCCAGGAAAATGTCCCCCGACAGGCTGTCGCCCTGTCCACCCGTGCGGCCCATGCCGATGGCGGCGCGACGCGCCAGGCGCTTAAGCTGGCTGGGAAGAAGCGGGGCATCGGTCGCGATCAGGATGATGATCGACCCGTCGCGTTCGGTGTCCGCCTTTGGCGCACGCTGTGGCTGAAGATCGGTGATCATCTTTCCAATGTCGACGCCGTCGATCACCAGTTGGTCCCGGGCTCCGTGATTGGCTTGAACAAGAACGCCAACCGTGAAGTCCATACCGGATCCATAGCTCGCAATCCTCGAAGCGGTGCCGATGCCGCCCTTAAAATAATACGCGACCATGCCGGTGCCGCCGCCAACAGACCCTTCCTCGACAGGGCCGGTACGGGCTTCGTTGAGCGCTTTGATGACATGGGCCGGTGTCAGGGGAAACGACCAGGCGTCGTTCAGTCCACCATCATATGTTTCTCCGACGACGGGCAGGACACGCGAAAACTTCACGTCATCATTTCCGGCGAAGTGCTCTTTTGTCCATTGCAGGACACCGTCCCGGGCGGCGCCGACGCCAAGCGTGCCGGTCAGGGTGACGGGGCCGAAGAAGGCGCCGAATTCCTCGATGAAATGGGTTCCTGTAAGTTCGCCAGTGCCGTTGAAGGCGAAGTAGCCAGCGGCCACCCCTTCTGTTGCGTCCTTGCCAAGCGGGAAGACGACCGTAGCACCCGTGCGGGCGTTGCCTTCATTCAGGGTGACGTGGCCGACTTCGACGCCGGCCACGTCGGTTACCGCATTCAGAGTGCCTGGTGTGCCGTCGAAGGTGATGCCAATGTCGCGTGCGCGCTCGGCGCTGCTCTGGCAGGCTGCCGTTCCGGCGAGCGCGAGCGCTCCAAGAATGCTCGATAGCGTCAGTCTGGTGAGTGAAAAGCCTGGTCGCATGGTCGTTCCTTGTTGATTGCGTGCGTTCGAACCGGTTGCGGGACGGCCGGCTCAACAAACGCACCCTGCCCTAAAAAGGGGGTTGAGCAATGTCCCGAGAGGAAATAAATGAAATTGAATTCAATATCAATAATTTTATGTCGACCTTTGTTGAGGGGTGAGCATGCGCGTTTTCATCGGTGGTATCCGGACTGAGACCAATACGTTCGTGGCCCGGCCCACAGGCGAACGCGACTTTCTGAACGGGGACGTCACGCGAGCACATGCTGTCCACGTCGATCCGGGGCTGCACCCCGGCTATGCAGGCTTCCTGGCCGCGGCCCAGGAGAGGGGTGATTATCTGGCGCGCGGCATCATTGCCTATGCGGTGCCAGGTGGTGCGGTAGAGCAGTCAGTCTATGCGGACCTGAAAGAGACCCTGTTGCAGGATCTGAGGCAAGCCCTGCCGGTCGATATGGTCTTGCTGGACCTGCATGGCGCAATGGTCGCCGAAGAAACAATAGATTGCGAAGGCGACCTCATCGACGCTGTGCGGGCAATTGTCGGCAATTATACCGTCATAGGGGTGCTCATCGATCCACACGCCGTTCTGAGCCAGAAGATGATCACATCCAGCGATCTGCTCCATGCCTATAAGGAATATCCTCATACCGATGTCATGGTGCGGGCAGGGGAACTTTACGATGCGAGTGCGAACATGGTGGCGACCGGTCGGCGGCCGGTCTGCCGCGTTGCAGAGCTCGGATTGATCGGCGGGTTTCCGACCGTCAGTGAGCCCATGGCCGGATTCGTCCGCTGGATGAAAGAGGCTGAATCCCGGCCAGGCATTGTGTCTGTGTCCCTTATCCAGAGCTTTCCGTGGAGCGACAGCCCCGATGCCGGGGCGAAAGTGCTTGTCTATGCTGACAATGAAAGACTCTCAGCGGATGTCGCAGAAGAGGGCGCAGAGCGATTTCGAGCAATCTTTGAGCAGGCCGTTATATCGACCATGCCGGTCGCTGATGCTGTCGATACGGTGGTGAGCCATCCTGAAGAGAGGTTCATTCTCGCTGATGTTTCCGACAATCCGGGTGGTGGCGCGAGTGGAGATGCGACGCATCTGTTACAGGCCTTGATTGACGCAAATGTACGAGGAATTGGTCTGGCTCTGCTGAACGATCCTCAATCTCTCGCTAGGGCGCAAGAACTTGGTCTGGGTGGGCGGGGCCCATTTTCGCTCGGCGGCAAGCTGTCCCCGTTTTCAGGTGCCCCTTTGAAGGCGACCTTCCGTGTAGCAGCATTGTCGGATGGGGATGGCAAGGATGGACAGGGAGCGGTTGGCGGGCCGTCGTCCGGTCCGCTGGCTCTGCTTGAGGCCGACTTTGGCGTGATCGTTGTCGGCGGTGAGCGCCGGCAGGCTCTGTCGCCATCCCTGTTTTCGGTGCTCGGCGTCGATCCGCGCAAGCTCAGGATACTGGTCATCAAATCCTCGGCGCATTTTCGTGCGGCCTTTTCGGATTTCAGCCACCAGATCCTGGAAGTCGGTTCTCCTGCGGAAATGAATCCGGATCTGCCAGGTCTGCCTTTCCGGCGCATACGCCGCCCGCTCTGGCCGTTCGATCCGTTGCCGCCGATTATCATTCGAGCACCAGAAGCGCTGTAAGCCTGAAAACTTGTCGGCGACCCGCCTTTCGGCTCCGTCGTCATAAAAAAGTTGAACATGACCTCAAAATTAAATAAAGAGCGATTGCAGGCCTGCATTCCCCACTGTGGGCAGCAGCTGATGCCTGGGGCTTATTGGAATGGGAGCAGTCATGACTGAGGTGAGCAGAAATAAATCAAAGGCGCGGGCCATATTGAAATATGGTGGACTGTCCGTGGTCTCGGCCGCGTTGATCGGAAGCGCCCATGCCGAAGATGCAAAGACACTGGATACCGTCACAGTCACGACGCAGAAGCGCGAACAATCCATTCTGGATGTGCCGGCTGCAGTGAGCGCCGTATCGGCGGAAACGCTGGAGGCGGCAGGGGTGACCCGTCTCGACGATCTCTCGACCTCATTCCCGAACGTTTATCTCAATACGAACAACTCACTGCGGACCACGACAATCACCATCCGCGGCGTTGCCTCGAATCCCAACAATCCGGGTGTAGATCAAGGCGTAGGCGTGTTTGTGGATGGCATTTATCAAAGCCGCCCGACGACCATAAACACCAATCTCTATGACCTCGAACGGGTCGAGGTTGTGCGGGGGCCGCAAGGCGCGCTTTATGGCAAGAACACAATCGCGGGCGCCGTCAATCTCATCTCGAAATTGCCAGGAGACAAGAGCGGCGCGGAAGGTGTTCTGAGCCTTGGCGATTATGAAGCGCTCACTTTGTTCGGCGCGGCCGACCTCGTCTTCAGCGACAAGGTGAAAGCCCGCGTGTCGGCATCCTCCCAGCGCCGCGAAGGCTTCACCGAGAACACCTTCACCGGGTCGGATCTCAACGATCTCGACGGCACATCAATGCGGTTTGCGCTGGTTCTCGATCCAGTCGACAACCTGCAGCTGATTTGGCGCGGCGATGTGGCGGAGGACCGTACGAACCTTGGCGGGTCGGAAGTGCTCAATAATGGCGCGCTCTCTGGCTCACCTCTAGCCGATGACGATCCGGAAGACTTTCGCATCTCCAATGATTTCGACCCTGTGCAGAACCGTGATCTCTGGGGCACCTCGCTACAGGCCGACTGGTCTATCGGAACTGGCAAGCTGACCTCGCTGACCGCTTACCGGGATTATCAATGGTACAATGCCAGCGATAACGACTTTACCTTTTTGAACCAGCTTCGCTCGGGCATTACCGAAGAGCAGAACCAGTTCTCCCAGGAATTGCGTTATACCTCCGCGCCGGGGGATACGTTTGACTATATCGTGGGCGCCTATTTCCTGAAGGAAGAGCTCTCGGCGATTTCGAATGCTGTCATCGGTCCGGATCTCGGTGTCTATGCTGAGGAGACGCCCATCGATATCTTCGCCGATCTGGAAACGACATCCTATGCGATTTTCGGGCAGGCTAATTATTACTTCAACGAAGCGCTGGGGATCTCGGCAGCCTTGCGTGCCGCCCATGACGAAAAGGAAGTCACCCATTCATCCATCGGCGATCCGTTCGGGGCGCTTCTGCAAACCCTGCCGGAGTCGAAGCAATCCAGAGAGGATGATGAGTGGACGCCATCGCTCAGCCTGAACTGGAATGTCGGTGATGACGGACTGGTCTATGCCTCCTATTCACGGGGCTACAAATCCGGGGGTTTCAATGTCTTCTCGATTTCGCCAACGGATTCGGCCGAGTATAGCCCTGAATTCGTGAACAGCTATGAGCTGGGCGCAAAGTCGTCGTTCGCGAACGGCAAATTGTATGGCGCCGCAGCCGTCTTTTTCCTCGACTACACCGACCTTCAGGTGAACCAGCTTATCAATGTCGGCGGGGTGCCGACCTTCACAACGTCGAACGCTGCTGAAGCCGAGAGCTGGGGAATTGAGCTGGAAGGAAACTGGATGCCGATCGATGACCTCGTCCTGACGGCATCTTACGGCTATCTGAACGGCGAGTATTCCGATTTCGAGAACGCCACGTCCGCCGGCGCGGACTATAGCGGGAATACGCTGCCGGAAGCGCCTGAGCATTCGGCCTCTCTGGCTGGCAACTATCGCCATCCGCTTACATCGGCGCTCGATTTCACCCTGCACGGTGATGCCAATTATCGCAGCGAGGTCTTCTTTAATGCCTCAAACAACCCGGACTACACGCAGGATGCCGTCACGCTGGTGAATGCGAGAATCGGTGTGGCGGCAGCCGACGACAGTTGGAGCGTCACACTCTGGGGGCGGAACCTCACGGATGAAACATATGCGGTCGGCCGCAGCGCCGGCGTTATCATTCCAGGCCAGCAGATCCAGTCGCTCGGTGCGCCTCGCACGGTTGGTGTCGAGCTTCGCGGCAAGTTCTAGGCCGTCGACATCAAGATGAACCGCCTTTCCGCCCTTGCTGTTCTAACTGCCACGTCCTGTCTGGCAGTCGGGCTGGCCTATATCATGGGGGCGGCAGGCATCATCAGCTTTTACGCGATGGGTATGGGGGAGTTCCTGCAGGCTTTGCCGCGCAGGGCCTTCTCCCAGCTCGACGTGTTCGCATTGATGGCAATGCCGCTCTTCATCCTGGTCGGCGAGCTGATGAACCGGGGCGGCATCACGCGGTCGCTGATCAGTCTTGCGTCGCTCTTTGTCGGGTCGGCGCGCGGCGGTCTTGGCCATGTGAATGTTGCCAGCAGCGTTTTCTTCGCCGGGGTTTCCGGCTCAGCCATGGCGGACGCAGCCGCCCTGTCTTCGACCCTGGTTCCGGCGATGAAGGAGGAGGGATACTCCGGCGTTTATGCCGGGGCGATCACGGCGGCGTCTTCGATTATCGGCCCGCTGATTCCGCCCAGCATCATCATGATCTTCTATGGTGCGATCATGAATGTGGACATCGCCGCGCTGTTTGCTGCGGCCATTGTGCCGGGCTTGCTGCTGAGCGTGGCGTTGCTGGTCGCGAACGGCATATTTGCGCACATTCAGAACCACCCGGCCATGGGAAGCCGACCGCCAGTCGCCAGCACGTTGCTGAAAGCCGGCCCGGCATTGGCATTGCCGGTCGTCATCCTTTGCGGAATTGTCTTTGGTATCGTCACCCCGACAGAGGCCGCTGCAATCGCCGTTGTGGTTTCCCTCGGTGTCATCGGTCTGGGGCGGGCGCTTAGCTGGTCTATGTTGAGATCGTCGGTAGAGAGCGCCGCTATTTTCACGGGCGCCATTTTCGCGATCATGTTCGCCGCAGCGAGCCTGAACTATCTGGCCGGCGTGATCGGTGCGCCTGAGGCAATCTCGACCTGGCTTATCGATAGCAATTTCGGGCTTGTTCAATATCTCGGCGTACTGACCGGGGTCTTCATTCTTGTCGGCATGCTGCTCGACACACAGATCGCCTTGGTCCTGCTTGCGCCAATTCTGGTGCCTGCGGCCTATCCGTTAGGCGCCGACCCCGTGCACCTGGGCGTTGTGGTGTGCTTCACCATCACGCTTGGCCTGATCACCCCGCCTCTCGGAGGCGTTGTGCTTGTTGTGTCAGCCGCCACTCGCGAATCCTACTGGCAGCTGATGCGGGCTCTGCTGCCCTTCATCCTGATCGAGTTCGCGGTGCTCGGGCTGTTGCTTTACGTCCCGGAGCTGACACTGGCGCTGCCGCGGGCGCTGGGACTGTTGTGATGCTCAGTGTCGATCGACGCATGTTTCTGATGGGGGCGGGCGGCAGTTTTCTGGCGGCCTGTTCTGGAGAACAATCGGCTGGGCGGCTGCGCGCCTGTCTTGCCGGCGGTGCCAATCCTGATGCGAATGGCGTATGGATCTGGATGGAGGCCTGCCTCAACCTGCTGCGCCAGGACGGTATGGACTTTCTTCTCAGCTCAAATGCAGCGCTGGGGCGCGAGGAAGACCGGAGTGAGCTGGTGGGTCTCGGTCTATTGCACCTCAATGACGCGGGCATTTCCGAGGTGACGGCCTTCAGTGACATCTATTTGACGGCGCAGCTTCCCTTTCTCTTTGACGACCTTGCCCATTTCGACCGCCTCATATCTGATCCAGAGTTCCTGCATGACGTGAACGAAGAATTGGGGCGCGCTGGCCTTGTGCTGATCGATGCAACCTTTCTCGGCGGGATGAGCGGAATTTTCACGACTCGCCAACCGGTCCACAGCCTGGAAGATATGCGGCGCCTTCGCCTCCGCGCCATGGACCGCCGCGACCTCGTCCTGATCCGGGCCTTTGGGGCCGAAGGGGTGCAGGTCGCCTGGGAGGAAACGGCGCAGGCCCTCCAAACCGGGATCGCCGACGGTTATCTGAACCCGCCGCTCGCTCCGGTCCTGTTCGGTCACGGGACCTATCTGCGGTACTTTACGGACCTGCGGATTGCCCCCGCGCACCGGTTAATCGTCGCCTCTGCGCGCTGGCTTGAGCGCCTGACGTCCGACGAACGTGCTCTGCTTGAAAAAGCCTTCCGGGCCGGGCACCGGGCGAACCGGGTGTGGACAGTTGAGCGGCAGGCGAATGATCTTGAATCGCTGGCCGCAATGGGCATCGAGGCGATAGTACCGGGCGCGGAAGATCGGGAGCAATTCAAGACCCGTGCCCGCGCGGCCTATCCGGAATATGCGCCTGCTGGCCTGATCAAAAAAGCAGAAGCGCTTGCGGGAAAGGTCGCGGAATGAGTACGTCCGTCCCAATCTCTAGCCGCCATCTGCGACGGGCGAGCGCACGGGCGAACACCGCTGCGCTCATGCTGGCATCCGTCCTGCTTTGCCTGATGGTTGGGCTCGTCGTCGTGCAGGTCGTTGCCCGGTACATCTTTCAGGATGCTCCGGCCTGGACAGAGGAGGCGGCCCGCTACTGCATGGTCTGGAGCGCGCTTCTGGCTGCAAGCTGCGCCTT
The DNA here is from genome assembly GCF_038900055.1 of Henriciella sp. AS95. Lineage (NCBI taxonomy): Bacteria > Pseudomonadati > Pseudomonadota > Alphaproteobacteria > Hyphomonadales > Hyphomonadaceae > Henriciella > Henriciella sp. AS95. The sequence continues at coordinate 1,085,927 of NZ_JBBMQM010000001.1, forward strand.
CTATCAGGGCGTTGATCCCGCTCTGATCAAGGTCGGGTCGAACGCGCCAACGGCGCAAAAGCGCGGAGCACGAATTGCGCGTTTCTTGTTTGTCGGCATCTTTGCAGGCACGCTTCTCTATCATTCGGCAGGTATGCTTTCACGGGCCTCGCTGCGTCATACCGAGGCGCTGGGGCTCAATCTTGCTCTGGTCATGATGGTTGTGCCGGTGTTTTGCCTGCTGGTTCTGTTTCATGCGGCGGTCCAGCTCGTGGCTGGCACCGTTACCGATAAGGAGGCCGTGCCAATCTGATGGCCATTGTATCCGATTTCATCCTTCCGGGGGCCCTTGCGCTGATCATGCTGGGCATGGGGCTTTCTCTCAAAGCCGAAGACTTCGGACGTTTCGTCTCGCGGCCAGCGCCAGTGCTGGGCGGTCTGGTCAGCCTGCTCATACTCCTGCCATGCATGGCTTTTGTAATTGCATCCCTGTTTGGCTTGCCGCCGGTTCTGGCAGTCGGACTCGTTCTGGTCGGGGCCTGTCCGGGGGGCACGTTCTCCAACCTGCTCACCTACTACGCGCGCGGCAACCTCGCTCTTTCCGTGAGCCTGACAGCGCTGGCAAGCTTCTTCGTGATCTTCACCATGCCCGTGATTGTCGAGTTTGCCCTGTCGCGATTTCTGGGCGAAGCCCGCACGATTGTCCTGCCTGTCGGCGAGACGATGCTGAGAATAATGCTTCTGACCATTCTGCCTGTCGCCGTCGGGATGGTCATCAATCGGGTCAGGCCCCGTCTCGCGCAGCGTATTGCTGACCCACTCAAGAATTTCGCCGGCGTCCTGATTGTGTCGGTGTTCCTGTCCATCATCGTCTCGGAACGCGAAACTTTCTTCGCCGCCCTGAAGGTCACAGCGGTGCCCGTCATTCTGCTCAACCTGGTTTCGGTTCTGCTGGGGACGGTGATTGGTTTTCTGGCGCGCGCCCGCGCGGCCGAACGCCGGGCTCTGACCCTCGAACATGCCATCAAGCAGGAGGGGCTTGGCATCTTCATCGCCCTTACCCTGCTCAAAACGCCGGAAATGGTGCTGCCGCTGATGCTGAACTCCCTCGTGGGATTGTTCGTCGGCAGCATGATTGTCGGCCTTGCCCGATTTCAAGGAAGTGAACCAAGTGATGCATCCTCCACCTGATCTCCCGCCGCGGCTGAGCCGCATCAGCGATTATCCCGCCTATTATGCGGCTCAGACGCCGGATGCGGAGGCGCTCTCCGGGGTTGGCGGCGAATATAGCTATGCACGGTTTGCCGAACGAGTAGACGCCGTCAGCGCGGCGTTGCTGGCGCGGGGGATAAAGGCCGACGATGTCGTCGCAACCCTATCTCCGCCGCGGGCCGAGTTCTTCATTCTCTTCCTGGCGACGGCAAGGATCGGGGCGATCTGGCTCGGTCTGAACCCTCGCGCGACCCAGCGTGAACTTGCTCATATCCTGGACGACTCTGATCCAAAACTCGTCTTCAGTATCGAAGGTATGGGCGAACGCGACTTCTGCGCAGACCTGTCCGAACTAGGAATCGGTCGGGAAAGCCTCGTTGTTATTGATCAGGCTGAATCCTTCGACCGCTTCCTCGCGCAAGGCAGCGCGACCGGTAGCGAGACACTGGCCAAGGCCATCGATGCCGTCATGCCAGAGAGACCAGCTCTGATCGTGTACACGTCCGGCAGCACCGGGAAGCCAAAGGGGGCGATGCTGTCCCAAGGCGGCATGGTCGGCAGCTTTTTCACGCAGTACCGTGTGGCAGGCGTCGAAAATGTCCGGATACTGAATAATCTTCCGATCAACCATATTGGTAGTGTTGGCGATGTGTCATCTCACGCCCTGATCGCCGGCGGCTTGATCCACTTCATGGACCGGTTCGATCCGGCGGGATCGCTTGAGGCAATTGAAAGCAGGAAGCTGACCGTCTGGGGGCAGGTGCCTGTCCAGCTCCAGCAATCGCTGGAAAGCGAAGCTTTTGGGCGCCATGACCTCAGCTCCCTCGAACTCATCTTCTGGAGCGGCGGTGTTGCACCTGTTCCCCTCGTTGAGCGCCTCCAGACGCTCGCCCCGCGCCTTCTCAATGCCTACGGGATGACAGAGGCGACGAGCAATGTCTGCTATACGAGACCTGACGCCAGTGCGCGCGAATTGTCTGAAACGGTCGGCGAGGCTGCTCCTGATTGCGACATCCGGATTGTCGACGAGGCCGGAGAGGTGCTGGGCGCGGATCGCGATGGCGAGATACAGGTGCGCAGCGACCGATTGATGCTGGGATATCTCAACCGTCCCGAAGCGACGGCAGCGACAATCGACCAGGAGGGCTTCCTGCATACGGGAGATGTCGGCAAGTGGGGCGAAGACGGCCTCTTGCGGCTCACAGGGCGCAAGACCGACATGTTCAAGTCAGGTGGCTACAATGTCTATCCGCGAGAGATCGAGCAGGTCCTGGAGGCGATTCCGGGCGTGAGCGTCGCGGCGGTTGTTGCGGCCCCTCATCCGGTGTTCGGTGAGTCCGGCGTGGCTTATGTGCAACCTGATCGGGACGGCGCCCTGACGCAAGAATGCCTGCGTGACGTCTGTGGCCGGCAACTTGCCAATTACAAGATTCCCAAAACGTTCAGGATACGCGAGGCGTTGCCGCTGCTCGCAATCGGCAAGGTCGATAAGGTCGCCCTGAAAAACGATGCCGAGAAGGCCTTCACCCATAGCGACGAGGTGCAGTCATGAGTGCCGTGCTCCACGAAATCGATGGTCCGCTTGCCCGCGTGACACTCAACCGCCCCGACGTGCTGAATGCGATCAACAATGAGCTGCTTGAAGAGCTCGCTGATACGCTCGACCACGTCAACAGCTTGCCGGATGTCCGGATCGTTCTTCTGTCCGGGACGGGACGAGCCTTCTGTGCCGGTGATGATTTGAAGGAGCTCAGTTCCGGAGCGGAAATCGAGGTCGAACCGGCCCATCTGGTCGCCCGGTTGCAGGACATTACACGGTCGATGATGTTCAGCGACAAGATCTACCTCGTCTGTGTTCAGGGATGGGCGATCGGCGGGGGGCTGTCCTGGGTCCTCAATGCCGATCTCGCGATTGTTGAACGCACAGCAGGCGGGTTCTTCCCGGAAATCGGTCTTGGCCTGTTCATGAGCGGGGCCGTCACGACGCTCTTGCCTGAGCGGATCGGTCATCCCAAGGCCATGCGACTCTTCACGTCCGGGGAAAAGGTAACGGGCGAAGACATGGAGCGTATGGGGCTCGCTTCCCATCTGGCGGAAGCCGGTAAAGCGGCGGCCATGGTCGAGACCGTAGCCTCGGACCTGCTCGCCCTGGCGCCGGATCTGCTGAAGGCGGTGAAGCGCGTCTACACTGAAACGGGTCGGTCGGTGATCGAAGCGGCGCTCAAGGAAGAAACCGCCACGCTCACGCGCGCGCTGGAGGCGGTTGAGAAAGTGCGCATCGCTCCCCAAAACTCCTGATCGGGTGACACCCATGACCGAAACATTCCTTGAAAGCCTGAACGCTCAGCTGGACGACATTCGTTCGGAGGGTTTCTACAAGCACGAATTGATGATTACCGGTCCGCAGGGCGCGGCTGTTCCGGTCCAGACGGGCCAGAGTCTGATCAATCTGTGTTCAAACAACTATCTAGGTCTTGCACAGCATCCTGAGATCCGGGAGGCCGCGAAACAGGGGCTGGATGACTGGGGCTATGGCATGGCATCCGTCCGCTTTATTTGCGGAACTCAGACCATCCACAAACAGCTGGAAGAATCGATCACGTACTTCCTGGGCACGGAGGATACGATCCTTTATCCGTCCTGCTATGACGCGAATGGCGGACTGTTCGAGACGTTGCTGGACGACCGGGATGCGATCATATCCGATGAGCTAAACCATGCGTCGATCATTGATGGGATCCGGCTCTGCAAGGCGCGCCGCTTTCGCTATCGCAACAATGACATGGATGACCTGGAAGCCCAGCTCAAGGCCGCAAAGCGGGGTGGCGCGAGGTTTATCATGATCACTACCGATGGGGTTTTTTCCATGGATGGGCTGCTCGCCAATCTGAAAGAGATCTGCGACCTCGCCGAGCAATATGGCGCACTGGTCCATGTCGATGATAGCCATGCCACCGGCATTGTCGGCCCGACGGGTAGGGGAACAGCAGAAGCCTGTGAATGCATGCACCGTGTCGACATCGTCACCGGAACGCTCGGCAAGGCGCTTGGAGGCGCAAGCGGTGGCTTTACCTCCGGGCGCAAGCAGGTGGTTGAGTTGCTGCGCCAGCGGTCTCGCCCCTATCTTTTTTCCAATACCGTTAGCCCGGCTCTGGTTGCCGGCGCCGTCAAAGCTGTAGAGATAGCCGACGCTGGCGCGGGCCTTCGTGCCAAGCTTACCCGGAACATGCAGTTGTTTCGCGACGGTCTGACGGATGCCGGATTCGATCTGATCCCAGGTAGCCATCCAATCATTCCAGTCATGCTTTATGATGCCAAGCGTGCTGTTCGGCTGGCCCATGCGCTCGTAGAGCGCGGCGTCTATGTAGTGCCCTTCTCGTACCCGGTTGTGCCACGAGGCAAGGCGCGCATCCGCTGTCAGATAACAGCCGCTCATGAGACTGCGGAGCTGGAGACGACAATTGCCGCATTTGCTGCAGCAAAAGCCGAAATCTAGCGCCTGACTGCAGACGATAAGATACAGAGGTGAGGGAGGCGAACCCGTTTCCGTTTTTCGCGGACCAACAGGCCCTAAGCGACTTGCCCTGACAATACCCACCCGGCTAACCTCGCCTGTATGGGCTCAGTTGCGGGCTTCATGTCCACACACTTCGGCGTCACCAAACTTGACCAGAAGTCTCCCGGCGGACCTTTCTGAGAACTGTGAAACAAATCCATCGACCGCCAGGTCGATGCCGGTAATTATGTTGGGACTGTCTTGCATCGCGCCAGACAGGAGCCATTCCCGGATGTGGTCCAGCGCTTGATCAAATTGGTCCTGGAAATCAAATACGACAAAGCCTCGAAGGGTTAGTCTTCTCGTAATCACGGATGTCATCTGACGGCAGCCGCGAGGCTCGCTCTTGTTGTATTCGCTGGTCTGACCGCAGACGGCGATCCGGCCGAACAATCTCATGTTCTGAATGACGGCATCAGAAATCTCACCCCCGACATTATCGAAATAGGCGTCGATGCCTTCCGGGGCTTTTGCGTTCAGGTCATGAGCAAGTGACTTTGATGCCCTATAGTCGAGAGCGTCGTCGAATCCGTAATGTTCGATCAGGTCACGACACTTCTCTTCGCCGCCGGCAATACCAATCACATGACACCCCAATATTTTGGCGATCTGTCCGGCGGCGCTACCGACAGAGCCTGCCGCCGACGAGATCACAACCGTCTCGCCGGGCTGGATGGCGAGCACATCCGTCAAGCCGAAATATGCCGTCAATCCTGATGGCCCCATCGCGCCGAGGGCAGTGTGGAGCGGTAAATCCTTCAAATGCTGGCTGCTAATGCGACTTATGTCAGAAGCTGCTACGACGGCATGTGTTGCCCAGGCCAGCTGTCCTACGACCAGATCGCCGGGTTCGAACAAGGCGCTTGCGGATTCCAGAACGATCCCGACGCCCATCCCTGGTATGATTTCTCCAACCTCGATCTTCGCTGCATAGGTGTCTGCGCCGATACGCGCCCGGATACCGGGAGCGACCGTGTGGTAACGAATTTCGACCAGCACCTCCTGATCTGAGGGAGAGGGAAGGTCGGTTTCCACCAGAGAGAAATTCGAACTGGAAGGCATGCCGACGACAGGCGTTGCCAAGACCCATTGCAGCGCTTTCATTGAGCAGTCTCCTTTAAATAGCGGAGCCAGAATCAAGACAAATAGGCAATGCTGGCGGACATGATCTGCCCGCCCCATTGGCTGTTCTCCCGCCAACGCTCCCGTCAGGCATTTCGCGCCATTAGACCGCCATCGACAGGCACGACAGTTCCAGTCAGATACGTTTGTGTCGGAAGGCTCATGGCGAGGGACATCTGTGCCACTTCTTCAGGACCGCCATAGCGTTTGAGGGCGGTGCGCCGCTTGGCAAAGATCACCTTGTGATCAGACGGCACGAACGACGTCATCGCCGTGTCGATGGGGCCGGGGCAGATGCAATTGACCAGAATGCCTTCCGGACCAAGATCTACAGCCAGCGCCCGCGTCAGTCCGGCAACACCCGCCTTGCTTGCAACATATGCGCTGTCGAGTGGCGTGGCCCCGAGTGCTTCGGTGGAGGCGATGTTCACGATCCGGGGCGACTTGCTCTTTCGAAGCCAGGGCAGGGCGCTCCGGACAATCTTCTGTTGCGCAGTAAGATTGATACTGATCATCCGGTCCCAGTGCGCGTCATAGTCCGGATCATCTATGGCGAGGAAGCCTGCGATTCCGGCATTGTTCACGACAATGTCAATGCCCCCGAACTCTGCGGCCACGCTTTCGATGACGGCGGGAATCTTGTCCGTGAGGGCAAGGTCGATCGGCCAGGACTTCGCCTTGCCTCCTGCTTCCTCAATTTGTTTTAGCGTCGCTTCAAGACCGTCCTTGTTCCGGTCCAGCAGTGCGACCTTGGCGCCGTTCTGGGCGAACAGAACAGCAGTTGCCGCGCCCATACCGCTGCCGGCACCGGTGACAATGGCAATCTTCTTGTCGAGTTGGGTCATTTGAATGGTCCTTCTGTTTATGTGTTTCGCGAAGCAAGCCTGTCGGGAGGAGATTTTCGGACGCCACGGGTGGTCACGGCTGTCTATCGCCAGACGGTTCGGTTTATTCGGGCATGAGCCCGTTCAATCAGGGTTACGGACGTTTCGTGCAGAGTGTTGCCAATGGCCTTGGGCGCGGCGCCGCTGAATGCGCGCGCATAAGTGCCCTCAAGGATGATGCCGAGCTTGAAGCAGGCGAGGACGATGTACCAGTCGATATGTGACAGGTCGCGTTGTGAGCGGTCTGCATATCGCTGGATCAACTCATCAATCGACGGAAATCCTTCCCATGGCTCCACCACCAGAACCGGCAGGTCCCGCCAGGCAGGATCTCGCCATGTGCAGATGACCCAGGCCAGATCGATGAGGGGATCGCCGATGGTGGACAATTCCCAATCTATGACGGCCGCCAGTTGCGGGCCGTCATTCCGGAACATGACATTCCCTATGGCGTAGTCACCATGCATGATTCCTGGCTTGAAGTCCGGTGGCAGATTGGCACTCAGATAGTCAGCCAGCGTGTTGACGTCACCGAGTCCTTCAGCGCCGGGCCATCCTTCGTGCTTGGTGTAGCTTTCCAGCTGCGACATCCACCGACCGGCCTGACGCGACAGGTAGTTTTCTGGTTTACCGAAGTCTCCGAGGCCAAGGGCTTCATGGTCCAAACTGCCAAGTTCAGCCGCGGCGTCCACCATGGCAAACCCCATTTCGCGGCGGATCTGCGGGCTTGAACGATGCAGGTCGGGCAGGCCGGTCACAGCGTTGAAGCCATCGACCGCCTCCATCAGATAAAAGGTTGCCCCCAGAACATCCGGGTCATGGCAGACAGCGATAAAACGGGGGTGAGGCACGTTAGTGTCCGCAAGAGCGGCAAGAACCCGGGCTTCGCGGGCCATGACTTCGTTGGCTTTCGCGCGAGGGGTCACGCTTGGCCGCCGCAGGACGCAAGGGTCACCGCTGCGCTCGAATTTCGCAATAATGTTCTGTGTGCCGCCGGCAAGTTGTGTGAGGCCAGTAATGGGACCTCTTCCGATCCCATTCGTATCCATCCATCTCTCAAGTCGGACCTGATCGATACCCGGCACCGCTGAACTGTCCATTCTCGGGCCCTTTTCTAAAGGAGCAATCCGCCATCCGCGACGAGCATCTGGCCCGTCATGTAGGATGACATCGGAGAGGCCAGGAAGAGCGCGATTGACGCCATTTCGTCAGGCGTGCCGAACCGGCCCATGGGAATGCGCGACATCGCGGCATCCTTGTGCTTCTCATTCTCTGTTGTCTGCGCAGTCATGCGTGTGGGGATGAACCCGGGCGCGAGCCCGTTAACCCTGATCCCATGATGTGCCCAGGCTTGGGCCAGGGTCCGGCAAAGCCCGTATGCACCCGTCTTGGAGGCATTGTAGGCCGGGTTTCCTCGCGTCGCATGGAATGCGGCCGAGGAGCTGACGATAATCAGTGAACCGCTGGCCTGCTTCAGATCCTCATGGAAGCGCATTGCGCAGGCCATCAGGCTGTTGAGGTTCACATCAACGACCCGGCGGAAGCCGTCCATTTCGTATTCCTGCCGGTTGTAGAGGACCAGTCCCTGGGAGAGGACAAGGACATCTAGGCCGTCGAATTCCGCCTGATAGTCACGGACACTGTTGTAATCCGTAGCATCCATTGTCTGGTAGATCATACCGGACAGGTCGCTGTCTTCTTCATTGTCATAGTCTGCAGCGTTCGGCCTTGTTCCCCAGACCCAGACCTTTGCGCCGGCATCGCGAAACGTGCGGGCGGTTGCATTTCCAATGCCCGTCGTGCCGCCAACGACGAGAACTTTCTTACCGGAAAAATCGAGTGGATTGTTCATTTCGTCAGCCTCGCTCAGCTAATGCCAAATTTTTTCTTGGCGCGAGCTTCGCGCTTGTAGGCGATATATTCAGGGAAATCGGACTCTGCTGGCTCGACTTTTTTCAGGATCTCGCGTGCCACGACCAATTTGTGTACTTCCGTCGGCCCGTCTGCGAGACCGACATGATGACTGTTCACCAGCGCGGCCGTAAACGGCATCTGTGTCGACAGGCCCAGGGCCCCATGCAGATGAAGGGCTCTTGCAGAGATATCATGCAGGATTTTCGGCATGATGGCTTTCACGGCAGAGACATTCTGGCGGATGGCTTTCCAGTCATGTCCCTGATCGGCGAGCCAGGCGGTTTCCAGCACAAGAAGGCGGAACTGTCTAAGCTCAATCCAGCTGTCGGCGATCTTCTCCTGAACCAGCTGCTTCTGCCAAAGCGGCTCGCCTTTTGTTTCCCGTGATCTGACGCGTTCGCACATCATGTCATAGCACTTCGTCGCCTCAGCGATGGTCCGCATGGCGTGGTGCATGCGCCCGCCACCCAGCCTTACCTGTGCAACGACAAAAGCGTCTCCCCGGCCTCCCAGCATGTTTTCTTTCGGTACACGCACATTGTTCCACTTCACGTGGCCGTGCGTGCCTTCCGGCTCGCCATGGAAGGTATAGTCGCGGACAATTTCGATTCCTGGCGAGTCGGCCGGGACGATGAACATCGACATACGGCGATGGAGGTTGTTTGCCTCTGGCTCCGTAACAGCCGCAATGATGTAGAACTCTGCAAAGCGTGCATTGGAGGCAAACCATTTCTCGCCACTGATGACCCAGTCATCCCCATCCTGGACCGCCATGGTCTTCACCATGGTCGGGTCGGCTCCCCCTTGAGGCTCGGTCAATGAGAAACAGGAAACGATCTCATTGTTGAGCAGCGGCTTCAGATACTTCTCCTTTTGCTCGTCCGTTCCGTAATGGGCGAGAATTTCAGAGTTCCCGGTGTCGGGCGCCTGAGAGCCGAAGACGATAGGGCCGAAACGTGAACGGCCGAACTGCTCGTTCATGAGGGCCAGCTTGAGCTGGCCATAGCCTGGCCCGCCAAGTTCCGGGCCTAGATGGCATGCCCACAATTTGCGTTTCTTGACCTCTTCCTGGAGCGGTCGAACAAGCTTTTCAAACAGCGGATCTCGAATATTCCACTGACTGCCCAGCACGTCATCCAGGGGCTCGACCTCTTCCCGCACAAATTCGGAAATCCAATCAAGCTCGGCTTGGAATTCCGGGTCTGTCTGAAATGACCACATAGGTATTTCCTCAATCTGAAACTAGAACTTCAGGCCTTAGCTATCAATCGAGGGGGCGAGCGTCGAATTTGATTTTTTTTGCGGATTAATAGGATTAGATTATAAGAAATCGCCGATTGGAAGGAATGACCGTTGGACTTACATGCGACACCATTGAGGGCGTTTCTGGCGGTTGCGGAGGCGCAATCTTTCACGCGGGCAGCCGAAGAATTGAACATGTCGCAGCCGGCTTTGTCGGCGAAGATCAAGGAGCTTGAGCGTCGGTTGGGCTTCGACCTGCTCAAGCGGAGCAAACGCCATGTGGAACTGTCGCCTGGCGGACGCTCATTTCTTGCGCATGCGCGGCGTATGGTCCTCGAAACCGAATGGATGCATCAGAAGATCAGGGATATCCGAACGAATGCAGTGAGGATCGGTGTTCCCTATTATTCGTCGAACATCCCGGCGCGAACCAGGCTGACAGATGATTTCATTGCCAACCACGGGGCAGACGGCATCGAAATCATCGGAATGAGCCATGACAGGCTCTACAGGGCGCTTGCTTTTGAAGATATTGATCTTGCACTTGTGCTGGAGCCTGAAGAACACTGGTTTGATTCTGCGATCAGCCCCGCAGCCGAGACCGATCTGCGCGGACATATCATCGAGAGCCGTGAACTTCAGTTATCCGTACCGGAGTCGGGTGACCTGTATGGAGAGACAGTGATCAGGGCCGCCGACCTGGAAGGCCGCTCGGTCGCGTCCATCAGCCGTGTTCACGGAGTTGCGCTATCGGAGGGACTCGCCCGTTTCCTCAATGCGCACGGAGCCACGCAGTATAAGCTGCCAGAATCGAACGCGGTATCAACGCTCCGACTCGCACGCCGGCTTCAGGTGCCAGCCATCAACCTTGGCTGGTTCACTGAAGATACTGAGACCTGCGGGAGCCATTCCCGGACCGTTCCATTTGAAGACGAGGGGATCAGGACTCACTTCGTCATCCGGCGCCGGTCAGATTCGCTTCGGCCGCTCGCTGAGACATTCTGGACAGAGGCAACGAGCGGCTGACCTGTATCAAGAACGGTGGTGTGAGACTAAAGCAAGGTCGTCTCTGTTTTCCCAGGATTAAGCGGGTTTGGGCAGCTAGAAGCTGGCGCCATTCCTGGAGCGCGGCGTCACGTTTGAGCTTGAAACGGGATCTTGAATTGAGGTGACGGTCGAGATTGAAGTGGTTGTGAAAAGAGGCGTGGAGAGAGCTTCGCTCGTTCCCGGCTAGCCGATATATTTTTTCGAATTTGGGCCGGTGTGTGCGCTGACCAGAAGACAAAAAGCCAGGACGACCAGGCCGATTGTTGTGTAGCTCACTTGCTGAAAAAGCCCCGACGCTCCGGGTGCGAGGCCGACAAGTGCCGGTCCCACTCCCATCCCGGCAAACGCCAGGACGGGCAAGAGCGAGGTTACGCGGTCTGTTGAGTCCGCTGCCGCGACGCTTCCCATGAGCAGGGGTAGCCCGCCGCCCCATGCAAACAGGAAGAGGCTGCTTGCGATGTAGAACTGCATGAGCGCCATATCGGCCGTGAAGAGCAGCGCGCTCAGCGCAAGCGTCAGGCAGACGGCCAGGATTGGTGCAAGACGGCCGAAGCGAGACGTGATCATCGCCGCCAGTAGGGATCCAGCGATCGCGGCCACATTGCCGAATGCCAAGGCCTGACCTAGCTGTGCATCCGCGATTTCTGCCATTGATCCGAGGATGCCGGAAAAGACCCAGAGGACACCGACGGCCGCCGAAAAGACGAAGTAGGACGCAGCCCTCAGAAGAAGTGTCATCTGAAAACGCGACCCGCTAGCCTCTGATGTCTTCAGAGCCTTCTCGGCAATCGGCCCGTGTCTCATCGTCAGCCCGACCGGAATCAGAAGTGCCTGTGTGCTAGCGAGAAAAACCATAACCTCCAGTAAGGAGTACGCCTCAGCCAGAAACGGAATCACGAGTAAGACCAGCACTGCGACACCAGCCTGCAATGTCAGGATGAAGGCGAAGCCGCGGTCCGGATTGGCTGACGCACCGACAATGGCCGCAGACAGCGCGATCAGGACGCCCGCGCCAATTCCTGCCAGGGCTTCAAGCAGGATGATGCCGGTGAAGTCTGTTATGAATGGGACTGCGATCTGTGCCGCAAAGGCGAACAGTGCTGAGACAATTGCGGTTCGTCGCAAGGGTAGACGATGCAGCCAAACCGTCACGAGCAATGAGCCAAAGGCTGTGCCAAGCAAGTTTGCCAGTCCGATAAGCCCGGAATCGGCCCCTTCAATCTGGAAAGCGGAGGCTATCAGAGTTGCCAATAATGGCATGGCCACCACCTGCGTAATGCCAAGTCCGCCCATCAGAATGGCAGCGATCAGCTCTAGCTGGCCGGGTTGTGTGCGCTTTTCGGTTTCGGGGGGCATGACCATTACGCGGCATCAGCTGGAAGAAGGGGCCTGCCCAGAATTTGATCGGCAGCCTTTTCCGCCAGCATCAGGGTTGGCGCGTTGATGTTGCCGTTGGTGATGTTTGGAAACACCGAAGAATCGACCACGCGTAACCCTTCCACGCCGATGACCCGGCAGTCCTGATCAACAACAGCATCAAGGTCGTCGGCGCTCCCCATCCGGCATGTGCCACATGGATGATAAGCGCTTTCGACCTCTCTGGCGACGAAGGTATCGATATCCTCGTCGCTTTTGCAGTCTGCAGACGGGGCGATTTCGCCGCCACTGAAAGCCTTGAGGGACGGCTGATCGAAGATCTCGCGCGTCAAGCGAACGCATTTGCGGAAGGCTTCCCAGTCAGCAGCGCTGGACATGTAGTTGAACTGGATCGACGGCGCGGCGATGGGATCGGCGGATTTCAGACGAACGCGCCCACGTGCCGTCGTGCGACCGGGGCCAATATGAGCCTGAAAACCGTGTGCCCGCACTGGTTGGCTGCCATCATAGCGGATCGCCGCCGGCAGGAAATGATACTGGGCATCGGGATAATCGGCTGTGTCATCCAGTCGGACGAAACCGGCCGTTTCAAAATGATTGCTGGCGCCAATCCCGGTTTTGGTGAGGAGCCACTGAAGGCCGGCCAAACCCTTGCTAACCGGGTTCATGTACCGGCGCAGCGTGATCGGCTCAGTGCAGCGCATCTGGAGATAGATCTCCAGATGGTCCTGCAGATTTTTGCCGACACCGCGGCGTTCGCTGACCATGTCGATGCCAAGCGGCAACAGGTCTTCGGATGCGCCGACCCCAGATAGCATGAGCAGTTTCGCCGAGTTGAAAACCGAGGCGCTAAGGATGACTTCCTTCCGGGCAAGCAAGAGGCGCCGCTTGCCTCGATGCAGAATCTCTACGCCGGTTGCCGTGTTCCCTTTCCAGAGAATGCGGCAGGCCAAGCCACGATGAAGCGTAAGATTTTCCCGGCTTAGCGCTGGCTTCAGATAGGCATTCGCGGCTGACCAGCGGCGACCTTTCCAGATGGTCTGATCCATCGGACCGAAGCCATCCTGTTGAAGGCCGTTGCAGTCCTGCGTTCTTGAAAACCCCGCTTCCTGGGAGGCTGCCATAAAGGCCTGGTCCAGCGGGTGCTGCTGTTCCGGCACGGTTATGTGCATGGGGCCGGACGTGCCGCGAATGGCCGGGTCTGCGCCCTCGACATTTTCGAGGCGGCGGAAATAGGGGGCGACATGACGGCCGCTCCAGCCCGCTGCGCCCTTGTCTGCCCAGCTGTCGAAGTCTCTGGAATTACCACGAATATAGACGAGCCCGTTGATGGAGGAGGACCCGCCTAGCACCTTCCCGCGCGGCGCGGCCAATTGGCGTCCGCCGAGATGCGGCTCTGGCTCACTGCGATAGCCCCAGTCATAGCGTTTCATGTTCATCGGATAGGAGAGAGCGGCCGGCATCTGGATGAATGGACCAATGTCCGAACCGCCATATTCCAACAGAGCCACATCGTGCTCCCCGGATTCGGAGAGTCTGTTTGCCAGGACGCAGCCAGCAGAGCCCGCGCCCACGACGACATAGTCGGCCGTGCCGATTTCAAGCGATCTGGCCATAGCTACCCGTCTAGCAGTGAGCGCGGGCTGCCGACTTCGTACATATTGATCAGACCGCCGCCGCGACTTGTGCCGTCATAGAGGTCATAGCCGAGCAGGCTCTGGGCGCGCTCCGGAAGCGTGCGGACCGTTTCAAGTGGAACGCCAAGCCAGCTGTTCTCGACCGGTACAAGCCATCCATGACAGTAGGAGACAGACAGGCCGCGCCGGGGTACGCCGCTGACATTCTGGCCGCCGCCATGCAGCGTCTGGCCGGTAAACATGGCCACCGAGCCTGGGGACATGACCGCCTGCGTGATCTCTTCGGCTTTGGGTTCCCTTGCGCGGTCCCATTTGTGGCTGCCCGGAACGACCACCGTTGCGCCGTTCTCGGCCGAGTAATCACTGAGCGCGATCATGACATTCACCACGAGCGGCGCGGCACTTTGCGCAACTCGCGGCCAGGAATCGTCGTCGCGATGTATCGGCTGGGCTGTCTCTCCGCCCCGGATTTCGATCAGCTCGGCGGAGCTTAGGCGGTAATCAGTGCAATTTGGTTTGAGCTGACTGTCCATGACGGTCATGATCCGTGGATCGATCAAGACATCCGGAAAGCTCGAGGACTTTGCGGCGATGCCATGAAGGCGAACCGTGTAACCCCCGAGAAAGTCGTCATACATACTCTTTTGTTCGCGGGGCTTGCTGGCGTCGATGTAGGGCTGAAGCTCTTCATTGAGCGCATTCACGATGTCCGGCGCCAGAAAGTTCTCCACGATGACAACCCCGTCTGTTTCCAGCGCGGCATTGATGTCATCGCCAGAGCATGAGCCTGATAGCCTCTCCACAGTCGCACCCATCAGCTTCCTCCGAATGATGTTGTCTATATTTCGGCACATTTTCAGAAAATGCGCAAAAAGTAAATGGTCAAGCAATTACTAATATGATTTTCTGCTGCCTGGGTCGGTTCTGGACGCGCAGGCTTTCCTTTGTAGGTCTGAAAACCTATGCGACAGATTGAGTGGAATTGAATTAGACCGGAGCCATGCAGACAGCGCCTCGCCAACGACGCCATCGCGATCAAAGCCAGAGACATCTGGTCGACGCGACGATTTCGGCGATCTACAAGCATGGTTTCCATGAAGCCACGACGCAGAGAATAGCCGAAGAGGCGAAACTGTCCGCGGGCAATATCCACTACCATTTCGGGTCCAAGGAAGAGCTGTTTGCAGCGGCCATGCGTCAGCTGATGTCCGACATCAGTGACACACTCGTCTATCAGCTCGGCAAGGCTGATACGCCTTTGGCGCGGGCTCATGCGATCATTAAGGCCAACCTGTCAGAGCCACTTTATACCCATCGCAACTGCTTTGTCTGGCTTCAATTCTGGTCCGAGACGGCGAGGTCCGAAGAGCTGGCCCGGCTTGAGCGCATCAACGCTCTGCGCTTTCGCCGGAACCTTCTTGATGCATTGGTTAAGCTTCTTCCTCGCAAGGAGGCTGAGCGCATCGTTCAGGAGCTGGTCGCGATGGTGGATGGGCTCTGGCTTCACAAGGCTCAGAAAGATCAAGCCGTCACGCCCGACGCCGCGTGCGCCATGGTGTTTTCCTATCTTGAGCGCAGGCTCGTCTCTGCGGCAGGGCAGGGGGGCTAAGCGAGATGGGACGGGCAGAGAAAAAGCTGTTACGCAAGCAGAGCCTGATCGAGGCGACGGTTACCTGCGTCACCAGATATGGTTACGCCCAATCGACCATTCAGCGCATCGCCGCCGAAGCTGGTCTCACCGGTGGCACTATCTACCGTCATTTCAACGACAAACGCGATCTCTTCGCGGCGACGATGCGCCACTTGTTGAAACTTGTCCTGGCCGAGGAAGGCGAAGCCGTCGCAAGAGCCGATACAGATGCTGATCGGCTCAAGGCGGTCATATCTTCAAAGTTTGCGCCCGGGCTTTTCAATTCGGCATTCTGTACCGTCTGGCTTCATTTCTGGGCCAATGCGCAGTCGGATCCGGCGTTCGCGCGGATAGAGCGGTTGAGCGACCGGCTGCTGCACCGCAGTTTGAGCCGCTATGCCCGCCGCGTGATGGCGCCGGAGATTGCCGGCGACTTTGCGAGCGAGGTTTCGCTCATCATTGACGGGCTTTGGGTAGCGCACGCTCAGAACGCTGATGAACTGACGGCACTTGAGGCGAATGAAATCGCCCAAGGCTGCCTTGCGGCCAGGCTTGGGCGATAGCGGCTCAAGCCTCCCAGTGTAGCGGCCAATCGCCGTCAAGGCGCAAGTCTTCGCCAACGGCATCCTCGATCAGCTTTGCGACGTGAAGTTCACCAGCGCCGCCGCCATAGGCTTCGGCGGCATCGGCAAAGCGTTCGCGCACGCGGGCACCGATTGGAATCGGTACATTGCCTCTCTCCGCCAAAGCCGCGCAAAGGCGCAAATCCTTGAGGCAGAGGTCCAGGGTGAAGGACGGATCATAGTGGCCGGCGAAGATGGACGGTGCATCGTGGCGAGCAACAAAGCTGTCGCCGACACTATCCTTGATAGCGTCCCACAGCACATCAAGCGGCACGCCGGCGCGCCGACCCAGCATCAAGCCTTCGCCAATGACGGCGGCATGCGTGAACCAGAGATAATTGGTGACCAGCTTCACGGCATTCCCTGTGCCAAGCTTGCCGCAGCGGATCACGCGGCCCATGCGCGACAGGATTGGTTCGACGGCGTCCAGCGCATCGTCCTCGCCGCCAGCAAACAGCGTCAGCTCACCACGCCGGGCGCCGTCGACGGCTCCAGTGACGGGCGAGTCGACCGTTTTGACGCCAAGCTTTTCGGCCTGTTCGGCCAGTTCAATGACCAGGCCCGCATCATTTGTGGTGGTGTCCACCCAGATTGTGCCTTCGCCGAGCCCTTCAAAGACACCAGCTTCGCCGCGCATGACGGTGTCGACAATGTCAGGCTTGGGGAGGGATGTGATCAGAATGTCGACATCGCGAGCGCACTCTGCCGGCGTTTCGGCCCAGCTCGCACCAGCCTCGATATGCTGGGCGGCGCGCGCCTTGTCGATGTCATGCACTTTAAGCTCCAAGCCCGAGCGCTGCAGCACCATCGCCATGTTGGCGCCCATATTCCCGAGACCGATAAATCCAACACGCATGCGTTTCTCCTCTGACTGACTGTTCGGCTGGGGCTTCTCCATGAAGCGGCCAGCGGGCTGTGAAACTGCGAAATACACGCAATTGACAAAATGTAATTGACCGTGCAGTTATTTTTTTAGACGTAATCGACGAGACAGTCATCCGCAAGGGAAAAGGAAGCGCGACGTGAGCTACGCCATAGACCTGTTTATCGACGGAAAGCGTGTGGCCGGAGAGGGCGAGACAGAGTTTATCTGCCGCAATCCAGCCACAGGCGAAGAGATCGGCCGGTTCCGTGAGGCCAGTCCCGACCAGATTGAGGCCGCGATTGCATCTGCCACCCGGGCCCAAAAAGGCTGGGCTGCGATGCCAGCGGAAGAGCGCGGCCGGATCCTTCGCAAGGCGGCCGAGATTTTGCGGTCTCGCAACGACGAACTCGCGCGCATAGAGGTGCAGGACACTGGCAAACCTATTGCTGAGGCCAGTGTTGTCGACATCCAGACCGGTGCAGACGCGATCGAACATTATGCTAATCTCGCCGGCAGCCTGGCAGGTGAGTATCAGGATTTCGGATACGGCTTCTATTACACGCGCCGCGAACCAGTCGGCGTTTGCGGTGGTATCGGCGCCTGGAATTATCCGCTGCAGATAGCCTGCTGGAAGTCCGCTCCGGCACTCGCGGCTGGAAACGCCATGATCTTCAAGCCGTCGGAGCTAACGCCAATCAATGCCGTGGCTCTGGCTGAGATCTATTGCGAGGCGGGTATGCCGCCCGGCGTCTTCAACGTCCTTCAGGGCGAACGAAATCCCGGCGCCGCGCTTGCAGCGCATCCGGCTGTCGCCAAGGTTTCCTTGACGGGGAGTGCCCCGACGGGGCGCAAGGTGATGGAAGCTGCATCCCCGCGCCTAAAGGAAGTCTCGCTCGAGCTTGGTGGCAAGTCCCCGCTGATCATCTTCGATGATGCCGATCCTGAATATGCAGCGCGTCTCGCCATGTATGCGAACTTCCTGACCCAGGGCGAAATCTGCGCGAACGGCACGCGCGTCTTTGTTCAGGCTGACGTTTATGACGACGTCCTCGAAGAAATTGTGAAACGGACCAAGACGCTGAGAGTCGGCGCTCCGGATGATCCGGAAACGCAGATTGGCGCGCTTATCTCCGAGAACCATCTCGGTGTCGTAAATGGCTTCGTTGAGCGGGCGCGCGAAGCTGGCGCGACGATCCTGTGCGGTGGTCACCGTGTCGATGTCGCGGGACATGAGGGAGGCGCGTTCTATGCGCCTACGGTCATCGCCGACAGCACGGACGATATGGAGCATGTTCGCGAGGAGATTTTCGGGCCGGTCATGACCGTTCTGAAGTTCGATACCGAGGACGAAGTCGTCGCCCGCGCAAACCAGTCCGACTACGGCCTGGCGGGCGGCGTGGTCACGAAAGATCTGGTCCGGGCCCATCGCGTGGCGGCGAGCGTTCAGACCGGCATGTTCTGGATCAACACCTACCAGGCCCAGCCCATGCAGATACCGTTCGGCGGCTACAAGCAGTCCGGCATTGGCCGTGAGAATGGCTGGGACGTCCTTGATGCCTACACCCAGAAGAAGAGCGTCTTCGTACAGATGAAGCCCGAAGACCTTCCTTTCTGATCTTTCAATCAATCAAAAAACACCGCAACGCGGCTCCGGGAGGATAATATGAAGAAAACAGATCGATGGTCCCTGATGATGGGGGCTGCATCCACTCTTGTTCTGTCTATCGCGGCGCCTGCCATGGCGCAGAATGCGGACCAGGAAGATAGCCGCAGCCGCGTCCTTCAGACCGTAAAAGTGACCGCTGAGCGCAGAGAAGCCTCACAACAGGATGTCCCGATCACAGTCGCGACTGTCGATGAGCGGATGTTGAGCGAAGGCGATTATCGCACCAGCGAGGATCTTGCCCAGCAGATCCCCGGCCTGCAGATCAAATCGTCCTTCTCGGCATCGAACCCGACCATCTTTATCCGCGGCGTTGGCATCAATGACTTCAACCCCGCCAATAGTGGCGCGATTGGTGTCATGATCGATGACATGTTCTATAACTCGACCACTGGGCAGCTTTTCCAACTGTTCGATCTGGACCGGGTGGAAGTGCTGAAGGGGCCGCAGGGAACGCTCTATGGCCGTAACACCACTGGCGGCGTTCTGAGTATTCATACCAAGGAGCCTGGCTTCGAAACGGGCGGTTATGTCAACGCGACCTATGGCCGGTTCAATCAGTTGGACCTTGAGGGCGCCGTCACGCTTCCTGTGAGCGACAAGCTCTCTTTCCGCCTGTCCGGCGTCTCCAATACACGTGATGGCACGCGCGACATCGCTTTTCCGAACGGAACCAGCCGCGAAAAGAACGACGTCGATTTCCAGGCTGCCCGGCTGCAAATGCTGTTCGAGCCGAATGATGCACTGAAAATTCTCGGCAAGCTGGAATATGGCAAGAGCAGCGCGACCTCTCGCTCCTATGAGAGCCAGGGTCTGATCAATTTCACAACAGGGCAGTACGGACTTGCCGACTACGACGGCGTCTGCGGCGGCCGCGGCGCTGCGGTCTGCGGCGATGCTTTCGGCTATGTCGATAATTCCGATCCGTATTCTGGCGCGGAAAATCTCAAGGATACGCCGGAGGAGGTCGAGGCCTTCACCGCAAATCTGCGGGTCGAATGGGATCTCGGGAACTTTGAATTGACGTCTGTCACAGGGTATCTCGACACCAACAGGGAAGCGATCCTTGAAGTCGATGCGTCTCCGAACCGGCTTGTCGAAGAGTATATCAAGGATGGGTCTGAACAGTTCAGCCAGGAACTACGCCTCGCATCGAACTGGGAAGGTCCGCTCAGCCTGATCGCAGGCGCGTTCTATCTTCAGGATGAGCTGACTGGTCAGGATTCGTTTGAGCTGCTTGCCGGCCTCAACCCGACGCCCGGCACGCCGTATTTCGATGCCACCAATTTCATTCTGCGGACAGACCGGTTCTATACCCAGAAGACCGACACCTTCGCGGTGTTTGCCCAGTCCGACTATGAGCTGACGGATCGCTTGACCGCCACGCTTGGCGCCCGTTTCACCTGGGAGGAGCGTACGCTCGATCACGTTGCCTATGCCGGGCCGGTCGATGCTGTCCCGCTTACAGAAAAGGTTCCTGTTTATGCGACGCTGCTCGATACGAGCAATTTTGCAACGGATGAACTTACGTTCGAGGAGCCGACCTTCCGCGCTGCTCTTTCCTATGATGTCAGCGATGACGTGATGATGTACGCGTCCGTGTCGCGTGGCTTCAAGAGCGGTGGCTTCAATACCGGCGCGACGTCAGACCCGATCGAAGCCTCGGTAGTCAAACCTGAAAAGCTGATGGCCTACGAGGCCGGCGTGAAATCTGAATGGTTTGACCGCTCGCTTCGCGCCAATGCATCGGTGTTCTATTACGATTATACCGATCTTCAGGTCTTTGGCCTCGCGCCGGGGGCAGTTCCAACACAGACCCTGTTCAACGCCGAAGAGGCCGAGATCAAGGGGCTTGAATTTGACCTCACGGCTCTTCCAGCTTCCGGCCTCGAACTGTCACTGGCCGGGACGTATCTCGATGCTGAATACACCAACTTCGTGACCCCTATCGGCCAGAATTTTTCGGGCAATACGATGGTGGCAGCACCAGAATGGAGCCTTGTGGCGCGTGGGCGTTACGATACCGGCCCGATCTGGGGTGACCTCGGTCTCGTGGCCAGCGCCGATGCGGCTTATACCGGCGGTCAGTACTTCGACACGCAAAATACCGATCGGCTCGCCCAGGATGGTTACTGGCTGGCGAACGCCCGTCTTGCGCTACGCCCGCAGACCGGACGCTGGGAAGTGGCGGCGTTCGTAAAAAATATCGCCGACGAAGAGTATACTGTCGATGCCTATGATGTGGCTGATTTCGGCTTCGATGAACTGGTTTACGGCGACCCCCGTACTTACGGCGTCAGCCTGACCTATAGATTCGGTAGCGACTAAGCCAGCTCATCAGTTCGATGGTCGGATCAATTTTGGTGAAACCGAAAAGCTCGGCACGGTCGAACAGGGCGTCGCTTTCCCTGGTGGCGGTGACTTGTTCGACCGAATCTTTCTGACGAGGCCGATTTTCTCTAGGTAATCCGGAGCCCGATAGGCGGTGGGTGGCTAAGGGCATGCGATGCCGGTCAACCGTTCCGCAAGGTCGTAGGCGTTTAGCGGTGCATCGGTTTCCAGCAGAACTCGATAGACGTGACGGCGGATGCGGGTCATGTGCACGCCAGCGCGCTGGGCCGCACGGTCAGCAATTTTGAACTGCGCTTCCATTTGGGCTGTGTCGCAGAGCTGGTTCGTGGGTTTTACCATGTTGAAATCGCCTCTTGCCAAGGGCCAGATCACTTTATAACAGTATGTTATAATATTACGAAACTAGAAGTGTTGATGCTCAACCGATTTTCGCGAATTCAGGGGGCTTACCGCCTGCCGCACATCTGGCGCTGGATGCGGCACCAGATCGTCTCTTCACACTGCGCGTAATGGACCTGCTCCAAAGACCGAAAAGTCGCCATTCAAGTAAAAAGGATTCCTCATGTCCGCTCCCCTCCCAGTTACCGTGCTGTCCGGCTTTCTTGGTGCTGGCAAGACCACGCTGCTCAACCATGTCCTCTCAAACCGCGAGGGCCGCCGCGTTGCTGTGATCGTCAATGACATGAGTGAGGTGAACATCGATGCCTCGCTCGTGCGCGACGGCGATGCCAACCTTTCCCGGACCGATGAAGCGCTTGTCGAGATGAGCAATGGTTGTATCTGCTGCACGCTGCGGGATGATTTGCTGAAAGAGGTGACACAGCTCGCGAAGGAAGGGCGATTCGACTATCTGCTGATCGAGTCCACTGGCATTTCGGAACCACTTCCGGTTGCCGCGACGTTCGACTTTCGCGATGAGACCGGATTCTCGCTCGGCGACGTCTCGAAGATCGACACCATGGTCACCGTCGTCGACGCAGCACATCTCCTGAAGGACTATAGCAGCTCGGACTTCCTGGCCGATCGCGGCGAAAGTCTCGGTGAGGATGACGACCGCCCACTCGTGCAGCTACTCGTCGATCAGATCGAGTTCGCCGACGTCATCATCCTGAACAAGACCGACATCGTCGCGCCTGACCAACTGGATATTGTGCGAAAGCTCGTGCGGTCGCTGAACCCGGATGCCGATATCGTGGAGTCCAGATTTGGTGATGTGCCCCTGGACAAGGTTATGGGCACCGGTCGGTTCGACTTCGAGAAGGCGCATGAACACCCGCTTTGGGCGAAGGAACTTTACAGCTTCAATGAGCATGTGCCGGAGACCGAAGAGTATGGCATCGAGAGTTTCGTCTATCGCGCCCGACGGCCGTTCGATCCGGAAAAGCTCCATAGCTTCTTCAACGAGCCTTGGCCGAATGTCGTTCGCGCCAAAGGCTTCTTCTGGATTTCGAGCCGTCCGGGCTGGCTCGGCGAAGTCAGCCAGGCGGGCGCACTGGTGCGCCACAATGGCATTGGTACATGGTGGTCGGCCGTTCCGCGCGAACGCTGGCCCGACGCCAACAATCTTGAAACCTATCTGGCCTCCGTCTGGGACGACGAATTTGGCGACCGTCGCCAGGAGATCGTCTTTATCGGGATCGACATGGATCAGGAGGCGATTACTCGGCGGCTGGATAGCTGCCTCACCGATCCGCGGCGCGATTCCAGCGGCGAGATTATCGCGTCGGACTCTAGTGCAGATCCCTTTCCGGTCTGGAGCCGAGGTTGATGCCCGTGTCGTCAATGGCGGTGGACGCCAGTCAAGATCCAATCTCGGCATGTCTCTGCTCAGGTCTTGCAGAACTGGTTGAAGTGGCCGGTCGTGACGAGTCCGAACTTGCGCTCTGGAACCGCGCTATCTCAGCGCAGAGCGCCGCTGACTTTGCCGCGCTCGATCTCTCTCATTTCGAGGATATCCGTCTACACGGCTCTGGCGTGACATTGCTTGCAGAGCTGGGCCAAAGGCTTGTCTCTCTTCAATGGCCACGCAACGCCGTTGAACAGGTGCTTGAGGATGTTCGGCAGATCATCGACGCGAGCGCTTGCTGGCCGCCGCGCTATACACTTCGCATGGAGTGCGTGTCCGATGATGCCTGCCGGGAGTTTCACAAGGATCGCACTGATATGCGGATCATCACGACCTATAGAGGCCCCGGCACGCAATGGATCGATGCTGCCAGCCCGGACACTGAACCGCTCATCCATCAGTTTGCGCCGTTCAGCGTCGGCGCTTTCCTCGGGCAGCGGGACGACCGGCGACAGCGCATATTCCATCGCTCGCCGCCCATAGCGTCATCGCCGGTTTCGCGCCTTGTTCTGGTCATGGACATTGAGCGGCCTGGTTGGAAGTCCTGTTCACTGAAAGGTCTTGTTTGATGGACCTCCCTGAAAATCCGTTCCTGAAGGCCTTCGCCGATCCGGAATTCGTCGCAGAATACCAGGATGGCCCACCCAAATTCATGCCGGGCTTCTTTGATGTTCACAGGATGGCCACCGTCCTGCTCTCGGAGCGCGCGCCTGAGCATGCGCGGATCCTGGTGCTTGGTGCCGGGGGCGGCCTGGAACTACAGTCCCTGACGTCAGCAAGGCCATCCTGGACGTTTGAGGGCATCGACCCCGCACCTGAAATGCTGAAGCTTGCCCGCGACAGTCTTGGAACGGCAGCTGAGCGCGTTCAGTTCGTCGAGGGTTACATTGAGGATGCCACGGAAGGCCCGTTTGACGGTGCGGTCTGTCTGTTGACGATGCATTTCCTCGATCATGAAGGGCGCGAACGCACCGCCCGCGAGATCAGGCGGCGCCTGAAGCCAGATGCGCCTTTTGTTGTGGCGCATGCGAGTTTCACGCAGCAGCCTGAACAGTATGCTCAGTGGCTCGACCGCTATGAGGCATTCGCCATTGAGTCGGGCGTGGACCCGGACATGGCAAGGCAAGCGCGCGAGGGCGTCGAACATGTGCCGTTGCTTGCTCCGGAGGAAGACGAAGCCATCCTCGAGGCAGCTGGATTCAAAAATGTTTCAATGTTCTACGCTGGCTTCACCTGGCGTGGCTGGGTCGCTTATGCCTGACCTATGGATGAGGGTAGGCGGCTACCTCGCGTTGAGTAGGTGAAGGAAAGGAGGCGCTGGTGAGCTCTTTCAAGGCAGAGCACACTAGCTGGAAAGAGGACATAGCGCGCTGGGAACCAGGAACATAAGGCATCGCCATCTCATGGACACCGTTGCCATGACTGCGAAAGCTGTGGACGAGGAAGCTGCCACCGGCGGCGCCGAGGCGTCTGAGACATCGGCTGACGATTAGTGATCCTCAATGATGATCGTCTGACAAACATGGGGCGACCAGTTCTGGGCGCTCCATTTTTTGAATTGCTGACACTCTAAATCGCGCAAGACGACTTGGCTGAGATACTCCGGCCCGGTCCAGGTACTTCAGCCAGGGGCCGCTTCGAACATGAAGGTGAACGTGACGGGAGAGGCGGGCGTGATGGACGGTAAGTTCGCGATTTCTCTCAAGGCTTCGAGCCCAGCGTCCAGGTTGAAGTCCGACAGTACCAGGACCACCGGTTCCGCCGACGATATTTCGACGCGGTTGCTGGCAACCCGGGTCACGAAGACATTGGCGAAGACTGTCGCATCGGCACCGTGCAGTGACAGAACGCCTTCGATCTCCGCCGACCTCCGCGCGCCGACTGCCAAGTCCGAATAGGTGTCCGGGTCCACCTCGGCGCGGATCGTCGCGACGGGATAGCGATCCGTCTCGAAGAACATGTCGCGCATCCGCTCGTTGCGGAGATCGATCTTCGTCTCAACCTCATCTAGCGGAATGGTGATCTCGGCATTTCCGTCCGGACTAATCTGCCCGGAGAGACCAGAAAAGTAATGGGTCTCGATCAATTCACCGGCCTTGATTGAGACAAACGAGATGCGAGACGCTTCTGTTTCAAGCGACCAGGCAGCCTCTGAAACAGCCGGTGTCTCTGCGCTGTCGGTTTGGGGCGCGCTCGCGTCGGCTGGCGAGCCTGATTGACCGCAACTCGCGAGCAGGCACGTCGCCAGTATGATGCCGTGTGCTCTATTCCAATGCATTATTACCTCCAAAGAATGGTGTGTGCAGCAATGTCAGCGCCTCGGGCCGGTGAACAATCATTCGTTGGGAGCGCCGCTCTCATCTTCGGCGAGGCCGAGCGCGATCAGCATATATTTCACATCCGGGTCTCGTCCTGTGAAATTCCGGTAGATCTCGTCATATTTCATGGTCCCGCCGCGGCTAAGAATCGCTTCGCGAAGGTGTTGACCATTTTCACGCGTCAAACCGCCATTCTCGAGAATCCAGTTGCGGCTGTCATGATCGAGCATCTGCGTCCACAGATAGCTGTAATAGCCCGCAGAATAGCCGGTCGGGCTGGAGAAGATGTGATTGAAATAGGTCCCTCGATAGCGCGGAGGAACCAAGTCGACCTCGAGACCGAGTTCCGAGAGCGCCCCGTTTTCAAACGCAATGACCTCATCTGCCGTGTCGATTTCGCCAGCTTCCTCTGCCGACAGCGAATGCCATTTCATGTCGAGAAGCGCGGCTTCCATTACTTCGCCGAAATCGTAGCCCTGATTGAACTTCGAGGCGGCCTGGACCTTCTCAAGCAGCTCCGTTGGCATGGTTTCGCCCGTTTCGTAATGCTTCGCGTAATGCTGCAGCACTTGAGGGTAATCGGTCCACACCTCGTGGAGCTGCGAGGGATACTCGACGAAGTCGCGCGGCGTCGCTGTGCCCGAGAGGCTCGGATACTGCTGCTCTGCGAACATGCCGTGCAGCGCGTGGCCGAACTCATGGAACATGGTGTTTGCCCAGTCAAAGCTGACCAGCTGCGGCTCGCCTTCCGGGGCCTTGGGAATATTCAGCGTGTTGAGAACGACCGGTTTCTCTCCCCATAGATAGGATTGCGGCACGAAGCTGTTCATCCACGCACCGCCGCGCTTCGACGGGCGCTGGAACGGATCGAAATAGAACAGGGCAAGCTCAGAGCCGTCGGCGTCGAAAACCGTGTAGACCGATACGTCCGGGTGGTAGACCGGAATGTCTGTGCGCTTTTCGAACGTCAGGCCATAGAGCTGATTGGCCATGTAGAAGACGCCGTCTTCAAGCACCCGGTCCATCTGCAGATATTCGGCGACCTCGGCCTCGTCGAAGTCGTAGCGCTCCTGGCGCACCATGTTCGCATATCGATACCAGTCCCATGGCTGGACTGTGAAATTCCCGCCTTCCTCGGCAATCTTCGCGTTCAGAAGCGCGGCTTCCTCACGTTGCGTCTCGGCCAGCGCCGGAACCATCTGTTCCATGAAATCAAGCGCGACATTCGGCGCTTCGGCCATACTGCCCTGCATGATGTAACTCGCCCAGTCGGGTTTGCCGAACAATGCCGCCTTCTCGGCGCGAAGTGATGCGATCTTCGCGACCAGCATTCGCGTGTCATATTCGGGATTGGTGCCGTCTGAGCGGTGATAGCTCAGCTTGAACAGGCGTTCGCGGACATCGCGGTTTTCCAGGTCTGGCAGGAGCGGCTGCTGCGTCGTGTTCTGCAGCATGATCGCATACTTGCCGTCCATGCCCAGCTCGCTTGCCTTTGCGGCAGCGTCCTGGATCTGGCTGTCGGTCAGGCCGGCAAGTTCCTCGGCCGTGTCGACGATCAGCGGCTGGTCGCTCGTGGCTTCCCGCACGGTCTGGGCGAACTCGGTCGTCAAGCCAGACAGTTCGGTATTGATCTGCGTCACCCGTTCGCGCTCGAGGTCAGTCAATTCGGCGCCAGCCTCGACCATATTCTCATAGGTCTCTTCCAGCAGCTTGGCGCTTTCCGGATCCAGGTCGAGATCACTTCGCTGATCGTAGACGGCCTTCACCCGCGCAAATAGCTCCGGGTTAAGGGTGATCGCTGACCCGTGCGCTGCGAGTTTCGGCGAGACCTCGCGATTGATTTCATCGATACGGTCATTCGTGTTGGACCCGGCATACGTGAAGAAAACGCGGCTCACACGACCGAGCATACGGCCAGACTTCTCCAGCTCGACGATGGTGTTTTCAAAGGTCGGCGCTTCAGGGTTATCGATGATTGCCTGAACCTCTGCAGTGTGGATGTCCATGCCTTGCTCAAAAGCCGGCATGTAGTCGTCTTCGGAAATCTTGGTAAAATCAGGAGCCTTGAACGGCAGCGTGCTGTCGGAGGCGAAATAACCCGTTCCTTCAGGGATGGTCGGCGCTTCTTCCGTCATAGCAGCGGCTCCGGTTTGCGGGTTTGCCGGGGTGTCTGCCGGAAGTGTTGAACATCCCGCCAGCAAGGCCAATGCGGATGCGCTCATTAGAATGGAGGTTGAGGTACGTGCGGTACGGGAAAATTTTGTCATGTTATAACCTTCGCCTGAGACCATGATAAGGTCAATGCGGTTTTAATAGCGCGAACGTCGGCGAAGCGCGAGGATCGAGATGCTTCCAAGCTCATGCCGCTCAGGCTGATTGCGTGGTCGAGGACGATAGCGATACCGCAAAGCCCGGCGGTGGGTGTCGTCAGACTAATGCAAACTCTCGTCTCTGCTAGCCTGCAAACAATCTCGCTCTGGCGTCGGTTGATGTGGCGATCAAGATTGAAGCGAGTGTGAAACGAGGCGTGGGTCGAAGCGAATTTTTGAAGATTGGACATTCGACGCTCTCGATGCCGGAACGGCAGGTGGCTGTTCTCAGCCCGATTGTTGAGATGGCGACCAACCTCCTGGCGGCCGATATTCCCGATATCTTTCATTGCGGCTCCGTAGGACCGGAGACGATCCGTCGCGACAGTCCTTGGTGCGCCATATCGCTTCATCGCTTTCTTCAGGACCCTAAAGGCCGCTGATTTATCTCGGGTTTTCGTGACATAGCTCTCTAGGACTTCGCCTTCGTGATCGACGGCGCGCCAGAGATAGTGGGCCTCTCCATTGATCTTCACGAAGACCTCATCCAGGTGCCATTGCCATTGTGTGACCTGACGCATGAAAGACGCGCGCTTCACGCGAATCTTGCCGGCAAATATCGGGTCGAACCGATCGACCTAGAGCCGGATACTTTCGTGGCAGACATCAATTCCGCGCTCATGGAGAAGATCTTCGATTCCGAAGCGAGAGCGGAAACCCGACATATAGCATCATCGCAAGCGGGATGACCTCTGGAGACGTCTTGAAGTAGCGGAAGGGATTTCGGGACATGAAGCGACGTTTGCCAGGATAGCCGACCCGCTCAATTGGCTTTGTTGCGCTGACAATGCCCGTAGTGTGTTTGCCCTGAATTTATGGATACGCCCATTGTGTATGTCTGTGCGAGCGATGTCGATTAAAACATTTGTTTTTTATAAGTTGAGCTTTTGAACGATCGCATTATTGTGCGCAAAAAAAGGGGAGAAAGCTTTGCAAGGTTTGGATGGAAAGATCCATGTCATCACGGGCGGCTATGGTGGCATTGCCATGGCGACGGCCCGGTTCCTGTTGAAGCATGGTGGCCGCGTGGTGCTGACCGGACGTGACGCGGAGAAGGGGCGGGCGGCGATTGCGGCACTTTCCGATGAATTTGACGGGCGCGTACACTTTTACGAGCAGGACGTGACGGACCCGCAGGCGACCGACGTCTTGGCCGGCAGAATTGAGCAGGAGGTTGGGCCTGTATGGGGCGTGGTTGCCAATGCTGCGGGTGCGTGGCCTGGCAATTCCTTCGATTTGTCTGCGGAGGATTGGCGCAAGACATTTGCGGTCAATCTCGACGGTGCTTTCTACACGGCGCAAGCCTTCGCGCGAAATATGCGTGGGCGGGGAGGTTCGGTGGTCATGGTCTCGTCGATCGCCGGGACGATCAACACAATACCGCTCGTTGTTGCGTCGTACTCGACGTCAAAGGCGGGCATGTCATTTCTTGCGGCAAGACTTGGTATCGAGTGGGCACGGGAGGGTATACGGGTCAATGCTGTCGAGCCCGGCCATATTGATACGGAATTGACCGCAAAGGCGCGAGCGCGTCGGCCTGACATGATTGAGCGCTGGATCTCGGAGGTGCCCATGCAGCGCCTTCTTGATCCGGAAGAGGTCGCCCACTCGATTGCATTCCTACTCTCAGACCTTTCCAGTGGAATGACGGCGTCCACGCTGACTGTCGATGGTGGTTATTCGCGCTGTTGAAGCGGTTTTCGTTGAAAACATTTGTTTTGCGCTGACTTCATCTTGATTGGAAAGGGCGTGCCAATGGGCGCAGTAAGTATGCGCCTTATTGCTGCCAAGCTGCGAAGTCATCCATATCTCGGAAGTGATGGTAAAAGCTTCCTGAAGAGACTTTCAGAGCCCTAAACCTTCGGGTTTGCAATGCTCAATCAATTGTGTCTAAGCATGCCTTACCGGTCCTGTCCTCGGGCAGTGCCATGACTATGTAATTTCGATAGCACATTCACATTGAGTGACGATAAACTCAGGCAAGTCCCGAGTCTCTTTTTCATGAAGGATCAGCCGCTGATCTGGTCCGGAGAATCCATGGCCCAATCATCTTCTAACGACGCGAACATCACCTCAGATAAGGATGATACGCGAACCAGAATTAAGTCTGCCGCCAGAAAATTAATTGCGGAACGCGGCGTCGAGGCGGTGAGCACGCGCGACATCATGAAAGAAGTCGAGGCAAGGAATTCCAGCCTGCTGAACTACTATTTCGGATCCAAAGAGAACCTCATCAGTGAGCTGATGGCAGACATTTTCAAGTATGCCGCACAGCGTTGGGAGGCCCGGTTGCAAGCGCTTGAAGCGCGTGGGGGGCCAAAAACGGTTCGCGATGTTGTGGAAGTCATTGTGCAAGAAGCTGAATGGGGGACAGACTCCGATTCAAGCCCGACAGTGACCAGGTTCCTGATGAACGTGTTCTGCACGCGTCGTAAATCTGTCCGCAGCTTGGCGGACTCCGTCGACATGTCCTCGTTCAACTATTTACTTCAGATGATCACGGAGCTTCTTCCGGATATTCCAGAGCACACCATGCGGCAGCGGCTCGTATTTTTCGCATGGTATCAGCTCGCGACACTTAGCGCATATGAAGCCTTCCTGGCTGACCCAAACGAGCAAGGAAGCGTCTGGATCAAAGATGATGCACGGCGGAATATTGTCGACACTTCGGTTGGCCTTCTGATGGCACCCGTCTCCTCGGAGTAAACGTCCGAGCACGATTAATGCGATCGATTAATTCAATTGACTAATGCGATCGCTTAAACTATGCCTCTTCTCAAGTGCTCTCCAGCGCGTTGCGCAGAGTGGGCCAGATCAGGGAGAGGGCGTACGTAATGCCGCAGATGCAGACAGCCGACTTGCCACGATTGATCGGGCCTGGCGAACTCGAACAAGCAGCATCAAACGTTCGAAATCACGGCATCTGCCTTATTGCGAACGTCCTATCCTCCCAGCAACTGGAGAGAGCCCATCACGCTGTCTATGATGCCGCCGAGCATGACGAGACACGTGACCACATAGACCAGTTCGAACTCGACTATGACGACAAAAACCATCGGATATGGAATCTGCTAAGCCTTAACTCAGTTTTTGTTGAACTCGCCGAGCATCCTACAGTGCTGCATCTCTTGCGGGCCGTGCTTGGCTGGCCCTGCCTTTTGTCCAGCTTCTCGGCCAACATAGCTTATCCAGGCGGAGATGCAGGCGCACTGCATGCCGATCAGTTCTTTGTGCCGGGCGTCTGGGACCGGCCTCTAAGCCTTAATATCGGCTGGGCTATCGATGATTTTACGCTGGAAAACGGGGCGACACATTTCGTACCCGGCAGTCATCGCCTCAAGCGTTCGCCAACAAGCCAGGAAAGCCAGAGCCAGAACGGCATTCAGGGGATTGTGCCTGCTGGATCGCTAATCGCATTTGAAGGACGTCTCTGGCACAAGACGGGCGCAAACAGGAGCAAGAACCAGGCTCGTGCCGGACTGTTCGCGAACTATGTGACCAATATCTACCGCACTCAGGAAAACATGTTCCTGTCGGTGAATCCCCTTGTTGTTCAAATGGCCTCAAGAGAGCTTCAGGTCCTGCTTGGCTATCGCACTCGCGGGCTTGGCATGGTGAATGGCCTTCCACCTCTTTGGCACGCAAGCGACGACAAAAAAGCAAAGCAGGAATAGTATAATGTTTAACGCCGAAGCCTTTGATCTGTCTGATGCGCTTTCCGCCTTTGATGAAGAGGGTGTCGCGATCGTCACCAATGTCCTGCTGCCAGCTGAGCTTCAGCACGTTCGCGACGCCGTAGAAGAGGTCATTGCCACGGATAGGGCGCGTGGCGAACAGTTGACCGGTTTCTCCTATGATCCAGATGATCGAAATATTCGGATACGAGATCTTGTCCTCAAGCATGAGGCTTTCCGTGCGCTGGCCGAGAATCCGCTCGCATTGACGTTCGTTGAACATGCCATGGGCGAAGACTTTCGACTGTCAAACTTCAGTGGGAATGTCACAGGCCCAGGCTCCCAGCGGATGTATATGCATGCCGATCAGGGATTCGTGCC
Source organism: Henriciella sp. AS95 (assembly GCF_038900055.1). Taxonomy (NCBI): domain Bacteria; kingdom Pseudomonadati; phylum Pseudomonadota; class Alphaproteobacteria; order Hyphomonadales; family Hyphomonadaceae; genus Henriciella; species Henriciella sp. AS95. The sequence continues at coordinate 1,117,618 of NZ_JBBMQM010000001.1, forward strand.
GGCCCCGTGGCCACCATACCCTTTCGCGATCAATATCGGCTGGGCCATAGATGATTTCACATTCGAAAATGGTGGAACGGTCTATGTTCCCGGGAGTAATCACAAGAGCCACGGACCAGCCCCAGAGGGAGGTTATCCCGATGAGAAGGCCATCGAATGCCCAGCAGGGTCCTTCTTCGCAATAGATGGACGGACGTGGCATCAGACGGGCGATAATCTGACGACGGATCAATCGAGAACGGGTCTGTTTGCTTATTATGTGCGACCGTTCCTGATCCTGCAGAGGCCTTGGTACCGCTTCGTTTCACCAGAACTCGAAGGAAAATTCACTCCCAGCCTGTGGAACATGATGGGCATGGATGTCGGAGAAATTCCAACACTTCGCTCCAGCAAGGCTGATGTGTCATGAAGAGCGCCGCCGCTGAACGTACCCCAGATGACGCGCTCATTGTGGCAGAGGCGTTCACAAGAGCCATCGAGGAGCGCGATGCCGCAGCTCTTGCTGCCCTGTACACTGATGAGGCGCTTGTTTGGCATAGCCATGATCAGCAGTTGCAACCAAAAGACGATGCGGTCGAGCGAGCCCGGCTTTGGTTCTTGTCACTCGATGAGGTCTCAGTTCGGGTGGTTTCGCGAAGCCGCACGGAGCTTGGCTTTGTTCAAGAGCATCTCGTTACAACCAGGATGCGCGGTGCCTCGCAACAGGGCAGCACGAAACCGATCTGTCTTGTCGCAACCGTGCGTGGCGGGCGCATTTCACGGCTTAATGAGTATATCAGCGTATGAAAAAGGGAGGGACATAAAGTCATACTATCAAATTCGGCATCACCCCCTTGAGATAAACAAAGGCAGGGGCTGAAGCCGTTTCAGTTAAAGACAAGTCCTGTGGCGATGCGAGAGCGCAAGCCACAAGTATATTGGAGCAAAGGCGCAGCCGCTCCTCATAGGAAAACGGATAACACCAATGCGCGGCATTAGCCGCCAACCCTTGGCTATGCGCTCAAGGTCGCACGTCCGCGCGCGCCGCTGAGGAATATGGGAGGAAATAAATGAGAAAGATCACAGGCAAAGCTGTCTTCGCTATCGCGATGGCCGCGATTTTAGCGCCGGCTGCTACGGCTCAGGTTGGCGATGATGACTCCGACCAGGCTGTAATGAAGGAAGTTGTCGTGACAGCCCGTAAACGCGCGGAAAGCGTGCAGGATGTCCCATTGAGCGTTACTGCTGTCAGTGAAGAAGACCTTCGCGCAAAGGCAGTAGTAACAATCGAGCAGGTCACCGCCGTTACTTCGGGGCTGACCGTGTCACGGAACGCTAACAACATCCCGACATTCCGGATCAGGGGTCTTGGTACGGGAGGAGGTTCTGAGTCCTTTGAGCAGTCCGTCGCCCTGTTTATTGATGGCACATATCTTGGTCGTGTGAGTGAGTATAATCAGCCACTTTATGACCTTGAGCGCCTTGAGGTGATCAAGGGCACGCAGGCCGCTCTGCTGGCCAAGAACACCAGCCTCGGTGCCATAAGCCTGACCACGCGCAAACCTGGCCACGAGTTCAGCTACGACCTGTCGACACAGTACGAGATGGAGTTGGGATCCAGCATCGTCGATGTGGGGGTGACCTTGCCGGTATCCGATACCTTGTCCTTCCGGCTTGCTGGACAGGCGATGAATGCTACCGGCCCAGTGAAAAACACCGCGCTCGGAACCGAGCAGAGCAACGACAGCCTGGCCGGCCGCTTTACGGCGGTCTGGACCCCTGCAGCCCGCTTCAATGCCATCTTCTCCTACAATGACTATGAAGTCGAAATGATTGGAAGTTCAGAGGAGGCCGCGTCGGACACATTGGGTATCCTTGCGGCCAGGGGTGCGCTGGAAGGCATTCAGACAGAAGCTCGGCTCAACTACAAAAATCAGGTACAAGGCTCGAACTTCGGCGATATCAAGGATCGAACCACAGGCCGCCGGGCCATCCTTACACTGAATTACGACATCGGTGATTATACGCTGACCTCGGTCACGGCAGGTGCTGAGTACAACCAGGTGCGCTTCTTCGATACTGATATCGGGCCAGGCCTCTGGGCAGACCAGAACCCCGTCAAAAATGGCAACGAGCAATTCAGCCAGGAATTGCGGATTGCTTCTCCGGCAGGCGACCGCTTCAATTGGCTGGCCGGCCTCTACTATCAAAACGAAGACTTCTACATTCATCGCAAGTACGACATCTATTCCGACCTCGCTGCGGGTATCGCCGGAGGGTCTCCCATAGCCGGGGCCAACCAGGATAATTACGACCAGTCCACAGATACGTACTCGTTGTTTTCGCAAGCCAATTATGAGTTCAATGACCGCCTGACGGGCAGCCTCGGCCTTAGGGTCACAAATGAAAAACGTTCAGCTGAATACATGCGGATTGCAAGCCGTTCCGGGCTTTTCACCACTTTCCTGTTTCCTGATCTCGTGGGCTCCCCACCGGAAATCGACGAAACGTCAGTGGATGGGTCGATCGGCCTTCAATACGAGTTGAACGATGATCACATGATCTATGCGTCCTTCTCTAGAGGTTCGAAAGGAGAGGGCTTTATTGCCCAGCCGACGAATATTCCAAACTCGTCGGCGCCAAAAGAAACGGCTGACAGCTTTGAGATCGGCGCCAAGATCAATTTCAATGGGGGCTACTTCAATATAGCCGCATTCGACACGCAGATTGAGGCGCTGCAGCAAGCCCTGTTCAACGGAACCCGATTTGATACGAGCCCGTACGACCTGTCGTCTCGAGGCTTCGAGTTCGATACGCGATACCATTTTACACCAAGCTGGGGTATCAACGCGACAGCGACATATGCAGATGTTTCGTATGAGACAGATCTCAGTCCGCAGGCAGATGGCCTCAGGCCACTTAACACGCCAGAGTGGTCGGGTAGTGCCAATTTGCGGTATGATGCTCCCATTAGCGATGATCTGGAAATTACCGCCGAAGCCGGGATCGACTATTCCTCAGAACTGTACTGGTCTTTGAGAAACCAGAACACCTGCACGGGGTCAGCGCCGAGCAATACGATACCGTGTACGGATGCCTACACGAAAGTGAACGCACGCATCATGTTGAAGAATGCGTCTCAGGGCTGGGATCTCGCCTTGGTCGGTCGCAATCTGACTGATGAGAAAACGATTGCATATGCGCGGGCATCAACCTTCATCAACGGTGTCGTCAATGCCTCTCTCGCGCCCCCTCGCACGGTAGCGCTTCAATTCAGCATTCACCGCTAGGCCTTGGCAGAATGGCACTTGGGGTACGGGCCTCAATAACCCGTACCCCAAGCATTCTACGAATACGTGTCTTCTGAACTGCGCCGCCGGAAATCCGGCGATGCTGGCAGGGATACGGCACCAGGACCGCCGAACAAAAAAGGAAGTATAGGATGAAACCTGGACCTTGTTCTGGACTTCGTGTGATTGATATGTCCGCGTTGATTTCCGGCCCATATTGCAGCCAAATTCTTGCCGATCTCGGCGCTGAAGTAATCCGTGTGGAAACTCCGGGAAGCGATGTCATACGACATGTCGATCCAATCCACCGCGATATGTCCGCTTACTTCGAGCAGGTGAACCGGGGTAAAAAAAGCGTATCAATTGACGTAAAGTCCGAACAAGGGCGTGAGCAGGTCAGGGCCTTAGTACGAAATGCTGACATCTTTCTGGAAAATAGCCGCCCCGGAGTAATGGAGAAGCTCGGTTTCGGTTACGAAGACCTCAAGGCTCTGAATTCAAAGCTGATCTATGTGTCAGTCTGCGGCTTTGGTGCAGATGGCCCTCACAAGGATCGCGCGGCCTATGATCCGGTTGTGCAGGGCGTTGTGGGCTTCATGCCTTTGCAAGGTACTCCTGGCGCACCCCAGGCAATCCACACCGTCATTGCGGACAAAATCACAGCCATCTGGGCCGCAAACTCGGTAATGGCGGCCCTTCTCGACAAGGAGCGGAACGGAGAGGTTGGCCAGAAAGTCGTTGTGAATATGGTCGCGGCCTACGCGGCCTTCATGCTACTGGAAAACATGGATCACCATACGTTCCGGGACGCTGAATTCCCTGTGGTCGACAGGCCTGTAGGGATGTTCAGCACGCTCGATACGCGCGACGGGCGGGTGATTGGCATGATCCTGCAGCCGAAACAATGCCTGCAATTTTGTACAGCCCTCGGAGTTCCGGACCTTGCACTTGACCCCCGCTTTGGCGATGCGATGTCGATCGTGCGAAATACTCCATTGCTTTACAAGGAGGTGGCGCCCATCGTTTCAGCGATGTCTACGCAAGACTTTCTGGCGTTGATGTCCAAACACAGTGTTCCCTTTGGGCCTGTAAACGATATCGCGACGTTCATGCAGGGCGAAGAGGCGCTGCATGCGGGGGCTTATACAGAACTCGAGGACGGCGAGTACGGCGCGATCCGCCATCTGAACTTCCCGGCTTCATTCAGCCGTTCAGCTGTAGGTCCGAGAGGTCGGGCCCCCAGGCTCGGAGAACACAACGCCGAGCTTCTTGGCTCTCCGGGCGCCGGAGATAAAGACAGTCAAACCGGGTAGGAGCGGCTCAGTACGTAGAACCTGGAATTTCCCCTGAAACAATGCCCGTTCATCGCATTTCCTCATGACTTCCTGAGGTCCCAGGTCACCGATTAAATTATACAAGTGTTTTAATTGTAAAAAGGATATTCGCTATGAGTGAACTCATGCTGCCACACGCCTTCGAAGACTTTACAACCGATTGGTTCACCGAAGCGCTTTCAGTGAAATTCCCAGGCGTAAAGGTCAGCAATTTCACCCGCAGCGGGGACCGGATCGGGACGTCCGCCTCGTGTACGTTTTCGCTGGAATACTCAGACCGCGGAAGCGTCGGCGATCCGCCCGGCTCCGTTTACATCAAGGGCGGGTTCACGGAGAAGCAGCTAAATCGGTACTGGGTCGTCCTGCAGCAGGAAGTCCGCTTCTTCAACGACATGGCGCAAGATGTGCCGATGAATATTCCACTCTGCTACTTTGCCGCCTGCGATGACGAGCGGCAGGGCCTCACAATGCTGGAAGATATCGTGGCCACGCGCGGCGCGAGGTTCGGCAATTGGGGCGCGCTCACCGTCGACGAGGTCGCGGCCCTGCTGGAGCAGTTCGCCCGCATGCACGCGCGATGGTCGGATGACTCCCGGCTCAAGGGGCTAGACGGGTTTGAAAAGCCGCAGAGAGAGTTCTTCCAGTACGTGCTCCGCGACAAGCACTGGGAGGAATTGAAGACACGCCAGTTCGGGCCTCGCCTCGATCGGGTGTTTCCGGACCCCCAACTGCTGCGGGACGCGCTGACACGGCTGTGGGAGCTGAACGATGCTGCGCCCAAAACGCTTTGCCACGGCGACGCGCACGGCGGAAACATGTTCTTCGAGCGCGATGGAACGCCCGGTGTTCTCGATTTCCAGCTCTATTTCGCCGGCACACACATGCACGACGTCTCCTGGCTGATTGTGAGCGCGCTCTCGGTCGAGGATCGCCGGAAGGAAGAGCAGCGCCTTCTGCGGCACTATCTCGACGCCGCGCGTTCTGCCGGCATGGACGTCTATTCCTTTGATCAGGCCTGGCTGATCTACCGCCAGCAGATGGCCCATGCGGTGCCGAGCGGCGCGTGCAACCCGATCGAGGCGGGTCCAATCGACATGATCAATGCGGCGGGCGAGGTCGTGACCGTTGCCGCAGAAGATCATGATGTCCTCGACGCACTTGGTATTGCCCGCAGGTGACGTTGCTGGGAACCTGGCAGATCATGAAGAGGATTTTGTGCGCCAGGAGGTGATGAAGTCAGCATCTGTCAGGACTGGCCCACCGCATTGTTCGGAACAGTAGGAAGTATCCGGCCAACTGAGCTGGAGATGACCCTCGCGCAAGTCATAACACGAACGTCTGTCGCCTATGGCATATTCATTGTCGTGTATTCACAACGCGCTCTAGCCTCGTCCTCTTATCGTCTCATCGCATAATGGCGGCCCTGATTTGGCCGGCAACAACTTCTTTATGGCGAGGGCGGCGATGCTGAACTGGATGAAAAACAAGGCCGGAGACAAGAGCAAGGAAAGTGCTATCGCTCCAGAGACCTTTTACGCCCTGCCGCAGGATGAGCAGGTCGAGAGGCTGGTAAAACTCGGCCGCGCAGCGCTGGGCGAGTGGGGCTTCGAGGATGCCGCGGTCACGCTTATAAAATACCGCGAGAATGCAGTCTTCAAAGTCGAGCCCAAGCAGGGCGGCCGCTTCGCCATGCGCGTGCACCGCGCCAATTATCATTCCGACGCTGAACTTGCTTCGGAACTCGTGCTCATGGACGCCCTGCGCCAGGGCGGGATTGCGACGCCCGAACCCATTGCGACAGAAGAGGGACACCAGTTCGTCACGCTTCAGCATCCTGAAGTGCCCGAGCCGCGCCAGATCGATATTCTTGGCTGGGTCGACGGTGCGCCTATCGGGGCGATTGAAAGCCAATCGGGTGAAGCGGACGGCAATCTGCGGGAGAACCATGTCCTGGCAGGCAGGCTGGCTGCGCAGATCCATAATTTTACCGAGCGCTGGACGCCGCCTGCCGGTTTTACACGCCGGCACTGGGATGAAGAGGGCCTGTTTGGCGACGACGGCCATTTCGGATGTTTCTGGAAGTATGACCTGCTGAGCGATGACCAGCGCCGCCTCCTCCTCGCCGCACGAGAGAAATTGCGCGACGAACTCAGCGCATATGGCAAGAGCGCTGACCGCTATGGCCTGACGCAGGGGGATTTCCTGCCGGAGAATTTGCTCAAGGACGGCAACACGCTGCGGATCATAGACTTCGACGATTGCGGATTTGGCTGGCACCTGATGGATCTGGCGACCTCGCTTTTCTTCCTCGCGGGCGAGCCGGGTTTCGATACCGCCCTTGATGGCCTGCTTGAGGGATATCGCTCGGAACGCTCCTTGCCGGATGACCATCTGGCGCTGCTTCCCGGGCTGATTCTGGCGCGCGGCTTCAGCTATATGGCATGGGCCCAGAGCCGCGCAGAAACCGAAGCGGCGAAGGAGCTTGGCCCAGCCCTCGTCGAAGGCGTCTGTGCGCTCGCGTCTGAGTATCTGGCCGATGCCGGGGCCCCCGCTGAAGCGACGACGCCCACAACGGAAACACGCCCGGCGAGCTCAATAAAGGCGGCGCGTCCGCTGGAGGGCAAGGTGGCGCTGATTACCGGCGCGCGCTCTGCGCGCGGTATGGGCTTTGCCGCCGCCCTCAAGCTGGCTGAGGCGGGCGCCGATATCATCATGACAGCGCGCACCAGCGGCCAGATTGATGACCGGCTGGCCGTCACCGGCGACGAGCGGTTCAAGGCATTCGAGGATCTGGTGCCTCAGGTGCTGGCTCAAAATGTCCGCTGCATGGCGCTGCCCATGGACGTTGCAAAGCCCGAGCAGGTCAGGGCGGTCGTGGCCACTGCCGTCGAAACCTTCGGCGGTGTCGATATTCTCTTCAACAATGCAGGCACCGCTTTCGCCAACGCCTTTACCGAGACGACCCCGGAAGACTTCCAGGATGCCTTCAACGTAAATGTCCTCGGACTGATCGAGGTCAGCCAGGCGGTGATCCCGTCCATGATCGAGCGGGGCGGCGGCAATATCATCAATAACGCCTCCATCTATGGCCTCGGGGCAGCGCCCTTTGTGTCGGCTTATGTGATGACCAAGCACGCCATTGTCGGCCTGACCAAGACCATGGCGCTGGAACTTGGCGAAGCCGGCATTCGCGTGAACGCGGTCTGTCCCGGCATGGTGCTCACCGAAATGGGCGACAAGGAATACGAAATGATCGCGGGCCTCGAAGGATGCTCGTTCGAGGAGGCGCGGGACGCCCTCGCCCAGCAGAATGCTCTGAAACGGGGCGCGCAGCCGGAAGAGGTCGCAAGCGTGGTGACCTTCCTCGCCACAGACGCCGCGTCTTTCATGACCGGCGTCGCGCTTCCGGTGTCGGCCGGCCAGCCAGCCGGGCTGTGATCTCGATTTCCCAATTCCCACACTTCCAAGGATGCCCACGATGACGAGCCGCGACGAGACCGTTCAGCTGCACGAGACCTATCTTTCCAAGCACAAGCTTCCCCTGTTCAAGCAGTTCGGCTGGGACGTGGTGGAAGGCAAGCGCGAGGGCGTTTTCTTCTGGGATCTCGATGGAAAGCGCTATTTCGACTGCCATGTCTGCGGCGGGGTTTACAATCTCGGCCACCGCAATCCGAAAGTGGTGAAGGCCGTGCGCGACGCGCTCGACCATGTCGATCTCGGCAACCACCATCTCATGTCGTCGGAACGCTCGCGCCTTGCCAAGAAGCTCGTCGAGTCTGCCGGCGAGACATCCTCTGGCGAGCGCATGGGGCGGGTGGTCTTCGCCTCGGGTGGCGGCGAAGCCATGGATTTCGCGTTCAAGATGGCCAAGGGCTACACCGGAAAGTCGACAATCCTCTGCCTTGAAGGCGGCTATCATGGCCATACCGGTCTCTCCATGGGCGCAGGCGATGAGAAGTACACCGATGCCTGGAACTACAAACCCGAAGGGTTCGTGAAGGTCAGCCTCGAGGACCTCGACAGGATCGAGACCTTCTTCGACGAGGATACGGCTGCCGTGTCGCTGGAGACGATCCCGGCAACGCTCGGCATGAACGTGATCCCCAGAAAGACGATGCAACACATCCGCAAGGTGACGCGCGAGCATGGTGTCCTGCTGATCCTTGACGAGATCCAGACCGGTTGTGGCCGGTCGGGGCGCACTTGGGCCTTCCAGCATTACGATATCATGCCGGACATCTTCGCGACCGGCAAAGGCTTCTCAGGCGGCATCTATCCCATCGCCGCGACCGTCTACAGGGATGAGATGGAACAGGTCTACGAGCAGAATCCGATGATCCACTTCTCGACCTTCGGCGGCAGCGAAATCGGATGCGCCGCCGCTGAAACCGTGCTCGACCATGCAACCGATCCTGACTTCCTGGCCCATGTTAATGCGCTCTCCGACTTTTTCCGGAACGCCGTGGAAGAGCTCGCCGAACGGTCCAACAAGGTGGCCGGGCTACGTCAGATCGGCATGTTCCAGGCGATCGAATTCGTCGATGTCGCGACCTGCATTTCGGCTGTCGCCCGCCTCAACGAAAACGGCGTCTTCTGTGTCTTCTCCAACAATGACCGGGTCTGTGCGCAGTTCATGCCACCTCTGATCATGACGATGGAGGAGGCCGAGGAGTTGATGGCGCTGGTCGAGAAGAGCATCAGTGAGGCGGACGCGGTCGATCTGACCTCCTCGGAGTTCTTCAGCACCCAGACGGAAGCCCGGATCCGGAACGTCAATCGCCGCCTCTAACGGCAGACATACGGGAAATTCGGCTCAATCCCATTCCGTATGACGCGTATGGACCATTTGTTGTCGCAAAAGTCCTAATCCCCTTGTCCAGCCAATCGTAGCCTCTCCTCATCGCGCCCGTGGGATTGGGTCGCCGCAACCAAACAAGGGGTCTTAGATATGTACAGGTCTGTTCTTCTGCTGAGCGCTGCAGTGTTCGCTCTCGCACCCTCCGTCCTCGCGCAGGCGGCGGCCCCCGAAACGCCGGTGGAGGAAGACGCAACCAACCGGCTCGGCACGGTCACCATCACCGCGCAGAAGCGGGAGCAGTCGTTGCAGGATGTCGGCATCTCGGTCACGGCTTACACCGGCGAACAACTGAATGATGCGAACCTGTCTGATTCAAATGACCTTGCCCGGCTCGTGCCGGGCCTGAATATCGGCCTGCCGACCGGCGCCGGGAACCAGCCTGCCATCTTCCTCCGGGGGATCGGCCTGAACGACTTTGCGACAAACAATCTCGGGCCAGTCGGCGTGTATGTCGACGATCTCTTCATCTCTTCGCCGGGCGCGCAGGTGATGCAGGTCTTCGACCTTGCGCGCGTCGAAGTGCTGAAGGGGCCTCAGGGCACGCTCTATGGCCGCAACACGACGGGCGGCGCCATCAAGTTCGTGACAGCCCGGCCAACCGACACGCTCGAGGCTGGCCTCACGGGGCAGTATGCCGAGTTCGGAACCACGAAACTTACCGGTTTCCTCTCCGGACCGATCTCAAGCGCGGTTCGCGGCCGGGTCGCCTTCGAGAAGAACGACTCCGACGGTTACATCACAAACCGTTTTGACGGATCGGATGCCGGCGGAATGGACAATCTGTCATTCCGCGGCCTGCTCGACGTCGACTTCTCTGACACGCTTTCAGGCGAGTTCGGTGTTTACGGATCGCTTGTCGATCAGCCGGGGCCACGCTACCGCAGCCAGGGCGCGCTCAGCCCTCTCGATGCCGCGACCCCGTGCGATACAGCGGCCATCATCGCCAATGATTGCGTAAATGTTCTGGGCTTCCAGAACCCTGACAGCTTCTACGCCGTCGACCAGAACACGCCGGCATATCTCGACGCCGACAGCTATGCCGCGCAGGCCAAGCTGATCTGGGACTTTGACGGTTTCAGCATCACCTCGATCACTGGCTATCAGTCTCTCGACAAGGTCTTCCTTGAGGACAGTGACTCGTCGCCTGCAGATATCCTGACCGTCCAGTACGGCGTGGAATCAGAGGACATCAGCGAGGAGATCCAGATCGCGGGCAGCCAGGACAGGCTGAACTGGCTGCTCGGCGGGTTCTATTCCAATTCCACACTCGACCAGGACCAGAGCCTCGACCTCTACAAGGAGTTCCGGCCCCTGATTGAATCGGTCGACCCGCAGTCGTTTCCCGGCGGGTTCGATCCGGTCGGCGCCGCGATCGGCGTGCCAGCGCTCGATTACCGCACCGTCAATAGTCTCGAAACAACGGTCTATGCTCTCTTTGGCCAGGCCGACTACGAATTCACCGACCAGTGGCGAGGTACGCTCGGCCTGCGCTACACCAAGGAAGACAGGGACTTCACGCAGGAAGCGAGCTTCGATGAAGCCGCGCTGGGTGCCATTCCGCTCTTCGACTTCAGTGACGAGCAAAGCGATGAAGAAGTGTCCTGGAAGGTCGGGCTCGACTATCTGCCCTATGAGGGCGGGCTGCTCTATGCCAGCGTCGCCAATGGCTTCAAGGGCGGCGGCTATAATGGCGGCTTCCTTTTCGACGTCAGCGAGCAGAAGCCGTATGACCCGGAAACGGTGACGGCTTATGAGCTCGGTGTGAAAACAGACCTCGCAGACGGTCTGGCGCGCCTCAACGCCGCTGTCTTCTACAATGACTATAGCGACATGCAGATCTTCACCGTCGTCTCTGGTGGCGGGCCGGTTGCGTTCGCGGTGCTCGACAATGCGGCCAATGCCGTGACGCAGGGCGCCGAGATCGAACTGACCGCGCTGCCAGCTGAAGGGCTGAACCTTTCCCTTGGGCTCGCCTATCTCGATACTGAGCTCAAGGATTATCAGACAGATAGCGGGAGCGATTTCTCCGGGAACGCGCTGGTCCAGGCGCCGGAATGGAGCGCCAATGGCATGGCCCGGTATGAGCGGCCTCTCTTCGGGTCTCTGCTTTACTCTGCCCAGGTCGATTTCAGCTATCAGGACAAGGTCTACTTCACCTCCGACAATGCCGAGCCGCTCTCCCAGGATGCCTACTGGCTATGGAATGCGCAGCTCGGCGTGGAAAGCGAGTCCGGGCGTTGGCACGCGGCTCTGTTCGCCAAGAATATCGGCGGCGAAGAGTATTATTCGCATGGTTTCGATCTGGTCGATACGATTGGTGCGAACCAGCTGATGCTTGGCGCGCCAAGCCAGATCGGCATAGAGCTCGGCGTGCGTTACTGATCGCCAGTCGCGCCGCCAGCCGGTCCGTCCCCTTGCGCATCGCGGAAGCGTGACGGTGTCGTGCCGGTCTGCTTCCTGAAGGCCTTGATGAAGGCGCTCGTGTCGCAATAGCCGAGCAAATAGGCGATCTCACTGATCGACATGGATGTTTCGGCAAGGTGATGGGTGGCAGTTTCGTGCCGGACCCGATCCAGAAGGTCGGTAAAGCTGACGCCGTCCTGCTTCAGTCGCCGCTGCAGGGTGCGAGACTGAATGCCCATGACGGCGGCGATGTTCTCAAGGGTTGCCGTGCCGCGCGGAAGAGACTGGCGGATGTGGTAGATGACATCGCCCTCAAGGCTTTCGCTCTTGGGTACGGCGGATGCCATGTCCATCAGATGGCGCTTGATGACGGGGAAGAGCTGCAGGTCCGCGAACGCGATCCGCCTGTTCTCATAGAGCCGGGGATAATAGATGGCATTTGTCGGCTGATTGAAGAGGGGGCGTACACCGAAAACCTGTTCGTAGGCGTCCATGCCTGCGATAGGATCATGCTCGAAGAAGACATCGGATGGCGTGGCCGGACGCTCGTTCAGCCGGTCGACGATGTTTTTCACATAGGCGATTGAGAACTCGGCGTCCTGCGGCCTGTCATCAACAGCAGGATGTGTAATCGCATATTCGACGCCGATATCTTCTTTCGTCTGCCGGAAGGCGAAATGGGTCCCGGTCTGCCATATCGTGGCGTGGGAGACGACGTTTCTGAGCGCGTCGCCAATCGTCGGAGAATTGAGGACCAGATAGCCGAAGGCCCCCCAGCGGGCCGGGTCCTGACGGCCGCCCACTTGCATTCCAATTGTGGCGCACTGCGTCGTTTCCTCAGCAGCCTTGAGTAGACGGGTAAATTTCGCCAGTTCGATCAACTGGTAGGGATCGGTGGAAACCCTCACATCCAGTCCGGCATCCCGAAAGACCGGTTCGGCATCCAGTCCGCACTTGCGAATGAAGGCCGCGATGTCACCTGTGGCGGCAGCACTGACGACAGGTATGGAGGAAGGCGCGGCCATGGCTTTCATCGTTTCCTCCCCCTTTGTTCAAGGCTCGTGAAATGGAAAACCACCGACAGCGTACAGTCCAGCGCTAATTCCGTCTTCGCCCAAGGAATCGCTCCCGTGCGTGAGAACCGGCTTCGAACACACCGGTCAGCTTCCTATGACCAGCAATTATGCAATCGCGTCGACAATAGCTTTTGTCGTGCGACTGGGAACATGCTTGGTGCGCCGGCCCAGTACTTCGGGTGCTCAACCACCGATTCAAACTAGCGGCTTGTTCACAATCGCTCTTCGTGCCAACAAATATGAGTGGGACCAAGAGGGGTGGGTATGTCGATCAATGCGATGGCGAAGAAGGTATTTCGCCCGAGGCACGATTATATTCCAGGTACGCAAGTATTCTCAGCGATTGATGTTGACCGCATCAAAGACGAATTGAATCTGGGGGAGAAAGGTCGACAAGACGGAGCGGAGAATGTGCCGCCCCACGATGCGACGTCTCCCTCTTCAACTGAGCTCGAAATTCGTCGACGGTGTGACAACTGGAGAGGCACGACCCTCGAGGAGGCTCGTCGAGCTCTTGAGATCTACTCTGGCCGGGTAAAAGCGAGTAGCGAGGGACTAGAAGTCGCCAAGCTCCGTACAATGGCAAAGCGAGCCGGCCTTGCTCTCGAGCAAGAGGCGACTGATGAGGTTGCGCTGCTCATCCAGCCAGAGCGCGAGGTCAAGCGAAAGACCGAAGATTTTCGGCGCTTTAAAGAAGACCAGGGTATCGAGCGATCACCCCGGCCACCGTTAGATTTATGGAAGGCACTGACGCCCGTTGCGTTGGTTGCCCTATTAGAGATTGCGGCTAACTCCTATTTTTTCTTCGAAGCCGGAAACGACGCAGGAATATTAGGCGCAGCCCTGGAGGCGGTGCTCATTCCTGCAATCAACATTTCCATCTGTTGGCTGATTGTCTTTTGGAGCGTCCGCCAGCTTTGGAGACGCGAATTTCTCAAGAAGGCGATTGGGCTATTTGGCTTGGCCGGCTTTTTAGGGTTTGCAACGACCTTTAACTTGGGGGTCGCTCATTTTAGGGATGCGTTGTCGAGTTTCGATCCGGATGCCGCGAAAGCGGAAGCTCTTACCACGCTGCTCAATGGTCCTTTTGATCTAGCATCAATGCAATCTTGGGTGCTCTTTGCGATCGGGTTTGCTGTCTCAGTCGTCACGATGGTCGACGCGCTTGCCTTTCGCGATCCGATCCCAAGCTACTCGCGCTATGACGCGTATCGACAGGAAGCCCAAGACGAATTCAACGATAAGCGTGCAGAGGCCGTAGAAGCAATCGATGAGGCTTTTGAGGCTCACACAAATGAGCTAGTCGCGACCCGCCAGCGCATAGCTAATGCTCAATCTGAAGCGATTGAAATCCAAAAGCGTGTTGAGCATCTCCAATCTGATCTTGCCGACTACGGGAACTATCTCCAGGCAACGGCAAATGAGTTGGCCGCAGCATACCGAGAGCAAAACGTAGCGGTTCGCACCGACCCTAGACCCGCGCATTTTGATCAACCGCTCTGGGAGCTAGAGCCTATGATACTCGTCGCCCCAGTTCGCGAGCTCGAAGAAGACATTAGTCAGCTCCGCGATGTCGAGAGCGGCCAGGATGTTCTCGAGAAGGGCTTAACTGAGCTCAACGGTCACTTGGATGCCGCTTACAAGCGCCTCAATGAACTCTCCTCCTTTGAGCTCGATGAGGCGGACTTGTAATGGCTCGTCGCTCTTCAAGAAGTCGTCGTGCCCAATCGAAGGGTTCAAATCTTCACAAATTTGTTGTGGGTGGCGCGGCCATAATTGCTGTTTTGGTGCTTTTCGGAAGCGCGTTCCTGCGAGCCAATGCGCCAACCTTGGACGAGGAAACTCTTTGCTCAGGTGCGGCCCCACCCCGCGTAACGCTGATTCTGGTCGACGCTACGGATAGCCTAAACGCAGTACAGCGAGCGTCGATTTCTAATCAAATCGATAGGCTCGTTGGTTCTTTGTTGGAGGGCGAGCGCGTTGAGCTGTTTGCCGTAAGTGACAAAGCTGACTTGCTAACGCCGCTTTTCGAAAAGTGCCGGCCTGGCGACGGCAGCAACGCAAACGTGGCGATTTCAAATCCTGAGAAGATCAAAGAGAACTATCAGTCGGCCTTTGTCGCTCCGCTGCAAAAGGCCTTCAATGACTTAATCGTAGACGAAAGCTCCAACCACACGCCGCTGATGCGGGCTATCCAGGCTGCTTCGGTTAAGGGGTTTGGTCGGTGGCCCGACACGACCGACCGCCGCCTCATCGTCGTTTCCGACATGCTCGAGTATGACGCAGAGCGTAGCCACTACAGCCCAGCAGGAATCGAAGAGACGGATTTTGATACGCCCTCGTACAGCCGTCTAAAGACCGATCTGAAGGGCGGCCAAGTGGAGCTTTGGTATATTCGCCGCACCACACGAAGCGACGTTCAGGGTGCCAAGCACATAGAGTTTTGGCAGTCCTACTTCGCGCACCTGAACGGTTTGGTGTCTCGCGTATTTCCAGTTGAGGGATGAAGGATGGCGATTTCTGAAGCTCAGAAAGTTTCGCGCTCCACTAGCCGGTTCCAGGACAGGACAGGAAAGTGGATGTTTGCAGTTTTCGCAGTGGTGGGCGCTCTAACGATCTCGGCCATCGAAGTTACTGAGTTCAACAAGCTCTACTCGATGTCGATCTGCGTGGCACTGTTGCTGGCATACGCGATGGGTACCTACTTTATACCTTCGATGCGGGCGCGCGCCGACCAGATCGGTGACAACGTTTATTATCTCGGTTTGCTCTACACATTGATGAGCCTGGCCGCAGCCATTATCCGGCTTTCCAACGATCCAAACGCCGCAGACGCAATTCTCCGAAACTTTGGTGTCGCACTCGTCACGACGATTGTCGGATTGATGCTCCGAGTCGTTATTTCTCAGATGCGCGATGACCCAGCAGATGTCGAACGAGAAACGCGTGCAAGCCTCCTGTCGCTCTCTCGCAGTTTTCGGACGGAGCTTGAGCATAGCGCGAGAGAGCTTCGCAACTTTCAGGTTGGCTTGAAACAATCAGTCGACGAAGCGATCGAAAGCACACTCGCTCGCACCACTGAGGCGATGGAAAAGACGCTCGACCAACACAAGCGAACGGTCGAAGCGCTCGATATGGATGAGGACTCCTTTGTCGGTCCAGTTCAAGCTGCCATGGACAAGCTTAATGCCGCATTTGAGCGCCATGCGGATGAGTTAGACAAGCAGTCGGACCGAATAAAGCAAGCGATGGACGGCACAGAAAAGCTCGGCGAACAAGCAGAAAAGTTCGACGCTGTTTCCAGCAACCTGTCCAAGGCAGCACACGACCTCAAAGACAGTCTTGGGAATATAGCGGCTCTCGGAACGGCAACAGAGTCAATGACCGCTGCAATTGCTGGGCTTTCGGAGGATTCCGAGAAAGCCCGAACATCCATCGTCGCTCTGGGGGAGACAGCTCAAAGTCGTCTCGATCACGCCTTCGACCAAATTGACCAACGAAACAAAAAAGACTTGTCGGAGGTCTCCGATATTCTGTCCTCCATCAAGAAGACGGTTGGCGAATTAGACGCCGTGTCTGAGAAGTTTATGAACAGCGGAAATCTTTTCGCCGAACGCATGGCGGAAAGCGAGAAGTCTGTCGCCAAAGTTCGTTCGGATCTTGCGGACATGGCCGAGTACATTGTTAAGCGCATTGAGAAAGCATGAGCTCGGAACTCATCAACGAAACGCGCCAGTCCTATCGCCGCGGACTTGTTTTGGGCTTTACCGTGGCAGAGGCTCTTTTGCTAATTCTCTTTGGAATTCTGCTCGCTCTGGGATCAATTATCGTCACGAAAAATCAGGAACGCGATGAACTGAAAGCGGAGCTCAATCGTGCGCAACCAAAGCTTGCGGCAATCGACACTCTGAAGGCTTCTTTTCCTTCGGACGCTGAGCAAACCTTCGACGATTTTTTTGGAGAACTCACACTAGCTATTGAGCAACGAGACAGGGCTCAAGCAAAGCTCGCTAGTTTGACGGAGAAGGTCAACAAGCAGCAAAGAGATCTTGAAGAGTTACACCGTACCAAGCGGATTGTGGAACGGGCGTCGGAGAATGGCAAGAGCTCTGCGGATGCTCTGCAAGAGTCAGCTGCACGCGGAGAGGTTCTGAACGAAGTTTTTCCTTCGGAGGTGTCTCCCGATCAGGTGCAACAAGTGCTCAATATTGCCAAGCAATTGGAAGAGCTTTTACCGCCAGCAGAGAGTGCCGAACGACAAGCGGCGGAAGACGCTGCTCTAAAAGAAAAAGCCGACATCGAAGCGATGCGCAAAGCTCTAGAAGACGCCGAGCGGGCTCAGGATCGACTCGAAGGACAATTAGCCAACGCATCGAGGCGATTGAAGCAAGATGGGTTGGGGTATCCTGCCTGCTGGGCGCGAAAAGTGGGAACGCCAGACTACATATTTGATATCGCTCTGCGCCCCGACGGCATCGTGATTTATGACAATGCGCTACCTAGATGGGAAGCAGAGCAAGAAGCTTTGCCGCTCTCCAGCTCAATGTATGATCAGCCTCTATCTTCAAGCCAATTCCGGATGCTCACAAAACCGCTTTTCGATACCTCAGAAGCACGAGACTGCAGGTTCTTCGTGCAAATCTACGACATGACAGGGCCTCAGGATAAACTGCGCTATAAGCAGTTGATGCAAGCCGTGGAAAGCCACTTCTATAAGTATGAGGTTTCTAACAGAAGCACCTGGAAGGGACCTCGCTACAGTGCACCACAATCAGTTGCTCAAGAAAGTCATTCAGATGATGCAAGCGTACAGGCAGATGGTTATAAAACTCAGGATGGCCAAGGAGCGCCGACGTCTTTCGAAATCGATGCAGACATTACAGGCGACCGTCCGTCGACTAGCCCGCCAGCGATACCCGACGAACAAGATTAAGCTACTTGGCCGAATAACGAAACAGATATGGCGAACGATCAGAGCGTAAGCCGACAGGGTTTTTTTCTGAGAGCTGGTGCCAGAAGAGGACTCGAACCTCCACGTCGGGAGACACACGGACCTGAACCGTGCGCGTCTACCAATTCCGCCACCTGGGCAATCCGGTTGCGAAGGCGGGTTGATACGGCCCGCGTGAGACAAGGTCAACGGCGAATTCCAGCGAACTTTCGGGTCTCTACAACTCAAAAGACGTCGGGCCAAATTTTGTTACTGGGGTCGGTCACCCCGCGCGCAGTCGAATACACTGCATTGGTACCTAAGTGATGGCAATTACTAGCAAGATCGCCATGATAGTGGAAACCATCCAAGCTAGGTAAAGTGGCCAGTCATGGAACTTGCGCGGTGTTGCTGAGTCGGAGGTACTGGGCTTTTCAGTGGTACCAGCGTGGGAGTTGCTTCCAAGCCCCGTAGGTGTTTCTTCAACTAGGTCCAGATCTTCAGAAATCTTGGCCTGGTCCACAATGCCAACTTCCTGATCCCCAATCTCTTTTAAGTCGTTCTGCGCAGTTTTCAGCTCGACGTCCGCCGGAAATCCCAATTCAACGAGGTTCCTCATGATTTGCGATTGCTCACCAAATATTGCGAAGCGAATACAGGTCGCCGCAAATGCCGGTTCATCTAACGCGAATTGTCTCAATCGACGCTTGTCCACCAGTTCGATAATCGATTTGCGCCCAGACAGGATCGCGTAGCACAACGGAGATGGTCTATTTCTCTTTGAATACAGCAAGATATCGGTGTCATCCTTAACTAGACGGCGGACAATTTCGACCGAACCAGAAGCACACGCAGTCTCCAAAACAGATCGATTGTATCGATCAAGCTTTTCATAATCTTTTTCTTCAGCGAACTTCGATAGTAGGTCGAACGCTTCAAGTCTGTTGAAATGAGCAGCCGTGTGCAACGGCGACGCTTTGGGCGGAGCGACGCTAACTTCTGTCATGCCGAGCTCAATAAGCCGCTTTAAAGTATCCAGATCATTCTCAGCGACAGCGCCAGACAAGGCGCTCGGATCAGAGCAGATCCTGTTTGAGTTCGCTTGCTGGTCCAAGACCGGATAATCTTCGAGGGGCGTGTTCAACTGGCGCTTGAGCAAAGCCTCAAAAGTCGCCTTTGCTTCGGCCTCCGCAGCTTTGCCATTCTTCGACGCTTTCGGTATCGCCCGGATAGCCGAATGTAATGGTGTTCTACCCGCTGAATTACACGACCTCAGGGCTTCGTAGGCAGCCGTTGGTTCGGTCTCGAACAGAACATCAACACACGCTGAACGTCCGCCCGCGGCCGCACTGTGCAAGAGGGAATCACCTGATTGTGGGGACCGGATAGCTGCCACCTCGGGATGTGCCAAGACCATTTGGCGAAGGGTATCTGCATATCCGTTATACGCGGCAATGTGGGCTGGCGTACGTCCAGATTCCAACTTTTTAACCTGCGGCGTGTTTTCTTGAGGGCTGGCCGGATCGGAGCCTATATCGAGTAGTCTGGCAATAACATCTGGGGAGGACATCTCAGCGGCTACATGCAGCGGGGTCTTCCCCACTTCATCAGCTTGGGTAACGAGCATTCTTAGCTCATCTGCAGTGGCGCCTTCCAACAGCGCATTCATAGCCAAAATGCTGTCCTTGATAATGCAGAGATGCAAAGCATTGCGTCGGCCTTGCTGAACGGCCGTCCGGCGAGCCCCTAGTCTCGTCAGCAAGCGAATTGAATCATCAGCATCAGCTTCAGCGGCAGCAATCAGGGGCGTTCGATCATACCCCCCGCCGTCCTCGGTGGAATCGGACTTTTCAACCAGGTCCGGAATACCCCGCCCAACTTGGATTGCGCGCCCAAGGAGCTCGGTATCATTCATCCGGGCCAGCTCATGAACAAGGCTAACCTCTTCGCCAAGTGCAATGTAAAACTGTTCATCGGTCGCAAGGTCAAAAACGCGATGCCTTGCCGTTTCATTGGGAAGAGAGGCGGCTTGTCTTAGTCGCCACGGTGTAAGTTGAAACCTTCCGCCGTGGACGTGATCTAGGATCGCTAGGAGTGCTTCAACGTTTCTTGACGCTAAAGCCCAGTCCAACGGTGTAAAATCGTTGTCGTCCTTGGCTTCGAAATCAGCGCCAGCTTCGAGAAGCCGACGAACAATTCCGCGTGTCGCTTCTGCGGAGTCCGCGTGCCAGAATTTCGCGGCGAGGTGAAGGGCGGTAAGCCCTCCGAGCATTCGGCTGGGCAAAATCTCGGAGACGTCTGGACGGCCACAAAAATAATCTACGAACGCTGCTCGGCGGTACTGGGCCGCAAGATGCAGAGGGTTGCGGTTCTGGGAATCCAAAGCATTGCCCTGCATTAGTTGCGCGATACCGGTCTTGCTCAATCGCTCTTGCATGACTTCCAACACCCTGTCAGCGCCATAGCCAGCGGCAATTCTGAATGCTTCAGGGAAAACTTTCTTGCTATCTAGGAGTCCGAAGCTCTTGAGCACTTGCATGCAGTGAGAAGCATCTCTGCGCGCCGCAAAAATCGTCAACGTGTCGTCTTTGTTAGGCTCGCCTTTCGTTTGCGAGTTCTCGAGCGGGTATCGTGCGCCCAGTTTCGCCTTCAACACACCCTTGCAGAGTTCGGCTAACGCGGGGGCATTATCATTCATGATGGCATGATGAGCCGGCAGATACCCTCTCTGATCCGGCGACATCCGCTTATCGTCGAGTTTCGCTAGCGCGCGGATCATTCTCGTTGCTTGCCAGCGGGGTGCATGCGCCGCTAGATGAAAAGGATTCGCTCCCGGTAAGGCATTTGCATAGTTGTTGATCTTTGAAACGTGCTTGATACCTAGCGCGCTGTATATCCGCAAAACGCTGTTAACCACCGCAACGGATCCGCCACGAGCTGCATAATGAAGTGGCGTCCAGCCTCCACGAGAAACCAGCGGCGCGCTTCCAAGCTCGGATGATCTCACGAACCTTATGCGTTTCCAGTGCATGGTCTCCAGCTTGTCAGAAGCGACCTGTAGCAATCGGGCTTTCTGGGAGAAAGCTAGCAAGTGAAGGATACTCTGACCGCGAAGATTCCGACTGAATGGCTGCGATAGAGTATTGATCAAGAGCTCAACTGTATTGTCCATCCCGCGCTCAGCAGCCTGCATGATGAAAGGTGGGTTCATCGGGTTCGTGGTCTTCGGCACGCGCGAAGACAGAATGGTGATAGCGTCGCCTTTAACGTTTTGGGCTTGCTGAACAGCCTGGAATGCGACGAGATCGTCGCCCGCCTCTAACGCGCTCTGCAGTATTTTTTTTAGAGTCGCAGGGTCGCTTTCAGAGGAGATGGAGCCAAACAATTCAAGTCGCAGCCAGTCCAAATCCGTGAGCCGATCCTTTCCGCGCGCCGCGGTGTCCCAAGGCCCTGCCGCACCCCAAGCTCGATACAAAAAAGCCCAAGACTCGCGCTCTTCGTCAGTAGGAGTTACCCCATCTCGTTCTCTGTGATTTCTAAGTCTCCGATAGGCCGCCAGTCTTTCGATTTCCATCGACGCCGCCTTTTCGGCAATAGGCCAATGTTCCAGCAGCAGGCGGTGGGAGAGTCCGATATTGCGCTGTTTGTCACGCCGGAGGAGCCTGACGTTCACGAAGCGTTGAACCAGAGCCGGTCCGTCTGCTCCTAGTGCTTTCTCAACACGCCTTTGATTTGCGGTACGGCAAGCTAGGCGCCGTGCCGAAAATTCTTGCTTAGCCGATAAGCGCCCCGAAGCGGCGGCACCATTGTCCACGACCAGCCAACTGAGAAGACTCGACAACATTCTGAGGCCTTCCGCCTCAGCTTGGGGGCGATCGGATACGCTATCGTAGCCAAGATCGGTTCTGAGAAAGCCAAAGAAAGCCTGGTCAGCCAAGTGCGCGATAGCTTTTTCTGGCTCCACCATCATATCTGGAGCAATCTGCACTGGAGGGCGGTCTTGTAGAAATTGTTCGCGCCACATTCGGCGCGATCTGCCATCACGCCGGGCTGGCACGAGGCTACTCATTTCTTTACTTATTCTCTTCTGGCTCGCCTCCGCGGTCATCTGCATAGCAACTGCTACGAGTGTTTGAGTCGATCCATCCCGATCTTGGTTAGACTGAAAGAGGTACTGAACTTTTTTCTTAAGGATGTCTTTCGTGTCGTCCCGGAGCACCATGCCGCAGGCCAAAAAGCACGCCTGGTGTGCAGAAATTATCGGTGTCGGCTCTAATGGAAAAATTTCCATTGGTCGCGAGCCTTCAAGAAATCCTAGTTCTTGCCACTTATGTACAAAGCCCGAGGAAACGTCATCAATACGGTTAGTGTCGGAAATCGAAACGACTAACCAAATCGCATGCGCTTTCGTGAGATAGTCTAATAGGTCAAATATCTGCTGCCAACGCGCCGCCGTCGCTACGTCTTCGCTCTGAAAGGCTTGTTCGACCTCGTCTAGAAGGAGAAGAATCTTGGACGGGTAATTTTCCATTCTTTGTTTGATCTGGTCGAGGTCCATCGTCTCCGACAGATCCATATCGAAACCCTGCTTTAGAAGCTTCAAGAAAGCAGGAAGGCGTGTCGCATGGCGTTTCGAGTGACCGTCAAAGCTGGCTTCTATGTCTTGTACTGAAACTACGAGGGGTTCTACCGAAAGCTCATCGGCAAGCGATCTCAGCCTCGAATTCGGGTTCAAAGCCGTCGCGGAGAGGCCCGCATTAAGAAATGAGGTTTTCCCAACGCCGCTCCTCCCCGACAGAAGAATAGACGTTTGCAAGGTATGCGAACTACTCTCGCCACAGCTTTCGAAGAAATTGAAAACGTCGCGGATTTCCTCGTCTCGACCGAAGAAAAGCGCCGCATCAGATATATCGAAGTGCTCCAGGCCTTTGAACGCCGCTTCCACGTCCGCAGGTCTTGTGCCACGAAGGTGCTTGCCTAGGTCGGCCTCAAGCTGAAATTGAAACTGCTCAGGGGTTTCAAAGTACCGCGTAGCGCGGCCAACCAACCAGTTCTGGACCCTAGCCATGCATTCGATTTGAGAACCGTAATAGGCCTGCTGTTCTGCATTCAAGAATCCGCCGCAGCGCTCGGTATAGTCACGTAAATAAGACCCAAATCCAAATCGCCTCGCCGAGGCCACCAACTGGGGAGCAACATCGGATGGCGGAGGAGCCTTAATGTAAATCAGACATTTTACATGGTCAGAAGCGAGCGCATCTATCAGTTCATACAAGGTGCCGGTGAGCGGAACCTTATGAGGCGAGGGGTAGCCAGCCTGGCCCGGCCAATCGAATAGTTCCGATAGCGGTTCAAGATATTCGGCGACTTGTGTCGGTATCGAGGCATCCGGAGGAAGCGGGAGACCGACCCGTTCGCCAAGTATGAAAACCGCGACTTCGGTTGAATCCCCTCCGGCGCGAGGGATATTTTCTTGGTAGACATCCGAATAATCTGAAAGCCGATCGTCTTGTTCCCATACGTAAGGACTGAAAGACTTGGTTCGGGGGCCAAATTCGGCACTGATACGATTTACGGCGCGACTTGCTCGCTGTCGTTCAAGACGCATGTCGCCGGACGAACTGATGAATACCGCGCCCAACGCCTCCCCCTAATGATAGTCTTTTTCTCTACCTCTCATTACTACCAGCTGCCGGAGAAGGCACAACCGCCAATCAATTTTAAGTCTTCATTACTTGTTAGCACGTTAATCTACTGCCGCTCGGGGCCAGGGCGTCGATCTACTCATAAACCGCATTCTGCGATCAAGTTCTAGCAGATCTGACGAAAATGGCGGTTAGAGACTTTCGACGAAAATTGCGGGAGGTGCAGGGAAAATCGGGCGCGCTGAGACTCGAGTCCATGAAAAAGCCCGCCAGTGGCGGGCGATTTGGCGACGTCCCGGATCTGGTCTTCAAATCAGGGGCCCAAGTGGCGGTGTTGTCAGACTAATGCGAAGTCGTCTCTGTTTTCGAAGAAGCAAACGCAATTAGGCGGCCAGAAGCTGGCGCCATTCGAAGAGGGCGGCATCCCGGTTCTTTTTGAAGCGGGTTCTTGAATTGAGGTGACGGTCTAGATTGAAGTGATTGTGAAACGAAGCGTGGGTCGAAGCGAACTTTTGTAGATTGCCCATCTTCGGAATCGGGACATTGTTCGCTCCCGTCGTCGGAAGGGCAGGTGACTATTCTCAGCCCGATTGGAGAGATGTCGACCTACCTCCTGGCGATCGATATTTCCGATCTCCTTCATCGCTGCGCCGTACGATCTTAGCCGATCGGTTACGACTGTCCGCGGTGCGCCGTAGCGCTTCATTGCTTTTTTTAAAAATCTCAAGGCCGCTGATTTATCTCGTGTTTTCGTGACATAGCTTTCGAGCACCTCGCCTTCATGATCGACGGCACGCCAAAGATAATGGGTCACGCCATTGATCTTCACGTAGACCTCGTCGAGGTGCCAGCGCCAGTGCGTGACCTGACGAAGCTGCTGAGATCGACGTTTCCTAATCTCTCCTGCAAACATTGGTCCAAACCTATTCCACCAGTAGCGTATGGTCTCGTGACTGACTTCTACACCTCGTTCGTGAAGCAGGTCTTCTACGTTCCGGAGCGAAAGCGGAAACCGGACATACATCATCACCGCAAGACGTATTATTTCGGGCGAAGTCATGAAATAGCGAAAGGGGCTCTTGGATATAGACTAAACTTATCCAGATCCACCTAGGCGCTCAATGCCGATTTAGTCTGACAGTGCCTTTCATGGCGGATGTCGATGCTGCGTTCGTGAAGCAGATCCTCCACATTGCGCAAAGACAGCGGGAATCGCACATACATCATGACCGCGAGTTGGATGATTTCGGGCGACGTCTTGAAGTAGCGGATGGATTTCGGGGTATTTAGATAGGCCAGCCTGATCTCGCCGCCCGCTCAATCGGCTTGTTCCACTGACAAGCCCCTATGCCCTTATTTCGCCCGAAAATATTGTTTCAACCTTTGCTGATCGGTGGGGGATGTATGCGATTCTTGATGAAACTCGGTGGCTTGAATAGAGGCGTCGTCGGTTTGGCGCTCATCTGTTTTATGGTGTCATGTTCGTCGACTGAAGTGGGAACAAACGAGAACAGCACGCAGTCAAGTGCAGAGTTCAATAGCTCTGCATCGAATTCACCCAGAGGCGACTTCGTCGCAAGAGCTGATGAGGCAGCAAGACAGCTAATCGAGGATTTGGGAGCGCAACAAACGTTCGCACGCCTTGGGTGGCAACAGAACCCGGATTATAAGCCGCCCCAGCATTGCTTTGACTATTGGCTGCAAGAGGGTGATCAGGCCCTTCAAGAAGCGGAAATAGGGGATTGCGAAGCCCATGCCAGCGATCTCTCTCGGCTTTACGATTCTTATGGCACGGATGCCGAGCCGATCGTTTTCAAGTCACGATATTATTGGGACGAACTTGAAACTTTCGGGCTTCAGTTTCCTGGGCTGGTCGCAGACTGGGAGGCAAAGGGGGGCAGTGAAGACGATCCGAGTTTTCTCGATCATCCGGTCTGCGCTGAGCCGCTTCAGGAAGGCTGGGAAGGGTCAGACTATTTCTATGACGGCGCCGAACACCCGCTTTGCAGACTGTTCAAGATCGACCCGGTTGCGGCGACTCAATGATCTGGCGCGGCGCATGACAAAGCTTGTCTGGCACAAACATGCGATCGCTGCTGTTGCTGCGACGGCAACTCTCGCCGCCTGCGGGCCGAAACCGTCTGTTCTCGGACAACATGGCTGGATTGACGGCACCTGGTACCGAAGCTGCGATACAAAGGATGTCATGATCAGTTTCATCGTTTCAGCAGATGGCATTGAAGGTCTCACCGGCATGGAAGCCCAGGCGCAGAGCGATCCACCACGCAGGGGACGCGTACATGTCGAAGGCGTGTCAAAGGGGCATACCCGGTTTCGTCCGCAGAACTGGCTGAACTCCGAACTGCGCCTGAAGCCAGTCGGGGCTGGGCAAGCCGATGCGATCCTGGCAAGGCGCGATGCCACGGACATGATCTGGGACACGAGCGAGCGTTTCACGCTTTACAAATGCTCAGGCACTTCCGGAGAAGGCGAAGAATGAAAGCCTTCGTGGACGGTCTTGATGTTTTCAGTCATTCGAACGCCTGGCTCGGCCGGCTCATTCAGGGTGCGTGGCCTTCTTGTTTTCCAGATACCACCAGTAGATCACATCCCGGAAATCGGTCTTTGCGGCGGTGACGAGATTTTTCAGTTCCCCGAGATCGCCCTTGCTCAAACTCAGAATGGCGCCGATGGCGTTGTCGCGATTGTGCTCGGAATCCATGGTCTCGGCAGTGGTGATCCGCTCCAGTTCCGCGATGACCCTGGGGATGTCTTCCTCGGAGAAGTCAGTTCTGATGGTGGTCAGGTGCTGTTCTGAGAGCGCCATGATTTCCTCTCCTTGAAATGCCAGGCACGCCTTCGATCAGGTGGCGCGGACGACCCTCATGGTCAGATCGAGTCTGGAACTTCCATCCGAGGCGTTGACGACGATTTCTTCCATCCATTTCGGCTGAAACTGGAATGTCGTCATAGCATGTTCACCTTTAGTATTTTGATTGTCGGTCAAGACTTGTCGAAATTCTGTCGCATTGCCCGTTAAGTAGAAGACTATGCCGTACAAGAAACTGTCGAAAATTCTCCGATTGCTCAAGACTGTCTACAGTTATGACAATACCGATTATAACAAAAAGTACTTTGGTGAGATCGGATACAAGACGGACTGCTTGAGCTCGGATGACGCCGATTTGCTTCGCCAGCACAATCTGCAGCCGAACAATTTCCAGACGCTGAGCCATGACGAATTGCTTGGCGCGTTCCTGAAGCTCAGAGAGAGTACCAGCCTCACCTGGCAGTCCTGTTCGCGCTTTTTCATCAAGGGTCTGTCCGGCGATCTTCCGCGCTACCGGCAAACGCTGATGAGTTTTCACTTCATGTCGGGGCTCGAAGCGCATGCGTTTGCGCCATCGCAGCGCCATGTGAATTGCGATGTCTGCGGCCTGCCTAAGCAGAGCGTCTTCGACAGGACCCATGCGCTCTACACCTATTATCTCGGCCATAGCTGGAATGAGGCCCCCGCGAACTTCCTGCCGGAGCTGGAGGAGGCTTCCACATTCGAGCCGCCGGAGGTCACGAAGGAGCAGATTGCGCGGTTATCCGCGCTACTGCGCGCGATCAATGATGCGAGCGAAGATGAAACGCCCGGCCAGCTGGAAAAGCGTATCGCGTCTCTCAAACTTCTGCCCAAGGCCGACAAGTACAAGCGCTACGGCATGCTTCAGACACTCGCTGTCACGGGCGTTCTTCCGAGCGATCCTGAGACGGATGGCCAGCCCGCACGCTCCGATATCGTGCATCCGCTGGCCGGCTGGAGAGGCCGCATGGGGGTCGATTACGAGGTCGCGTCCAAGGTCTTTCCGGACCTGGCTGACTAGAGCGGCGCATGGATAGGATCAGGGGGACCAGAGGACGATGACGATGAAGACGTTCACCACCAGAATAAATGGTGGCTACGAAATGCCGTATCTCGGCGTGTACGAGGGAGAGGTTTCGGTTGGCGATTTCGCGGAACTTGACCCGCAGGCCGAGCTGATCAGCTTCGGGTCGAAGGCGAAGAATTTGCATCTTCTGCCTGAGTTTAGATCGGTTCGGTATGTCGGGCTGGGCAGGAACACGTTTTCGGCTGAGCTGCTCGATAGCCTGTCCCGGCTGCCAAAGCTGGAAGTGATGCAGATCAGCCATGACAGCCAGGAGGATTGGCCGTCTCTGGCACCGCTTTCGGCGCTCAAATACCTCATCCTCTACGACGTGAAGAAGCAGGCCGATCTGTCATTCCTGAGCGGCATGGCGCAGCTTGAGAGCCTGTTCCTGTCAGAGCTGCTGAAGCTCAGTGATATCAGTGCCCTCGCCACGCTTCCAAACCTCCGCGAGTTTGCGATTGAAGGCGACCTGCATGGACGTGGCAGTGTGCTGCCGGACATTGACGCGCTGTTCACCCTGACAAACCTCGAACACCTGAAATTCTTCAGCAAGAAGACGGTGTTCAACGCGGCGGACTTTCAGGCTTTCAGCAAGCTCCGCTATATCCACATCAGCCCGTTCCATCACCCTTTTGAATTCTATGCGGAGCTGGAACGGTATCTGCCGGAGGGGTGTGAAAAAGCAGTGCCGCATCTTCTGGCCAACTATGCCGAGGATGCGTGCGACAAGTGCGGCGCGATGGGGCTCATAAAGCCGATCGGTTCAAGACAGCGGGCCTTCTGCCCGGCCTGCAATCGCAAGAAGCTCGATACGCTTCTCAACACCTATGAGCGCCTGTCCGGAAAGCGGCGCGGCACGGCGGTTGCGCATATCGACTGGCTGGAGGCCTGACACATGACCTGGATCAAGCTCACTGATCTGCCGGACCAACGCGTGCCCATGCACATCGACAAGGCGAAATCCTTCTGGGAAGTCACGGACGATAAGATCGTGCACCAGACGCGGGTGAATCGCTCAGCGGATGTTGAAAGCTTTGAAGTTCTGGAAGGCTCTGACTTCATCGCCCGTGACAAAGCCTTTGTGTACCATGCCTGGACGACGATGAAGACCGTCGATCGCGATAGTTTCACCCCGCTTAGAGATGGGTATTTTCGCGACAAGGACTGCGGCTATTGCGAGTTCGAAACCAGCTTGAAGCCCTTGAAAAGCGGCTCTGCCGAGGGGCTCAAGGTCATCGGCGCTGGATATGCGCGCGACGCCGCCTTCGCCTATTATTGCGGCCGGCCGATTGCGAGCTGTACCTCGCCGATGACCCTGAAGCTGGTCGAACAGACCGGGGAGTATCCCATTCCGGCCGCCACGACTGACACGCAGTGCTTCTACGAAGGCGCGCTCATCAAGGGCGCGGATGTGGCGACTTGGGAGATGGTGAGGAATGGCTTTTCGCGCGATGCACAGAGCGTTTTCTATAACTCGAAGAAACTTGCTGGGGCTAAGGCGGATGACTGGGCGTTTCTCAAGCCGCCTTATTCGACGAGCGGCGACAAGATCTACTTCATGAGTTTCGTCCTGAAGGACGCCGATAGTGAGAGCTTCGAAATTCTTGCCGACGGGACGGCCCGCGACAAACATTCCAGATTCTCCGGAAAGAACCGGATCTGATATGGGCAAAGCAAGTTTCAGCACACGCAAGTCGCCGCAGGCCATCGGCAAGTTGTTCGCTCAAGCGCCCCGCGCTCTTGTCCTGGCGGTCGCACTGTCGCTTGCCGCATGTCATGAGCCGGAAACGCCAAACACTGTGACCACAGCCACAACCGGAAGCGACACGCCGGCATCTCAAACAGACAATGCCGAGCCAGTTGCGCAGGCAAACGCACCGCTCGTCTTTCTAACGGAACTGTCCGAGCGCCTCGAGAACGGACAGCCTGTCTCAGCCTTCATGGCCCCCGAATTCACCTTCGTCTACCACGTCGACAACCGGTGCGACGGAAATACGGATGGCGTGCTTGATGCGCTCCCCGCCAGTCGCGTTGACGGGCCATTCCGCCTGGAAGTCACAAATGACGGCGACGGTTGGGCATGTGAACGCAAGCCAGTTTCGAAATCTGAAATCACGTTTGACCTCCAGAAAATGCTGGCCGACTGGGACAGGTTTGAAGTGTATCAGCACGAAGACGATCCGTACCGGGGATCCATCGAAGGACGCGGCGTGTCTGACTATCTGGTCGTCCAACTTGCCGGTGAAGAAGATGAGCTCCGCATAGACAGGCTCGAATATCGAAGCGAAGATCCGGGTTAAACCGGACCAGCCCGCCCCCGATTGCTTTATGGAGAAGGCCCCGAATTCGCATGGATGAATGCAGGGAAGCCAGGGAGGTGCTGCAGACCTATCAGCGCCATCTCATGAAAAATCATCCGGATTTGCTTCGAACGCATTGAGTTTGTCGACATAGCTCCCGATCAGCTGCGTCTTGCGATCTTCACTGAAACTTCCATCAATCTCGACCGCCTCATGGGCTTTCGACCATTCCAGTGCCTTGAGGAGCAGCCAGATCACATGCAAGCCTGCCTGTACGCTGTCCTTCGACAAATTCGGGTCATCGGCTGCGAACGCCTCGGCTATTGCCGGATCATCGGTGAGGGCTTCGAATAAATCACTCAGAAGAAGGCCAGACTTTCCAAGCCCCAATCCTTGCCTTTCAAGGTAGGGCGGTCGGCCTTCCGTATGATTGTGACTTTGGACCCATGCGAGATGAGAAACGGTTTTCCACATCTCGTGTGAGGTAGACCCGTGCAGGAGCAGGCCGGCCCTGATCCGTTCACTGGCGGTTTCAATCTCATCCTCAGCGGTTTGGCGCTGCGAGTATTCGGTCAGCTGAGATAGGAGAATCTGTTTTCCACTCGGCATGGGATGAAACTCCGCTAGCAAAATTGACCAGGTTCAGAAGGCAATGCCGGTCTCATCGATAACCAGTTTGGCGTTGTTCTCAATGCACCAAGCCTCAAGCGACTGCCTTAGCACGGAATGAAGGTTCTTTGCCAAGCCGGGAGCCTGCTCTGGCCAGTCTTCTTCAGTTAGCAGGAAGGCGGTCTGCGACTGTCTCCGGCAATGCGCGCAGACTGTTTTCAATCTGCTGCCGCGGAAGGCTTTGGGAGTAGGCCGGGTCACTGCCGATCTGGATGTAGCGGTACACGGGCGCTCACGTGTCCCTGATCGCGTTTTCATGGGTGACGGAGATGTCCGCCGGATTGTCGATGTTGATGTGGGCGATAAAGCCCGTCTCGCCATAGGCCACAATCGTCCGGCCGCGCATTTCTGCGCGCATGATCGGGTTCGAATTGGTGAAGAACAGGCTCCAGTTGAGATCATTGTCCGGCGTCACGGAGGCGATGTAGCCTTCATTACCCATGCCACCATCACCGAAGACGATCTTCTGGCCTTCAAACTCAAAGGGATCGCGGAAGATATCGACCTCGGTCCAGATATCGTCATTATATTTGAGAAGCGAGGCGACGGTCGTATCGCAGAGAGGCGACCAGTAGAGCGTCGTCTCATGGGTATTCGGATCGTAGACGCTGTAGGCATTCGCGAAGACGATGTGCCCGTCGCCATAGGCAATGCAATCATAGCCGACCACAAAGCCTTCGCGCCATTTTTGCTGGATGGTGCCGTTCAGCTTGTTCGGGTTCGCCTGTGAGGTCCCACCACCGGCGAAGACTCCGCTCAGGGCAATTATGAGCTTCGTGGTCATCTCGACGGTCAGGCCCTCGGGGCGGGAGACTTTCCAGTGGCCGGCACTCGCTGACAATGTGTCCCGCAAGGACATGATTTTATACGCCACGTCGCTCTCGATATGCGTTTGCTGGTCATAATGTTCAGCGAGCGTTTGAAGGGCCTCATGAAACCGTTCAAGTCGTTCGGTTTCGACATCGTCGCTCAAGCGAAACTTGATGAGCAGGCCGTCATCGGCCTCATACTCATGGTCAATCAGGGCGAATGCGTCTTCAGTCTTCATCAATCTCTGGCGGTTCTTCGCAAAGGTGGGAGGGTAGCAGGAACAGAAGGACCACAGAAAGACAGAGATTGCCGCGATTCGAGTAGAGCGGCGCCACGTTTCTGTCTGAATCGAATTCTGGAGTTGATGTGCCTTTCAAAGTTGAAGTGATTGTATACTGGCGCAGGGATTGAAACGAACTTTTGCAGACTTCGCATGCGCCGGAAACGGGACATCGCCCTCATGATCGATCGCGCGCCACAAGTAATGCCGTTCACCCCGGATCTTCACGAAGACCTCGGCCGGATGCCGCCGCCATTGCGGTAACTGCCTCATTTTTTCAGATCGACGTTTGCGGATCTCGGGTGATGTCTTGAAGTAGCGGAAGGGTGATTTCGTCACTTGCCGAAGCTACGCTTCCGAATTCACCTCCTAAACCCCGGTTCCGCTGACAAGGCCGTCTCGAAATACCTTGGCCTTGAGGTAACCCTAGTACAAATTTGGTGGCTGGTCTTGCCGACCGATGTCCGCATCATCGGTCCGGACTCTGATAAACGGGATTCCAACGGAGCAGATGGTCGTCCTTTGGGTGTTCCTCAACAGCGCCCAGAGTCTGCAGGTCACCAAGCAGCCGGAACATCAGATCGCCAAGCGGATTGCTGGTCCAGAAAAGATCCTTCCGGCCACCGAAAGCAAACGCCGGTGCATCCGGCTGTGGCGGTTGCATCAAGCCCAGTGAGACGGCGAGGTGCCAAGCGGCCACGTCGATGTCCGTCCAGTCTGAAAGCTGCTCAGCAAGATACGACATGCACTGCCCCCACTGTTCGTGCGCCTTCCCTGATGGCGAACGCGCTGCCCGGCACAAGACCGGAATAGTCGACCCCGTCATAAAGCAGCTGGACGCTCACCTGCAAATCGACGCCAAAATCCACCGGATCGGCGCACACGACAAACTGCACGCCCAGGTAATCCGGGTTCACTTCGTCATCCAAAACCAGGTGCGGGCGGTATTGAGTCCGGCAGGGCCATCCGGCCGCCCTGGCTCGGAGGATAGAATTGGACGCACAAGCGCAAGGTGCGAGCGTCAGTCACAATCGACCTCCACCATCCAGACGAACTCAATCCCCAACGAAGACAATCGCCCCGCCCTCGTCTCTGCGCGCCTCAAGCACGGTCAACAGATCCGTTTTTACTTTCAGTTCGGCAATTTCGGAAATCAGAACAGAAAGCTGCGAATCCACGATAAGATCTCCATACGGATCCACGAAACTTCCGGTGCGTTGCCGGAACCTGTCAAAGGCCGGTTGAAGGACACCATAGGTTTTATCATCGATCTGATACAAAAGCCGTCCCATACGGCCACCTCTATACGCGTGAACATCCAGTGCCATCGCTGCATTCAACTCCATTCATAGCCTTGAATAAGGATGCCTTCGTCGGCCTCCGTGACGGGCCATTTCCCAAACGCATTGAGGTGCTGGATCAGCTCCGAATTCGTGGCACGAAAATTAGAAACGCCCACAAAATCGATATGCGTGAACGGCACACAAGAAACACCGCCGCATTCACCGAAATGATCTTCAAACTCAAAATCCGGCCCGGGCGTAGGCACGCTGAGTACAGTAGGATGACTGATCAGTTTGATCCCCACCACAGCGCATCCGCCTGGCAATTTGTGCAAGGCAGAAAAGAGCTTCCGCCACTTGGCGTTGCTCATGTAAGCAGTCTTTGCCTGCGCTATCTTGCGTGCTGTACGGCGGTCTTGCTCTCGCGGTTTCCTGCTCATGACTGACATGCCGTTAAATTCGGAAAAGGATTGTCGATACCGGACTGGTGCCAGATAGAATTCGCAGCTCGAGTAACCTCATCTGTGTACTTCTTTTTCAGGCGTAATATTTCTTCCGCCGAAAAAGCGTGTCCATTTCGCTCAATCACCGCTCCGCAAGACAAATACAGATAGAGTGCCACGAGTTCCGCAAGCTCGGCGTCATCCGATATAACGGCAAATTTCAGCGGCTGTTCCGGTGCGGCGTATATTTCCACGCGAGGCGTATCATGCTCGCGCTCGCGAATGTAAAGCTCGCGCCAGTCCCGGCTCCACACGTTGATAGCGTCACCTTCAGTGTCCACGTTGCGGTCCGGACCATACATAAGGTCGACAAACACCCGAAAGTCAGGGCGAGGTTTATCGACGGTGACAACCAACTCTGTCATCGAGCTTCTCTATCGATCGATAAGCAGCCGCTGGGTCTCGTGTCAGCGCACTGCGTGCATTGTTGCGCAAAACATGCGTCACTCGTTCTGTGCATCACTTGAATACCCACCGATAATCGATCTGGGTGATCTCGTAGGTGTCACCAGAAGGCTCCGAATTCAACAACACATAATCATGGCGGCTTGGGTCCATCAGGCTGAACACGGTGTAGTTGGCATCCACGGCCTCAATATCTATCCGGTCCCAGCTAGAAACCGTATCGGAGAGATGAAACGGCAGAACCATGTTGGGATCGGGTGGGACGTCGCAGTCGTCCCCATCCCATGCAAAGGTCGCCGGAAACATGAAACGTCTGTCGATATCACTGGCGGGCATCGCAGGCTCAAACCCTGTCGTGTAGCCTGCACATTCATGTTGTTCCGCGTATACGAAGAAGAAGGTTGGCGCCATCATGTCCGCCACCGCAGCACCGCTTCTCAGGCGTTCTGAGAAGGTATTGATGAAGACGAGCCGGTCATACATACCGGGGTCATCAAAATCGTCCGGCGACAGTTCTGCGAAGGACGGATCAGATTCAGCGCTGTCTTGCACCACCGCCGCTTCGTCCATTGCTTCCGGCGGCTCAGCCTTTGCGTAGCCAGCGAGGCAAACACCAAGTGTGGCAATCGCTGCAGGTATCCAAAATCTCGACATGGGCCGCTCCTCAAGCACGCTTATGATTGTAAAACACTGACTGGTGCCACGCGACAAACGAGGCGGGAACAGAGATCAGTCCATATTGCCAGGACATATCGGCCCAGCCATTCTGGAACTCGAAGAAATAGAACTCCAGCCAGATGGCGACCGCCTGAATAGCAATCAGAAACAACAGCAAGGACGAGATGAGCCCCAGCCTTAATACTCCGACAATTGCGAGCAAAACTGCCCCGCCAATCAGGGCGACAACCAGCGCCACGACAAAGCTGAGGACTGCGATATAGGCGAGTTCCAGACCGAACGACCTCGCAGCGACGGCGACAAGCGCGGCATGCGCCAGTGCAGAGAAGGCGGCCGTCGCCACAGCCGCTGGCCAAAGGCGCCGGAATAAGGATGACGTTAAGTGTACGTCAGTCGTATTGACCGCTCTACTGTGAAGTTGTGTTTTTGAGTCCTTCAAATTCCGTTCGTCCTTCAAAAATGTCGGTTAGCGCAATGGCTTTAAGCCGACCCTTGATCGTCCTCTAATTCACCGAGAAACGCTGCGGTCATTTCGCGTAGAGCTGTGTCGTCATAAGTTTTTTCAAGCGCGCGCATAGCACTTACAATTGCGGCTGGTGTGGGAGCGACATCGCCGCAATGCTCATAGGCCTGCGCGATGAAGTTCGCCATTTCCAGATAATCCTTGCGGAAGAACCAGATCACCGGCGGCGACTCTTCCGTATTCACTGACAGTGAAATGGAGCTATCATTATCCACACCGCAATCGGCAAAAATGCGATCACTGAACTCCGGATACAAAACCCGAAATCCATAGTCAGTCTGCACAGCTTCGACCCCGCATCGCTTTAAATAGGCGACAGCGTGCTCGAGCGACGCGTTGTCCATATTATCTTTCACGCTCGGTCACCAAGAAAAGTAATGTGGCTGTGACAAGTGCTTTGAAGCTCAATGGATCCCCCCCTCTTCCATCACCCAAGCCGGTGATCTGACGCCTTGCTGCTCTATCGAATTCGGCGTTGCGTTAAGTGTCTTCTTTTAGTGCGACGATCAGATCGAAATCCGTCACGAACTGATCAATAAATGTTTTCATCTCCGAAGGCGCCTCGTCTTCCAGTCCGCCATGCATGGACTGTATGACATTCGTTGCCCTCTCGTCCGCTGTCTCAAGGCACAGGTAATTTCCTGCGGCATCTTCAAATATGCCAATCCCGCTCGCCGGATTAATGTAGGCCCAATCCTGCTCGTTCACCCTGGACAGGGCCAGATTGTAGATATGGTCCGCCAGAACGCCATTACGGGCATAGTCACTCCAAGAGGCTTCCGGATTTATATCAAAATGCCTGAACATGCATCCCTCCTGCGAGCGTGCATACACGCTTGAAAGGTAACAAATTATGGCGATCTGCGCCTTTATCCCGTCACCTTGTCAGGGCTAACCTTACAACGAAGTCAGGAAAGCGATTCAAGGTACCATGAAGACGGAAGACGCATTCGCATTGTTCGAACACGAGTATGACGCCGATGTGGAGACTGAGCGGCTCGAACACTTCCTGAAAGCGATGACCACAAAACTCATCACTGCCTTCAGCCGTGCGTTTGCCGGGTGATCATGTCAGAATCGAGCAAACTGATCACGCACTTTGAGGACTGTGCCTATCTCAAATCCTATTATGGGATGTCGCGAGATATCTATGTTTACCAAGGCCATGTGGAGATCATCTTCAGGATTATTCTCAACGATCATGTCAGCTTTAGCTTTAAGCGTGTAGGCGCACATGATGATGCCGTTATTGCCAGCCTTCAAAAATATGTGGAACGCTCGACTTATCTGGAAGCCGGTCTGCCATACAGCTCCAAAGCCGTCATGAATTCGGCAATCAAAGGCTTTATTGGAGATGTCTTGAATGATGCCGTCCCCATGCCGGACAAGACTTATGTCTTTGCGGGCGACAAAGCACGTCTGAAACTTTTCCTGGAAGACGAAGACTGCGCCTTCATTTGGGAGGATGAAGAGTGATTGCACGCATGAATGCTTCATCAAGGATGTGTTGAGGGCCATGAAGCGCAATAAGCGGATGGGTGGCCAACAGATACTGTCATGGCGCCCCTCAATCCCTTTCATCACCCTTATCGGCATTATGGTTGCCGTGACTGCCTGCACTGAACCGACACCTCCGACACATCAGGCCCCGGACAGTTTGCCTGCGGCTGAGCCGGTGTTCACGACGCCAACCGTCGCGCTTCCATTAGCAACTGGCGAGCCCGTTCTTTTCGGAATCAAATCCTGCAAGGTGTACAAATCTTCGTCGTCTGGTGGCGCACCGGAAAACTGGACGCTCCTGTTTGAGCCCGCGCCCTATCCCTTGCCGCAACAATGCGTCAGAGAACGCCTCGAATTTGACGGGGAGTATATCCAGATCGAAATCGGCACTCAGGCACTGGGCGCAGGCGGATGCTGCACCTCCTATGCGGCTTACCGCAGCCGCGACGGTGAGAACTGGGAGGTCCGCCCGGCGACTTCGATCACCGAGTGGCAGGTGTTGGAATAACGAGGCGGACAATGTCTGATAAAATAGAAGTCGTGCATGAAGGTCGGGGTGGCTATGTCGAATACCAAAACGTTCGGTACAAAATCGATCATGTGGGCGAAGGCTGTTTCTGCATTCATTTTCCAGATGGGAAAAAGCACAAAGATCTGAAGATCCACCAGCGCGCATTGACCGTTTATGCCGAAAGTCATGACCCGAAATGGTATGTGGGCAGCTGAAAGCTACGGTGTCTACGCTCAAGAATTATTGGGGCAACAACGTCACGCTTAAGGCGTCTTCTACCGCGTCTTCACGGTTCGCACTCTCAAGAAATCTGGATCGATTCTCATCTCTGAGCGTGATGATGACGCCTCACCGAACAAAGGTCACCCTCAAATGATAACAGGTAGCAGCGACATAGCGCGTCTTTTCTCACTTTTTCACGACGGCGAAATTAAGCAACACGAACTAAGGCAGGACAAGCTCATTCTTGAAGTTGGCATCCTGTATCTGGCTCAAAGGATTTCTCCGGAACTAAAGGGATTTCATGTCGAACTCGAAATTTCCGGCCCGATCAAATTCGTGACCTGGCCAGACCATGAGACAAAAAAGTCGAGCACGCTGACGGATCTGGAATTTATTATGTCCACTGATCTGCAAATCCTCGAAGCAAAAGAAGATGATGGCACTGTGAAAGTCACATGTGCTCAACATGCCTTTCCGTCAGACTTTATCGGGGGCGACCTCATTCTCCGGACACAAAGCGCAAACGTTTGGGACGCAAACCACACCTGCTATTCGATTGAATTTTTGGACAATCTTTGCAAGTCGTACTGGGAAGAATGGAGCCGTCGATAAAGTACTTCGAGGTCAACATTTCACTTCGTCATGCCCCGGCCTGTTCTGCCATGCCCGCAGAAGTTTTTCCCGCTCAGGCACGTCAAACAGTTCCGGCGCGCCGAGCGCCCAGACCGTTTCCAGCATGGCGCTTCCGGCCGCTGCCCACGGCCCGATCAGCCAGCGTTCGTCCTCATCTTCCTCAAACGCCGCATCACCGTCAATTCGCTCGGCCGCATCCCAGACAGCACGATGAGCAAGCGACAGTCCGTGGCCGACAGGTGACTTCAGATTATTCGCCGCTGTCACGACCCCGCGCATGTCCCGGTCCCGCCTATTGTCTTTTCCCGTCACCAATGCTTGCCAGCGATGCCAGCCTTGAGAGGTGAGGTCGGCTGCGTCCGGGTGACGATGGCCCGCGAACCTATCAGCACCTCCGCGATCAAGGCCGGCTGCAAAACGCAGGACTTTCTCCACCTGCTCTCCATGCGGACCAAACAGATTATGCGTAGGCATCTCCCGGACGATCTTCACGGAAACGCATCGCGTATAGTTTCCACGATGATCCTGCGGCTCCAGCCTGTCCAGAACCTGCGCCAGCCAAAGCCGGCCTGGCCAGCGAGCGACCGTCGCATCCCGTAAGCTGTGATCCACAATGATCCATGGCGGTTCGCGAGATGAGTTGGACACCACAGCCCCCTCCTTGGCATCCGCAAACCGGCCAAGCTTGTCATCGGAAAGATAGATGAAACCTGTCTCAAGCGCTTTCATGCGATAGGCCCGCCAGGCGACGTCTTTGTCGGGAAAATACTCGGCGACACCTGGCATTTGCCGATCAAGGTGGTCGATATCCAGAACGCTGCCATCCGGAAGGCCAATCTCCACGATCCCGGCGAACTCACCGTTCCAATTGGATACTTCGATCGTCCAGCCATTGCTGGCGCGATATAAAATGTCGCCCTTGATGCGCTCCTGTGGATCGTGATCAGGCACGAGCGTTACACCACCCGTCTCGATCTTTTTCAGAACACCTAAAACATCATCTTCCGATACGCTCATTCATCTGAGTCCGGCGCGGCCGAGCATCGAACAAGATCAATCGCTTCAATCGGAGCGACGCTATTGGGAAAAATTTCGACCAGGTCTCCGATGATGTGATCTTCACCAGCTGATTTGACCCGCAAGAACAGATTGTCCCAGCCATACGGCGTCACTTCTATAAAACCGTTGCGGGCAAGAAGAATGTCCACTTTCGTCAACTGGACTTGATCAAAAGGCATGTCCGCATCTGGAGCCACTTCGGCAAAAACTCCGTCGCTGTCCACATAGAACCGGAATGAAGCCTGTTTGGAGCCGCAGCTCTCAAACCATACGCCATTCAGCCAGCTGAGATCGTCATCCGTAATAGCGTCCGTCGTCACTTCATAAAGCGACTGCAATTGCGTAGTCCGCGCCTCGGTCAGCTCTGCAAGGCAGACCAGCTCATCCTCATGGCGGGTGGTGCCGCCGCTCATCAGGCGAAAGACGGCGGCGCAATGCGCATCTCGATAACTCGACCAGGATGTCTGCCCCAGCTCCAGACTGTCGCGGATGTCATCAGGCTCGACAAAGTAATCCTCGAACCCGTTGTTCTCGATTTTGGTCTCGATAGCTGCAAGCGTTTGTTCCATTTGCGCGTCGGCCGCTTCAAACGCTTCTTGCGCCAAGCACATGTCTTCCTGAAAGTCGCAAGCAGGTTCCGCCTGACTGCTCAGCGCGAGCATGGACAATGCCGCAACAAATATAAGTCTCATGAATATAGTCCCCCTGATAAAACGTTCGATAAGCTCGATCCAGCTTATCAAGACGTAAAACAATGGCTTTTCCTAGGTCGGGTTTGGTTCGTCTTGCAGCGGGCACCACCGCTCGGCATCGAACCACCCAGCCCCCGCATCATCATCGGTAAACTGCGCAATGGCAGGCGAGCCTATCTCAGGGCCATTCCACTCCCGTAAAGCCAACCCTTGCACTGCGATCAGGCGTTCCTGTTCGGCTGTGTCGGCAATGTCGCGTCTTATCTTCCGGACTTGCGGCGCTCGGGTTTCGAACCATTCGCGCTTTTCTTCAAACCAGGCCAGACATTCCGCGACCTGTTCCGGCGTAAGTGCAAAAATCTCATACGTGCGGATCTCTTCCCCAGCATCGCTGCTGAGGTGGAACCAGACCTCTTTGCCTTCCCATAGCACGAGCCCGGACACCGGCCCGTCATACCAATCCCGCCAGCAGATCAGACGGATCTCGTTGCCTTCCTCGAGTTTCGCTGCGGTGTCCATTTCACGCTAGTCTCTTTCTCAAACGCTTCACGACGGTCTCTCGCGCCTGCCTTGTCAGGAAGACGTGAGGAATTCTCATCAGGAACGGCCAATAGACAAAATCATCCTGCCTTCGGTGCGACGCGCAGATATAGTCTATCAACTCTGCGGTGCTTGCGCGATCAAATGCCCACAAATTCTGATTCCGATACTCAATTTGAAAATAGGCTTCCCTTGGCCAGTCCAGAATATGCTTGCTACGTTTGCCACAGGAGCCGCAGACAAGTGTCCCCCGCCAATCACTCAAGGGACGGAACTTATGTTCGGAATGTGCCCAATCCTCGATTTTATAGCCGCGCGGAAGATCGCTTATCATCGGGAGGGTATTTCCCATAAGCTGATGGTAGTAGATCGCTGTACGATAATACTGCCCATCCAAACCTGCCTGCTTCAGGCAATCGAAGTATGTCGATTTTTCAAACCAACGAAGATCATCGTTCGTCTTTATCCTGACGCGTTCCGCATACTCGAAAGCAGCTTCACCTCCACATTCGGGGCACGTGACAGCCAAACGGTGCGGCATGACGCTATAATACGAATATGAACTCACCTGAGCTTCCCCCACTCCCTTGCAGCTGATCCGAAATAACCAGGTCCGGATTGCATGAGACTGCTGACACAGCTTCAAGATGCAAGTTTGATGGGCTGATTTACAGACCGAATTCGCAGGTGGGTGTGGTTTTCTCTGTTATGAGGTCTGGCTGGCGGAACGGTCAGAACGAATTCGAACCCGTCTTCGTTTTTCGCGGGCGAGCAGGTCTTCGACACTTCGCAGTGACCACGGGAAACGGACCTACATCATCACTGCAGGTGAGGGCAGAATTCGAAGCTGCCAATCTCTTTCGCATACACCGCATTATGAATTCAGATCCTAGGAGATCTGACTAAGATGGCGCTCAGAGACTTCCGCCGAATATTGCGGGAAATGCATTGAAAAGTGGGCTGCACAGACTGCAGCCCAAGAAAAAGCCCGCCAGTGGCGGGCGATTTGGGGAAGTCCCAGATCTGGTCTTCAAATCAGGGACTGGGTGGCGGTGTTGTCAGACTAATGCAAACTCGTCTCTGCTAGACCGGAGTTGAGTGCGTTTAGGCGGCCAGAAGATGGCGTCATTCGAGGAGGGCGGTGTCTCGGTTCAGCTTGAAGCGAATTCTTGAATTGAGGTGCCGATCAAGGTTGAAGTGGTTGTGAAACGAGGCGTGAGTCGAAGCGAACTTTTGTAGATTGCCCATCCTTTGAAATCGGGACATTGCTCGCTCCCGTCGTCGGAAGGGCTGGTGACTATTCTCAGCCCGATTGTTGAGATGTCGACCGACCTCCTGGCGATCGATATTTCCGACCTCCTTCATCGCTGCGCCGTACGATCTTAGCCGATCGGTTACGACTGTCCGCGGTGCGCCGTAGCGCTTCATTGCTTTTTTTAAAAATCTCAAGGCCGCTGATTTATCTCGTGTTTTCGTGACATAGCTTTCGAGCACCTCGCCTTCATGATCGACGGCACGCCAAAGATAATGGGTCACGCCATTGATCTTCACGTAGACTTCGTCGAGGTGCCAGCGCCATTGAGTGACCTGACGAAGCTGCTGGGAACGGCGCTTCCGGATCTCGCCTGCGAAGAGTGGCCCAAATCGGTTCCACCAGTACCGGACTGTCTCGTGGCTGACTTCGATTCCGCGCTCGTGCAACAGGTCTTCTACGTTTCTAAGCGAGAGCGGGAAGCGGACATGCATCATCACAGCGAGCCGAATGATCTCGGGCGAAGTCATGAAATAGCGAAAGGGGAACTTGGCCATGCCAAGCACAGTAGGGCGGTTAGCTATCCGCTCTCAAGCCAAGTTCTTCTGACGATGCCCTGCTGGGCGGTATCGTCGACGGTAATTGGCAACGTGAGGTATTAGTCGGCCTCTGTGAGAAAAAGGGAAAGCACCATATCAATATGCTGCTCGACAAATTTGTTGTCGAAAGGATCTTGTTTTGACATGAATTTATATTCTTCAGCGAGAGTGAATACCGAAGTAGAGGCTCCAATAAACAAATAGCGCAGATGCATCACGTCTCCGTCGCGCAACATGCCGGCTTCCTGCGCCTTCTTGAGCAATAGAAGATCCAGAGAAATGCCTGGTGCGAGGTGGTTCTCAATCAACCAGGACAAGCGCTCATTTGCGCTTTCATTTGCCTGAACCATGAAGCGGTGCAGTTGGGGCACTCTTGCGCTGAACAGGATGAATTCCCTCAGCATCAGCCTCAGAAGGATCGGTTGGTCGACGCCGTCCAGTCCCTGATAGCGTTCGCGCTGCTTGATCACATAGGTTCCGAAGACCTCCTTGGCGGTTGCCTTCCAGAGTAGTTCCTTGCTGCCAAAATGATGGCCGATGAGCCGGTGGTTTACGTCAGCGCGCTCTGCGATTTCGCGCGTACTCGCCCCTTCAAAGCCCTTGTCCGCAAACTCTCGCAACGCCGACGTCAATATCGCCTGCTTTGTATCGATCGCCCGCTGCTGTTCTCGTCTCTTGCGCCGTTTGGGGCGCTTCTTTTCGCCCGTCGAGGTTGAAGCCTTGCCTGCAGCATCGTCCGGTTTCGATTTCAGGGTCATGTCTTTCTCGTCCCTCAGATTTCCTGGCGCTGCCTGTTTGCCAAACGCTGGAGGCTAATTTCCTCACGCGACAAGGCTCGTTCAGCTATCACGGATGAGCCTGTAGCGCCTGGCAGCTGCCGATCCTGGTGCCGACTAATCACCAACAATTCAACATAATGAAGAGATCAAGGTAAATTAAGCCCTTATAATTCTACACTGCGTGATACAGAGGCACTGTAGCATTTACAGTTTTGAACAAGTAGTCGGCGCCCCTTGCGCGAATGAGCCGTGAAAACGCGCAGTCGACCCAGGCTAGAGTGGCCCGGGGCAGAGAGCGCCGCCATTAACGCGCCCCAAAAAAAGCGCCGCAGACCCGAAGGACTGCGGCGCAGGCATGGCGCGAGGAAAAACGCCCTTTGGTCGATCATCAGTCAGGCAGGCCATCGAGCATGCCCGTCTTGAGCAGCCAGGAGGTGGAAAGATCCAAAGCGGTCTTCAGCTGTTCGCGCTGGCCGATGTAGTAGTGATTGGCGCCCTGGATGGTGTGCAGCTCCTTGGGGCCTCCAAGGCTCTGATAGATCGTCTCTGTATGGGAGGGTGGGCAGCAATCATCAGCCGAGTTGGCAATCACGATTGCCGGGACTTTCACGCCAGGGCCTTGTCGCTCAGTCATCGCGCGGGACTCGTCGATGCTCCACTGTGACAGCCAGCTGCGCAACGTGGCGAACCGGCCGAGCCCGATCGGGCCGTTATTCACGACGGCAGGATCACCGAGATAACATTTGCCCGGAACCCGGTCATTCGCATCAATGCGCGGATCGAGCCATCGTGGATCGGCCATGGTGCCATGGGTGACAAAACATCTCTCCTGGTCGTCGCCGCCCTTGCGCTGAAGCTGGTCGAGCGTGTCTTTCACCCAGGCGGTGATCTGCCGGTTGCGTGCGATCTGAGCGGCCCGGTAAGCGGCGACAAAGTCATCGGAGTACGGAGGTTTTGGGCCGTTCTTGTCGTCGTAGAGATCAAGCTCCGGGTTTCGTTCACCGGGGTTGAGTTCGTTCAGGATCGAGGCGTCCATCGATTCGGTCATGATCCGCGCCCGCGCAGAATGGGCGGCCATCTGCATGATCGCATCTGCGGGTGGCAAGCTCGAAAGGTCCACCGGCTCACCGGACGGCGTTTGCGTAATATTGGGCGCTTCGGCCTGCGACTGATAGAAGACCGACAGTGACGCGCCGCCGCTCCACCCGGCGAGGACAACCCGTTTGTAGCCAAGCCTTTCACGCGCATATTTGATGTACTGGCCAAGGTCGACCAGCACCTTTTCCATGATGAGCGCGCTGTCATTGTGTGGGTAGCGGCTGCCACAGGTCAGAACCGGCACGCCGAGGCGGGCCAGATCACGCGGCAAAGGCAGCGTGTCGAGCGTCGCCGTTGGATGCATGAAGACGAGCACGGTGTCCTTTGTCGCGTCGGGGCGGCGCATGTGCATGCCCTGAAGGATGACGTTGGAGACGCCGCCGCCATAGGTGTCGCGGGACTGGCTCTCTTCGGTAAACGCGATGAGGACGGGCGAGGTGGTAAATCGTGGGGCTTCCTTGGCCATGGTGTTCTTGTCCTTTTACTAGCCTTGAATGTCTTCGCTGGAAGCGGCAGCCGCAGCTTTCGCGGCTTCGCTCAAGATGAAGCCTGCATCAGGTGCAACAGGGTCGAGGCCGAGCGCGCGTAGCATCGACCGCGTCGTGCACGCAGCGGCGGAGGTGACGGGCAGTCCGAGCTTGTCTTCGACGACCGGGATGGCTTCGCGCGACGGCATTTGCACGC
Source organism: Henriciella sp. AS95 (assembly GCF_038900055.1). Classification (NCBI taxonomy): domain Bacteria; kingdom Pseudomonadati; phylum Pseudomonadota; class Alphaproteobacteria; order Hyphomonadales; family Hyphomonadaceae; genus Henriciella; species Henriciella sp. AS95. The sequence goes on from NZ_JBBMQM010000001.1 coordinate 1,162,070, forward strand.
AAGCCGACACGACGACGAGGTCTGCGCCTCTGGTGTTCAGACGGTCGACATCGTTGACCAGGGCCATCGGATCGCGCCGGCCCACTTCGAGATTGTCCGGAATCGCCAGCGCGATGGAATCGATGACGTCGATGCCCTGATCCTTGATATAGTCGACAACCAGATCCGTGAGCGCGGGCATGTAGGGTGTCACGATGGAAATCGAGCGGATGCCGGCGAGCTTCAGTTCGTCGACGAGCGCGCCGGCGGACGTGACGACCGGGGCGGCATGTCCTTCTTCTTTCATTCGGGCGTGAAGAGCACCCTGGCTGGTGCGGTGATATCCGAGCCCCATGCTCATGATGGCAACGAGGCAGGCATAGCCGACGACGTCCACTTCGGCATCCGCCAGTTCAGCAGCGCAGCGAAGGCTGTCACGGTCCATCGCAGCCAGTTCTTCTTTTGTGACTTTTTTCATCCGCATACGGCTTGAATGGAATGTGAATTGCTCGCCCGGCAGGGTGCGTTCGCGCCCGCGCAGGATGGCCGGAATTTCCGTTTCCATCGTAGTGTTCGAGCTCGGTACGATTTGACCTATTCTCATGACTGTTTCCGATTTTCTGTTGAGAGGCATGGGGCCGCTTCAGGCTGGACCCGACTTGCTCAGGATGTGAACGAGGCAGACCGATCCGATCCCCACCATATGGGCGAGACCGAGCCGCGCGTCCGGGTGCTGACGTTCACCGGCTTCGCCGCGCAGCTGGCGGGTGATTTCGCAGACCTGTCCGACGCCGGTCGGGCCGATGGGGTGCCCCATTGCCAAGAGCCCGCCCGAGGGATTGACGGCGACACGGCCGCCGATGTCGAAGTCGCCGCGCTCCAGCTGTTCGGCTGCCTTCCCCGGCGGGCAGATGCCAAGCGCTTCGACATAAAGAAGTTCCTCGATCGAAAAGCCGTCATGGAATTCGACAATGTCGAGATCGTCCGGGGCAATGCCCGCTTCCTCGCAGCTCATGGCGAGGGTTTCGCGGGTAAGTTCGGTATCCGGGTCGGCGCCGGGGCCGTAAACTTTTTCAGAGCGTGAGGTGGACGATAGAACCTGGATACAGCGCGCCGGATCGACACCAAGCCGCTTGATAGCTTGTTCTGAAGCAACAATGACGGCCGCGGCGCCTTCGCCGATGGGACAGCATTGCAGCTTGGTCAGCGTGCCTGAGATCGGCGGGCCCGCCATCACGTCTTCAATTGTGAACCCCTGCTGACGATGCGCGTAGGGATTTTTTGATGCGTTCTTGTAATTTTTGACGGCGACGGCTGCGACCTGTTCGGCGGTCGTTCCGTAGGTCGTCATGTACTCATGCGCGAGCAGCGAAAAGTGTGTGAATGGAGAAACGTACTCATTGACGAGGTCCGGTACGCCAGCCTGCTCATGGGCCAGCCTCACACGACCAGGCTTGTCCAAACCGATGGCCAGCGAGACGTCGCAAGCGCCGGTTGCGACTTCCATGACAGACTGCCGAACTGCGGTCGATCCGGACGCTGACGCATTCTCGACCTGTGCAATAGGCAGGCCGGATGCTCCGAGATGGCGCAACATCGCCCGGCTTGGCGCCATCCCAAGAAAGGTCGTTCCTGTATAGACGGATTCTACTTCCGAAAACGCGATGTCGGCATCAGCGAGCGCTTCACGTATAGCGGTGAGGCCGAGTTCGACATAGGTCTTTTCGCTGATGGACTGATATCGATGGAGCCCGATTCCGATAACATAGACCGGCCGAAATTCATTAAGCGGCTTGCGCATCAGTCTGCCCCCGAAACTCGAAATCTAAGTTCGTCGACGGCGTCGCCTGTCGGAGCCTGTCGACCGACGAGAACGGATTCGACAGCATCGTTCACCTTCAACGCGGAGTCCGTCGGCGTATTCATAAGGGCTCGCACGACCGGTCCATCTTCGAGCGCAATTGAAGCGATCGTATAAGGCACAGAAATATCGCGCTGATTGGCGTGATGCGTCGTCACGAATGCAAGCAGTCGCCCCTTTCCTGCCAGCAGCTGTTCTTCAACTTGCGCACCGAAGGCACCACAAGTTTCACATCCATAAGGGTTGGGCGGAAACGCGACCCTGTCGCAGCTGCCGCAGCGCTGCCCCTTCAGGCGCGGCGGCATCTCCTCATCATCATAAAGCTTGTGCACACGCTTCTCCCCTCAAATTTGAAATATGTGTTGACGTGCATAATATGATGTCCTTAAATTATCCAGTCAAGGAATTAAAGGGACGGATAAGGTGAAAGACACCAAACCAATTCAGGTCCGATATGAGGGCGAGGTGGCGACCATTTTGTTGGACCGGCCAGACCGGGCAAACACGATCACACTGCAGCTCACAATCGACTTCAACGATGCGCTTGACGAGCTTGAGCGCGACCCGAATATTGCTTGCATTCTAATTATGGGCGCTGGCGAAAAGCACTTTTGCGGCGGTGCGGATCTTCGCGAGATCGAGAATATGATGACCGAAGAGGGCGTCACAGGTGATCCGCGGCGCGACTTCATTCGACATATAGAAGAAGTGTCGAAGCCAGTGATCTGCGTCATCAATGGTGCGGCTATGGGCGGGGGGTGCGAGATCGCGCTAGCCTGCGATTTTCGAATAATGTCCGAGGACGCGAAGATTGGGCTGCCAGAGATCCGCTTTGGAGCTCTGCCGGGGGCGGGGGGCACCCAGCGGCTACCGCGTATCGTGGGTTTGGCCAAGGCCAAGGAAATGATCCTGCTCGGGAATCCCCTATCCGCAGATGAGGCTCTGAGCGCCGGACTTGTGACGGCCATTGTGCCTCGCGAAAAGCTGCTGGAGGCGGCTCGGGATCTCGCATCAAAGCTTGCTGATAAGGCGCCATTTGCTTTGGCCGCCGGCAAACGCCTCATGAATGAAGCGCTGAGTATTCCTTTAGATGAAGGCCTGACGCTGGAGCGCAGGGTCATAAGGGATATGGCGTCGGATGAGGAGCGGGAAGAATTCCGGGCGCGATCGGCAGCGAAGAGCTCAGTTTACGCGGGAATTTTTTCGGCAACAAAAGCCAAGTCAAATTGAAAGAGAGAACCGTGGAAAAGCAGATACTTAGCTTGAAGGGGCGTGTGTGCCTCGTGACCGGGGCGGGGCAGGGCATCGGCCGACAGGTCGCGCTACACTTTGCCAGCAGCGGTGCCGATGCGGTCGTCGTGAATGATTTTCATCAGGACCGCGCGGACGATGTCGCTGAAGAAATCAAGGCGATGGGCGGCCAAGCGATGGCGATCTCAGCAGACGTCACTGACCGCGCTTCGGTTAACGAGATGGTCAGCAAGGCCAGCAGGGAGCTCGGCACGATCGGCGTTCTCGTCAACAATGCCGGCAATATGGGGGCCAAGCCCGATGAAGTGGAAATGGCGCCCTTCTGGACGGCGTCGACAGACACCTGGGACGCGTTTCTGGCGGTGAACCTGTACGGTGTATTGAACTGCACAAGCGCGGTCATTCCCGGAATGATCGAGGACAAATCGGGGCGACTGGTCACGATCGTGTCGGATGCCGGGCGCGTCGGTGAGTCCGGCCTTGAGATCTACTCGGCGGCGAAAGCTGGCGCGGCAGGCTTCATGCGAGGCGTGGCGCGGTCAATGGGGCGCCACGGCATCACCGCAAACAGCGTTGCGATAGCCACCACGAGGACGCCCGGCGTTGCTGACGTAACGGAAGATGCGGAACGCGCTAAACGAATGTTGAGCCAGTACACGATCCGTCGATTCGGAGAGCCAGAAGACGTTGCCAATATGGCGTTGTTTCTGGCGTCGGACGCGGCGAGCTGGATCACAGGACAGACCTACCCGGTGAATGGCGGATTCTCATTCAACTTGTAACGCAACAGCTCCGCAAGAGAGCAGATTCGGAGGAACAGGATGGAAAAGGCAGACTTCTACAGGAACGCACGCACCGATTGCACGGGGCCCTGTCAGGGACTGGTGGTTATCGAAATCACGACATCCTGGGCGGGCCCAATGGCGGGGTGTCTTCTGGCTGATTTCGGTGCGGAGGTGATCAAGGTCGAGCACCCGGCCGGCGAAGTCATGCGCCGTCAGCCGCTCGGCATTCCGGATTCGCAGCTGATGATCATGCACGAAACGGTCAATCGAAATAAGCGGAATGTATCGATGGATTTGCGCGATCCTGACGGGCGGGCCAGTTTTCTGAAACTCTGTGAGCGCGCCGATGTTGTGATTGAAAACTTCCGACCGGGTACGCTGGCTTCGTGGGGCATCGGTTATGACGACGTTGCGGCTGTGAAGCCCGACATCGTGTACGTTTCGATCAGCGGATTTGGCCAGTTCGGGACGTTATCCGACCGCGCTTGCTATGACCCGGTTGCTCAGAACTATTGTGGCTGGACATCAATCGCCGGCGACCCAGACCAACCGCCAATGAAGGCCCCGACGTTCCTGGGTGACGACCTTGCGGGAATGCATGGCGCTCTCGGAGCGCTAGCTGCGCTGCGACATCGTGATCGCACCGGCGAGGGGCAGCACGTCGATGTCGCCCTGATCGACAGTCTGCTTTATGCAAGTAATGGCCATCTCACGGCAGGCGCTTTTGGTATCGATATTCCAAAAACCGGTAACCAGTTTCCAAAAGCCATGCCGGCGAATGTATTTTCGTGCAGTGACGGGTCTGCCTATATTGCCACGCTGCTGGATTCCCACTGGGATGCGATGGCCAAGCTTATGGGCCGGGCGGATTTGACCGGCTTGCGACTACCTGAGCGGCTGGAGCGGCGGGAAGAACTCAACGCGCTTCTGGCGGACTGGTGCCGTGCGCGTCCGGTCGAAGAGGTTGTCGATGCCTTCGCCGCGAAGGGGCTCGCAGCGACACGCGTTAATACGTATACGGATGTTGCGTCGGAAGAGCACACCGCTTCGCGCGACATGTTGCAGACGGTGCGGCTGGTAGATGGCGTTGAAGCGCCCCTGACAGGGCCATCCGTGAAGTTTTCCAGAACACCAACGAGCATCAGACATCCTGCGCCGTCGGTTGGTCAGGACAATGAGGAATTATTGGGGGCGCTCGGTTCCTCCAATGAACAAGTCCAACAAGCCGAGAAAGCAAAGAGCCGCGGATAAATAACGGAACAAGAGCGTCCGGAAGAAGACCGTATCTGTTATTTTGGGAGGAATATAATGTTTAGAAATGAAGGAAGGAAGGCGCGGCTTCGCGCTTTATACGCAACTGTATCCGCTATTGTGGTGATCACTGGTGTCACCGAGGCCAGCGCACAGGACGGCGATGAGGAAACTTCGGCCAGGACGCTGGATAGCGTGCTGGTTACAGCGAGGAAGAAAGAAGAAAACCTTTTAACCGTTCCGCTCTCCGTCTCGGTGGTTGCTGGAGCCGACCTTGAGAAAACGGGTGTCCAGCAGCTGGGGGAAGCGCTTCAGGCGGTACCGGGGGTCAGCGTAACGCCAACACCGGTTGGAGACCTGCTGTTTATTCGTGGCATTGGGTCTGGTGAAAATCAGGGCTTCGAAATGTCAGTGGGGACATTCATTGATGGCGTCTATTACGGTCGAGGCCGGTCATCGCGTCATGCGTTTCTCGACATTGACCGGATTGAGGTGCTGAAAGGCCCCCAGCCAATCCTTTTCGGGAAGAATACGATCGGTGGCGCGCTCAATATCACGACGCGCAAACCCACCGACGCGTTCGAATTTTCGCTCGATGAGTATGTCGAACCCGAATTTGGGACGTTCAGAACCACCGCTGTCGTTTCAGGCCCCATTTCTGAAACTTTGCGCGGTCGGCTCGTCGCGCGTCACTACACGACCGATGGATTTGTTGAAAACAACTTCCTCGGAACCGACGCACCATCAAGAGACGATTGGGTCGCCAGAGGGATCCTTGTCTGGGAGCCTTCCGATACATTCGAGGCAACTCTCAAAGCGGAGTATGGCGAGGCCGAAATGGAGGGCGGGCGATCACAGATCACAAAGGCTGTGCCGTCCCTGATCCAGCGCATTCTACCGATCGCTCCAAACGCCGAGTTCAATCTGGATCACGTAAAATCCGGACCCGGAACAAATCCGCCGTTCAATCGGGAATTCGAGGACAATACGACCTATAACGGGACGTTGACCGCAGTATGGGATCTGGGGGCTCATGATCTGACGAGTGTTTCAAGCTATGTTGGTTATGATGTCGATTATTCATTCGACAGTGATTTCACGCCGCTCGATTTCATTCAGCAGGGGTGGGATCAGCGCTGGCACTCCTGGTCGCAGGAGTTGCGGATAGCGTCAACGGCGAGCCAGACGTTTGAATATCAAGCTGGTGTCTATCTTGCCAGCGAAGAGCTCGAGAGCTTCAAGGTCGAATCGCTGGACTTTGGCGCGGTGGGAATTCCGCTTGGCGACGGAAGCAGGGTTCGTGACTTTCATCAGCAAACGGACAACTGGTCGGCGTTTGCGGAAGGCACCTGGAACGCCACAGACGAGCTCTCATTCATTTTCGGATATCGATACACCGACGATAAGAAGACTTTGGATCGGGATATGTACTTTGCGGCCCTCGGGTCGACAGTGCCCAATCCCGATCTGCCGCCTTTCACTGCGGCCGGTCTCGGTTCGCCATATATTATTCGAGACCTGGAGCGCACAACCAGCAACGATTCGCTTGCTTTCACGGTTCGCTATCAACCGGGCGACCTGATGTACTATGCGTCCTATACGCAAGGCTTCAAGGCTGGCGGGTTTGACGAGGGCGACTCCAGCGGGATTCTCGATCGGATCATCTTCGACGATGAAACCGCTGACAGCTACGAGATTGGCCTGAAAGGCGAAACTTTGAATCGCAGGCTTCGCTTTGAAGCCGCTGCGTTCTATTCCGAATACGACGATCTGCAGGTCAGTATCTTCGATGGCGTCGCTGCGCTCCTGGTGGGCAATGCGGCTTCGGCAACATCTTCGGGACTGGAGTTTCAGAGCCAGTTTGCGGCCACTGATCAGCTCACTCTGGGCGTTTCCAGCACGTTTCTGAACTCCGAATACGACTCGTATGAGGCAGGTCCGTGCTCTTTCGGTCAGGGAACTGTTTGTGACCTGTCAGGTAAAACGCTGCCATATGCGCCGGAATTCTCTGGAGCATTTAACGCGAGCTGGGCAGATACACTCTCTTCCGGCTGGGGTTATGAGCTTCAGGGCAAGGTCTTCCATACGACTGAGTTTTCGACCGCTGGCGACCTCGATCCGGCTGTCGCCCAGGACGCGTTCTCAAAAGTCGACGCGTCTCTGACATTTACGTCGCCCAACGACACATGGACGCTGGCTCTCGTTGGAAAGAATCTGACTGACGAAACAACAGCTCATTTTGGCGACGACATTCCGTTGTCGAACCTGCTGGGCAACAACTACCAGCAATACGTCGATCCACCGCGAACATTGGCATTTCAAGTCAAGTACCGGTTCCAATAGCCATGCGCATAGCGTCGCCATCAAATCTAAAAGGAGAATACTCATGACAGCAAAAGCAGCAGTGCTTCAAAAGGGGATCGATAGCAAAAGTTTGCCCACCAGTGCTGAAATGATCGAAAGGGCGCGTGATCTGTCCAAGCTCCTCGCTGCACAGGCGGGCGAAGCTGAAAAGCTTCGCCGGCCGACAGATGAGGTTATTCAGGCATTGAAGGACGCAGAGATTTTCAAGCTGATGGCACCAAAAAAATATGGTGGCTTCGAGATGGATCTGGACACGTTTTTCGAGGTTGGGCTTGCTCTCAGTGAGGGCGATGCCTCAATGGCCTGGGTTGCTAATTTCTATATCGAGCATGTGTGGATTTTTTGCCTGTTTCCAGAACAGTTTCAGGACGAATTGTTCGCAGACAATAGTTACGCTCTGGCGCCAGCCATGTTGTCGCCGACCGGACAGGTGACCAACGAAGAGGGCGGTTTCAGGCTCAACGGTCGCTGGTCCTGGAGCACCGGGATCATGCATGCCGACTGGGTGCTGCCAGCCGCTATCGTGACCGGTGAAGATGGTAAGCGGGCGCCTGTCTTCTTCGCGCTGCCGCGATCAGAGGTCGAGGTTGAAGACGTCTGGTTCGTAGACGGCATGCAGGGCACTGGAAGCAACGATGTTCTGATCAAGGATAAATTCATTCCAGAGCACAGAATGCTGTCCTTCAAGGCGATGATCGAGGGCGAAGCGCCCGGAGCCAAGGTACACCCGAGCCCAGTGTACAAGACCCCGATGCTTCCGACGCTTGGCTTGGCCGCAGCCATGCCAGCCCTCGGACAGGCGCGGGCCTGCGTGCGGATGTTCCAGGAACGCCTGCACGACCGGATGGAAATTCACGGAACGCGGCGGGTTGGCACCGCTAGCAAGATGCGCCTCGCCCATGCCGAAGTGCGGGTCGATCAGATTTATCTTCTGCTTCGAAATCTCGTCGAGGATGTCATGGAGCTGCGCGAGAATGCGACCCGGCTGGACCGGACACGCTGGGCCACCCAGCTCGCCTTCGCTGTTGATCAGTGCAAGAGCGTAATTGCTTATGTGTGCGAGGCCGCTGGCGCCTCTGGTCATTTCCAGTCGAGCCCGCTTGGCCGGGCCGCCCGGGATATCAACACGGTGGGCGCACACATCGTGTTCGACCTTGATGCGCGCCTCGAACTTCATGGAGCAGCGATGCTGGGCGAGGAAATTCCGGGGATCCTGGTATGATCGTCCAGGAAATGCGGCTGGCTTCGCTCCGGGAGGTTGTGAGATGGCGGTAGTCGATCTCGAAGTTCGCGGGTCGATCGCGCTGATCACCATGAACCGTCCAGAGCAGCTGAACGCGATGGATGCCGAAATGGCGGTTGGACTGATCGATATCTTCGAACAGGTCCGTCAGTCGGAGGACATTCGCGTCGCCATCCTTACGGGGGCCGGCACAAAGGCCTTCAGTGCGGGCGGCGACCTTGGAGCCGTCATTCCCCTGATGACTGGCGCCCGGCCGCCAGAAACAGAGTGTGAACGGCGGTGGCTCGAAATCCGCAAGTCCGGCGGTCCGTTCAAAACTGACGTCGGCAAGCCGGTCATCGCGGCGGTCAACGGGCATGCTGTTGCAGGCGGCATGGAGCTGGTTCTCAACACCGATATTCGGATTTGTGCACCGCACGCCACATTTGGGATTCCAGAAGTAAAGGTCGGCCTGTTTCCGGGCGGCGGATCGACAGTCCGGCTACGCGATCAGATCCCGTTTGCGCACGCGATGCACGCCCTTTTGACCGGCGACTCATTTTCGGCGGAGGATGCTCTCAGATATGGAATGGTGAACGCCATCGTTTCTGCCGACAGCCTGATGGAAGAAGCGATGAAGATCGCTGAGAAGATCGCGGCGAATGCGCCGCTGGCGGTTCAGGCCATCCGCAGTTCGTTTCGCGATTGTACGGGTGTTCCCGAACAGCAGGCTCTCGCAATCGAGTCCGAGTATTCGGCGCGCGTTCATGCCACCGAGGACGCCATCGAAGGGCCAAAGGCTTTCTTGGAAAAACGCAAGCCCGACTATCGGGGACGCTGAGCCTCAGAGCGGGAATCAGACACAAATTGAAAGGAGTTGATCATGGATAACAAAGTGCAGGGACTGCATCATCTCGCGATCAGTACAGCGGACATAAAGGCACAGATCGACTTCTTCACCGACAAGCTCGGCATGGAGCTGGTTGCCCTTTACTGGATGCACGGCGCCAAGGAGACTTGGCACGGCTTTCTCAGGATGAATGACGAAAGCTCGGTTGCGTTTGTGCAGAGCCCGCTGGTTGGAAAGGTCGCCCCGAAGCTTGGCGAAACGCATGCGGGCAACCCGACAGCGCCGAGCGCAGCTGGGACCACACAGCACATCGCCCTCAAAGTCGCCGATATGGACGAATTGTTCCGTATGCAGAAACGCTTGCGGTCCAAGGAGGTGCCGGTGCTTGGGCCGGTCGATCATGGCTTCTGCAAATCCATCTATTTTGCCGGACCTGAAGGCCTTGCGCTGGAACTGTCCTGTTCGGAAGGGCCGATTGAGCCAATGAGCTGGATCGACCCGGACGTCGTTTCGCGCGCGGGTATCAATGATGAAGAGTTGGCGCGTTACCTGAATCCGCCGGAATTCGATGTGCCCGAGCAACCCGTCCGCCAGCCTGACACGAGCGGGCCGGGCCCGCACATGTCGAACTATCCGCCCGGCATCTACGAAAAGCTGATGGCCGTGCCGGACAAGGATATCTGGGATGCGAGCGAAAACGAGCCACCCGTAAGTGGCAAATCATGAGTGCCAGGAAAGGACCGCTGGCCGGCTTGAGGATTATAGAGCTTGCCGGTTTGGGGCCGGCCCCATTTGGCGCGATGCTGCTTGGCGATATGGGGGCGGAAGTCATCCGGATCGACCGGACAAGCGGCGGTGGCGGGATCGGCGTTAAGGCAAAATTTGACGTCCTGGCCCGCAATCGCAAGACCTTGCGGCTCGACCTCAAGCATCCGGATGGTAAACAGGCCCTGATGCAGATGCTCGAACAGGCCGACGGCCTGATAGAAGGCTTCCGGCCAGGTGTGCTCGAGCGGCTCGGTTTTGGCCCTGAGGAATTGCTGAAGCGCAATCCGCGTCTTGTCATTGGGCGCATGACCGGTTGGGGCCAGGATGGCCCTCTCGCCCAGACAGCCGGCCACGATATCAATTACATCGCGCTGGCCGGCGCCCTCTACAGTATTGGCGAGAAGAATGGACCGCCTGTACCGCCCCTCAATCTGGTCGGTGATTTTGGCGGTGGCGGCCTCATGCTGGCCTTCGGGATGGTGTGCGCGATGATGGAGGCAAAGGGGTCCGGCCAAGGACAGATCGTCGATGCAGCGATGGTGGATGGTGCCGCTCTGCTGACAGCGGGCGTTCACGGCATGCTGGCCCAAGGCATGTTCCAGGAAAAACGCGGCGAAACCATCCTCAATGGTGGGGCGCCATTCTATGCGGTGTATGAGTGTTCTGACGGCGAGCACATCACGATTGGCTCCCTCGAACCGCAATTCTTTGCAGAGTTGATGGCCCGGCTGGACGTGGATGAAGAGACATTCGGCAATCGCAATGATCCGCGACAATGGCCCGACCAGCGCGCCATGCTTGAGGCGATTTTCAAGACCCGCACCCGGGACGAATGGACCGCGATCCTGGAGGACACCGATGTGTGCTTTGCGCCCGTCCTTCGCATGACAGAAGCGCCTTCGCATCCTCACAATAAGAGCAGAGGCGTGTTCGTCGATGTTGATGGGTCCGTCCAGCCGGCACCAGCGCCAAGGTTCAGCCGGACGCCAGCGGGAGACTGTACGCCGTCCATGGCGCCGGGAACGCATACGGACGATGTCCTGGCTGGGTACGGCTTTAGTAGCGAAGACATTCAAAGATTGCATGAGGCCGGGGCAATTGCCGGTCCCCGGGAGGCGAAATGACGCTGATCGGATATGTCCCGGTAAAGAGTGTCGCCGCGCGCACCGACGGAGCGTGATCATGGACCAACGCGATCTTCGCCAGATTTTCAGTGCGTTCGCGACAGGCGTCACAGTCGTGACAGCCTATGATGATGAAGGCGCGCCTCTCGGCATTACGGCCAATTCGTTCACTTCGGTTTCGCTTGAGCCGGCGCTGGTGCTGTGGTGCCTCGACAATCGCAGCCGGCACCTCTCGACCTTTTCAGACGGCACGCCGTTCTCGATCCATATTCTGAGTGAAGGGCAGGAAGACACAGCGATGCAGTTTGCCCGGTCCGGCGCATCCGGCCTGGAGCAGCGCGCAGACGAGGCCAGTGGGCTCACGCCAAAAATCGACGGGGCAATGGCCCGTATCGAATGCCGCGTCGCAGACCTGCATGTGGCTGGCGATCACACGATCATCATTGGTGAGATCAGGGAGGCCGAGATCGCGGAAGCCGCGCCGCTCGTGTTCCAGAAAAGCCGTTTCGGGCAATTCACGCCGGCGAGCCAGCTTAGCGGACAGGAAGCCTGGCACATCCTCGTCGATATGTGGTCGTGAGGACAGCAAAAAAATTCGTGTACAGAGCAAAAGAGTGGGCTTGAAAGCTGCTCGCACAGGGAAGAGGAACCGCAATGAAGGGTATCATGCAGTCTTGGCCGCTGACGGTGAACAAGCTGATCGAACACGCCAATCATGTGAACCCGACAAGGGAAATCGTCACGCGACGCGTCGAAGGACATATCGAGCGAACGACCTATCGTGACATCTACATCATGGCCAAACAGGTTTCGAACGCATTGATTGATGATGGGATCGGTCTTGGCGACCGCATCGCGACGCTGGCCTGGAATTCCGAACGCCATATGGCAACCTGGTACGGAGCCATGGGCATCGGTGCAATCCTGCATACGGTCAATCCGCGTCTGCATCCCGATCATATTGCCTGGATCGTAAATCATGCCGAGGACAAGGTGCTGATCCTCGATAAGACCTTCCTGCCCATCATCGAGTCGATCCGAGAGAAGCTGACTTCAGTAAAGCGGTTTGTGATCTATGCTGATGATGACACCATGCCCGACAATACGCTCGGGGCCGTGGCCTTCGATACCTGGGTTCGTGCCCGCCCGGCGGAAGCACGCTGGGGGGACTTTCCCGAAGATACCGCTTGCGGTCTTTGCTACACGTCCGGCACGACGGGCAACCCCAAGGGCGTTGTCTATTCGCATCGATCAAACCTGCTGCACACCTTCATCGCCCTGAACAAAGACGCGCTTGGCATCGGGACGCAGGACTCGGTCATGCCGGTTGTACCAATGTTTCACGCGAATGCGTGGGGTCTGGCGTTCGCGTGTCCAGCAGTCGGATCGAAGATCGTGATGCCGGGCGCCCAGATGGACGGCGCCTCGATCTATGAATTGCTTACAGTCGAAAAGGTATCGTTTACCGCCGCGGTTCCAACCGTCTGGCTCATGCTGATGACACATCTGCAAGAAAACGACCTTAAGCTGCCGCATCTGAACAAGGTTGTGATTGGCGGATCGGCGCTGCCGGAGCGCATCCTGCGCGCCTTTGAAGAGGATTATGACGTTGAGGTTATCCATGCATGGGGGATGACGGAGACGTCGCCACTCGGCACGCTCGGCACCTTGCCGGCAGACCTTGCCGAGGCAGACCTCGACCAGCGCATTCAGCACAAACTCAAACAGGGGCGCCCGCCCTTCGGAGTCGAGCTCCGGATCGCCGATGATGAGGGGCAGACCCTCCAGCATGACGGGAAAGTTTCCGGAAGGCTGCTCGTGCGCGGCGCGGCGATTGCCGCAGGTTATTTTCGCGGTGATGGCGGCGATGTTCTCGACGGTCGCGGCTTCTTCGACACCGGTGATGTCGCGACCCTCGACGAGCAGTGCACGATGCAGATCACTGACCGCGCCAAAGATGTCATCAAGTCTGGCGGCGAATGGATTTCATCGATCGAAATCGAGAATATTGCGGTCGGCCATCCTAAAGTCGCCAACGCCGCAGCGATCGGCGTCTATCACCCGAAATGGGATGAGCGGCCCTTGCTGATCATCGAGCCAGTCAAGGATGAGCCCCCGACGCGCGAAGACGTGCTGGCTGAACTCGAGGGCAAGATCGCCAAATGGTGGACGCCGGACGATGTCGTCTTTGTCGACGCCATCCCGCTTGGCGCGACTGGCAAGATCAACAAGCTAGCGCTGCGCGAGCAGTTCAAAGACTACAAGCTGAGCACAGCTTGATCCTTATCCCGAAACAGAATCGAGCGGCAATCCGATGACCGGCCCCCAGCACCAGAACAAGTTCGTCGTTGTCGTCATTCTCAGCGCAATTTACGGCGTGAATTACGTTGATCGACAGATCGTCGCGATCCTGCTTGATCCGATCAAGGCTGAGTTTGGCGTGTCCGATACGGTGCTCGGCCTGCTTGCCGGGCCAGCCTTCGCGCTTTTCTACGCAACCGTGGGCGTGCCGCTGGCCATGTTGGCGGACAGAACCAGTCGCAAGAGGCTGATCGCCTGGTCGCTGGGATTTTTCAGTCTGATGACGCTAGCCTGTGGGCTCGCCGCCCAGTTCTGGCAACTGCTGATCGCCCGCGTTCTGACCGGCGTTGGGGAAGCAGGGACCGGCCCAGCATCCCAGTCGCTTATATCAGATTTGTTCAGGCCTCATGAGCGCGCGACGGCGCAGGCCGGCTACGCAGTCGGAGTGAATGTCGGGCTGATGATCGCCTTTTTCTGCGGCGGCTGGATCGCGCAGGAATTTGGCTGGAGGGTGGCCTTTATCGTGGCCGGATTGCCGGGGCTCGTTCTCGTACTGATATTGATGGCCTTCGTGAAAGAGCCTCTCCGCATCAGTAAGGACGATGAGCCCGACAATCCGACGCTTGTCGATACGGTCAAGGTACTCTGGCAGCGCAAGTCTTTCCTGTGGTTGATCATCGGTGGCGGGCTCAGCGCTTTCGCTAGCTACGGCGTGACGATGTTCGTGCCGTCCTTTCTGATGCGGTCACATGGACTGAACCCTGCGGATGTGGGCTTGATCCTGGCGCTCTTTGTCGGGCTTGGCGGCGGCACCGCCACCTTCCTTTCCGGTGTTGTTGCCGACAGGCTCAGCCGGAAGGATATGCGCTGGAACATGTATGTGCCGGCGATTGCAGCGCTCGTCTCGCTGCCATTCTGGCCGATCGTGATCATTCTCGACAACAGCTTGCTCGCCATCGGGGCGCTGGCTATTCCGCTGGCGCTGGGAATGGTTTTCATCGGACCGCTGATCGCAACAGTGCAGACCCTCGCGCCCGTCCGAATGCGGGCGAGGGCGGCGGCAATCCAGATGCTGATTGGTAATTTGATCGGGCTCGGTCTTGGCCCGCTCGTGATCGGATTTGTGAGTGATGTATTGCGCCCATCTCTCGGCGAGAATTCCCTGCGGTTCGCACTCCTGGCCGGCGTGCTGGCAAGTGTCCTGTCGATGATCGCCTATATCGTCGCGGCCCGATCGCTCCGCAAGGATATCGAAATGACCGGCGAAGTCCGGTCTGAGGAAACCGGACCCGCCGCGTCGGCATCAGCCGGCAGCATGCCAACTTAAGCGGACGTTTCCTTGGACGGTTTCCCGTCGTCAGCGCTTTTGGGATGCGCGTAGTAGTGAGACATATCGAATTCGGGGAAATCCATCGCCTCGATTTCGGACTTCGCCTTGTCTAACTGCGCCAGAATGCGGTCTTCCAAATCGTAGCTGAACGTGTCGCGTAGTTGTGATTCCACGGCTGTGCCGCGTTCTTTCGGATCTTCCAGGTACCACTCTACCGTGCGACGCAGCGCCGTGGTTGCTGTTACGGGCGTATAGTTCAGCCGGTTCAGATTGCTGGTATCAAGAATGTGGTGACCAATTGTTAGGGGCCAGCGCGCATATGGCCAGGCAGGCCTGGCGATTGCAGCCGGCGCTGAAACCATGTCGACAGTCTTGCCCATGGTTTCAGCGATCAGACGGATCCATTTGCGGAGCGTGATTGGTTCTGGATCGGCGCAATTGAAGATCTGGCCACCTGAAGCGTCGGGGTCTGCAACAGCTGCCAGAACAATACGAGCTGCGTTTTCAGCATAGAGGATGCTTTGAAGCAGAAAGCCGCCTTCGGGAACGATGATCCGCTCTCGTCCCTCGAGTAGACGGCGGATGATGCTCCATTCCGTGGCGCCAGGCTGGCGAGGTCCATAAATTTTCGGATATCGCAGGACGGTCCCTATAAAGTCACCATGGCGATGAGCCCACTGAAGCGCAGTGTCGGTTTCGACGACACGTTGGCCGAACTTTCCGACCGGATCGAGCGGCGTTTCAGGCGGCATGGCACCACCTTCATCAAGGTAGGTTGCTGTCCAATCGCGCTCCACGCCACTTTCCGAACTTGGGCGCATTGTGGCTGGCGGATCGATCCAGTTGGGATAGAAAGTAGAGGTCACGCCAATAAAGTGTTCGACATGACCTGTGAGGGCCTGCGCCACGAAACGCAGTCGGCCGTACGATGCAATGACTGTGTCAAAGTAGCGACCACTCACGACATCCTGTACAGGCTCAAGGAAATTCGGGTCTGCGATAATACGTTCGACCGGCGCGTCGTACTCGACGGGGTGACGTCCTGTGTTCATGACCGAGACCTCATGTCCTTCAGCGATGAGGGAGTTTACGATAATGGGCCCCGTCGGTCCGCCGCCGCCTACGAGAAGAATCCGTTTTTCTTTTGTCATTTTATCCTCTTATCCTTCACCGTTTGATCTAGCGTTTGGCGGTGTAAGTCGCTTTTGGTCGTTATTCGGGTGGGTCTAATTTCTCTCGACGACACCATAATTATATTACCGATATGAGTAACATAATTCTTTTATATTATGCAATATTGGAAATTGTAGCGTCGGCGAATAAAGACAGGGGGGAGCAACAGAGCTGTGAGGCGAAATCGAAGCTGCTGAGCTGTTTCTCGTAAACCGCATTCTGCGATCAAGTTCTAGCAGATCTGACGAAAATGGCGGTTAGAGACTTTCGACGAAAATTGCGGGAGGTGCAGGGAAAATCGGGCGCGCTGAGACTCGAGTCCATGAAAAAGCCCGCCAGTGGCGGGCGATTTGGCGACGTCCCGGATCTGGTCTTCAAATCAGGGGCCCAAGTGGCGGAGAGAGAGGGATTCGAACCCTCGGAGCCCTTGCGAGCTCACTAGTTTTCGAGACTAGCCTATTCAACCACTCTAGCACCTCTCCGTGGGGCGGGGGGATAGCGTGTGCGGGGAAGTGGCGCAAGCCCTGGATTTCATGCATATCGGGGTTTGACATGGGCCAGATGATAGTGTTTATCCGCGCCTTCATGTCCGGCGCCGTGCGCGTGCGGACAATAAACTAATTTCACCTTCCGGAAGGATGAGGCATGTTCGCGGTCATTAAGACTGGTGGCAAACAGTATAAAGTCGCCGAAGGCGATGAGATTGTCATCGAGAAACTCGCTGCTGATGCTGGCGCAGATGTCACTTTTGACGTTCTGATGCTTGGCGACGGCAAGAACGTCACTGTTGGTGCACCGCTCGTGTCGGGCGCGAGCGTCGTCGGTGAGATTGCTGCCCAACGCAAGGGCGACAAGAAGCTGATCATGAAGAAGCGTCAGCGCAACACCTATCGCCGCAAAAAAGGCCACCGCCAGCTTGAAAGCGTTGTCACGATCACGTCGATCCTGACGGACGGCAAGAAGGCCCCGGCGAAGAAGGCTGCTGCGCCTAAGAAAGAAGACGCTCCGAAGACCGAAGCCAAGGCTGCACCTAAGAAGGAAGCGCCGGCTGCTAAAAAGGAAGCTGCTCCCAAGAAAGAGGCCGCTCCTAAGAAAGAAGCAGCACCGAAGGCTGAGGCAAAAGCAGACGCCAAGCCAAAGACGGACGAGCGCGGTCGCCTGAAGAAGGCTGAAGGCAAGAAGGATGATCTCAAAGAGATCACCGGTGTCGGCCCCGCCATGGAGAAGAAACTCAACGAAGCGGGTATCTTCCACTTCTGGCAGGTTGCAGACCTTAACAAGACGCAGGCGTCTGAGCTTGATGACGAGGCCGGTCTCGGCGGACGCATCGAGCGTGACGAATGGGTCAAACAGGCCAAGAAACTGGCAAAGGACGCCTGAAGTCTGGTATAGGCTTCAAGGAAAGATTGAAGGAACGCCCTCATGGCACACAAGAAATCAGGCGGTTCATCACGTAACGGACGCGATTCGAACCCGAAATATCTCGGCGTGAAGAAGTTTGGCGGCCAGCACGTTGTGCCCGGCAATATCATCATCCGTCAGCGCGGCACCAAGACCTATCCAGGCAAGGGTGTCGGCATGGGCAAGGACCACACCCTCTTCGCGCTTGAAGAAGGCAAGGTCGAGTTCAAGCGCTCGCGCGGTGACCGTCAGTATGTGTCGGTCGTCCCGATGGCTGACGCTGCAGAATAAGGCCGGGGCCAAACGGGGCTTCTTGCCACCGTTTGATCAAACCGGACAAGAAATTGCGAAGGGGAGACAGGTGGCTGTCTCCCCTTTTGCTATGCAGCGGGCAGGAAGGCACTGTTCCAAGGAAGGATGACCGGACATGGTCGAGGCAATCAGGACAGAGCGGCTCCTCCTGCGCGAGCCTCGCGTCTCGGACGCAGAGGCGGTTACCGACCTTGTCGGCGATCCGCGCATCTATGAGAAGGTCGCGCGCATCCCGGCCGGCCAGACCCTACAGCAGACAGAGACATTCCTCCTGAAGACGCAGCGCGGGCGCGTGCTCGATACCGATCATATCTACATCATCGAGAAGGACGGCGCGCTCGTCGGCCTCGTCTCGGCGCATAGAAACGGCGCGGGCGAGACCTTCGAGATCGGCTACTGGCTTGCGCCGGCGCATTGGGGGCAGGGCTATGTCACTGAAGCCGCCCGCGCCCTTATCGGCTGGCTCGAGGAGCATGGCCGCGGTGATGAGCTCATCTCAGGCTATTTCGCCGACAATCCCGCCTCAGGCCGAGTGCTCGAAAAGCTCGGCTTTACGAAGACGCACCAGGCGCCGGTCTATTGCCTCGGGCGCCACGCGCATATCGACCACATCTTCATGGTCAGACGCGCCAAGGCGCAGTAAGGACAGCTTATGAAATTCCTCGACCAGACGAAGATCTACATCAAGGCCGGCGATGGCGGGCGCGGAAGTTCTTCTTTCCGGCGCGAAGCCTATGTCGAATTTGGCGGCCCGGATGGCGGCGATGGTGGACGCGGCGGCCATATCTGGGCCGAAGCCGTTGAAGGCCTCAATACGCTCATAGACTATCGCTACCAGCAACACCACAAGGCCGAACGCGGCGGGCATGGCATGGGAAAGCAGCGTCATGGCAAGGGTGGGGCCGATAAGGTGATCAAGGTGCCAGTCGGCACGCAGATCTTCGAGGAAGACCAGGAGACGATGATCGCTGACCTGACCGAAGTCGGCCAGCGCGTCATGCTGGCGCGCGGCGGCAATGGCGGCTGGGGCAATCTCCACTTCAAGACCTCAACCAACCGCGCCCCGCGCCGTGCCAATCCGGGCGAGGAGGGCGAAGAGCGGACAATCTGGCTGCGCCTCAAGCTCATCGCCGATGCCGGTCTGCTGGGCCTGCCCAATGCCGGCAAGTCGACCTTCATGCGCGCGGCCACAGCCGCCAAACCAAAAGTCGCGGACTACCCGTTCACCACGCTTCATCCCGGCCTTGGCGTCGTCGATCTCGGCCCCGGCACGCGCTTTGTGCTGGCCGATATTCCGGGCCTCATTGAGGGTGCAGCCGAAGGCGCCGGCCTCGGCCACCGCTTCCTCGGCCATGTTGAGCGCTGCCGCGTCCTCTTGCATCTCGTTGACTGCACGCAGGACAATATTGGGGAAGCCTGGCAAACCATCCGCAAGGAATTGGAAGATTACGATCCTGAGATGGCGACCAAGCCTGAAATCGTTGCGCTGACCAAGATCGATGCGCTGACCGAGGAAATGGTGGACGAACAGGCCGCCGAGCTGAAAGCCGCTTGTGGACATGAACCGCTGAGAGTTTCCTCGGTTTCCGGCGCAGGTGTTCGAAAGGCGCTCGGCCTGATCGCGAAGGAGCTTGGTCACCTCGACGCCATGGAAGAAGATGACGTGGCCGAAGAGGAAGGCTGGGAGCCCTGATGCAGGGCGTTCTGGAAAAAGCGAACCGGATTGTCATCAAGACCGGGTCGGCCCTGATCGCGGCGCAGGGCGAGCCCCGGCGTGAGTGGCTGGCGGGACTTGCCAGAGATATTGCCGGGCTCAAACAGTCAGGCAAGGAAGTGGTCCTGGTATCATCAGGTGCTGTCGCGCTCGGCAGGACGGCGCTTGGCATCGGCAAGCCGAAAAAGCTGGAGGAAAAGCAGGCCGCTGCCGCCTTCGGTCAGCCTCGCCTGATCGCCTCGATTGCAGAGGCTTTCGAGCCGCACGACATCCGCGTTGCCCAGGCGCTGCTGACGCTTGAGGACACAGAGCGCCGTCGCCGCTGGCTGAATGCACGCGCCACGCTCGACACGCTTCTTTCGGCGGGGGCCGTGCCGGTCATCAATGAGAATGACACCGTGGCGACGGACGAAATCCGCTACGGCGACAATGATCGGCTCGCGGCCCGCGTGGCTCAGATGTTGAGCGCCGATGTCCTCATCCTGCTGTCCGACATTGATGGACTATACACGGCTGATCCGCGCAAGGATGCGGGGGCAGAACATATCGGGCATCTGACAGAGCTCACGGAAGAGCATGATGCGATGGCGGGCGATGCCAATGATAGCGCGGGTGTCGGGTCCGGCGGCATGGCGACCAAGCTTGCCGCCGCAAGAATTGCTTTTGGCGCTGGTTGTGCAACAGCGATTACGCTTGGCGATCGGGTCAATCCTATCGGCGCGCTGGCTGCGGGGGAGCGGGCAACCTGGATCATCCCACCCGTTTCGCCGGCGACGGCGCGGCAGACCTGGCTTCAGGGACATCTCACGCCGGAAGGTGCCATTATCGTTGATGACGGCGCTATCGCAGCTCTGAGGGGCGGATCAAGTCTGCTGGCAGTCGGCGTGTCCAGCGTAGATGGCCGGTTCGAAAAGGGGGCTGCAGTCGCGATTCGGGACCAGTCAGGCCAAACTGTCGCCAAGGGCGTAACGGCATATGATGCAGCGGATGTTCAGCGGATTGCCGGCCTCAGAAGCGAAGACATTGAAGTTCGACTTGGCTACCGTGGACGCCCTGCCATCATCCACCGTGATGATCTCGTTCTGGAACGATAGCCACCCATCGAAAATTTCTTGACGTTACTGGCTCATGCTGGCCCATTGCGCGCCAATGGGAGAAAACGTCATGTCAATCAAGCGGATCGGGCTGGCCCTCGGGCCTCTGATCGCGATCGGGCTGGGGCTGGTCGGGCCGCCAGAAGGCCTGGTTCTTTCGCCTGACAGTCCGGACCTCAACTATCCTGCCTGGTACACATTCTGCCTGCTGGTCTGGATGGCGGTCTGGTGGATAACGGAACCTATCCCCATCGCCGCAACTGCGCTTTTACCATTGGTCATTGTCCCACTGATTGGAGCAGGTTCGCCAGTCGAGGCGGCGGCGGGCTATTCCAGCCCGATCATCATGCTGCTGCTGGGCGGCTTTATCATAGCGCGCGGTGTGGAAGTCTGGAATCTGCATACGCGGATTGCGCTGAACATCGTTTCGAGATCTGGCAGTGGCCCAGCGACGCTGGTCGGAGGGTTCATGGTGGCCACGGCCGCGCTGTCGATCGGCATTTCAAACACCGCAACGACCCTCATGATGATCCCGATTGCGGTGTCGGCTGCCGCGATGATTGGCGACAAGACTGGAACATTTGACGTCGCTGTCATCCTGGGCGTGGTTTATGCCGCCTCGATCGGCGGTGTGACGACCCCCGTGAGTACGCCAACCAATCTCATCGCCATTGACTGGTTGCGGCAAAATACGGGCGCAGACATCTCCTTTCCGTCCTGGATGATGTTCGGCATACCAGCGCTGCTTCTTCTATTGCCGACCGCATGGTTTGTTGTGACGCGCAATATGCCGAAGCTGGAGCATGGCAGAGCCGCCGTCTCCAGGTTTCGCCGGCAGCTCGACGAATTGGGCAAGATGAGCGCGCCGGAAACCCGCGTTGCTCTCGTGTTCGGCGCGGTCGCTCTCTTGTGGATCCTTCGCCCGTTCATCAACTCGATTGGAACGGCCAACGATATTCTGCCCTTGGCTGCGCTCACAGACATGTCGATTGCCATGGCCGGCGCTGTGTTTGTGTTTCTCGTGCCCGCCGGACCGGGACGTGGCCGCGGCCTGCTGACATGGAAGGAGGCGGAGGACCTGCCTTGGGGCGTGATCCTGCTGTTCGGAGGCGGCATCAGCCTTGGCCAGGTTATCAAGACGACCGGACTATCTGAGTGGATCGGCGAGCAGTTGGGCGTTCTCAATACCTTGCCGCCGCTTTTCTTTGTCGGCGCAGTGGTGCTCTTGGTGATTTTCCTGACCGAAGTCACAAGCAATGTCGCGACAATGACCACGCTCGCGCCGGTTCTGGGCGCGCTTTCGGCTGCGGTTGGATTGCCTGCAGAAGCCTTGCTGGCACCGGCAGCTGTGGCGGCGTCCTGTGCTTTCATGCTGCCTGTTGCCACGGCGCCCAACGCGATTGGTTATGCGACGGGGCATGTTTCTGTGGAGGACATGGTCAAGCGCGGCTTTGCCATCAACATGGCCGGTATTGTGATCATCACGGCAATCGGGTTCTGGATCGCACCGATGGTGTTGTAGGCTAATCAGTCGTCTTCATCGCTCTCGCCGAAGCCGTCGGCGATGAGCGCCGCAACAGCATCGACAGCAGCCTCAGCCTCACGCCCGCTCGCCTTTATGTCGACTTCGCTGCCTTGATGGGCCGCCAGCATGAGCAAATCCATGATTGATATGGCGTTCGCAACATCGCCGTTCCGCAGAACATAAACGTCCGCTGGCAGCGTTGCCGCCAAACGGGCGAGTTTGGCAGATGCACGAGCGTGCAGCCCCTTGCGGTTCACGATACGAACACGCCGTTCGATGCTCGTTGTATTTTCAGTCAAGCCGTCTGACCCATTACTTCTGAAGCAATGCGGATATATTTCTGTCCCGCGTCGCGACCAACGCTGGCCGCTTCGTCCAGCTTCGAATGCTCGCGGACTTCGATCAGCTTGATCAACATGGGCAGATTTACCCCCGCGATCACTTCAATCTTCGCATCTGGCATGACCGAAATGGCGAGATTTGAAGGTGTCCCACCAAACATGTCGGTAACGATGATGACGCCCTTGCCGGTATTACAGGCGGCGACGGTTTCGCGGATCTGTTCCCGGCGCGCGTCGATGTCGTCTTCGGCCTCAATTGAAATCGATCGGAAATAGTCCTGCTCGCCAACGACGTGCTCGGTGGCTCTGACGAGTTCACGCGCCAGTTTACCGTGACTGACGACCACAATGCCGATCATGTCTTCTCTACCTACAGCCCCTATCGTCAGAATGCTGACAGACATCGGCGGTACGTCAAGAATAAATTGCCGTCTTGGTCAGGTCGCAGGGAGCTCCACGATGAAGCGCGCGCCACCCTGTGCGCGGTTTTCCGCGCTGACGCTGCCCATGTGAGTTGTCACGATCTGACGCACGATAGACAGGCCGAGACCGGAATTCTTGCCGAAGGCCGAGCCTTTTGGGCGGTCCGTATAGAAGCGGTCGAAAATCTTCTCCAGCTTGTCGTCCGGAATGCCTGGACCTTCGTCTTCGACGATAACACGAGCGGTCGTCTGTGGGCCGTCCCGTCCCTGCTCGATGCGAACAGACACTGTGCCATGCCTGGGTGAGAAGGATATCGCATTGTCGATGAGATTGCGGATGACCTGGCCGAGCGGACCTTCGCGGCCGCGCACACGAAGGCCGGCACCCATGGTCTGGTCATCAAACGCGACAGACGGCATGTCCTCATCCAGACCGATGTGTTCGTAGGTGGAGACAATGTCCGAAACGAAGCGGGAAATGTTAAGCGCTTCGGTCGGCACGCGCGTGATTTCAGCCTCCAGGCGCGAGGCATTGGAAATGTCGGTGATCAGCCGGTCGAGACGCCCGACGTCCTGAGCGATCACCTTGTGAAGTTTCTGCATGGCTTCGGGGTTGTCCTGCACCCGCTCAGCGGTTTCGACGGCTGAGCGAATGGAGGTTAGCGGGTTTTTCAGCTCGTGCGCGACATCAGCCGCGAAACGTTCATTGGAGGTGATGCGTTCAAACAAGGCCTCCGTCATCGCTTCCATCGAGCTTGCGAGAGCGCCAATCTCATCGCGGCGGCGCGTAATGTTGGGCAGATCAAGCTGTTGCGTGGATCCGGAGCGAACGTCATCGGCCGCCCTGGAGAGCCGGCGCAGTGGGCGAGCGATGCCCAAGGTGAGCAAAGCTGAGGTAATAAGCGCCACCAGCACAGCGACGCCGATAAAGGGTATGAGGGCCGCTCGTTCGGCGCGAATGATATCGTCGATATCGTTGGATTCGAGCGTCAGGACGCCGACAACCGCCGAAACGTGTTGCACCGGGACCGACACTGAGATGATGCGCTGGCCACGGTCATTAAAGCGCTGGCTTGCCGCTTCGCCGCCATCGAGGGCAACAGCGAATTCTTCCTCGAAAGTTTGCGTGCGCACGGCATCGCCGCCGCGATTTGGTACAAGCGCTCCGAACGTGGAGACAGCCCATTCCGACAGCGACCGGCCCCACCGCGATAACTGGCTTGGCTCCTGAATAGGCGGAAGCGCTGAAACGATCACGCGATCAGACAGGAAATAGCTATCGCCAATCAGATCGACATC
Organism: Henriciella sp. AS95; assembly: GCF_038900055.1. NCBI lineage: Bacteria > Pseudomonadati > Pseudomonadota > Alphaproteobacteria > Hyphomonadales > Hyphomonadaceae > Henriciella > Henriciella sp. AS95. Next base: position 1,186,437 of record NZ_JBBMQM010000001.1, read on the forward strand.
CGGCCCATATACCTTGCCGCGAACCGACACCGGCAAGGACAGGTCCGCAAGCGTTGCGCGCGCGAGTTCTTCGTCCATGACAGGTTGTGGCTGGCCAAAGGTTGCGCCTTCGGCCAGCAGGTTTGAAAAGACCTGCGCCTGTCCGATCAGGTCTTGTTTCTTGGCGACGACGAAGCTCGCCCGCATCTCGTTCAGCACCATTGCGCCGATGATCAGAATGGCAAGGCCGGCGAGGTTGGATGCAAAGATAAGCCGGGCGATACGCGAGCCGACGAGCCGCTTGCTCCCCTCCCGGAATTCCCTTTTGCTTTTATCCTGCCTTGCCATGCGCCGACCTGTCGTCTGCCTGCACGAACGCCCTATGCGTCGGCTTCGACTTTCATCGATACGATCGAATCTGGATTGCGGACAGGCTCACCGCGCTTCAGCTTGTCGATATTGTCCATGCCGTCCGTGACCTTGCCCCACACTGTGTACTGGCGGTTGAGGAAGCTGGCATCATCGAAGCAGATGAAGAATTGAGAGTTGGCCGAGTTCGGATTGTTCGTACGCGCCATCGAGCACGTGCCGCGAACATGCGGCTCATTGTTGAACTCCTGCGCCAGGTCCGGCTTGTCAGAGCCGCCGGTACCGGTGCCATTCGGGCAACCGGCTTGCGCCATGAAGCCATCGATCACACGGTGGAAGACGATGCCATCGTAGAAGCCTTCGCGGGCCAGCTCTTTGATACGCTCAACATGTTGTGGCGCGAGGTCTGGGCGAAGCTCGATCTTTACCGGGCCCTGAGTTGTTTCCATGAGGATCGTATTTTCAGCGTCAGCCATAATGCGGCCTTTCCTTGTTCAGCAGTTTTCTTGTTGTCCCGCCTAACGCACAGGCAGGCAAAAGGGAACTCAGGAGATGTGCGCCAAACGCGCGCCTTGCAAGCCGGGTGTGTTGCTATCGGTGTGTCAGACAAAATAAGTGGCCGCCCGATTGGGCGGCCAGAATATCAGCTTTCATTGTAACGATAACCGACGCCATAAAGCGTCTCGATCGCGTCAAACTCATCGTCGACTTCGCGAAACTTCTTGCGAAGGCGCTTGATGTGGCTGTCGATAGTGCGGTCATCGACGTAGATCTGATCGTCATAGGCTGCGTCCATAAGCTGGTCGCGTGACTTCACATAGCCGGGCCGCTGCGCCAGCGACTGCAGGATCAGGAATTCAGTAACGGTGAGACGCACCGGGTCACCATCCCACGAGCAGGCATGGCGGTTCGGGTCAAGCGTCAGACGACCGCGAACGATCGGTTTCTGGTCGGTTTCCTCATTGCCAGGCTCACCGGCGCGCGAGCGACGCAGAACCGCTTTGACGCGCTCTGAGAGCAACCGGTTGGAGCAGGGCTTCCGAACAAAATCATCAGCACCGATGTTGAAGCCGATCACCTCGTCGATCTCTTCATCCTTGGAGGTGAGAAAAATAACGGGCAATTCAGACGTCTGGCGCAGGCGGCGCAGCAATTCCATACCGTCCATTTTGGGCATCTTGACGTCAAGAATGGCGAGATCAGGCGGCGTTTCGGTCAAGCCTGACAGGGCGGCAAGTCCATCATGGTAGGTTTTGACGGTATAGCCTTCCGCCTCAAAAAACATTTTCAGCGATGCCACGATGTTCTCGTCATCATCCACCAGGGCGATCGTCGCCATTGCTGCCTCCTTCAAACCCAATCCGGCTGAGCCAGGTTGTCTGTACATCGTGTCTTGAACCATGCTTTTCTCCATGCCGGAACCCCCGGTCAAGGATTAGTGAAGACTGCAGGTGTGGCAGAGCTTGGCGGGGACGAAGACGATTTGAAGGCATTCCGTGTTTCAGATTGCCACAATTGTTAACGGATACTCCTCGAGAATTGTGCACGGAACTTGCATTTCGCCTGTCAGGATAGTTCCGAGGACAGCGAAAATGACCGACAATCGTGTAAACTGGGTCGATTACGGCAAAGGCATCTGCATCATCCTGGTCGTGATGATGCATTCCACGATCAATTATGGTCACATGGTACATGGTACGGGATGGATGCACGATGTCGTCGCCTTCGCCAAACCGTTCCGCATGCCGGACTTTTTCATGATTGCAGGTCTCTTCCTGTCGCGGTCGATCAATGGCCCGATCCGGGACTATATTGACCGCAAGGTCGTCCATTTCGCCTATTTCTACGTGCTGTGGCTTGCGCTTCAGACGGTCGCATTCGAAGCAAATCTGTTGCTGAATGATCCGGCTGCGGTGGGGATGATTTTCCTGAAGCAGCTGATATTTCCGGCCAGCAGCCTGTGGTTCATCCACCAACTTCTGTTTTTCTATGTGGTGACCCGTCTGGTGCGCCAGCTGCCTCCGTTCGCCGTTTTCCTCGGCGCGGCTCTGCTGCACGCAGCATTTTATCGCGGCGCCGTCGAGACCGGCTGGTCTGTCACCAACCGTTTCGCGAACTGGTATGTCTTCTTCTTTGCAGGCTACGCCTTTGCGCCATTCGTGTTCAAATTCGCAAAAGAGGTGTCAAACCACTTTGAAGTTGCCATTGCGGGTCTTCTGGCCTGGGCCGTCTGGAATGGCACGATCGTCAGCTTTGGCGTGAGCGAACTGCCCGGTGTCAGCCTGGTTCTCGGCTTTGCAGGCGCTTTCGCCATCGTCACCGTGGCGTCTCTGATGGCGCGCTTCAGCGTGGGTGAGGTCATCCGTTATGCAGGCAAGAACTCGATCGTGATTTACCTGACATTCTTCATCCCCATGAAGGTTGCGCAGAAAGTCTTTGCGTCGACCGGGATCATTCCCGATATCGGCACGGCCAGCCTGCTGGTTCTGGTGATTGGTGTTGCCTCGCCACTGGTCTTCCATTGGATGATCAAGTCGACGCCGCTGAACTTCCTGTACACCCGGCCGGCCATGTTCCGCCTCGATCAGCGTAAGACGCCGAAGCCCGCTGCGGGAAGCATTGCCGAGCCTAATCCGACCTAGATATTGCAGGACCGGCAATCGACTTGCCCGTTCATCATGGACTGTCCTATCCTCCCGCCTGATGCGCGTCTGCATCGGGTGGGAGAGATTTTATGCGGATTCTGATCGCGTCGGCACTTGCCGGATTGTTCGCCTTGCCGATGATGGCTGAGCCGCGAATTGCGCTCGTCATTGGTAATTCGACATATGAAACCCCCGGCTGGGCCTTGGAAAACCCGGAGCGTGATGCGCGCCTGATGAAGGCAGCGCTGGAAGGGCTCGACTACGAAGTGATGACGGTCCTCAACGCTGATGAGGACGGCATGGAGCAGGCGTTTGCTGATTTTGGCGCGGCGCTGAAGGAAGCCGGTCCGGATGCGACAGGCTTCTTCTTTTTTGCAGGCCATGGCGTGCAGTCCGAAGGCCTCAACTATCTGATCCCGACAGACCTCGTCGCCTATAACGAGGCCGACATCTGGGCCAATGCCCCGCGTCTGGAATTGCTGTTTCGCTATCTGGAAAATGCGGGCAACGCAGCGAACTTCATTGTGCTTGACGCCTGCCGCAATAATCCCTTGCCCGCTGCAGTTCGCAGCACCGCGGGTGGGCTGGCACCGGCCGGACGTGTGCGTGGAACGCTGATCGCTTATTCGACAGCGCCTGGCGCCGTGGCAGAAGATGGTGTGGACGGAAACAGCGAGTTCACGCTGGCCCTGTCCGAACTTATCTCTCAGCCAGGAGTCTCTGCTGAAACGCTGTTCCGGCGGGTGGCGACGCGGGTGGAGCAACGCACGGGCTATCGCCAACAGCCATGGGTCGAAAGTGGCCTTCGCGGGACGCAGGACTACTGTTTTGCCGGGTGCGACGCCGATGAGGGTGAAAAAGCTGAAGCGGCGGCTTTGATGGCGTCTCTCACGTCAGAGAGCCCGGGCGTGCTGAAGAGTTTTCTGGCGGCTTTCCCGAACACAAAAAGCCGGTCACTGGTGGAAACTCGCCTTCGCCAATTGGAGGCGCCGGACCCAACCGAGATGGAAGCCCTGAGTGATGAGGAGGGCGCGTCCCTCACCGATCCATCGGAGTCCCTGGATGCGCCTGGCGACGTCGACATCTCCCGTGGCTACAACAGTGAGGGCGAGATCATCGATCCCTCTGAAAGCCAGGAAGAGCCGGAAAGCGTCGCGCTTACAGAGGGGCAGGTGAAAGCGATACTGGGCGTCGATACGCTGATCGGTGACATGGTCTCACCCTGGCGCAAAGATGTCATGCAAACGGCGGCGAAGGCAGCCTTTATGACACGGACCAGTGATGGTGCCCCGGAATTCTCGCGGCTTGATGATGACCTGTTTGTCTTTTTCGGTTTCGAGTCCGCAGAGATCACGCCGGAAGCGGCTGAGCACCTTGAATTATTTGCAGATTATTCGGCGTCTGGGCACGCTGAAAACGGCACCATACGGGTCGTTTCAGGCTGTTCGGGCGATGAGATGAAGCTGAGTATCTGCCGGGAACGGGCGAAGGCAGTGGAAGCCTATTTGGTGGCGCAGGGCGTGCCTCAGGAAGCCTTTGAATCCTATCAGAATTATGGAAAGCACCGGCCCCTGCAGGACCCTGGTTTCGGTATCGATGAGAAGGCAATGAACCGCTACGCCATGGTCCAGTTACTGGAATAAATCCTCTGGGAATTTCGGTCATTTCAGCTCGGTTTGGACAGGCCGATCTTAGGCCGATTTTAGGCCGATTACGGGCCGATACCGGGCCGATTACAGGTCAATGCCGGCCCAGCGCTCGAAAGGGTCGCGTAGAGTCAATATTGCTTCAGGCGTGAACCAAATTATGTCAGGGCCTTGCATTTGAGTGCCGGGGTCAGGACGTCATGGAAAGCACATCGCCGCCATCCTCCATGCCCGAGCGTCGTCTCTCGCGAAGCGAAGTTCTGCTTCTCACGCTCGCTTCGGCGGTGGTCACGGCGAACGCCTATTACATCCATCCTATCATCTCTGAAGTCGCTCGCGGCTTTGATGTCGGTCAGGGGCTCATCGGCATTGTGCCGGGGGCGAACCAGATTGCGCTCGCATTGGGTGTCTTGTTGCTGCTGCCGCTGGGCGACCGCATCTCAAACCGCAAGCTGGTGACGTTCACCGTGGCCGGGCAGTTCCTGTCGATCACGGGCATGGCGTTCGCGCAGGATTTTCGCCTGTTCACGCTGGCATCCACGATTCTCGGCTTTTTCACGATCGCGCCATACCTGTTGCCAACCTACGCGTCCAAGCGGGTCGACCCGGCGAGGCTCGGTGCGGTTACGGCGACGCTGACCACCGGCGTGATCGGTGGCATTCTGGTGGCGCGGGCGGGTGCAGGTGTCATTGCTGAAACGCTCGGCTGGCGGACGGTCTATTACCTTGCTGCGGGCCTCATGCTGATCGTGTCGGTGCTTCTGCCATTCATTATGGATGAGCGTGAGGCCGGGAGCGATAAACAGCCCAAGCAAAGCTATTTCAGCCTGCTTTTCTCGATGTTCGGCCTCGTCAGGCAGAACCCGGAAATCCTGATTTCCGGTTCGATCCAGGGGCTCGGCTTTGGCATCTTCCTGTCGGTCTGGATGGGGATTGGCCTACACCTGCCGGACATGGGCTATGGTGTCGATACGGTCGGATATCTGGCGGCATTCTCGATCCTCAACCTCTTCACCACACCCTTGCTGGGAAAACTGGCCGATAATATCGGGCCCTACAAAGCGAGGCTGATTTTCGCGTCAGTGAACTTCCTCGGCGTCTGTCTGCTCTGGCCGATGGGGCACAGTGTCTGGCTCCTGATCATCCCGATCATGGTGATGACATTTGTCGGGCCGGGCGTCGACATTTCCAGCCGCATGACTTTCCTCAATCTCGACCCAAAAATCCGCACCCGCCTGATGACGGTGTACATTGTGATCATGTTCACTGGCGGCGGGATTTCATCGTCTGCGGGGACGGCCGTTTATGATGCGTTTGGCTGGGTCGGAAACGCCGTCCTTGCCGCGGGGATGTCAGCGACCATGTTCAGCCTCTGCGTGATCGCCTGGTTGTGGAAAGGCCGGGGCGCGGACCAGGCGTCCTAGGCTCTGATGCTTTCCAGATAATGCGCCCAGGCCGGGTTCAGGCCGACGGTGACGGCCACGATCAGGCCGACGATGAGGAAAGCCGCGCTGATAGAGGTCGAAGCGTAGACCGTCTTATTCTTGCGCCAATCATACAGGACCGGGACAAGGATCATCAGAATCCAGAGCGGCAGAACAAACAGGCCGGAAAGGCCCATTGATGCGAGCAGGCCGATAAGGGCTGGCGGCAGGACAGAGATGCTGGCGTAGATCATGAAGCGCTTGTGAGCGCGCGGCACGCGCCGCCCGATGAAGCCGAGCAGGTACAGGATCGCAAACGAGACGACGGTCTGGGCGCTGGCGAGCACGGCATAGGGGTCTTCATGGATCAGGAAGTGGCGACCGGCGGCGTAGGCGCCGGTATAGATGAGTCCGCCGGCCACTGCGAGACTGAGGACACCAAACCGCTTGTGCCGGATCATGTTGTGACCGCGGATGAGTGTCGCCTGAAACGCAACGAGCGCATACCAGGTCAGCATGAAGATGGCATGCGCGACGACCGGGAGGGGCGGTTGAGAGTCGTTTGTATAATCGAACGCTGCCCGCCCGCCGAGACCGACCAGGGCAAGCAGCAGCAGGAACAGGCTGAAATACTGAAAAAAGGGCTCACCGGCCTTTGGGCGTCTTGCCATGCTCTCCACGTCCCTCCCACAGGATCAGGGAAGTTGGGGCTGGTTCGCGCAATTTTGCAAGATGAGGGGATGAACGGCGCCGGGGCTTGCCTCAGCAGGGCAGGGTGATCTCGAACCGCGTCGCCGTATCGTCCGACAGCACGTTGATCTCGCCGCCATGCGCCTCGACGATCTGCGCGGAGATATAAAGGCCGAGCCCGAGCCCCTGCGGGCTGGCCTGCGGCTTTCCCTTGAAGAAGGGCCGGAACAGGTTTTCGCGGCTGTCGGCGGGAATGGCCTTGCCGGAATTGGACACCGATATTTTCAGCTTGTCGCCGGTGCGTCCGGCCTGAATGTGGATGGGCTCGCCTGGCGGGCCATGCGTGACCGCGTTGCCGATAAGGTTCGACATGACCTGCATGATCCGGGCGGCGTCGCATGTGACCGCGCCCTCAATGTCTACGTCCACCTTGAAGACAGCTGCGGGGTGCGCGTTCCTGATTTCGCTGATGACCTGGGATATCTGGTCCGCCAGATCCGTATGAGGCCGCTTCTCCAGACCAATACCGTCGCCGAGCCGCACGCGGGCAAAGTCCATCATGTTGCTGATCAGTTCGGACATGCGGGCTGAGCTTGCGCGCATGCCCTGCAGGACCTTTTCGGATTTTTCACTATGGGACTCACGCGACAGAAGGTTCAGACCTGAGACGATCGAGCCCAGGGGGTTGCGCAGGTCATGTCCGAGGATGGCGAGAAACTGTTCGCGCAGTTCGGCTTCCAGGCGCTGATCCAGAATGGTCTGGTCACGTTCCTTGTGGTCGGTGACGTCACGTGTCGTGCAGTAGAAAATGCCTTCTTCGGGCACGGCGACCCATGACAGCCATCGATATTTGCCGTCATTCGTGCGGTATCGGTTCTCGAAACGCAGGACAGGGTGGCCTTTACGCAGCTCCTCAAACCCTTCCATCGATCGAGCGACATCATCGGGATGGAGGAAATCGAGATAGGGGCGGCCGACCATCTCCTTGGGCGTCCATCCGAGCGTCGCCTCCCAGGCCGGATTGACGGCGGCAAAGCAACCATTCTGGTCCAGAATGCACAACATGTCCGGGCTAAGGCGCCAGTTCTCGGTCGCTAGATGGTGCTCGTCCAAAAATTTTCTCCAGCGCCTCTGACGTATTTACATCAGATATGCATCCGAACTTCTAGGCTTTCCATAAGCTTCGGCACTGATCGAAATCAGTTTTCTGGACGATTTCAGGGTTCCAGGCGGGTTTCGGGCTGTCAGCTGGGACTGCATGCTCGGGTGAGCGTGGCGGCGCGCTGGCGGGCGACTGGCGGCACGGTGGCGGGCCGCTGGCGTGGCCTGTCGCGCTGGTTTTCGACTTTCTGGAGGCATCTGTTATTCAAACAAAGCCGGGAGTGAATGAATGTCCTTCAAAGCCGATTCAGCCAAAATCAAACGCTGGCGCGAGGAGCGTCACTGGTCGCAGGAGCACTTGGCCGAGCTTGCTGGCGTTGGTGTGCGCACCGTCCAGCGGATCGAGACGGGCGAGCCCGCTTCGCAGGAGTCGCTGAAAGCGCTGGCGGCGGCGTTCAATGTCGATGTCATGGCGCTGGCGGTCGACCAGCAGGCCGAGGCGGCGAGCATGATCGCGCAGAAGAACGCCAGAGCGCGCGCCATAATGCGGCTGGTCTTCTGGATCCATCTGGCCAGCTGGGCGATGGGTATGCTCATTTTCGCGGGGATCAGTATCTCCGTCGGCGGGCCGGGCTATGCGATGCTCCAGCCAAGTATCTGGTGGACGGTGGGCCTGTCGGGCCACGCCGTGTCGGTTGTGATCGTCGAAGTGGTGACGCGGTATCAGGATCAATACGAGGTGGCGGGGTGAAGATCTCGGGACGGGGATGAGGGGGTGCCAATTTATCAAATCTGCGCCTCACCATGGCTTGACCATGGTGTCCATCAACCGCCCTTTCATCCAGCCTGAACGGCTGGAGATGGACCCCGGATCAAGTCCGGGGTGACGCCCCGAGGGTGATGGGCTAAAGCTCTCGCTGAGGTAGGGAGACGCACATGGCCATCGAGAAGAAGACGCTGCCTGAGCAGCATTATCTGTATGTCGAGCGCGAAGCCGCGATGGGGCCGGAGATTGGCACGGCGATGGGGTCTGGCTTTGGCGAAGTGTTCGGCTTTGTCGGGCAGGCCGGGATCACGCCGCAGAGCATGCCGATGACGCTCTACACGGCGATGCCGGACGGTTCGACGATCAGATTCCACGCAGGCGTATTCGTGTCAGCCGATGATGCCGCGAAGGCGTCGGGCAATGTGAAAGCGGGCGTCATTCCAGCGGGCGAGGCGGTGACGACGACGCATGTCGGGCCCTACGCGAACATGAACCAGAGCCACCAGGCGGTCTGGGCCCATTGTGACGCTGAAGGGCTGAAGAAGGCGATGCCGGTCTGGGAAGTCTATGTGGACGATCCCGGCAAGGTCGAGGAAGCCAGGCTCAGGACAGAGATATATCGGCGTGTGGGGTGAGGCGCCAGCTCTCTGTTCCCCGCGGGAGAAGGGCCGGGGATGAGGGGGCGCTAGGGTCACAGTTCTGCGCCTCACCATGGCTTGACCATGGTGTCCATCTCCCACCGTTTCATCCAGCCTGAAGGGCAGGAGATGGACCCCGGATCACGTCCGGGGAGACGCCCGACCGAATGCGTCTCGTTCGCCGCAGATACCTGCGTGGTTCGGCCGGCTCACCATGAGGGGCAGGTATCCCAGGCGCCCCACCGGCGTGTTGAGTGAGGCTCAAAAGTCATCCCCTGGACCCCTGCCTGCGCAGGGGTCTGCGGCGTGGGGCCGGAAGAGAAGGTCAGGACATAGATTTATCGGCGGGTGGGGTGAGGCTAGGCTGAACTCAACAATTCGATCGAGTTGTAGGCTTAATCGCGCGGCTTGTTATTTACGCAATCCCAAAGCCGGCCGTCGGCGTCACGCAAGTAGGTTGTACAGCGATCTTCTATACGTTCGATTGGATGACAGCCTCGGGGCAAAAGGCGGTTTATAGTCTCGATATAAAGACCCAGATCGTGATCAATTGCACAGTATGGATCCCAGTTTCTGAGCCAGTGATTGCATGTGATCAGTGCTCGATGCTGCCCATTCCAAAACGGTCCAAAATTTCTTGCAGTGGGATGAAGCATAAGCTGGTCGTAGTACATTTGACCGACAATCTCGACGAATTGAATAGGGTGAACCCAAGTGGATATTAGGTCAGCATATCTATGCGACCTCCAATTCGCGTGTAACCCATCGTCAAAGAGACAAACGAGCCCCAAGTCCCCTAAACGCATCGATATTCCGGTAGCTATGTAGTGATCGTGTAAGTCAAAGCGTTCAATTTCCTGTCCCTGATCATCAATTCGAAAACGATAAAGCGAAAAAGATGGTCCATAGAATTTTTTGTCTGCCGGATCGTCGCGAAAGCAGCTCCAAGCTGATTTTTTTTGTGCGTAGATTGCGATGAAAAGCCCAAGCCACGTTATGAATGGCATCAATTCCCTTGGCACGACGGTATTCGGTGTCACGTCATTGCGAGTTTTCGGATCTGGAGACTCGTAGCCTACCCGCGCAAGTAGCCAGAAAATTTTGGCAAGCCAAAAGGCAAATTCTTCGTCGTGAACATTTGTTGCTTCTTCGTAGAAGCCCTCGCCATTGGAAGAGCACTTATCCCATGCGCGGGTGATCTTATTTTCTAGCTGAGAAAAGCGCTGGGTATTGCAGATTCTACAAACATGAACGCGGATGGATTTATACTCTCTAAGAATTCCATTCGGGAGAGTAAGCCGACGATGTCGGAGCGCCAATCGTTGTTGGAGCCAAGAAGGTATTATATGTTCGTCCGTGGGCCTGTTTTGATCACTGAAGCCTCTGCGGCAAAGGGGACAGTGTGACTGCAGAGGCAGCAGATTTCGATAAGAATCAACAAGTCGTTTGGACATTGAAAATCAACCAAAAGATGAGATTCCCTAATCTATCGGTTGGGATGGTTACTTTTCGGTTTTTTTGTTGGCTTCCTCGATAAAGTGGAGACTAGGCCTCCACTCAAACCCCCGTCACGAACGTGGAGATCACCTTCTTCAGGCCCACCTTCTCGAAGTTGACCTGCAGCTTGGTCCCGTCCGCCGCGAGCACCTGGCCGTAGCCGAATTTGTCGTGGTGGACGCGTTGGCCGATCTTGAAGGCGGATTTGCCGGCGCTGGTGGCGAGGAGTTCGGCCTTGCCGTCGATGATGGGGCCGGGTTTTGAGCTGGCGGACTTGGCATTCTCCTTCAGGCGGCGCCAGCCGGGGGAGGTGTAGTTGCTGCGCTCGCCCAGGTCTTCGATCGTGCCGGTGAAGCCGGTATCGCCGCCGGGCATGGTGGAATAGCCGGTCTCACTGACGGCCTCGACATGGTCATGCGGCAGCTCATCAACGAAGCGGGATGGCAGGACAGACTGCCATCGCCCGAAGATCATGCGGTTGGCGACAAAGCTGATCGAGCAGTTTTCGCGCGCGCGGGTGATGCCGACATAAGCGAGGCGGCGTTCTTCCTCGAGGCCTTTCATCCCGCTCTCATCGAGCGAGCGGCGGGACGGGAAAACCTCTTCCTCCCAGCCCGGCAGGAAGACCATCGGCCATTCAAGGCCCTTGGCGGCGTGAAGCGTCAGGATCTGGACTTCATTGCCGGAGCTTTGTCCGCCGACATCCATGACCAGCTGCACATGTTCGAGAAAGCCGGCGAGGCTGTCGAACTGGCCGATGGCGTGGATCAGCTCCTTGAGGTTGTCGAGACGGGTCTGGGCCTGGGGGCTGCGGTCCTTCTGCAGCATGTCAGTATAGCCGGACTCGTCGAGGATGACCTGGGCGAGTTCGTGATGCGGCATGTCATTGGCGAGCCGGTCGCGCCACATATTGATCTGGTCGATGAAGGTGGTGAGGCCGCGCTTGGCGGGGCCTTTGACCTCATCGGTCTGCAGGATCATCGGGACCAGGGTGAAGAGCGAGCGGCCGTCCTCGCGGGCGAAGGTCTGCAGCTTCTGGATCGTGGTCGCGCCAACGCCGCGCTTGGGCTGGTTGACGATGCGCTCGAAGGCAAGGTCATCGTCCGGGCTGCGGATGAGGCGCAGATAGGCAAGCGCATCGCGAATCTCGGCGCGCTCGAAGAAGCGCGGGCCGCCTATGACGCGGTACGGGATTCCGAGCATAATGAGGCGCTCTTCGAAGAGGCGCATCTGCCATGAGGCGCGCACGAGGATGGCGCAGTCTTCATACTGGCCGCCCTTGTTCACATAGCTCTCAATGTCGTCGCAGATGAGGCGCGCTTCAGCCTCGCCATCCCAGAGGCCGCGAACCTTGACCTTGTCGGCGTCCGGATCGGCGGAGGTTTCCTCGCCGACATAGAGCGTCTTGCCGAGGCGGCCCTTATTGAAATTGATGACCGAGGAGGCGGCCGCGAGAATGTGCGCCGTCGAGCGGTAATTGCGCTCCAGCCGGATGACCTTCGCGCCTGGAAAGTCCTTCTCGAAGCGCAGGATATTGTCGACCTCGGCGCCGCGCCAGCCATAGATCGACTGGTCGTCATCGCCGACGCAGCAGATATTTCCGGTGCCGCGCGCGAGCAGGCGCAACCACAGATACTGGGCGACGTTCGTATCCTGATACTCGTCGACGAGAATGTACTTGAACCGCTTGTGATAGTCGGCGAGCAGGTCAGGGTTTTCCTGGAAGATCGTGATGTTGTGGATCAGCAGGTCACCAAAGTCGCAGGCATTGAGGACTTTGAGTCGGGCCTGGTAGGTCTCGTAGAGTTTGACGCCCTTGCCGTCCGCGAAGTTCCAGGCCTCGTCCTGCGGGACCTTGCCGGGGGTCAGCGCGCGGTTCTTCCAGCCATCAATCAGGCTGGCGAGATGGCGCGGGGTCCAGCGTTTGGTGTCGATGTTCTCGGCCTCGATCACCTGTTTGCAGAGGCGGATGGCATCGTCGGTATCGAGAATGGTGAAGCTGGATTTGAGGCCGGCGAGCTCTGCGTGCTTTCGCAGGATCTGCGCGCTGATCGAGTGGAAAGTGCCGAGCCATCTAAGTCCCTCGCCCGCATCGCCGATCAGGCTTAGCGCACGTTCCCGCATTTCGCGGGCGGCCTTGTTGGTGAAGGTGACGGTGAGGGTCTGCGACGGCCAGGCCAGACCGGTGCCGATAATGTGGGCAAGGCGGGTCGTCAGAACACGTGTCTTTCCGGTGCCAGCGCCTGCAAGCACGAGGAGCGGACCATCGGTCGTCTCGACGGCCTCGCGCTGCTCCGGATTCAGACCTTCGAGATAGTCCGCATTGCGATCTGCCACGGGCGCACGGGCGGCGGCCATTTCGGAGATCGAGCGTTGGCGATTCGGGTTGGAACTCATGGAGAACATATAGCAGGTGTCACGCCCATTGGCAGGGGTTAGCTGCGCCGGGCAAGTCAGACTGTCTGGCGTTCCGAAATGACGTCGTGATGGGCAAGCACAACGTCGATCTCCGCTAGGCTATTTGCGAAAGGCGATCGTGACTTCGCCGATGCGAATGCCGTAGCGGGTTACATAGGCGCGATTGATCAGGACATCATCCTGTAACAGGTACATCCAGTCGTCGAAGCCGACATTCCAGGTGTCATCGCCCACTTTCAGGTCGACCTTGTATTTCCAGTTGAACGCATTGCCGACAGCCTGGCCTTCGGCCATGTCCGGCACATCGTTGGCGGTGCCACGATAGCGGCCATTCCCGAGGATTTCGATGGTCCAGGTGCGGGTGTCCTGCTCGCCATCATAATAGTCGAAGTCCTCGACCAGCGTCAGCGTGTTGCCGTCCAGCGTGCCCGTGATGTCCACGTCGAACTGACGGCGGATCTTGCCGAACCGGTCCTCGAAGATGCCATAGGCTTTCGACTCGCCGACAAAATAGTCTTCCAGAAGAAGTGTCGTTTCGGCTCCGGAAAAATCCTGGATTTCGTTGGATACGCAGGCGGTGGCGGCGAGCGATGTCGCGATTAGTGCTCCTGCTGCAGGTGCGGACGCTTTCATGACGTGTCTCCTTTGCCTCAGGATACGTTGGCGGAGGGTGGCCGGATCAAACTTGACTCTGTGGATTAGATCGAGGGGGCTATAAGGGGTTCTAAAACCAAGAGTGGGGAGACGAGAATGGCGAAGACATCCGAGGAAATGCTGGAGAGCATGAAGGCTGGCATTGAGGAGAAGACTGGCAAGCCGCTGGATCACTGGACCGCGATCGTGAAGTCGAGCGGGCTTGAGAAGCATGGCGAGCAGATGAAGCTGCTCAAAGGTGACCATGGCCTCACGCATGGCTACGCTAACTTCATCTGCCAGGCGGCGAAGGGCCGGCTGGATGCGAGCGAGGATGATCTGCTTGCCGGTCAGTATCAGGGCAAGGAAGGGCTGAAGCCCATCTATGAGGCGCTTGAAAGCTTCGCGAAGACGCTGGGAAGCGATGTCGAGATCGCGCCGAAGAAGACCTCCGTTGCTTTCCGGCGGTCAAAGAATTTCGCGGTCGTCACCCCGGCCACCAAGACGCGGGTCGACCTCGGCTTGAACCTCAAGGGCGAGAACGGAACCATGCGTCTTACCGAAGAAAAGCCTGGCTCGATGTGCACGCACAAGATCAAGCTTCAGGCGGCTGAAGAAGTCGATGACGAGGTCAAAGCCTGGCTCAAGGCGGCGTATAATCGGGCGTGAACAGGCCGGCACACAAACTGCCCTGACCCGAAATTGTCCGGTCCTGCGCCTCTGGAGTTAGAGGCATTGAGGAGCGGGCATGGCCGAGACGAAGCAGGTTTTCAGGATATCCATTGGCGGCCGGATTGGTGCAGCCGTGATTGTGATGTCGATTGTACTCGTTGCGGTCGCAACGCTGGCAGGCGCGGTCCAGCTCTGGCAGGCCTCCGAATATATATGGGCCCTAGTGGTGGCGTCGATTGCGATCCCGCTCGGCCTGATCCTTCGGTACATGTTGCGCGATCTGCAGGGCAAGTGGGGCTGGCGGGTTGAAGTCAGGTCAGATCACGCAGTGGTGTCCTTGCCGTCCGGCCGATCCCTGTATCATCGACCTCCTGCCTATTCGGGCGTGGTGGCTTATAGCGACCTCTCTCGCGTCGAGTGCCGCCCGGAACTCTACGCACAGCTCGGCACCGAAAGCGTCATCGATACCTGGTGGCTTATCCCGAAGCAGGGCGAGGCGCTGCTGATCGCCGAAGACCGGCCGACCAACCCGCGATACGATATGCGCACGACTTTCGCCAGGGAAACCGCCACAGCCATCGCCGAGGCGGCCGGCGTCAAAGTCAAACACTGCCAGATGGCCGAGGGACATGCCGGAATTCTCGGCATGTGGGGCGTCAGGCCACCCGGCACCTGAGATTCGCCGTCAGGCGCTGATTGTCTCGCTGCCTGCGAACACATTCATCCAAACTGGTTCAGGCCACGGGCGGTGTCGCGACCCTAGTCGGACATGACCTCGGTGTGGGTGAGCGTGTCGGTGTATTGCTGGAAGCCCGTGATCGCCCCGTCTTCAACCGTCCAGACGTGCACGAAGGGAATGTCCATCTCCTTGCCGGTCGTCGCATGCTTGGCCTGGTAGCGGCCGATGACGGCGACCCTGTCGCCCTGTGCGATGTATTCGGATGGCACCGCATTGAAATAGTCCCACTCGCCGCCGAGACGGGCGAACACACCGGTGACGATGGCTTCGGCGCCGACATAGGGGTTCTTGTCGGCGTATGGGCTGTTCTCTGCCTCGTTCCAGGTGATCTCTTCCGCAAAGCCACTCGTGGCGGCGGCAATGTCGCCACTCTCGAAACCGGCATAGACGCCCTTCACCAAATTCGTCGCAGACGCGGCGTCTTCGGCCGCTTCGACGACTTCCATTTCCGGATCAACCGGCGGCGTCTGCGCCGTGGCGGACAGTCCAGCCGTGGCAGCAACAAGGCCCAAGGTTGTGAAGGCAATAATGTTTTTCATGTGCGTTTCCCCTGATTTGTCAGACCGCAAGCCGCGCACGAAAGAGGCAGATCGTCAAGTTTCTCGAAAGTGCACAGCGTCGCTCAGCCTCCCCCCAAATCCGGGGGGAGGCGAGCGTCTGCGAATGCGGATTGCCTAGTAGAGCGTTGCCATGGCCTTGGCGTCGTAGCCTTCCAGCTCGTCAGTGCGGCCTTCCTTGACCTTCTGGGCCCAGAACGGGTCCTGAAGGAGGGCGCGGCCAACAGCGACAAGGTCAAACTCGCCCTTGTCGAGGCGCTCGATCACATCGGTGAGCGGACGGGTCTTGGAGTCTTCACCGCGCATGCCGCCGATGAACTCGCCCGACAAGCCGACGGAGCCAACGGTGATGGTTGGAAGGCCGGTCAGCTTTTTTGCCCAGCCAGCGGTGTTGAGGCCGTTCTCGCCATCGACGTCCGGGAATTCGGCTTCCCAGAAGCGGCGCTGGGAGGCGTGCAGAACATCCACGCCCGCATCGACGAAGACTTTCAGGAAGGCTTCGAATTCCTGAGGGGTCTGGGCCAGCTTGGCGTCATAGTCCTGCTGTTTCCATTGTGAGAAGCGCAGGATGACCGGAATGTCCGGGCCGACGGCCTTTTTCACTTCGGAGATCACTTCGCCAGCGAAGGTGGCGCGATCGACGAGGGTGCCGCCATATTTGTCTTCGCGCTTGTTCATGACATCCCAGAAGAACTCATCGATCAGATAGCCGTGGGCGCCGTGGATTTCGACGGTGTCGAAGCCAAGCTCCTTGGCGCTGGCTGCAGCCTTGGCATAGGCGGCGACCATGTCAGCCACTTCCGACTCACTTGGCTCTTCGAAGATCTGCTTACCCTTGTGGGTGACGCCGGACGGGCTGTCGGAGGGCGCATCTGGATAATGTCCGGTGCCGCTCTTGCGGAGCAGGCCCTGATGCCAGATCTGCGGTCCCATCTTGCCGCCTTCAGCGTGTACGGCGTCAATCACCTTCTTCCAGCCCGCGAGCGCCGGCTCTGTGTGGAAGAGGGGGTAATTTGGATTGTCAGACGCGCCCTTGCGCGGCACCAGCGTGCCTTCAGAGATGATCAGGCCAACATCTGCGCCAGCGCGGCGGGCATAATAGTCGCGAACGTCATCGGTTGGCACGCCATTCGGGCTGAAGCCCCGCGTCATCGGCGCCATGACGATCCGGTTGGGCAGGTCCAGCGATTTAAGCTTGAACGGTTCAAACAGCGGTGCGGCTGATGACATGAAGGATCTCCATTTATTTCACTGGGCAAGTATCTGGGCAGACCGCCAGCGTCAATCAATGACCATAAGCGGACAAAACATTCAGAACACATTCACTTGAGCAATTCTAAACTTGGTGTCACTTACTCCGCCAAAGGGGAAATGGGATGAGAGCTTTTATTGCGATTTCCGGACTGGCCGCGCTGGCCGCCTGTTCGACGCCTGGCATCGACTATTCCGCAGCGATCGTTCCGCCGCACACAGCCGCAGTCGAGACGCGAACTGTCGATGTCGGCCGCTTCGATGGCCCCGGCGGTAACTGGTATGCGAGCCAGTTCGAAGCGATGCTGGTGAATGCGAGTTTCGATGGCCAGCCCTGGTTCAAGATCGCGCGCTATTCCGATGGCTACGTGCCGCAGGGCCAGCGGGCAGGCATCTATGAAGGCATCACCAATATCGAGTCCTATGAGGCCGAAGAGTATTCACGCACCGTATCCAAATGTGTTGAGTGGGACGGCGCGTTCGATTGTGAACATCGCGAGGATGTCGAGGAGATCTGTCTTCGCGAAGAGGTGGAGGTGTCGGTCAATCCGCGATTGGTAGAATATGGGAGTGGCCGGGTCCTCTTTTCCCAGACTTATTATGGCTCTGACAGCTATGAGAGCTGCGATGAGGTTTACTGGCGCGGCCGGCGCGGCAAGAAGCACCACGGTGGCGGCTATTCATATGGCCTGATCGGTGGCGTGCAGCCGCCGCGCGACATGGTCATCGATGCGTTGTCAGATACGCTGCACCAGATTCGAAACGATATCGCCCCGCGCAATACGACAGCGCGTGCGACCTTCGTCGATGAGACACTCGATCCTGTGCTCGGGGCTGATCCACGCTTCGAGCAGGCCGTGAAGGCAGGCCGGGACGCACCGTTTGAGTCGTGCGCGACGTGGCGGGCTCTGAAGGATCAATATCCGAATGCGCCGGCGGTGACGCACAATCTCGGGGCCTGTTATGAATCGTCTGGGGATTTCCTTGGCGCCCATACGCTCTACGCCGAGGCGGCGGAACAGTCAGCGGCGATGAGTGGCACCGGCCAGCCGATGAAAGACTACAGCCAGTCTCTGGCGCGCATGGCGTCTTACAGGACGGGGCTGCAACTGCTCGACAGGCTGGTGCGCAGTGAAGACGAATGGATGGCCGTTCCGCCTGCTGAGAGCGAGGCTGGAAGCTAGGCGGGCGTGTCTACGCCATTCCCATCAGAAAGCCGATACCGACGGCGACGGCAAAACATGCGGTGATGATCGAAGTTTTGTAGAGGATGCGGGTCATGTCAGTCCTTGCTTGTCTGGCCAGTCTCGCGCCCTCGAATGCGAGCCGGTCTGATTGCAGGGTTAACGCGCACGCTTCGATTATCGTTCCCGTTTCGCGCCTTCGACCGTTTTTTTGGTCTTGTCGGCGGCGGCTTTCTCACTGGCTTTCTGAGCCTTCGTCCGGCCAAATCTGGCGCGGTTCTCCTCGGCTTTCTGCTCTTTGTCGGCCCGCGCTTTGGCCTTGCGAGCCTTGTTGAGATTGATGGGTGACGTCATCGTTTGGTCTCTCGCGTAATGTCCTGACTGTTTCGTTTATATCCTCACCCGCAGCAAAAGACATTGACAAATCGCGCTGACAGAGTACTTTGAAGTTCAAAGTTGATAGTGGAGCAAAGTATGAACCAGTCCCTGACCGACGATTTATCCTATTTGAGAGACCTTGCTGAGAGCGGGCAGACCGCGCCCTTGCTGGGCGGGCGCTTCCTGGCCTGGTGGGGTGGTCTCGTCACCATTGCCTACCTCGCCCACTATGCGATCGCGGCGGATGTTTTTGGCTTGCCGGACACAGCGTTTGCGTGGATGTGGGGCGCGTTTGGTGTCATCGGCTTCGGTGGTTTTAAAATCATGCAGGCCACTTTCCCGAAGTCCAAGCCGGGCGCGTCTTCTGTCGGTAACCAGATCAGCGCCGTTATCTGGATGGCGGGCGGCATGGTGCTGTTTTCATTTTTCGCGGGCGTTATCATCCGGTCCATCATGGAAGGGCAGGCGAGCATCGGCTTTCTCTGGTCCGTGCCGCTGGTGCTGGGCATCTATGGCATCTGCCAGCTCACATCAGGGCTGTTGGCCAAAAGCCGCCCGCTCATGATTGCTGGCTGGGGCGCGATTGCATCGTCTGGTGTCGCCGCAATCTTTACCGGGTCGAATACGGTTTGGCTGGTTGGAGCCGTTGTCGCAGCGCTGACTGTGTTTCTGCCTGGCCTCATCCTGATGCGCCAGGAGCCATCCGAGGTGGTCTGAACGATGAGTGAGACCAATCCCTTTGATCACGCAGCGATTGACGATGTCATCCATGGGCGCCTGCGCCTCGGTATCATGGCCTATCTGACAGCAGCGAGCCCGGCGATTTTTGGCGAGTTACGCGACAAGGTCGGCGCCACGGATGGCAACCTCTCGACGCATCTGAAGAAGCTCGAGGCGGCTGGGTATGTGCGCCAGGAAAAGCGGTTCGTCGACAAGCGGCCGCAGACACGCGTCTTCCTCACCGATTCAGGACGCAAGGCCTGGCTCAGCTGGATCGAGACCATGAACAATCTGATGAAGGCGGCTGAATAGGCCGCCTTTTTTCTAGTCGCCGTGCGTGTCGCGCCACTGTTCCATGGCGAGCGAGATGGCGAAGGTTTCACGGTATTTCGGACTGGAGGCCGGTCGCGGGGCGCGCGCGGATGTCAGGGCCATGATCTCGGCAAGCTTGTTGTGAGCGGCCCCCGCCTGTCCGGCGCCGATATAGGCGTGCAGCTCGACCAGGGCAGACGAAAGCGGATCGTGCGCGCGGATGACAAAGTACGGTTCGTCGTCTGCGATCTTGTCGAGCACGTCGAATTCGGACGGATTGGCTTTCGAGCCGATGGGGGCTTTGGACATGGATGCGCGCCTTTCGAATCAGTTTCCCGGTATGGTCGGCAGACTAGGTAAATGACGCGTTCGCGTCACCTGCGGAGAACCACCTAGTGTCCGCCGTCGAAGACGACGCGCCGACCAACAATTCTGCTGCCAGAGCATCGCCCTCATTAAATCTTGATTGACAATATGTTGTCGAAATGACAACAAGCGGACAAATGGAGTGCGTATGACGAAGACGAAACAGACCGATGGCGCCGTGATCACGGATCTCATGCTGGAGACGTTCCGGCTGAACGGGGCGTTGCTCGAAGCGGGCGACAGGCTTGTCAAAGACCTCGGCCTGACCAGCGCGCGCTGGCAAGTGCTGGGCGCCATCATGCTGGAGGGCAGGCCTCAGACCGTGGCGCAGATTGCCCGCCGCATGGGGCTGTCGAGGCAGGCGGTTCAGCGTGTCGTCCACGATCTGACGGCGCAGGGCCTCGTCCAGCCGATGGAGAACCCAGATCACAAACGCGCGCCCCTGATCACGCTGACGCCTGAAGGAGAGGCGGCCTATGGAAATGCCATCAAGCGGCAGGACGACTGGGCCAGCGAGCTTGCGTCTGAGATCGATGGTGAACAGGCCCGGGCCGCGCTCGCGACGCTTAAGGCGCTGTCGGACCTTTGCGGCGCGACGAGGCGCCCGGCCTTGCCCGTGAAGGGGAAAGGAGGCGCGTCATGAAAAAGATCGTGCATCGTCTGGCGGGCACGCTGGCGCTCTTACTGATCAGCAGTTTCTGGCTGGCGACAATTCTGACCGAGCTTAGCGGCCGCGAAGAGGCGATCTTTTTGGCCAAGCGGAGCATTCTTTACGCAATGGCATTGCTCATCCCGTCCCTCATGATCACGGCCGGCAGCGGCTTTGCCCTGGCTGGCAAGCGGGTCGGGCGGCTTGTGAACGCCAAGAAAAAGCGGATGCCTTTCATTGCGCTCAATGGGCTGCTGATCCTGGTGCCGAGCGCGGTCTTTCTGTGGTGGAAGGCGGGCCAGGGCGACTTCGATCTGTCTTTTGCCGTAGTTCAGGGCATAGAGCTCGCCGCTGGGGCGACCAATATTACCCTGATCGGGCTGAACATTCGTGACGGCATTCGCTTGTCACGGTTCACCGCAGCCAGACCAGCCTGAACGCCCTGTCCAGTCTGTATCAGTGCCCGCCGCCGAACACGCCGGTGCGCACCGAATAGTCCGCTGCGAGCGTATAATCGGGGTCATCATCGCTATCGACCATGAGTTGGCCGGCTCTTTTCAGGAGCTTGTGACAGTCGCGGGAGAGGTGGCGTAGACGGAGTGTCTTGCCGTGGGCTTCATACTTTGCAGCGAGGTCTTCAATGGCCTGCAAGGCTGACTGATCGACAACGCGTGAGCGCATGAAGTCCACGATGACGACGTCCGGGTCTGTCTCAGGATGGAAGAGTTCGGCAAAGCCATCGGTGGAGCCGAAGAAGAGCGGACCTTCAATCTCATAGACGTGGGCGCCGGGTGTGCGCACCGAGTCGCGCTCGATGATGCGGATGCGGCGCGCATTGTTCCAGGCATAGGCGAGGGCCGACACGATCACGCCGACGACGACGGCGGTGGCAAGGTCATACATGACGGTGACGCCGGTCACGAGCACGATGACGATGGCATCGGTCAGAGGGATACGCGTCATTATGCGGAGGCTGTTCCAGGCAAAGGTGCCGATCACGACCATGAACATCACGCCGACCAGTGCGGCGAGCGGGATGAGTTCGATAATGCCGGAGCCGACGAGGATGAAGGCAAGCAGGAAGAGCGCTGCCGAAATGCCGGAGAGACGCGTGCGCCCGCCCGATTTCACATTGATCATGGACTGGCCGATCATCGCGCAGCCGCCCATGCCGCCGAAAAAGCCGGTGACGAGGTTTGCTGTGCCCTGCGCGATGCACTCCTGGCTCGCGCCGCCGCGCTTGTTTGTCATCTCGCCGACGAGGTTCAGCGTCAGCAGGCTCTCGATCAGGCCGATGGCGGCAAGGATGACAGCGTAAGGCAGGATGATCTGAAGCGTCTCCAGATTGATCGGCACCATCGGGATATGGAAGTTCGGCAGACCGCCTTGGATGGAGGCGAGGTCGCCCACACGCGGCACGTCGAGGCCGAGGCCGATGACCAGTGCGGCGACGAGGCCGATGCCGGCAAGCGGCGCAGGGATGGCCTTTGTCAGCTTGGGCATGCCCCAGATGATCGCCATGGTGAGCGCCACGAGACCGAGCATCAGGATGAGCGGCCAGCCGGTCATCCATTCGCCGCCCGCCATGCCATGGCCTGAAGCTTCTGCGGTGCCGGGGACCTGGAACTGGCTGAGCTGCGCCAGGAAGATCACGATGGCGAGGCCGTTGACGAAGCCGAGCATGACAGGGTGCGGCACGAGCCGGATGAACTTGCCGAGCTTGAAGATGCCCGCCGCCAGCTGAAGGATGCCCATCAAGACGACGGTGGCGAACAGGTATTCGACGCCATGCTGGGCGACGAGCGCGACCATGACGACAGCGAGCGCGCCTGTTGCGCCGGAGATCATGCCGGGCCGCCCGCCAATACAGGCCGTAATCAGGCCGACGATGAAGGCGGCATAAAGCCCGACCAGTGGGTGCACACCCGCGACAAAGGCGAAAGCAACAGCTTCAGGGACAAGGGCCAGCGCGACCGTCAGGCCGGACAGAAGTTCGGTCTTGATGCGGCTCGGCGTGAATTTGGCGAGGTTCGCCTGTGAGAAGTTCTGTGCCCCGAGGCGGTCAGCGAATGTCTGGAAGGTTGTCTTGGTCGTCACGCGGCAGCCCACCCGTTCAGTTTCAAAGTCATGGCATGCCTATGACGGCCTTCATGCTGCGGCGCAACACGAAGACCGTCATTGGAGCTGAATTTTCTCGGTGGCTGTTGCCTAGCTCGACGAGACGATCCCGCCATCGCACGGGATAGTGTGGCCGGAAATGAAGGCGCCTGCGCGCGACGAGAGGAACATGGCGAGGCCTGCAATGTCCTGCGGGGTGCCGACGCGGCCGGACGGGTTGCGCTCTGCCACGGAGTCCCAGTCGACGCCTTCGGTCTTGCCGCCAAAGCCAACGCCGGTGGACAGCATCCAGGTCGGGAAGGGGCCGGGGGCGATGCCGTTGACGAGGATGTGCTCGCCGACATGCTGGGCGCCCATGAAACGGGTGAGGTGGATGACGGCGGCCT
Source organism: Henriciella sp. AS95 (assembly GCF_038900055.1). Lineage (NCBI taxonomy): Bacteria > Pseudomonadati > Pseudomonadota > Alphaproteobacteria > Hyphomonadales > Hyphomonadaceae > Henriciella > Henriciella sp. AS95. The sequence goes on from NZ_JBBMQM010000001.1 coordinate 1,209,575, forward strand.
TGGACGTGCCATAGGCATAGCCGCTGAAGGGCGAGGTATGCAGGCCATCGATCGAGGCGATGTTGATCACGCGGGCCGGATCTTCGGCGCTGGCGGACTTGCGCAGGAGCGGGATCAGCTTCTGGAACAGGAAGAAGATGCCTTTGACGTTGACGTCCATCACCTTGTCCCAGCCGCTTTCCGGGAACTCTTCCAGCGTCGCGCCCCAGGCTACCCCGGCATTGTTGATGAGCACGTCGATCTTGTCTTCACGCTTGGCAATCTCATCGGCGAGGTGCTGGATGCCGACCATCTGGCCGACGTCTGACGGGATCGCGTAGATCTCGCCGCCATATTCGCTCTTCAGCTTCTCAACGGTCTCTTCGCAGGCATCGGCCTTGCGCGATGAGATGATGACCTTGGCGCCATTGGCGAGATAGCCCGCCGCGAGCATTTCACCGATCCCGCGGGAGCCACCCGTGATGACCACAGTCTTGCCTTTGACGGAAAAGAGATTGCTGAAATCATTGCTCATGGCGTGTCCTCCTATGCTTCACTGGTGAAGCTTTTGGCGGATGACGGGCGCAGGGGCAAGTGGGTGGAGCGGGCTATCGCTAAAATTAGTCTCTAGTCGTCTTCCTCGACCCAGAAGATGAAGCCGGTCGTGTCGTTGAACGCGATGACGCCGGTGTCGAAGCAGACATCGCTGAGGCCGATCCACATCCATGCATTGTCGGGCGTGAAAGTGGGCGTGTCGTCCTCAAAATCGCTATGGCGGGAATTCGACCAGAACTGAGCAGACGGTCCGAGTTCGGTCAGCATGCCGAGCATTTCACTGGCTCTGGTCTCGGTAAAACGGCGGTCGCCGTGCGCGAGGGACTGTTCCTGGAGGTATGCCATGACGCGCGCAGCTGTCCGGCGATCAATCTGGAAGAAGTCCTTGTCGGAATGGGGGGCATAACCTGCCTGTCGGGCGATCGCTGTCACGCGACTGGAGCCCGGTATGTCGCTGACATCCCCCAGCCAGCAGCGGAAGCCGTCTCCGGCATCCGCCCATCTGGCCGCGAAGTCCGCGAGTTTGGTCATTACCCCGGCGAGATCATCTTGCTTGGGTCGACAATCGCGTCGAAATCCTCTTCGGGGATGCCGTCCTTGATGGCTTCTTCACGCAGGGTGGTGCCGTTCTTGTGAGCCGTCTTGGCGATCTTGGCCGCGCGGTCATAGCCGTATTTTTCCTTGAGCGGCGTGACCAGCATCAGCGAGTTCTTGAGGCCGCGCTCGATATTTTCGAGGCGTGGTTCGATGCCGACGACGCAATTGTCGGTGAAGCTGACGGCGGCATCTGCAAGCAGGCGGACCGATTGCAGGAAGTTGTAGGCCATCATCGGATTGAAGACGTTGAGCTCGAACTGGCCCTGTGAACCAGCAAAACCGATCGCGGCATTGTTGCCGTGGATATGGGCGCAGACCTGCGTCATCGCCTCGCACTGGGTCGGGTTGACCTTGCCCGGCATGATCGAGCTGCCCGGCTCGTTTTCCGGCAGCGACAGTTCCCCGAGGCCCGAGCGCGGGCCGGAGGCGAGATAACGGATATCGTTGGCGATCTTGAAGCAGGACATGGCGACCGTGTTGACCGCCCCGTGGGCAAAGACCATCGCGTCATGCGCGGCCAGGGCCTCGAACTTGTTCGGGGCCGTCTTGAACTCCAGGCCAGTAATGGCGGCGATCTTGCTGGCAACAAGCTCATCGAAGCCAACCGGCGAGGCGAGACCCGTGCCGACGGCCGTGCCGCCCTGAGCGAGCTCCATCAGCTTGGGGAGGGTCTGCTTTACGCGTTCGATGCCATTGGCGAGCTGCTGGGCATAGCCGGAGAATTCCTGGCCGAGCGTGACGGGCGTTGCGTCCTGAGTATGGGTGCGGCCGATCTTGATGATGTCGGTCCAGGCTTCGGCCTTGGTGTGCAGGGCGTCCTGCAGCTTGGACAGCGCGGGGATCAGCCGGTGGGTCAGTTCCTCGGCGCAGGCAATGTGCATGGCGGTGGGGAAGGTGTCATTCGACGATTGCGACATGTTGCAGTGATCGTTCGGGTGAACGGGCTTTTTCGAGCCCATCTCGCCGCCAAGGATCTCGATGGCGCGATTGGAGATCACTTCATTGGCGTTCATGTTGGACTGGGTGCCTGACCCGGTCTGCCAGACGACAAGCGGGAAATGCTCGTCCAGCTTGCCCTCGATCACTTCCTCGGCAGCCTGAATGATCACATCACCGAGTTTCGGGTCGAGCTTGCCAAGTTCCATATTCGACTGGGCGGCGGCTTTCTTGACGATGCCGAGGGCGCGGATGATCGGTTCGGGCTGTTTTTCCCAGCCGATCTTGAAGTTGCCGAGCGAGCGCTCGGCCTGCGCGCCCCAATACTTGTCTCCGGGAACTTCCACCGGGCCCATTGTATCGGTTTCGGTGCGTGGCTTGGCTTGCTTGTCGCCAAAAATACCCATCGGGAGACTCCTTTAAAGTCGGCAAATCTGTTGTCTTACCGCGCGCTTTAGCATGCAGGCAGCGCGTAGCAAATGCGATACAATGGTTACTCTTCGAGCGGGACTTCCACCATCAGCGCAACATGGACGCGGCCACCTTCTTCAGGTGCAGGTGGCTTACCCACTGTCTTGGAGATGCGGCTGTCGGAGACGTCGTAATTGTCGAGAATGGATGCTTCGACGGCGTGGGCTCTGGAGTTGGCCACGCCTTCGGCTTCGCCGCCCCGGTAGGCTGTGATGTCGATGCTGGCGCCCACGCAGTCGACACCGAGATGGTCGACTGTGTCGAACAGGATGGTTTCAGCGGTGGGCGTGATTTCGACGCTGTCGGGATGGAAGCCGATACTCGTCTCCGCGCAGGTGTCCATGGTGGTGCCTGCGTATTCAAATCGGATAGAGTTGTCGTCATTATTGCCGCAGCCGGCGAGGGCGAACAGGGAGAGGGCGATCAAACCCGTCGTCACATTTGCCGTCATACAGGTTTCTCCTGACTGCCACTGTGGCCTTGTGGCAGGTAGTGCATGTTCAAGGCAAGGCCCGATGCAGCTTTGTGGCACTGTGGCTGAGGAATATGTCAGCGCCAGCGATGGGACCGCACGCGCTTACTTCGCCGTTATCGCATGCACGCTGTTCGTTATGGATCGACCCGGCTGCCTCCGGCTTCCCGCTGGCGAGGGTAATTGGTTCAAGATTCCGGTGCCTTGCAGAGCAGGGGGCTTGCCCCGAACCAAAGCGATCTATCTATGGGGCTGTTGAAAGAGCATTGGTCAGTACCGGTATGAGCAACAGCAATACGAACGCGTCACAGATCCCCGCCCATGCGCCCGGTAACCACCCGCCCGTTGCGCAGGGCAAGACCGGGCTGCTGCTGGTCAATCTGGGGACGCCCGATGGTACCGATTACTGGTCCATGCGGCGCTATCTGTCTGAATTCCTGTCGGACCGGCGCGTCATCGAGATTCATCCGCTGCTCTGGCAGCCTATCCTGCAAGGGCCGATCCTGACCTTCAGACCATCAAAGTCTGGCCGGGCCTATAAGAAGGTGTGGATGGAAGAGGGCTCGCCCCTGCTGGTGTATACCAAGCGCCAGGCGGAAAAACTGGCCGAGCGGATTGGCAGTGAAGACCTCATCGTCGACTTCGCCATGAATTACGGCAATCCGTCCATCGCGTCGAAGATTGAGAAGCTGAAGGATATGGGCTGTGAGCGCATCGCGGTGATCGCGCTTTACCCGCAATATTCGGCCACGACGACGGCAAGCGTCTACGACCGCACCTTCGCCGCTCTCGGCAAGATGCGCTGGCAGCCTGCCGTTCGCACGGCGTCGCAATTTGTCGATATGCCGGCCTATATCAACGCACTGGCCGGCTCGATCACCGATCATATTGCCAGCCTGGATTTTCAGCCCGACCGCGTTCTGATGAGCTATCACGGCGTGCCGAAAGCCTATCTCGACAAGGGTGACCCGTATCATTGCCAGTGTCACAAGACGACACGGCTGGTCGCCGAGGCGCTCGGCTGGGAAGCTGGCTTTGCCATGACGACCTTTCAGAGCCGGTTTGGCCCCACGGAATGGCTGCAACCCTATACCGACAAGACGCTGGAAGCGCTGCCGGACGAAGGCGTGAAGAAGCTGGTCGTGGTGTCCCCGGCCTTTATTTCAGACTGCCTCGAAACCCTGGAAGAGATAGCCATGGAAGGCCGCGATACGTTCATGGAAGCAGGCGGGACGCATTTCTCCGTCGCGCCCTGTCTCAATGACAGCACCCGGGCGATCGATGTACTGGAAGCGCTGGCCGGGCGCGAGCTTGCCGGCTGGGTAGACTAGGTTGCCCGGTTCGATACGCTGACGCCATGGACGAGTGGATCAAGAACGGCAAGGTTCGTGCCCGGATCACTGACGAAGGCGCGCTGGAAGTGCGTTGTTTCGGGCTGACGACGCAGGCGAAATATTACAAGCCGCTGCTGAGGGAATTCTTCCGTAAGGATTTCACGCGTCTGCGTCCGGGGCATGGCGATTATGCCGTCCACATCGTGATGGAATATACCGGCGATCCGCCGTGGATGGATCTCGACAATCTTGCCAAGGCGCTTCTCGACAGCGTGACAGGAAACGCCTTTGTCGACGATCATCAGGTGGCCCGTCTTCTGGTCGAGCGCAGGGTTGGCGACCGCGAAGGCATCTATATGCGCGTCGAGGCGATGGATTGAATTTGCAGCTTGAATTCAGAAGGGTGGCTGAACCGGTTCAGGCCGACTGAACTTCATTTTTCTCCTGCATCATCGCAACAACAGATCGCTCACGTTCATTCAGGTCGCTCTGGTCGAGTGTGCTGAAATCCGGCGGCGACTCTGCGATCATCGCTTCGCCAAACATCATTTCCTCCATGCGCATGGAGATGACGAGGAATGAATTCACGTGCGAGGGCTTCCAGCCTGCGTACAGCATGGTCTTCTTGAACAGGGCGTAGCCGGTCGGAATGGACTGGGTTCGATAGGTCGCCCATTCCTTGGTCAAGGCAGTGAAGTGCGTTGATGGCGCGACCCGACCGAATGCCGTAGGTGGCAGGCGGTCGACGGTCTGGTCGATAGCAGAGAGTCGGCCCCCGGCATTGGCCAGCTCCGTCCAGAGCTGAGCGCCATAGAAATCAAACGCTTCCTTGCATTTCTCCGTCGCCGCGCCGATGGCGTCATATGTGGTCTGGAAATCAAGACCGACCTTGTTCGGTGACACATCATGGCCCATCGGCCCTCGAATCAGTTCGGCTTCAAGCATGACCGGCAGCTCCCATGAATTTCTCCGCCTCGGCGCTCAGATGAGCGTAGACCTGCAATTCAGATTCGCTGATCTCCAGGTTTTCCGGCAGGTGCTCGCGCCCGAGTGGGTCGCGTGTCAGAGAGGGCAGCTCCCGGATTCCGCCGGTCCGGTAGCTCAACCAGTATGCATTGGCATCGCCCGGCCGCCATCCAGCGAGGATCGCATAGGTTTTGAAGCGTGTGTGCTCGGCTTTTTCGTCTTCCGTCGTGGCGCGGGCCCATTGATGCGCGATATAGGCGAAATGTTCGGTGGGTAGCTTGCCGAACGCCCATGGCGGGAGTTCGTCGACCATCTCATCCACATACTGGCTGTTTTGCGCAATCTCGCGAAGCGCGAAGAACAGAGCGACACCAAAGGGCTCGCCCGCGTCTGCTTTCGACACAGCCGTCGCGAAGGCGGTCTCCAGTTTGGCTGGCTCGGTCATCAGGTCACGGGCGGTTACCGAGAAATCCTCTGGACGTGTGAAGTCGGCTTCGCGGCCCGATTGAGGCGAATCGGCGGAAGCATCTTCGCTGCGTTTGTTCTTCTTCCGGCTGAACAATTTACCCAGCATCATCATCTCCTGCGCTCGCATTGCCCTATGAGTATTGGCGCGGGATCGGGAGAAATCGGTTCATTCCCGGATTGATTTATTTTTGTCATCGCCGGCGAGGGCAGGTGAACGGCCCAGCATCCGTCTTATGGATACTGGATCACGGCCGGCAGGGCGCAGGGTGGGCGATCGCAACGGCCTATCTATGAGCGTCCGGGCAACCGATTGAATTTGCAGCTTTAATTTAGCGAAATGGAAAATCAGACCGAACAGGAATACGCTCAATAAAACTAAAACGGGAAGGAAGCGCCACCATGTCTCAGGAATTGATGTATCTGTTCGGTTCGATTGTCATTTTGATCGGTTTGCTAGTGGCGCAGGCGGCAAACACCGTCGTCCACAATGGTATGGGCTACGCCGTTGGCCCTCGGGATGAAGCTGCCCGTGAAAACGTGTTTTCCGGCCGTGTGAAACGAACGATTTCCAATCATATCGAAGGCCTAGTGTTATTCGGATTTGCGATCCTGATCATCGAGACGGCAGACCTTGAAAACAGCGTGACCAAGATGGGCGCGGCGCTGTATTTCTGGTCACGCCTTGCCTATGCGCCGATCTATCTTCTGGGCATCTCTGTCATTCGCACCATCGTCTGGTCAGTGGGCCTCTTCGGGACGCTGATGGTACTCTACGTCTGCGCGACCGGCGCGCTCTAGTCACGCCCGGCGGCGGATTTCTGCCTGTCAGAACCGCTTGAAGGGTTTCGGGGCGGCGGTGGCGGTGGCCGTGGCGACGACCTTGCCGTCGGGATCCATGCATCTCGCTTCCGAGAAGCAGACCGTCTTTCCGAATTTCAGGATCTTTGCCTCAACCCTGGCCGGGCCAACGAAAAGCGGGGCGAGGTAGGAGACTTTCATCTCGAGTGTCGGCGCCGTCATCGTTACATTCGATGCGATGATGATGTTGGTCGAGATGGCTTCGTCGAGCATGGCGCCGATAAAGCCGCCCTGAATGGCGCCTGTGGGATTGGCAAAGCTTTCATCGGCGACAAAGTCGACGACGACCCGCATCTCATCCTGGTGGACTTCGGCAAGCTGCATGCCCAGCGTATTTGAGCAGGCGGGGCGCTTATCCGAATTGCGAAAACGCGCGAGCATTTCAGCGTCGCTAAGGCGCGGTTTTTCCTCGTTCGGATCAGCCAATGGCCTACTTTCGGCGGAACGCTTCGAAATTGACGACCGTGCCGTTGCCGTCATCGCCGGAGGCTAGCTTCTGCTCATTGGCCTGGGGATTTGCCATGGCCGCAGCAGCAGGAGCGACGACGTCCTGACCCGTCGACGTTGCGGAGTCATTCTTCTCGAAGGAAAGGCCGAAATTCACGGCTGGATCGACGAAGCGGGACAGCGCTGCGAACGGGATGGAGAGGTGCTGAGGCACGCCATTGAATTTGAGGATGACTTCGAAATGTCCGTCAAAAACTTCCAGGTCCCAGAACTGGTGCTGGACGACAATGGTCATCTCTTCAGGAAACCGTTCGACAAGGTGCTCGGCCATTTTTACGCCCGGCGCCTTGGTGCGGAAGGTCACATAGAAATGGTGGTCGCCAGGTGCTGCCCCATTGCGAGCGGTCTCGCGAAGGGCTTCCCGGACCACGCCTCGCATGGCAGCCTGAGTAAGCGCTTCGTAGCCGATATAATCCGTCATCCAGTCCATCCCTGTCTATAGGTACGTTTTAAGGCAGAATTTGGCGCATTCAACTCGCTTCGTTCAGAAAGCGAGGCTATTTTACCACGTTCGCGCGCCGACGTTTATAATTCTCGTTACAGCACATAAAAAAGGCCCGCACTGCAATAATACAAGCGCGGGCCGTATTTTAGTTTTGGCTAAAATTAGCCGCTGGGCTCACCATCGGATGCGACGGTCTCATCTTTGGCGCGCGTATGCGTGACTGCAGTGATGAGGCCGATGCCCAATAGCACCACGGCGCCGATCGCAACCCACTGGCCCGGTAGTCCGAGCGCAACTGCTGCCCAGATCAGACCGCCCAGAAAGATCACAAAGCCTAAAATATACAGTGCGAAAGATGACATAGTTTACTCCATTCGTTTCAGGAGCAACGCCAAAGCCTGTCCGGCTGTTCCGGCAGGGAGGAAAAAAGGGGGTAAGGTGGAGGCTTCTGTTGCCAGGCGCCTCCGGGCCCCGCCTAAGGCGCTGAAGCCCTAGGAGTTAAGTTCGGTTCACTTACCGACCGCTTACGCGGCCATCAGTTCACCTTCAGCAAAGTTGTCATTTGCAACTATTGTTGAGTGAGCTTCTAACGGAGCTCATCCGGGCGAAGGCATCGTCTTTACACGTCCGTCGATCCTATTTCGCCCCCAAAACCGTCCCGCTGAAGGAAGGGATATTGGTGGAGGCGCCGGGTACCGCCCCCGGGTCCGAACCGCTTATTACACGCGCGTTTATCGCCATAGTCCCGAAGGACACATTTAATATAGCGCTGCGGGCGCCCCCTTAAAAGGGCGTCAGTGTGATATTCTGAGATCCGAAATCGAGCTGGCGATGGCCTGGTAGGCTGAGCGGAGCTGTTCGCCGTTCTGCGGGGTAAAGAAGGATTCGGCGTCACTGGCGCAGTACTGAAGCACCTCTTCGCCGGCCGAGGGCGCCTGGAAGGCCACCGAATAGATGACGATATCTGCGGCCTTGATGTTGTCGCACACTTTCTTGGCCTGCCAGGTCGACGACCCGATACCGGGGTCACCGACAGTATTGAAGGCACCGTCTGTCATCAGCACGATTGCTTTCGCGCTATCTGGCTCATCATAGGGAAGCGGCGCGCTCGTCGTCGGAAGAAGCGATGCCCATTCCGGGGAGATCATGTACCATCCCCACGCCACACCCAGATGGCCGGCGGTATTGCCGCCTGCTTCGAGCGCTTCGATATAAGCGTTGAGGCTCTCCTCATTCGCAGTGAGTTCGAGCGGAGGGCTGGCATTGTCGCAATCGTTCCGGTCGAAGACGTCAGCGCCTTCAAGGTATTGGCCAGGGCCGGGCAGGACTGCCGTGAACGCTTCGCTGCCGCCGCGTTCAAACACACATGTTGTGGTGTAGTCGAAATCCCTCCAGCGACCATCGCTGTAATAGGTATAGGTCTGGTTGGGAGACTGGCCCGTCACATCCTCGAAATAGGGTCCGGCTTTGAAGGCCCCGTTATAGGAGACCATGGACAAGCGCACATCGTCTTCATGACCCGGCTGCGGATCATCCGGGATGAGAATGTCCACCGCGTCATAGGCGGCGACCTTCAGATCTGAGATTCGGGTCCCGGACATTGAGCCCGACACGTCAAACACGAAGCTGACATCGACCTTGCCAATCCCGTACGCCGTTCCGGTTTCGACCTTGAACTTCATTTCCTCGATACCGGCAATCGCTGACAGGGTCGTGTTCATGATGCACTGGGCCGCCGCCTCGACTTCCGTATCGTCTATGGTGACGGTGGGCTGGTCGCATTCGAGATTGTATTCGGTGTTTGAGATCACCGAGTAGAAATAATTGTTGACGACATTTGTGACTTCCGTCGCGCTGGCGCCGCTCTGATAGGCGCGCGTGCCGGCGATCACTGCGGCATCCAGGCTGTACTGTGCCTTGGCCTTCTTCTGGGTCAGCAATTGGAAATCGATCGCGAAGCCGGCGATGAAAGCAATCGGCAGTATCGCCAGAGCAAACAGCACGATGACTTGCCCGCCCTCGCGAACCGTCAAGGATCTTATGTGCGAGAATGCGCGATCGCCGAGGGCTTCCAGCCTGAGCGGACGCACTGTGTTCTTGCACAGAGAAACAGGTATCGACATGGCACACCCCCGCAAACACCACCCAGCAACGGATAGACTATCGCTTGCTTCTCTTGCCGGGGGTTTTAGGTGAACCGTCCAATTGAGACAGGCCGGACAGGGTGTTATTAACCCTGCCCGGCCTGTGCTGATTATCCGTCTGAGTCTAGCTCTTGATACGCAGGTCCGCGATGGACTGGGCAATCGACTGATAGCTCTTCTTCAGTTCGAGACCGTTGGTTGCCTTGAACGCGAATTCGGGGCCAGACGCACAGTATTCCAGGACTTCCTCGCCCTTTTCGGGAGCTTCGAATGCGACCGTGTAGATGACGATGTCTTCTTTCTTGATCTCGTCACACAGTTTTCTGGCTTGCTCGTTTGAGTCCCCTTGTGAGACGTGGTGCTCGTTCAGGAAGTCACCATCCGTCATAATGATCATCGCTTTCACCGAGTCCGGCTCGTCATAAGGAAGCGGTGTCGCTTTTACATCAAATACGTCGCCCCAGCGCTCGGAGATGAGATACCAGCCCCATTCAATGCCCTGGTGGCCAGCCGTACCGCCACTCGCCCAAAGATCATCGATGTACTTGGCGATTTGGGTTGAATTGTCGTTGAGTTCAAAAGGCTCGACGTTCCGGCAGGACGTGCCGGTCGTATTCCAGCGGTCGCGGTAGTCGTCCCAGTAGGCAAATCCAGCCGACAGGAAGCCTTCTTCATTGTTGCCAGTGTCACTGGCGTTCAGTGACCGCTCCGGCAACTCGCTGACAAGGGCACCCATTGGGAGTTGTTCAGGCTGGGTGTCACTGAACGCGTGGTCTCCAGCGCGTTCCCAGACACAGGTCGATGTCATGGTCTTGTAAACCGTTTCCTGAACATCGACCCAGCGTTCTTTCTCAACCTCTTCCTCGCGACACTGGTACTCATACTGACGGCACCAGCCAAATCGCCCAGTAAACCTTGTACACACATAACCGCACTCTTCTTCGGTTTCGATGTAGGTTTCGCGTTTCTGGGTATTGTTCGTGGCCGTGTATGTCCGGCGTGGTTTCAGGCCGGTCACTTCTTCGAAGTAGTCACCCGCATTCACCATGTCATTATAGGCGACCATGGCGATGCGAACGTCGCCTTCGCCGGATGAGCCTGGCTCTGGCAGAATGGTGTCTGCAGCATCCTTTGCCGCTTCCTTGAGGTCTGAAAGCTTGGTGCCCCAGCTCATGGAGCCTGAAATGTCGAAGACGAAAGCCACATCGAGTTTACTGATGCCATAAGTGGCAGCCGCGTTGACTTTGAATGTCACGCGTTCCTGGCCGATGACCCGCGAAAGCGTGGTCGGCTGGTAACAGACTGTGGAGGCTTCAATGTTTTCGTCGTCGATAAATTCGATGGCGAGAGATTCGCAGGTCAGACCGCCGGTTTCTGTGCTGGTCATCGCTTCGAAATAGGCGCGTGTGTGCTTGCGAACCTCCGCCTTGCTGTTGGTGCTTTGCATCATGCGCGCACCAGCCAGGACAGCTGAATCGATCGAATGCTGAACCTTGCCCTTTTTGGAAAAAGCCAGCTGGAGATCGATCGCAAAGCCCGCAACCGCGATGATCGGAACCATCGTCAGTGCAAAAATCATGGACACATTGGCCCGCTTATCGGCGCGGAAATTTTTTGTTTTACCCAACCCAAACATTGTACTAGCTCCAGCTATTATGCCGTACCCGTACGGTGTGCAGATGAAAGTCACGCTTAAGCCAAGCCCGGTTTTGTCTGCATCGAGGAAGGAGTTTGTTAACTTCCTGTCAGGCGGATCGAGCGTTTTTCACGGGTTTTGCAGGCTCCAGCCTGCAACTGATCTGGACTTGCGCGGCCGAGTCGGCATTGATGCGGATATGCGCCAATATCTCGATCTGCTTCAGGATGTGCTCGACAATGGTTCGGCCCGTGGGGACCGGACAGGGACAGGCACGTTCGGTGTCTTCGGTCGTCAATTGCGGTTTGATCTTGAAGACAGCTTCCCGCTTCTCACCACCAAGAAGCTGCACCTGCGTTCGATCATCATTGAGCTGCTGTGGTTTCTGAAGGGCGACACCAATATCAAGTACCTGAAGGATAATGGTGTTCGCATCTGGGATGAGTGGGCCGATGAGAATGGCGATCTTGGCCCCGTTTATGGTAAACAGTGGCGCTCATGGGCCGCGCCGGACGGCCGTGTGATCGACCAGATCGACTGGGTTCTGAACGAGATCAAGACCAATCCCAACTCGCGCCGACTGGTCGTTTCCGCCTGGAACCCGGCGGACGTGAATGAGATGGCGCTGCCGCCTTGCCACTGCCTGTTCCAGTTCAACGTCATGGATGGCAAGCTGAACTGCCAGCTCTATCAGCGCTCGGCGGACATCTTCCTCGGCGTGCCGTTCAACATCGCCTCCTATGCCCTGCTGACCATGATGATGGCGCGCGCAACAGGACTGAAGCCGGGCGAGTTCGTGCACACCTTTGGCGATGCGCATCTCTATTCAAACCATGTTGAGCAGGCGAAGCTGCAGCTCACCCGTGAGCCGCTTGCTCCGCCGAAGATGATCCTCAATCCGGACAAGACTGATCTCTTCGGCTGGGAGTATGAGGACTTTGAGCTTGTCGGTTATGAGGCGCACAAGCACATCAAGGCGCCTGTCGCCGTCTGACGCACTGCAGCATACTGTTAGCGAGACAAGACGTTCAAACTTTGGCAGATAAATCCCCCGCGGCGTGGGGCCGCTCATGAGGGGAAATATCATCATGAAAAAGTTTGTCGCCGAACTGATCGGCACATTTACGCTCGTCCTGTTCGGATGTGGCGCGGCCGTCCTTGCTGGTGAGCAGGTCGGCCAGCTGGGCATTGCGTTCGCTTTCGGTCTGACCATTACCGGCATGGCCTATGGCATCGGTCCGATTTCGGGCTGCCATATCAACCCGGCCGTATCATTTGGCAGCTTCGTCTCCGGGCGGATGCCGCTGAATGAAATGCTGCTCTACTGGGCCGCGCAATTCGTTGGCGCGGTTGTCGCGGCCGGCGTGCTCTACCTGATCGCCAGCGGTCAGTCCGGCTATGACCTCGCCTCGGGCGGTCTCGGCCAGAATGGTTATGGCGAGCACTCACCAGGCGGTTACAGCCTGCTGTCTGGTTTCGTCTTTGAAATCGTTGCGACCTTCATCTTCCTGATCGTTATCTTCGGCTCAACCCAGAAGGCGGCACCGGGCGCTGTTGCCGGCATGGCCATCGGCCTGACGCTGACCCTGATCCACATTACGGGCATTCAGGTGACCGGCGTGTCGGTGAACCCGGCGCGCAGCTTCGGCCCGGCTGTCTTCGTCGGCGGGGCAGCCCTGACGCAGCTCTGGCTGTTCTTTGTCGCTCCGCTGATCGGCGCAGGCCTTGCCGGCCTCGTTCTGAAAGCGGGCATTGTCGAAGCGGAAGAATAGAGCGCACGCCGCGAATGCGGACGCCGGACCTTCTTATCCGGCGTCCGTGAGCGCCTGCCACGCTGTCCACGCATCGGCGGCGTACATCAGCGACGGACCGCCACCCATATAGACGCAGACGCCGAGCGCATCGGCGACTTCCTCATCGCTCGCCCCGAGCTTTTTCAGGGCCTTGGTGTGGAAGCCGATACAGGCATCACACTGTTTGGCGACGCCGATTGCGAGGGCGATCAGTTCCTTGGTCTTGTGATCGATCGCGCCGTCAGCATTTGCTGCCTTGGACAGGTTGCTGAACGCGCTCAGCGTTCCGCCGGCCACTTTGCTGAGGCCAGACAGGCCCTCATTCACCCCGTTGGTGATGGCGGCATAATCCTTCTTTCCCGTTGCCATGGGCGGTCTCCTTTTCTGTGTAACTCACCGGTCATCTGGGGAGGAAGAGCGCAGGAAGCGATAGGGGGAAATACGGAACCGCTCGTGTCGACTTAGCGCGGCGCCATCCGGATCGAACCATCAAGACGGAAATTGTGGCCGTTGAGATAGGTGTTGCGGGCAATCTCGACCGCCAGGGAGCCGAACTCTTCCGGTTTGCCGAGGCGTTTCGGGAAGGGGACTGAGGCGGCAAGGCTGCTCAGCACCTTCTCCGGCGCGCCAAGCATGAGGGGCGTTGCGAAAATACCCGGCATGATGGAGTTCACGCGGATGCCGACATCCATCATGTCACGCGCCATGGGCAGGACGAGCCCGTTCACGCCGGCCTTGCATGAGCCATAGATGACCTGTCCGATCTGGGCGTCCTGCGCGGCCACCGAGGCGGTTAGCGTGATCGACCCGCGCTCACCGTCTTCATTCAGCGGCTCTGTGTTTGCCATGCCCTCAGCAGACATGGAGGCGATGCGGTAGGATGAAACGAGGATGCCCTGCGCGCCGCGATCATATTGTTCGGTTGGCGTACGTTTGTATTTCATCGACTCCTTGTCAAAGGAGAGCGTCTTGCCACGTCCGGAGGTCATTGCGCAGTGGACGGTAATCCGCTCCTGACCATGTGCCCCGCGGGCCTTCTCGAAGCCGGCCTCGCAGGAGGCCTCATCAAGGATGTTCACATTGCAGAAGACGCCGCCAATCGCGTCGGCGACCTGCTTGCCCAAGTCTTCCTGAATGTCGAAGATGGCGACTTTTACACCCTGTGCGGCAAGCGCCTCGGCCGTGGCGCGGCCAAGGCCTGATGCGCCGCCTGTAACGACGGCGGGTGTGTTGCTTCCAATGTCCATGACTGATCTCCCTGACAAGCGTTTTCAGGAAGGATAGCTTCTAATGACGGCTTGAAAACAGTCCCGTCAGGTCATGCCTTTGCGGCATCCGGCGTGAAGCCGTCATCATCATAGGGGTCAATCGTGCCGGCATCTTCGCGCCGCCGGATCAGATAGGACACGATGACAGCGCCCACCATCTTGCCGATGATGAAGACAATCCAGTTCGCCCAGTGAAGCATGTTACCGTCAGCCAGAGGCATCGGTATCAGGCCGAATAATTCGCCATATTCCAGCGCGCCCTTGTCCTTGAGCTGGATGGCGAGGTCTGCGCCATAGAGAAAAACCGTCGTGTCGACGGGCGCTGCAACCGCGCTGGAGAGAATAATTCGCGTCGACAGGCGGTACTTCGTGAACGTAAAAATCAACCAGTCGGTGATTTCCGAAATGGCAAAAGCGATCCCCGACGCCAAGGCGATAACCGGCCACGCGTAATAGAATGACCATGCAATCGCGAGCGCCATGACGACCAGCACCTTATGGCCCATGCCGCGCTGCACGAAGTCGCGGAACACGAAGACGAGCCCGGTAACCATGGTCAGCGGGTGAAGCTCAACCCCTTGTTTAAAGGTGTCGTTCGCTGAGACGAGCGTCCAAGGTTCGATGATGCCGAACGACCAGTTCAGGAACGGGATGGTCGCGAAATAGAGAAAGGCCCAGAACCGCCCCTTGAAGTAGTAAATCAGTCCCAGAGTGGCTGTCAGTCCGATCAGGACGAGGGGCAGATCTTCCGGTTGACGCGTCAGTACAGAAACAATGCCATCCCAAATATGTATCATCGGTTGAAACTTTTCTGCCTGAGTGCGCGCGGTATTGAACTAGGGGAATGGATACATGATGAACAGAGTCGGGTGAACAAATATTCAGCTTGGGACTCGTTTGGCTGGATCGATGAGGAGAACGTCTAAATGCCAGCCGACGTCAGACTATCCATTATTGTAGCACGCGCAAAAAATGGCGTGATTGGCAAGGATGGTGATCTGCCCTGGCGCCTGGCGGCTGACCTGGCGATGTTCAAGAAGGTCACGTCCGGCAAACCGATTATCATGGGGCGCAAAACGTGGGAAAGCCTGCCGAAGAAGCCTTTGCCGCGCCGCTCCAATATCGTGCTGACGCGCGACTGGTCGTATGCTGCGGAGGGCGCGCGGGTCTATTCGAGCTTTAATGCGGCTGTGAATGCGTCCAGGGCAATCGCCGCGAAAGAAGGCGAAAACGAAGTCTTTGTGATTGGCGGGGCATCGCTGTATGAGAAGGCGGTCCCGATCGCAGACCGGCTTTATGTCACAGATGTCGACGCCGAGATCGATGGCGACGTCCGCTTCCCGGAATTTGATGAAAGTGAGTTTGTCGAGGCCGGCCGCTCTTCTCATGAGAAAGACGAGAAGAACGAGTACAGCTTCGTTTTCCGTATTCTGGAGCGTCCCGAAGCTGGCGTCTGACGCGGCGGACCGACTTGCCACCTCACAGTGTCCGAGCGACAGTTCCTGAAAAATAAAGGGAGCTTCGCAATGGACTTTGAAATCTTTGCCGACGGATTGCGCTTTCCGGAAGGCCCTGTCGTCATGTCGGACGGCTCGGTCATTGTCGTCGAAATCGATAGCAAGAAGATTACGCGATGCTGGGCGGGCGGGAAGACCGAAACTGTCGCCGAGCCGGGCGGTGGACCAAACGGTCTGGCGATCGGACCGGATGGCGCGCTCTGGTGCACCAATAATGGCGGTTTCCTATATCATGAGCGCAACGGCTTGCTGATCCCGGGACACTGCCCACCAGACTATTCGGGCGGGCGCATTGAGCGGATCGATCTGTCGACCGGAACGGTTGAGGTGGTCGCGACCCATTGTGGCGACCGCCCCCTGATGGGGCCGAATGATCTTGTGTTCGACAAGGCGGGCAACCTCTATTTCACCGATCTCGGCAAAACCTATCCGACGCATCGCGATACGGGCGGGGTCTATTTCATGGCGGCGGGGTCGGACACGGTGGAGGAACTCGACTACAACCAGATATCACCGAACGGCATCGGCCTCTCTCCAGACGAGAACACCGTCTACTTCGCCGACACGATGACAGGCCGCGTCTGGGCCTATGACCTCGAAAGCCCCGGCGTTGCGAAACAGGCGACACCTTTCACCAAAGGCCGAGTGGTCGCTGGCATGCCTGACCTTCGATACTTCGACAGCCTGGCCATTTCGGCAGCGGGCAATGTCTGCGTCGCCACCATCCTTAAGGGCGGAATCACGACCGTGCAGCCGAATGGCGAACACTCCCACATCGCGCTGCCCGACCCGTTCGTCACGAATATTGCTTTTGGCGGCGAGGATATGCGCGATGCCTACATCACGATGTCGGGCACAGGAAAGCTCATCAAATGCCGCTGGCCGGAGCCGGGATTGACGCTGAACTTCAACGCGTGAGGCGTCCGCTGATTAGGGGTGCGGGGCCGGGAAGCCGTGGCGTTCAGACAGTGCTGCCAGTATGGCATCCCGCTCATTGATGAAGGCGCGGCCTTCAAACGTGCCCGACTGGTGCGCCGAGGTCTCGCCTTCAGTCAGCAGCAGCATCGGAAGGGACTGATTGTCCTGCCCAACCACGGCGACCACATCCTTGCGCGGGCGGGGCCAATCGACCCGCCTGATATCCAGCTTCCTGGCGAGCTCCGGGAAGGAGGCCAGCACCCCTTCGACCATCGCACAGGGCGGGCAATAGAACGTCTCGCCGGGATAGTCGGGGTCTTCGCCGGGTTTCAGCAGGTAGAGTACATCATGGCTCATCAGTGGCTCATTCCTCAAAGATGATTTTCGGCGGGGCCTTGGTCTGCAGGCTGTCGAGATTGAGCGCGACGGCGCGGGCGAGGTCGTGGAACAGCTGTCTGGCCGGGCCATTCCCAAGGGCTGATGGCTTGCCGGCATCGCCGCCTTCGCGAATTTCGGTCAGCATCGGTAGCTGTGCGAGCAGGGGCAGACCCAGATTCTGGGCCATGGCTTTGCCGCCCCCTTCGCCCATCAGATAATGTTTGTTGCCGGCCGGGTCTTCGAACCAGCTCATCGTTTCCACGATGCCAAGCACAGGCACGGCCGTTTTTGCGAACATGGCGGCGCCGCGTCTGACATCTGCCAGCGCGACTTCCTGCGGCGTCGTGACGATGATGGCGGCCGTGACCGGGACTTTCTGCGCGATGGCGAGCTGGGCGTCTCCTGTGCCGGGCGGCGTATCGATGATCAACAGGTCGAGCGGGTCTTCCGGGGTGCCCCAGGCCGCATCGTTCAGCATCTGGGTGATCGCCGACATGACCATCGGCCCGCGCCAGATCATTGGCGCATCCGGGTCTGACAGATTGCCGATCGAGAGAGACTGGATGCCGTGCGCTTCAATTGGGACCAGTTTTCCGTCCGCATTTGTCTTGGGTGCTTCGCCGCCCGTGCCGAGCATGGTCGGGGCACTTGGGCCGTAAATGTCAGCATCCAGCAGGCCGGTGCGAAGGCCCTGTTTGGCGAAGGCAGCGGCAAGACCGGTTGCGATGGTCGACTTGCCAACGCCGCCCTTGGCGCTGGCGACGACGAGGATGCGGGAAATACCGGGGATGCGGTCGGTTGAAGGCGCACTTGGCTGACCTTGCGAAACCGCTTCGTCAGAGAGGCGGGCTCCTTTGCGGACACGCTGCGTGCCGGGACGCTGGGGCGGCTCTGCATGCGTGTGGCCGGAACCGGGCGCGCGCTCTGCTGTCAGAATGGCGCGGGCTGATTTGACGCCCTTCACGTTGAGCGCGCGGGCTTCGGCTTCGACCCGGCGGGTCTCTGAAGCCTCCATGGCGTCTGGATCGCCTTCGATGACGAGGGTGACAGCGCCGTCCGGTTTCGTTGCAATACCCTGCAACCATTCGGGGTCGCCGAGAGCGGCGCGAATACGGCTTTCAAGCTTGTCGGATTGTCGCGGTTTGCCACGAAACATGCGGCTTACTCCTTGATGCGGACCTTATGGGGTGCACATATCTCTGCAAAGCCTATATGGCCATAGACTGACAGTCATGAAGGAGGGGCAATGCCCTGGAATGAGAACAAGGATGGGGACAGCCCGTCCAAGGGAAATGGCAGCCCATGGGGATCTGGCGAAAAAAAGTCTGACTCGCCATGGACTCGCCCGGGAGGCGGTGGCTCTGGCGGCGGCGGTGGAGGCGGCGGCGGCAATCGCCCTGACCTCGAAGAGCAAATGCGCCGGATGCAGGAACGGTTCCGTCGCGGACGCGGCGGCAATGGTGGCGGTCGCCGAGGCGGCGGCGGTCAGGGCCTTGGTCCTTTCAGCTTCGCGCTTCTTGGCCTGGTCGCCGTGATTGCCTGGCTCGGCACCGGCGTTGTGGTTGTTGACGAAGGCGAGCGCGCCGCTGTGTTCCGCTTTGGCCAATGGCAGAAGAACTTTCCGCCTGGTCTTCATGTACACCTGCCAGCACCGATCGAGACGCATGAAGTCATGCCGTCCGAGAAGCAACAGGTTACCCAGATCGGTCAGAACAATGATGAGCGGCTGATGCTGACGGGCGACGAGAATATCGTCGACGTCCAGTTCCGTGTCTTCTGGTATTATGACGATGAAGACCCGGAAGATTTCATCCTGAACATCGATGCTGGTGCGCCCCTGGTGAAAGCGGCCGCAGAAAGCGTCATGCGTGAAGTCGTTGGCAAATCTAATCTCAACGATGTCATCACCACGGGCCGGAATGAGCTTCAGGTTCAGGTGAGACAACAGCTGCAGGCCCTGCTCGATGACTATCGCGCTGGCGTGCAGATTCAGAACGTCGAGATCCAGCAGGCCCAGGCACCAGCGCAGGTTCGCGACGCGTTTATCGACGTGGTGAATGCCGGCCAGGACGCAGAACGTGCCGTCCAGGAAGCCAACAAGTATGCGAACGACATCATTCCACGCGCGCGTGGTGCGGCCCAACAGATCCTGCAGGATGCTGAAGCCTACCGCGATCAGGTGATTGCCGATGCGACCGGTCAGGCCAATCGCTTCAAGCAAATTCTGGCTGAGTATCAGCAGGCGCCGCAGGTGACTCGC
Organism: Henriciella sp. AS95; assembly: GCF_038900055.1. Lineage (NCBI taxonomy): Bacteria > Pseudomonadati > Pseudomonadota > Alphaproteobacteria > Hyphomonadales > Hyphomonadaceae > Henriciella > Henriciella sp. AS95. Next base: position 1,229,077 of record NZ_JBBMQM010000001.1, read on the forward strand.
GAGCGCATGTATCTTGAAACCATGGAACGCGTCTTGGAGCGCAGCGACAAACTCATTCTCGACAATGATTCCGGCGCTGTACCTTATCTCCCGCTCGATAGCGTCAACCGCAACAATCAGGGCCGATAGACATGAAACCGTTTGGAATAATTTCTATTGTCGCGATCGTTCTCATCCTGATCATCGCGTTCAATTCGTTCTTCATCGTCGATCAGCGCAAGCAGGCTTTGCTCCTGCAGGTTGGTCGTGCTGTTGAAGCTTACAATGAACCGGGCACCGAAGAGGCAGGTCTCAAATTCAAGATCCCGCTTCTTCAAAACGTCATCGTTTACGACAAACGCAACCTTGGCCTCGATGTGCCGAATATCGAAGCGTACGCATCGAACCAGGAGCAGTTGATCGTTGATGCCTTCGTGCGTTGGCAGATTTCCGATCCGCTGGCCTTCTATCAGCGCCTCAACCGTCAGAGCGAAGCCGAGAGCCAGCTTCTGAACTTCACGGATGCGGCCATCCGTAACGCGCTGGCCTCGCGTCTGCCGGAGGATATCATCTCCGGGCAACGCTCCGAGCTGATGGACGAAATCCGCGATAATCTTGCATCGGCAATTGAAGGCCGGGGTATCCAGATCATCGATGTGCGTATCCGCCGTGCAGACCTGCCGGACGATGTGTCCGAGCGGGTGTTCAGCCGGATGGAAGCGACCCGTAACCAGGAAGCCGAGCAGATCCGCGCGGAAGGTGATGAGCGCGCGCGCCTCGTTCGAGCAACAGCTGAGCGTGAACGGACTGTTCTTCTGGCTGAAGCGCGTCAGGAGTCGGAAGAGATTCGTGGTGAGGGCGATGCCCGACGCAACGAGATCTATGCCGAAGCCTATGAGCGTGATCCGGAGTTCTTCCGGTTCCAGCGCGCCCTGATCGCCTGCGAGCAGGCTTTCACAGATGGTACGCGTATTGTGGTTGCGCCGAACCAGCTCGGCCTGTGCAATGACTTCATCGATCAGGCCCGGATTAGCGGTACGCCGCGCTAGTTTGAGGGCGGCAAGGGAGACGGCCAATGCTTTGGTGCATCATCCTTGCCGCCATCGGCCTTTGGTTCGCGATTGAAGGTATCCTTTACGCGGCCGCGCCAGAAACGATGAAGCGAATGGCTGACTGGCTGTCGAAAATGCCAGTCGAGAGCATTCGCAGTGGTGGCATCTGGTCGGCCTTGCTGGGCATCGTCATTTTCTACGCTGCAATCCGCTTTGCATGATCCGTTGCGCTTTGCCTGCGAAGCGCCATAGTTATTGGTTATTATTGATGCCTGACCGACGCGGAGACCGATCATGAAGCGTATTGCCATATCACTGCTGGCGAGTGTTGCAGGCTCAATGATGCTGACGGCGACAGCGCAATCAGAACGCCTTGCCCAGTCCGATTCTTCGCTATCCGACAGTGTCTCGGTCATTGACCAGAAGCAGGCACCAGAATCCTTTTCGCGCCTCGCCAAACGCCTCATGCCGGCCGTGGTCAATATCACGACGAGCCAGACGATTGCGCCCGACGGCCTGCCGGAATTCCCCGACGGGTCGCCCCTGGAGCGCTTCAATGAGTTCTTCGGGCGCGACCCGGATGGTTTCCGCCGGGAAGGGTCTCTGGGCTCCGGGTTTCTGGTCACGCCGGATGGGATCGTGATCACCAATAATCACGTCATCGAGAACGCTGACGAGATCAATGTCGTTTTCAATTCGGGCCGTACGCTGAAAGCCGAACTTATCGGCACCGACCCGGAAACAGATGTCGCGGTCCTGAAAGTGACGAGCGACGATCCGCTGCCGCATGTCGACTTTGCCGACAGCGATACGGCCGAAGTCGGTGACTGGGTCATGGCGATTGGCAACCCGTTCGGCTTTGGCGGATCGGTGTCAGCAGGCATCATTTCCGCCCGCAATCGTGACATCCAGTCAGGCCGCTATGATGACTTCATCCAGACGGATGCTGCCATTAACCGCGGCAATTCAGGCGGGCCGCTGTTTAACCTGAATGGCGAAGTTGTCGGGGTGAACACGGCCATCATTTCTCCGACCGGCGGCTCGGTCGGCCTGGGGTTCTCGATTCCGTCCAATCTGGTGAGGCAGGTGTCGGAACAGATCCAGGAGTTCGGCAAACCCCGGCGCGGCTGGTTTGGCGTTAACGTGCAGGGCATCGATCAGGGGATCGCCAGCGCTTATGGCATCGATGAGCCCAAAGGTGTCATCATCACATCGATTGATGATGAGGGGCCGGCCGCCAGCGCTGACTTTGAAGTCGGAGATCTCGTCCTGGCATTCGACGGTAAGCCCGTCGACAATGTACGTGGCCTGTCCCGCGTCGTCGCGGAAACCGAAATCAATAGCGAGGTGGACGTCGATATCATCCGCGACCGGAAACGCCGTACGGTGAGTTTCACGATTGGCGAGCTTGAGAACACTGCTGATGTGCCCGAGCGCGAGCCGCTGCCGGAGAATGCCCTGGCCCAAAATCCACTCGGGGCAGAAATCAAGGTGATCGATGATGATGCGCGGCGCCGTTATGGGATCGCACGCGATGTCGATGGGGTTCTGGTGAACTCGGTGTCGGCAACCGGGCCGAGCTTTGGCAAATTGCAGAAGGGCGACGTCATCACGGAAATGGGATTTGAGAAGATTTCCAGCCTCGAGGACGCCTATGATGCGCTGGACCCGGCGAATGCCCCAGCCGACCGCGGCCTGCTGATTCGCGTTTATCGCGCAGGCCAGACAATGTTTTTTACCGTCGATCCAGACCGCTAGAGTCACCCATTCAATTCATGCATGGTTGACTCTTTACGAGTCTTCCAAATCAGATTCTCATCCGATTCGGTGATGAAACGAATTGGAGTGAACGCAATGGCTCTTACAGAACGCAAAGCCCTCGATCTCTGGCGCCGTGCTGTGGCCTCCTATGTTCGCACAAGTGACGGCGATCTGACCGTGCGGCAGCAGGCCATCTTCATGACCATCGCCCTCCAGCCCGGACCGCATACAGTGCGCGGTCTCGCTGCGGACCTCAATCTTGCCAAGCCGGCCGTGACCCGTGCTCTGGATGCACTTGAAAAATTAGGCTTTGTTCGCCGTCAAAAAGACGAAAATGACCTGCGTAGTGTCTTCCTTGAGCGCACAGTCGATGGAATGAACTGGTTGCGCGAATATGCTGGCCTGATTGTTGCAGCAGATGCGGGTGAAGATATTGGTCGTCAGACGGTGGACAGGAAAACCGCTGCGGCCTGACGTGCAAGGGACGAGGGACCTAGTGTGCCGACTTATGATGATGCGCGCCTGACGATCACTCAGGGCGCCCTGCTTTCCACCGTTACCGTTAGCGCAGGTCTTGCGCCGGTGCGGTCCAAGCCGAGACTTGATAGCGAAATGGTGACACAGGCGCTGTATGGCGAAACCCTGTGTGTATACGAGCGTGTCGGTGAATTCGGCCTCGCGCAGCTCAATCGTGACCGTTATGTCGGCTGGATCCTGCTGTCCGATCTTGCCCGCACCGAAAGTGCGCCAACCCATCGCGTCTCTGCATTGCAAAGCCACGCTTATGCGCGGCCAGACCTGAAGTCAGCGATGCGCCTTCAACTGCCAATGGGGGCGCGCCTTGCCGTCAGCAAGGCTGATGAGCGCTTTGTTGAGATCGAAGGCGGATTCTGGGTGCCCGAACAGCATGTCGTGCCTGTCGAGAACCTCGAAAGCGACCCTGCAAAGACCGCCGAACGCTTCATTGGCGCGCCCTACCTCTGGGGAGGATGCGACGCCAAGGGACTTGATTGCACCGGCCTCACGCGGGCCGCTTTTGATGCTTGTGGCGTGACGCTTCCTCGCGACAGCGACATGCAATTTGCCTGGAGTGGTGCGCCAATTGCGGACTGGAAGGCGGCCGGTGCCCTGCAGCGCAATGACCTTGTTTTCTGGAAAGGTCATGTTGGCATCATGCTCGACGATATGACGCTGCTGCATGCCAATGCGTATCACATGGCGGTCGAGGCCGAGCCCCTGTCAGGCGCAATCCAGCGGATCGCAAAGCATTACGGCGAGCCCATTGGAGCCCGCCGTATCAATATTTACGAAGAAAGACTGCGCACGCCTGAATGGCTCAGCGCGGCTTAGCGTCTACTCGTCTTCAGTTTCAGTCTCAGTCGCTGTCTCGTCTTCGGCATCAGCCGGCGCGAGTTCGACTTCGCCTTCATTGCCTTCTGGCTGAGCGGTATCGTCGATCGTATCGACCGTTTCGATTTGACCGGTCGCTTCGGTCGGCGTTTCCGTCACGGTTTCTTCGGTAACCGTGGCTTCGACGGCGTCGCCTTCGGTTGCGTCAGCAGATGCATCTGTCGCTTCGCCTTCGGTTTCGCCCTCTGCGGCCTCATCGCCAGCGTCTTCAGGAAGCGGTTCCGGGAAGGCCGGCGCGTCCGGAGAGTTCGACGCGAGGTAAGCGATCACGTCAGCGCGCTCATCATCGCGGCGCAGGCCTGCAAACGCCATCGATGTGCCGCGGATGTAAGACCCTGGATTGGTCAGCCAGTGGTCGATGTTCTCGTAATTCCATGGCTCACCAGCGGTTGCGGCCATGGCGGAGGAATATCCGAAGTCCGAGCGGTGGGCATGGGTTGAGCCAATAATGCCGTACAGGTTCGGGCCGGTGCCGTTTGAGCCGCCTTGCTCAATGGTGTGGCAGGTCGAGCATTTCGACTTGAAGGCCCGCTCGCCTGACGTCGCATCAGCCGATGCGAGGAGCGCGCCAAGGTCGTAAACTTCTTCTGGCTCGCTGCTGCCGCCGCCCGTGTCGGCGATATCGGTGTAATAAGCAAAACGGCTGTGTGCCCAGTCGTTCAGCGACATTTCTTCTTCGCCATGATGGTCGCCGCCACCGTGCCCACCTGAAAACACCGTTTCAGACAGAACGCGCAGCCCCATGACGCCCAGCGCCACTGCGAGCAGGGCACCGAAGACTTTGTTCCAGAAGAGATCGCCCATAGGGATCATCCTTTAACGTGGTTAGTTTGGTTCGCGCGCCTTCTGACACGCTATCGAGTCGGTGGCAATATAACGGGATGTCTTATAGATTGCGCCTTTGCTAGCAGCGGCGAAACGGCGCACTCAATTTGACCGGTCGAACGACGTGATATGAGCGCTCGAGCCGAGCGAAATTTCCATTCGCTACTTTAATTCCCGCGACCAATGGAATAGTGCGGGATCTTTTTTGGGGCTGTGCGCCATGACCACTGCGAAGAACGGCCGGATTGCATACCAGGGCGAACCGGGAGCCAATTCTCACATTGCCTGCAAAGAAACGTATCCAGGCATGGAGCCTGTGGCCTGCAAAACGTTTGAAGACGTGATTGCAATGGTCGAGCGCGGTGATGCGGACTTGGCCATGATCCCTGTGGAAAACACGATCGCTGGCCGTGTTGGTGATATTCACCACCTTCTGCCTGGCACAAGCCTGCACATCATAGCTGAGCATTTCATGCCCATTCGCTTCCAGCTCATGGCGCTCAAGGGCACGCCGATCAGCGAGGTGAAGACGGCGCACTCCCATATCATGGCGCTCGGCCAGTGCCGCCGGTTCCTGCGCGAGCACGCGATTGAAGCCGTCATTGCGGCCGATACGGCCGGGGCCGCGCGCATTGTGGCGGAGACTGGCGATCCATCTGTTGCGGCCATTGCGCCGGAATTGGCGGCCGAAGTCTATGATCTGGAAATTCTGGCTCGCAATATCGAGGATGCGGAGCACAATACGACGCGGTTCGTCATCATGTCGCCTGAGCCGGTTGAGCATGACCATTCAGACGGGCCAACCGTCACGGCCTTCCTGTTCCAGGTCCGCAACATTCCTGCCGCGCTTTACAAGGCGATGGGCGGGTTCGCGACAAATGGCGTCAACATGACGAAGCTGGAGAGCTATCAGGTGGACGGGTCTTTTACGGCCACGCAATTCTACGCGGAGATCGAAGGCCACCCCGATGAGCGGTCTGTTCAACTGGCCCTGGAAGAGCTCGGTTTCTTCTCGACATCGCTGAAGATTATCGGCGTATTTCCGAGCCACCCTGATCGCTTCAAGCTGGCTCGCTAGTTCTCCCAGACGATCTCGCTGTCGGAGTAGCCCTGGAAGTAGAGGGCTGCTGTGAGATCGGTGACGGAAATCCCGCAGTCGGAAGCGGCGGTCACAACCGGTTTGGCGCGATAGGCAATGCCGAGCCCGGCCGCTTCGATCATGGCGAGGTCGTTTGCCCCGTCGCCCATGGCGATCGTGTCACTGGGTGTGAGGTTCAGTTTCTTCGCCTCGGTCTGCAGGGCGGTAAGCTTCGCTTCGCGGCCAAGGATCGGTTCGCCGACCTTGCCGGTGAGCGCTTTACCGTCGTCGAGCAGCGTATTGCCCTGATCGGCATGGAAGCCTGCCGCCTTGGCGATGCGCGACGTGAAGAAGGTGAAACCACCTGAAACGAGGACGCAATGCGCGCCGCCGGCCTTCATGGTTTCGACAAGTGTTCGAGCGCCCGGCATCAGTGTGATGCGCTCGGTATAGCAGCGCTCCAGCGCCGAAATATGGAGGCCCTCCAGCATGCCGACGCGTTCTCTGAGGGCTTCTTCGAAATTCAACTCGCCGCGCATGGCGCGTTCTGTAATCGCCGAAATTTCAGCCTTCAGACCGGCAAAATCTGCCAGTTCGTCCAGGCATTCCTGCTGGATGATCGTGGAGTCCATGTCTGAAATGAGAAGCGACTTGCGTCGGTTCAGCGTCGGGGTGACGCAGATGTCTGCCTCTTTGGCAAATTCGGCTTCGAGGGATCTGCGAAGGCTGGCCGGATCGCCTGAGTTCAGCGCCTGTTCGATGGCGGTAAACTTGCTGTCGCCGCTCAGCAGGCGAACAGGCGCAATGTGGACCGCGCCATGATCGCGCAGCACGGTTTCCAGCCTGTCGGCGAGGACCTGGCGCTTGTCGCTGCCGAGCGCCACGATTGTCGCGACATGGCTGTAATCTGAAGTTTTTTCATCCATTTGCGCCATCTCCTGACTTAACGTCTGTTGCTAAACTCTCTACGCTTTCCGTGATGAGACCTGCAATCCTGATCCACGGCCCAACTGCAAGCGGCAAGACCGAGCTTTCTATCGAGATTGCCCGTAAGCTGAATGGCGAAATCGTCAATGCAGACTCGATGCAGGTATACCGCGAGTTGAAGGTCATTTCCGCCCGGCCCGACGAGGAAGAGATGGCGGATGTGCCGCATCACCTGTTCGGGCATGTCTCTGCGGCTGAGCGGTTCTCGACAGGACAGTGGCTCGAACAGGTCCGGCCGGTCATTGAGGATATCCAGAAACGCGGGAAGACCGCAGTGGTGGTTGGCGGTACGGGTCTGTACTTGCTGGCGCTCACGCAAGGCCTGTCGGATATTCCGCCGGTGCCGGAAGATATTCGTCACGAAGTCATCGAGATCCTGAAGACTGACGGTGTGCGCGGTTTGAAGGTGCGCCTGCAGGTCGTTGATCCCGATGCGGCGCGCCGGATCGAGGACAATGACCGACAGCGCCTGATGCGGGCTTATGAAGTCTGGCTGGCCACGGGCAAGTCACTCACGAGCTTTCAGAACATTCGGTCCAACCCTGTCCTGAATGCCGACGAATGGCTTGGTGTCGCGCTCACGCCGCCGCGGTCGAAACTCTATGCGCGCATCGACAAGCGGTTCGAGGGCATGTTGATGGAAGGGGCGATGGAAGAGGCGCGGGAACTTGTCCGCATGGATGTTGATCCTGACCTTCCGGCGATGAAGGCACATGGCATGCCGTGGTTGTCTGCGTTCATTCGCGGCGAGATAAATTCCGAACTCGCCGCTGAGAATGCCAAGCGCGACACCCGTCGCTATGCCAAGCGACAGTTCACCTGGATCGGACGGCAGTTTCCATTTTGGCCAAGAATTCCGGGGTCTGACCTGAAAACCCGAATGAGGGTTGTTTCTGCCCTTTACAAGGAGGTTGACCGCTAGGCTGAGGCAGGTTATGCCCCAATTTCGTTTTGGAGGAAACAGCCTTGCGTAAGCAGAAGGTCGTCGTACTTATTAGCCCGTGACCGACATCTAAAGATGTCGGCGCGGGTGCGTATGGAAGGGTCTCAAGTGAGGCCCTTTTTCTTTATCAGCTCGCGTGATTTGAAACCTGAACTTTTATGAGCCCCACCATGACTACCCAGACATTGAAGCAAACAGAGACGAAAGCCCGCACGATGACCGGCGCACAGATCGTCATTGAGGCGCTCAAGGAGCAGGGTGTCGAGACCATGTTCGGTTATCCGGGTGGTGCGGTGCTTCCGATTTACGACGCGCTCTATTCCGAAGATTCAATCCGCCACATCCTCGTTCGCCATGAGCAGGGCGCAGGGCACGCTGCAGAAGGCTATGCGCGGTCCACCGGCAAGCCGGGCGTGGCGCTGGTGACGTCCGGACCGGGCGCGACCAACATGGTCACACCGATCACAGATGCGATGATGGACTCGATCCCGATGGTCGTGATCACAGGCCAGGTGCCGAGCCACCTCATCGGCACGGACGCCTTTCAGGAATGCGATACGGTCGGGATCACGCGCTGCTGTGCCAAGCATAATTATCTGGTGACCGAAGTTGACGACCTCGCGCGCGTTATCCACGAGGCGTTTCTCATCGCGACGTCCGGGCGGCCAGGCCCGGTTGTCATCGACATCCCGAAGGATATCCAGTTCGCGACGGGGACCTATATCGGCAAGAAGGGCGTTCATAAGCCGACCTACCAGCCGAAGACGGAGCCAAGCCCGCATGCCATCAAGGATACGCTGGCGCTGATGAAAGCTGCGCGCCGCCCGATTTTCTATACTGGTGGCGGCGTCATCAATTCCGGTCCGGAAGCGTCCGAACTGTTGCGTGAGCTGCAGGCGGCGACGGGGTTTCCGGTCACATCTACCTTGATGGGGCTGGGCGCATTTCCGGCAAGCCATAAGGACTGGCTCGGCATGGTTGGCATGCATGGCTCATATGAGGCCAATAATGCGATGCACGATTGCGACCTGATGATCTGTGTCGGGGCGCGTTTTGACGACCGCGTGACGGGCAAGGTTTCGGCTTTCTCGCCTGGCTCGAAGAAGGTCCACATCGACATTGACCCGTCCTCGATCAACAAGATCATCCGTGTGGATGTTCCGATGGTCGCTGATTGCAAGGCCGCGCTGAAAGCGCTGCTGGCGGGATGGAAGAAAATGAAGGGGGCCAAGCCCGACCTGGAAGACTGGAAAGCCCAGATCGACAAATGGCGTGAGCGCGACTGCTTCTCCTATCCGGCCAATGAAGGCTCGATCCGCCCGCAATACGCCGTTGAGCGGCTGTATCAACTCACCAAGGACCGCGACACCTATATCTCGACGGAGGTGGGGCAACACCAGATGTGGGCGGCCCAGCACTATCGGTTTGAAGAGCCGAACCGCTGGATGACGTCGGGCGGTCTCGGGACGATGGGGTATGGATTGCCGGCAGCGGTCGGTATCCAGGCCGCGCATCCAGATAGCCTCGTCATCGATATTGCGGGTGAAGCGTCAGTTCAGATGGTGATGCAGGAAGTGTCGACGGCCGTTCAGCACAAGCTGCCGGTGAAGATTTTCATCATGAATAATGAGTGGATGGGCATGGTGCGCCAATGGCAGGAATTGCTGCATGGCGAGCGCTATTCGCACTCCTATTCTGAAAGCCTGCCGGACTTTGTGAAACTCGCCGAAGCCTATGGCGCGCACGGCATTCAGTGCTCCGACCCGGCTGAACTGGACGCGAAGATCATGGAGATGATCGAGCATCCCGGGCCCGTCGTGTTCGACTGTCTGGTGACCAAGGCTGAAAATTGTCTGCCGATGATCCCATCGGGTGCAGCGCACAATGAGATGATCCTTGGCAGCATTTCCGGGGATGAAATTGATGCGGAAGGTCGTAAGCTAGTCTGAGGATCAGCTTATTTTCCGGGAATAGAGTGATGGACACCAGCAGCTTTATCGATTCTGCTTCGAGCAACTGGACGATTATCGTCACGGTTGGCTCAGCGATTTTCGCCATGATCGGGGCGATCGCGTCGCATCTTGAAACGCGGCGGCAGGAGAAAATCCGGGTCGAAACCCTGCGCATGAGTGTTGATGGCGCCAGCCTCGATTGGGGCGCGCAGGCGATCGATATTCTCGGCCGTATCGCCATGTTCGCCCGCACCCGGCGCGCACAGCCCAATGATCAGGGGTTCAATAATAACAAGGTCAATCTGATGATGAACCTCTCCTCTATTATTGAGAGAGGCCGGATGTACTTCCCCAATATCGATCCGAACGGGAAGGGCGCCGAGAAAGAAGGCGCTTATCGCGGTAATCGTCCGCCCATTCTCGATGCTCTGGTCTTTGCCTATTACGAGCTGGAGGCCATGACGCGCGAAGGTGGCCCGACCGGTGACAATTCGGCGAACTTTATCGAAGAATGCCGCCGACTGCTGGTTTCAGAGCTGCAGGCTCATACCGATCCGCGCCGCCGCGACATGATCCTCGGCCGCTATGACAAGCAACGCAAAGCCCATCGCGAAGATGCGATCCGCGGCTCGTCATCGCTCAAGAACCGACTGAAAGCCCGCCGCCCGCAGCTCGCCTTCGAGCGCGCGGACGAACCCGATGAAGACTATGAAAGAGCCGCTGAATGACGAAAGAGCCGATCCCCGCCAGCGCCTATGACATGGACCATGCCGAAGAGGTCGATGAGCGCCGCACGCTTGCTGTCCTGGTCGACAATGAGCCGGGCGTGCTGGGCCGTGTGGTCGGGCTGTTCTCTGCGCGGGGCTATAATATTGAAAGCCTGACGGTCGCTGAAGTCGATCGTTCGAAGCGCCGCTCGCGCATCACCATCGTGACGACGGGCACAGCGCACATGCTGGAGCAGATAGAGGCGCAGCTCCTGCGGCTCGTGCCGGTGGCGGCTGTGATCGACATCACAAAGTCCAAGCGCGGCATCGAACGCGAACTGGCGCTCGTCAAGGTTGCCGGGTCCGGGGATCCACGTGTTGAGGCGCTGCGCATTGCCGAGATTTTCCGCGCGCGCGTCATCGATACGACGAATGAAAGCTTCATCTTCGAGATCACCGGCGCCTCCGACAAGATCGACCAGTTCACCGAACTGATGGAACCGCTCGGCCTCGTCGAAGTGAGCCGCACCGGCGTGCTCAGCATCCGCCGCGGGAAGGATGCGGGATGAGCAGCAGTAATCTTGATGCGACAGCGGCAATGCATTTCAGAGAAGCTGAATCGTCAGCTCTTCAAATTATGAGTGTCACGTATGCTTTGTTGCCTCGGGAATTCCGCGACGAGCTAGGATTGATCGTTGCGCCTCTCATTTATCGCTTCGCGTTTCACTTCCGGGCGCTCGCAGAGCGTATTAGACTTGATCTATCGGCTCACAAGCTGCCCCAGAAAAGCATCGTTATTATCAACGAGCATGTTGAAGTGGATGATAACATCGGAAGGTCCCTAAACAGGATCATCCATTCGGACGCGATTGCGTACAATTGGGCGCCACCACACCAGCCTCAGTTTACATTCGATATCAACGGCTTCGTGATGTTGTCGTACATCAAGGCAAACACCGATCGATACAAAGACCAAAAGGTCGTGCCGCTGCGGGAAATCAGCAGAACATTCTTGGAGAGCCGCGAAAGTATTAAACGAGGAAGTCCGCCTCGCCTTAAATCTGTGAAATGGGTCCATCCTGAACCAGTCAATCTATAGTTCAAATAAATCGGAGTAAATCGAAGTGAAAGTCTATTACGAGCAGGATGCGGACCTCGGTCTCATCCAGAAGAAAAAAGTTGCGGTCATCGGTTATGGCAGCCAGGGCCATGCGCATGCGCTGAACCTGAAGGAGTCCGGTGTCGAGGTGCGCGTCGGCCTGCAGGAGAGCTCGTCCAGCCGCAAGAAGGCCAAGGACGCTGGCCTCGAAGTGATGACGCCGTCGGAAGCGACCGACTGGGCCGATGTTGTGATGATCCTTATCCCGGATGAGAAACAGTCTGTCCTCTGGGCAAACGAGATCGAGCCGCATGTGCGCGATGGCCAGCACATCATGTTCGGCCACGGCTTCAATGTTCACTACAATCTGATCCGTCCGCCAGCCGGCGTTGACGTGTCGCTGTCGGCGCCGAAAGGCCCAGGCCACACGCTGCGGGACCAGTTCCAGCGCGGCTTCGGCCTGCCGGGCCTCGTGGCGATCCATCAGGACGCGACCGGATCGGCCAAGGATGTGGCGCTGTCCTATTCCAAAGCCATCGGCAACACCCGCGCTGGCGTCATCGAGACCTCGTTCCGCGAAGAGACCGAAACCGACCTCTTCGGCGAACAGGCCGTTCTCTGCGGTGGTATTGTCGAGCTGATCAAGGCCGGGTTTGAGACCCTCGTCGAGGCGGGCTATGCGCCTGAGATGGCGTATTTCGAATGCCTCCACGAGACCAAGCTGATCGTTGACCTGATCTATGAAGGCGGCATCGCCAATATGAACTATTCGATCTCCAACACCGCGGAGTATGGCGAATACGTCTCCGGCCCGCGCGTTGTGACGAGCGAGAGCAAGGCGGCGATGAAGAAGGTTCTGGAAGACATTCAGGATGGCACATTTGCGCGCAACTGGGTTCTGGAGAACCAGGCCGGCGCGCCGGGCTTCCACGCCAAGCGGGCCCGCATGAACGACCATCTGATCGAGGAAGTCGGCGAAAAGCTGCGCGGCATGATGCACTGGGCGCAGAATGATCGCCTCGTCGACAAGTCGCGGAACTAGGGTCACTCCGGGCCGATGAGCGACAAGAGCGAAGCGGATCGCTCATCCGCAGGCGAAACGAAGGGCGGTGCGGCGAGGCAGCCGACCGCCCTTCAAAGCCTTATTGCTGAGCTGCGTTTCGTTTTCGCGCCGACGGCCTTTTCTATCATAACGGCGCTGGCGGCGGTGCTGGTCATGGTCGCACTGACCGTGCCGGCCGCCGCTGAGCGCATTCCGGGCGGTCTGCCCGTTCCGGTGCTGGAAGCGTCGCACTTTGTGTCGTCCTTTGCGGCGACGGTTTTGTTGCTGCTCTCCTTTGGCATTCGCCGGCGTCTTCATATGGCATGGCTGATCACAGTCGCTGTCTATGGCCTGTTGGCGGCGACCAGCTTCCTGGTTGGGCATCATATCCTTCTGACGGCCGGGCTTGTCCTTGCCGGTCTCGGCCTTTTCGCTAGTCGGGATGCCTTTTACCGGCGCGGGACTGTCGCCGGAGCGGGCGTATCGATCCCGACCATCATCAGCCTGATCATCATTGTGTCTGGCATCGCCTGGCTGGGTTTCTTCGCGTATCGCAATGTCGAATACCGCGATGATCTCTGGTGGACCTTCGCCACCGATGCTGATGCCTCCCGCTTCCTGCGCGCGCTCGTCATCATCGTCTCGACGCTGGTTCTTTTTGTTTTCTGGCGTGTGCTGAGCCAGTCGACCTCGCCGGCGCTGCCTGAGCGGACGCCGGAACTGGACCGCAAGATCGCAGCGGTCGTCAGCGATCCGCGTACCCCGCAACCGGATGCGGCCCTCGCCTTCCTTCCCGACAAGCACTTCCACTTCACCGATGAGGGCGACGCCTTCGCCATGTTCGGCGTGCGCGGGCGCAACTGGATCGTGATGGGCCCGCCCATGGGGCCGCCGGACAGGGCGCGCACCCTCGCTTTCGACCTAATGCGCCGGGCCGACCGGGCCAGGGCCAACCTTGTCTTCTATGCTGTGCCGACGGGCTTTCTGCCGATCGCGCTCGACCTTGGTCTGTCGGCGAGAAAGATTGGCGAGACGGCGATCATTCCGCTCGAGACCTTCACCCTTGCCGGTCCGGCCCGCGCCAAGCTTCGCCATGCCGTCAGCCGGATGGAGCGGGAGAATGGCCGCTTCGAAATGCTGCCTCCGGGCAGTATGAGCCAGCACGGCGCGGCCATGAAATCGATTTCGGACGCTTGGCTCGCGCACCATTCGGGCGCGGAGAAACGCTTTACCCTCGGCGCCTTTGATGAAGCCTATCTCGACCGGCAGTTCATCGCGACCATCTGGTATGGCGACGACCTCGCCGCCTTCGCCAATGTCTGGCAGTCCGGCGATGGAAAAACGCTCTGTATCGACCTGATGCGCAACCGGCCTGACGCGCTCGCCGTCACCATGGACGCGCTGTTCACGCAGCTCGCCTTGTGGGGGCGTGAGCAGGGTGCGGTGCGGCTCGACCTCGGCATGGCGCCGCTTTCAGGACTTGCGACGGAGCGCGAGGCGAATGCGCTGAGCCGGCTTGGCAATTTCATCTATTCGCACGGAGAAGATGTCTATGGGTTCGAGGGGCTGCGCCGCTACAAGAACAAGTTCGACCCTGTCTGGGAGCCGCTTTATCTCTGCGGCCCGGAGCGCCAGAACCTTGCTATTGCGCTGGCGGATGTCGCCATTCTGACGAGCGGTGGCCTGCGCGGCATGATTTATCGGCCCAAGAAAGACGGGCAGACCGGTGCGTCACGCGCCTGATTGACGAACCTTTCCGGCATTTAATAGCCGTGCGATCTGTAATGGCGCCGCCGGATTGAGGACTTTCCGGTTTTTTGAATCGATGGCTCTGGTTGATGATGCGGCGGGAGTATGCCACGCAGAATCTTCGTTAAACGGGGACGTCACACATGCGATCATCACTTCTTCTGGCCAGCGTTCTGGCGGGGTTTGCGCTTGCTGCTTGCGGGGGCGGCGACAGCGACGCTGAGCCATCAGAGACCACAACGACCAAAGCTCCATCAGCGTCGAGCGAGACTGCGGCAGCGGCGAGTGGGCGCGTTGTCACCGAGATTGCCGACGTTGACGCGAAAGGGACGCGGCGCGAGACGTTTGAAAGCGCAGCGATCCTGCGGTGCGCTTATGATCTGAGCGATGAGCGTTTCGTCTTTGAAGAAGACACCGCAAACGTGATCGAAGCCTCGTTCACGCTGACGCGGACCGGCCAGTGCGAGTCAGATGATGATCTGGACGCGCGCGTCACCGGCATGGACACCGATCAGGTGCTACCATCGACGATTTCAGTCAAAACGACGGGCATCAATTTCAAGGAAAAGGACATGACGCCCGAGACCGGCGACACGGTTTTGAAGGCGGAGTTCACAGCGGCGGGAAAGACGTCGCCGAACGAACTGGCCTGCCGGTCTTATACGCAGCGCGGCGCGCTCGGCATTTCGTGCGATCTTGACGGTGTAAGGCTCGAGTCTCATGAGCTTCCAGCGACCGAAGGGTCTGGCCGGGAAGAGATCCGGATTACGTTGCAAGGCAAGCCGCAATTCTAGACGGTCAAGGCGACTAACCGTCGATCAGAAGCGGTAAGACAGGCCGACCTGGACGACGGGGTGGACGGTCTTCGCCGGGTCTTCAGTGTCGAATTGCTGGCGTTGACGGTCGAGCTGCAGGCGCACAATCGAATCGGAGGATTGCGGGCCACTGCGCGAGGTCATGGCGACTTCCGGCGTTCCCGAGAAGAGGGCGCCGGCCATCACTTTCACGCCCCAGCGCCTGTCGCTATTATAGGTCGTGTCATATCCGAAGCCGACAAATGGCGCGACATCGTCACCCTTCACAGCCATTTTCAGTTTGCCGTTCTGTTCAGGGAGATAGCGCGTGGTATCGCCATTCGTTGTGGTGCCCGAAGTGGCAGCATCGATTCGCGAGCGGTCGCCGGAATAGAGGCCGCCGGTGATGACGAAACTGTTCTGGAACGGTCGCACATCGACAAATGTGCCAAGGCTCTCGAATTCGAGTTCGGTTTCGGTGTCCCGCTCGTTGAGAGCATGAGCGGGTTTGACGGCGATCACTTCCGCATTGGCGCGAACGTCGACGAAGTCATTCACCTTGATCTGGCGCTCGAGGGTTCCGCGATTGAGCTCTGATGTGCCCTGTATATCGAACTGCGCCGACGCGTTGCCCGCCAGGACGGCGGCAACACCACAAATTGATGCCAGTTTTAATCTGCCCAAGGTCATGTGCGCTCCCTTGCTGATGCGCATGTCCTGAGGTCAAATTTGCTTAAGGTTAGTGAAGAAAAGGTTACCGGCAGTCCAGACACGCCCGTCACCATTGGGAATCAAGGCGCCTGTCAGGCATGGCCGCCACGCGTATTGTGTAGGGGCTGCTACACAATCATAGCGGTTCGAGGCCAATCTGAATTCGCGCTGAACGATGAATTAAATTACTTTGTGTTGAGCTGTCGACGAGAGTTCGGGACACTCCGGATCGTCAGCAATGGGATCGAAAATGAAGATTATCTGTGCGTGTATCGCCGTCAGCGTTCTTGCCCCGGTCGCGGCGCAGGCTGAAGAAAGTGTATCACCGGGCCTCTGGTCTTATGAAGCGCGCGCCGCGATGGGGCCGATCCCGATGAATGATGCAGGCACGCACTGTGTCGATCCGGCCTTCGCAGACTCTTCGTTCGAGGCCATGTTGAACGACATCAATCCTGACTGCCAAGTCGCTGACGGGGCGTATGAGGGGGCTGGATACCGGTTCACTCTGCAGTGTACCGGCGCGCCAACCGGTGAGTTGAAAGGCCTGCTGAGCATGAGCGGAGACACCGCTCAGCTTAATGCAACAGGCTGGACAGGCACCGCGGAAAGCCAGGTTCCCGTGATCGTATCCGCCTCTGCAAAAAAACTGAGCCCCACTTGCAGCTGAGGCAACAGCCATTGGGGTCGCGACATTGCAAAATCGTGCAAGCTCAATGCAAAAATGGGCAAGGATTTCGGTAGACCTGACCCGGTTCTGGCATTAGAAGCTGGGCGTGCAAGCAAACGTAACTGGATGCTGCGGCTTCGACTTGTCGCCGCCGCGGCACCGCAAGCACGCTGGGGCATATGGCCAAATTTATCCCTGTTGATACGTTCGATATCGTCATCTTTGGCGGTACGGGTGACCTCTCACAACGAAAACTCCTTCCGGCGCTCTACCACCGCTTTCTGGATGGACAGATTCCTGAAGACTCGCGCCTGATCGGCGTGTCCCGGACGGAGATGACCGACAAGGCATTCCGCGAATTCGCGCTGAAAGCCTGCAAGGCCTCGACGGGAAAGGACTTCAAACCTGAGGAGTGGAAGGCCTTTGAGACGCTTCTGTCTTATGTCGGCATGGATGCGACCGATCCGGATGCCGATTGGAGCGCCCTGAAAGACAAGCTGGGTAGCGACGACCGTCCGACCATCTTCTATCTCGCAGTGACGCCGAAAATCTACGTTCCGATCTGTGAGGCGCTCGGCAAGGCGGGGCTGTCGAAGGGCGATACTCGTGTGGTGCTGGAAAAGCCGATCGGGACCGATCTGGAATCGGCGCGGGCGATCAATAAGGGTGTTGGCGCCGTGTTCGATGAGGACCGGATTTACCGTATCGATCACTATCTCGGAAAAGAAACGGTCCAGAACCTTCTCGTACTTCGCTTCGGCAACACGCTGTTCGAGCCGCTCTGGAACCGCACTGCGATCGACCA
Organism: Henriciella sp. AS95; assembly: GCF_038900055.1. Classification (NCBI taxonomy): domain Bacteria; kingdom Pseudomonadati; phylum Pseudomonadota; class Alphaproteobacteria; order Hyphomonadales; family Hyphomonadaceae; genus Henriciella; species Henriciella sp. AS95. The sequence goes on from NZ_JBBMQM010000001.1 coordinate 1,246,638, forward strand.
TATCCAGATCACCGTGTCGGAAAGCGTCGGCGTGGGTGACCGTGCTGGCTATTATGACAGCGCTGGCGCTGTACGCGACATGGTCCAGAACCACTTGCTTCAGCTGCTCTGCCTGATCGCGATGGAGCCACCAAATTCGGTCGAGGCAGACGAAATTCGTACCGAAAAGATCAAGGTCCTGAATGCGCTGCGGCCGCTTGATGCCAAATGCGCTGACCGGGAGACCGTTCGCGCGCAATACAAGGCAGGCACTGTCGATGGCAAATCGGTAAAAGGCTACCTTGAGGAGCTTGAAGACGGCGAGAGCGACACGGAAACCTTCGTTGCCGTCAAGGCGTGGGTCGACAATTGGCGCTGGGCGCGCGTGCCTTTCTATCTGCGCACGGGCAAGCGCATGAAGAGCCGTCACTCGGAAATTGTCGTCCAGTTTCGAGCCGCGCCGCACGCAATGTTCGGCGAAGAACAGGCCCATTCCAACCGCCTGATCATTCGTCTGCAACCAGACGAGGGCGTGCAGTTATACGTCCAGATCAAGGAGCCGGGACCGGGCGGCCTGCGGGTGCAATCGCTGCCGCTGAACCTGTCTTATGCGGAGAGTTTCCAGGTCCGCTACCCGGATGCTTATGAGCGCCTGCTCATGGATGTGGTCCGAGGTAATCTTGCGCTCTTCATGCGCCGCGAAGAGGTTGAGGAAGCCTGGGAGTGGGTGGATGGCCTGCTCGACGCCTGGGCCGCTTCCAAGACGCCAATGCAGACTTACTCGGCGGGTCTCGAAGATGGCCCGGTTGAAGCGCGCATGTTGTTGCGCGAGGATGACCGCGACTGGTGGAGCAACGGAAAATGACAAGCCTGCACCCCAAGCTGAAAGAGGTCACTGAGCGGATCGAAGCGCGCTCAGCGGAGACTCGTGCGGCCTATCTTGAGCTGATACGGTCACGAAAGCCGAGCGGTTTTGCCCGTGAAAAGCTCGCGGACGGTAACCTTGCGCATGCCTCTGCCGGCTGCGCAGTCATCGACAAGACGCAGCTTCTCGGTGCGAGCTGGCCAAACATTGGCATCATCACCGCCTATAATGACATGCTCTCAGCCCATGCGCCTTATGAGCACTATCCTGAAATCATCCGCGACGCGGCCCGCAAGGTAAATGCGACGGCGCAGGTGGCAGGCGGCGTGCCAGCCATGTGCGATGGCGTCACCCAGGGCCAGGAGGGCATGGAGCTTTCGCTCTTCTCCCGCGACGTGATTGCACTCGCCTCGGCTGTCTCGCTCAGCCACGACATGTTCGACGGCGCGTTACACCTTGGGATCTGCGACAAGATCGTGCCCGGCCTGATGATCGCTGCGCTGCGCTTTGGTTGGCTGCCGCATGTCTTTGTGCCCGGCGGCCCGATGCCGTCAGGCCTGCCGAACCCTGAAAAGCAGCGCATTCGCCAGGAATACGCGCTCGGCAAGGTGGGCCGTGACGCGCTGCTCAAAGCCGAGTCCGAGAGCTATCACAGCCCCGGCACCTGTACGTTCTACGGCACCGCAAATTCCAACCAGATGCTGATGGAAGTCATGGGCATGCACCTGCCCGGTGCGGCGTTTGAGAACCCTGGCACACCGCTTCGCGACGCGCTGACGCGGGCGTCTGTCGAGCGGGCGGTCGAGCTGACCGTCAAGCGCGACTACACGCCGATGGGCGAGATGATCGATGCGAAGAGTTGGGTCAACGCGCTGGTCGGCCTTATGGCGACAGGCGGCTCGACCAATCATGCGCTTCATATCCCTGCGATGGCTGCCGCTTCCGGCTATCAGATCACGCTGGAAGACTTTGAGGATGTCAGCGCCGTTACGCCGCTGCTCTGCCGTATCTATCCGAACGGGCCAGCCGACGTGAACCATTTCCAGGCCGCGGGCGGTATGAGCTTCGTCATGCGCGAGCTGCTGGATGCCGGGCTGATGAATGCTGACGCAAAAGGCGTGATGGGACCGATCGCCGAGCACGCCAGGGAGCCGTGGCTCGATGACGGCAAACTCGCTTTCCGCGATGCGCCGACGGTGAGCGGCGACACAGACATTGTGAGGCCGGTGTCTGACCCGTTTCAGGCCGAAGGGGGCTTGCGCATGCTGGAAGGCCCGCTTGGGCGCGGCGTGATCAAGGTGTCATCGGTCAAGGAAGACCGGCGTGTGATCACCGCGCCAGCGCGCGTTTTCGACAATCAGGAAGCGCTGAAGGAAGCCTTCAAGGCCGGTGAGCTCGACAAGGATGTCGTCGCCGTGGTGCGCTTCCAGGGGCCAGCGGCCAATGGTATGCCCGAGCTACATGCACTGTCGCCGGCGCTTGGCGCGCTTCAGGACAAGGGCTTCCGGGTTGCGCTCGTCACCGATGGTAGGATGTCAGGCGCGAGCGGCAAGATCCCGGCGGCGATCCATGTGGGCCCCGAAGCGGCCCGCGGCGGACCACTTGCGCGTGTGCAGGACGGAGATGTCATTACGCTCGACGCTGAAACGGGGCGTCTGGACGTTGATATCGATCCGAGCGTCTTTGAGGCGCGTGAACCGGCGCAGTTCCGTCCGAACATTTCAGGCCAAGGGCTTGGCCGCGAACTATTTTCCGCCTTCCGGGACAATGCTGACCGGCCTGAATCCGGAGGCAGCCTGTTCGACTTCTTTCTGCCGGGAAGCCTGAAGGCATGAGCGAGCAGGTCCTTGTTGGTGATATTGGCGGCACCAATGTCCGCTTCGCGCTCGCCCGCCGGGGTTTTGCGGGACATCCGGTCGTTTCAGATGTGTCGGTCATGCCGGGCGATGATTTCGAAACCTTCGACCTCGCTCTCGCGACCTATTGCACCGAAATCGGGCACAAGAAACCAGAGCATGCGCTGATTGCCATTGCCGGTCCGGTTGAGGATGGCGTGGTCAAGCTGACCAATCGCGACTGGATCGTGGATTCGCGGCGCCTCGCCGAAGCGTGCGGGCTGAACCGGGTGCAGCTGGTCAATGATTACGCCGCCATGGCGCGCGCCATTCCCGAGCTTCCCGATAGTGCCTTCAGGGTTATCCACCCTGGGGATGAAGAGGATGATGGCCGCGAGCCCATTCTGGTGTCGGGCCCCGGAACCGGGGTTGGCATGGCCACGCTGATCCCGGTTGGCCGCACCGGCTGGCGCGTGCTGACGGGCGAGGGCGGTCACGCGGCCTTTGCACCGTACAATGAACGCGAGTGGGCGCTGTACGAGAAACTGCTCGAGACTCATGGATATGTTTCACGCGAGCTTGTCCTGTCGGGATCGGGCCTCAACGCCGTGCACAAGGCGCTTTGCGACATCGACGGCGTTGAGTGGCAGGAAATTCCGCCCGGTGACATGCTGGACCTTGCGCGCAAGGGTGATCCGATCTGCAAGGACATCTGTGAAATCCGCGCCCGTGGGACCCTTTATGCCCTTGGCGATGCAGCGCTTATGAACGGGACCAAGGGCGGCGTCGTGGTGACCGGCGGTGTGGCCGAACGGCTTGAAGAGTGGCTGCTTGCACCAGAGGCTCTGGCCAGGTTCATGCAACGCGGACCCATGAGCGATTACATGCCACCTATCTCTGTACGCCTCTTGCTTGCTGGTGAAGCGGCGCTAGTCGGCGCAGCAGCGCTCTATTTCGATGAAGGACGGGACGAATGAAGAATATGACAGCCTTCCGGGCGGCGATCGAAGCAGCACCGATCGTTCCGGTCCTCACAGTGCACGAAGCCGCCCATGCCGAACCGCTCGCCGAAGCGCTGATTAAAGGCGGCATGACCAGTGTCGAGATTACACTGCGCACGCCAGCCGCGCTCGAAGTCATCCGGCGGATGAGCGAAGCACAAAAGGATCTGCTCGTCGGCGCAGGCACGATTATATCGGAAGGCGATGTCGATGCGGCGCTGAAGGCAGGGTCGGATTTCCTCGTAACGCCAGGCACATCGCCGCTTTTGCTGGAGGCTCTGTCCAGTCACGATGGCATCATCCTACCGGGCGTGGCGTCGGCGAGCGAAGCCATGGCGCGCTTTGACGAGGGCTATGGCGTTCTCAAGTTCTTCCCGGCGGAAGCTGCTGGTGGTGCGAAGTTCCTGAAAGCACTTGCGGGCCCTTTGCCCCATATGGATTTCATGCCGACCGGTGGAATCACCCCGCAGAACGCGTCTGACTATCTCGGGCTGCCGAACGTGATTGCGGTCGGCGGTTCGTGGATCGCGACCAAGGACGAAATGGCGAATGGCGATTGGGCGGCGATCACCGACAAAGCCAGAGATGCCGTGAAGATCGGCCGCGGGGCGTAAGCTTCATTCTGGAATGTCGCTGGCAGGAAGGCCCGCTTCCCGGCGTGTGCGGAAGTGGCCATCGACAGCGACAATCATACAGCTGGCGATAATGATGACGGCGCCCGCCCAGAGCTGCCAGCCCGGCCATTCGTCGAAGAAGACGAGCCCCAGGATCGCGCTCCAGATGAGCGCTGTGTATTCGATCGGCGCGAGGCGCTGGGCTGGAGCCTTGGCATAAGCCAGCGTCATCAGGAACCAGACGGAATATCCGGCCAGCCCGAACAACAGGAAAATCGGCAGCAAGCTGAGCGTGGTAAAGCCGAACAGGCCAAACGTGACTGGCAATAGAGCAATGGCGGGCACGACATTGGTGAACATCGCGATCGTGGTCGCGTCTTCTTTTGTCGCCCGCATGCGCAGCAGGACGAGGACAAAAGCATAGCCAATTGTCGAGGAAAACAGAGCGACAAGGCCGAGCGTGCGATTGTTTCCGGCTTCGACCGCGCCGGTCTGGCCTGACCCTGCGACAGCAAGCAGGACACCCAGAAATCCGATTATCGCTGCACCCACAGCGACGGGGCTAATCTTCTCGCCGATCACAAGCCGAGCGACAGGTGCCACCATCAGGGCAGCGGTGAAGCCGAGCGCTGTTGCTTCGGCCAGGCGTAGCTGCGTCAGCGCATAGAAGAATGTAAAGGCACAGAACAGCTGCAGCAGTCCGCGCAGGGTGTGGAAGCGTATGGCCTCCGCTTTGGGGGCAGGTCTTCTCTTTGCTTTGAAGACCGCAAAAGCAATGATTCCCCCGAACAGAAAACGCCACGCCAGAAGGTGCTGCAGCCCCGCATCAGGCGCGACGCCTTTTACCGCCGCATCGATGCCGGTCCCCATCGCAATTGCGACGACGGCAATAAGCATAGGGGCGGCGAGGAGGCGTGCGAGCATAGCGCCCGCTTCTATCGCTGATCGCGCGCCGCTGACCATAGAAAATCTGGCGCCGCGAATGTTATTTTCCGTTTTTCGATAAATAATGCTTGGCAGCGGACGCCAAATTTGATATCGATAAACGACAACAGGGGAAGTGAACAGCGACAGACCAACTCGGGAAACCGAACACAGACACGGAACATATGAATATGCCAAAATCACTTTGGAAAGCGGTATCAGCCGCAGCAATTATGAGCTTTATCTGCGCGCCTTCAACGATGGCTGCAGCGCAGGACGGCGCCACAAACGAAGCGCCAGTCGACCAGACCGAGGAAGCCAGCGAAGAGGCGCCGCTCGTAAACGAGCGCGTTGTGGTCACCGCGCGCCGGATGGATGAAGCACAGCAATTTGTTGAGCAGCTTTCGGCCGCGCCGCGTTTTGCCGAGCAACTCTCGCGCTGGAACAAGAAGATCTGTCCGACGGTCGTCGGCCTGCCAGCCGAGCAGGGCCAACTCATCGTCGATCAGATTGCGTTGCGGGCGATGGACATTGGTCTGCGCCCGGAAAAGCCGGGTTGCGACGGAAACATCATCGTTTTCGTCACTGCGGACGGCAACGAACTCGCGCAGGGCATGTTCGAAAAGGACAGCTCAGTTTTCGCCTATTATGATAACGACAACACCTCCACCATGGGCCGCGATGCGTTCGACGATTTCCTGAATACGCCCCGCGCCGTGCGTTGGTGGCACGTGTCACAAACGGTCTCGAAGGACGGTATTCCTCTGAAGGGTGATGCAATCGCCAGTGGCTTCGGCGATGGCTTTTCGAACGCGCCGACCGTGCGGTCAAACGGCTCGCGGCTCGAAGCAAGCGTCCGTCAGGACCTCGCCCGTGTGATCATCATCGTCGATGCAAGCAAGACGCAAGGCGTGTCGCTGTCGACGCTGGCAGACTACATTTCGATGGTGGCTCTTGCCCAGATCGACCCTAATGCAAATACGCGCGGCCTTGAGACGGTGATGAACCTGTTCGAGACCGGCGAAGAAGCTGATACGAACGTGAAGGGCATGACCCAATGGGATGTTGCCTATCTGGACTCGCTCTATAAAGCGAAACGCAACGCGGTGAATATTGACCGCCAGCGCAACGAAATCGCGATGCGTATCCAGAAGTCGCCTTCCTAGGAAGCGGACAGACTTTCCAAGTCAACGAAATGTCGGCGGGGCTATGCCTCGCCGATTTTTTTATTCGGCAGCTTTCGCAGGCGTCAGGCTTTCGCGCACGTCCGCGGCGATTTCATAGGAGCGGTGGCGCGCTGTCTCATCGAAGATATGGGCTGAAAGGATGAGTTCATCCGCGCCGGTGCGTTTGACGAATGCGTCGACCTTGTCCTTCACGGTCTGGGCCGAACCGACCGCCGAGCAGGACAGGATCGTTTCAAGCATGACATGTTCGTGTGGCTGGATTTCTTCATCGAAGGACGGGTCAGGTGGGGCCAGACGGGTTGGCGTTCCCCGGCGAAGATTGACGAATGTCCGCCGCAGGGATGAGGCGAGGTGCTCTGCCTCTGCGTCCGTGTCTGCTGCGATCATGTTGTAGCCGAGCATGACATAGGGCTGTTTCAGCTGCGCTGATGGCTGAAACGTCTCGCGGTAAATCTGGACGGCTCGCTCCATCTGCTGTGGCGCGAAGTGAGATGCGAAAGCGTATGGCAGGCCGAGATGCGCGGCCAGCTGTGCCCCGAAAGTCGAGGAGCCGAGAATCCAGAGCGGAATCTTGGTGCCGCTGCCGGGCACGGCCTGAATTCGCTGGCCGGGTTGAACGTCGTCAAGCCAGGCCTGAAGCTCGACCACTTCTTTAGGAAACCGGTCTTCGCCGCCCACAAGGGTTCGGCGTAGCGCGTGAGCCACGGCCTGGTCTCCGCCGGGTGCCCGTCCAAGACCAAGATCAATACGGCCGGGATAGATCGCCTCCAGCGTACCGAATTGTTCAGCGACCATGATTGGGGCGTGGTTCGGCAGCATGATGCCACCGGCGCCGAGGCGGATGTCTTTTGTGTCCTGACCCGCATGAGAAATCATGACGGCGGTCGCCGCACTCGCGATGCCGGGCATATTATGGTGCTCGGCAAGCCAGTATCGCTTGTACCCAAGCCTGTCTGCATGGGTTGCCAGGCGCCGCGCACGTGCCAGGGCCTCCTGAGGGTTACTACCTTCAACGATGGGGGCGAGGTCGAGAACAGAAAACGGTATCATGCCCTAACATGTAGGGGGGCTCAGCCGGTCCGCAATCAAATGAACGCAACAGTCGCCGCTTCGCGTCAGGCGGCGTCGCGAGCACCGGGGGCGACGGTGACCTGGTTACGGCCACGCCCTTTGGCCTGGTAAAGCAATTCGTCGGCGCGCTCGAGGCTCGCAGCCAGACCCGCGACTGGATCGAGCGGCGCAATGCCGAAACTGGCGGTGACGCTGGCGGTCTTGCCTTTGTACAACATCCGGGAGGTTTCAATGCGCATGCGGAGGCGTTCGCAAACGCCGACGGCCTGATCGATCGACAAATTGCTCAGCAGAACCACGAATTCCTCGCCACCCCAGCGACCAATCTTGTCAAACGGTCCTCGAAGCTGGCCGTGACTGATAGCAGCTATTTCCGTCAGGACGTGGTCGCCAAAGGCGTGTCCATAGCTGTCGTTAAAGGCCTTGAAATTGTCGAGGTCAAAAATGGCAATAACCGACTCGTGGCCGGTGCGTTTGATGCGTTCCAGCTCTTCTCCGGCAAACCGTTCGAAAGACCGACGGTTGAACAGGCCTGTGAGTGGGTCAGTCGACGCCATTGCGTGCAAGGTCGAATGGTAGCGGTCCAGTTGGTACTGGTTCTGCGCCGCCATGGCGCCCATCGGCGCGGATACGCAGGCAGAAATCGCAATTACGGAAATGATGAAATCAGCGCGTTCATGTGGGAGCCCACCAAACGCGATCATGCAGACCGCGAAAATTGTCGCGAGCGACAGAGCGGTCAGCAGAACGAACGCGAAGAATTTGAGCGCGCGCAATGCGGCACCCGAACTCGCATTCACAAGCTTATAGTCCTTCGGCATGAGGTATGTGTACGCCGATAATGCAAAGATGTGCGTAATGTCGTATCGAAAATTTTATGCAATTTGAGCGGCTTAACAGGTCTGGACGCTGCATATGCCGCTCAATTAGCTACAATCCCTGGCGCTCTGGAAGGCCGAAGCCGCGTGCCCGTTCACACGCCCATTCATCTCCGGCGGCGCAAGCGTTCTGAATGTATCGCTTGCCTTCATTGCGTTGCATGGCTCCACCCTGTCCACGGTACAGCATCGAGCCATATCCGGCGCAGGATGTCTGGTCACCCAGATCGCAAGCGGCTTTGTACAATTTGCGGGCATAGGGCAGGTCGACCTCGCCATTGTTTCCCTTGAAGGAGACATGCGCCTGTTGGCTGCAGGCGGCCGCATCATCGCCTTCGAAACAGGCGCGGTCATACAGCGCTTCGGCCTTGGCATAATCCTGCGGGATGCCGTTTCCCATTCTGTAGATGTTCGCGAGCTTGCGGCAATTGCGAGCCCACACCGCTTTCTGGCGGGACTCATCTTCGCAAGCCGGTGTGTAACGCTCGACGGCATCGTCAATCCAGCCTCTTTGTACGGCGCGGTCGGCATAGAGCTCGTCGGCGTCAGGGCGCGCGACCTGCTCGCGGCCAAACTGGGCGGAGACGGGCAGGGTGACACAACCGGCGAGGAGGGTCGCGGCGGCAAACAGTTTCAGGCGGGTCATGGTCTGGCTCCTTGGGCGAGGATGTCTTGTAACTCAATAACACGCCGCGAATGTGGCGGTTTCCTGTCGGGCACTGTATTGAACGATGGGGCTGGCGGCACCGTCAAGAATCGGTACCAATCGTCGCCAGGGGGACAATCCATGCGCATAATCCTTGGCTGCATCGTACCGCTCATCGCCATCTTCCTGGTCTGGTCGATCGGATCGCCGCCGCCAAAAGCGGTGTTCTGGGACACCGCAAGCGCCAATGTCACTGGCTATTCGGAAGAGGCATTGGAGACCGGCTTCGGCATGGCGGACTTCACCTATCCGGAGGCCACGACTGCAGCAGGTGAGGTCTACCGCATCCAGATCGAAGCGCCGCATGATGGCGATGCGGTGAAGGCCGCCTGGCCGGTTGGCAGCGCCGTCGAGCTTCGTCTCAAGCCCTCTGGATCTAAAGCCTTCGCCGCTGACGACCCGCGCCTCAAACTCTGGACGGCCGTGGTCGTGACGGGCGGGGCGATCGTGATCCTTGGCTTCTTCATCGCGTCTTTCTTTTCCGAGACCGGCGGCACGCGCCTTTTCCTCGCCGGCGTCGGCACCTGTTTCATTGTCCTTCCCCTGATCCTGCTGCGGTTCATGTGGGGGTTCGGCGATCCGCCGCCGACCTCGCTGTTCTGGCCGAATGAGGAGGTTGAGGCCGTTTCGAACGAGATCACGTCCAGCCCATGGGCCGGCGGACGGCTTGCTTACACCGCCCATATCGTTGTCGAGCGCGCGGATGGGGCAGAGGTGCCGCTCAATACGCGTGGCAGCGCCAATCGCGTCGCGGAAAAGTTCAGCCCGGGCAGCCGCCACAGCGTCAAGCGCGCTCCCGATGGAGAGCTGTATGAGCGCAGTTTCAAGTTTCCCTTCCTGATCGCCATCTTCATGAGCGTGATCGGTCCGCTGGCGATGTGCGCCGGCCTCTGGGTGATCGTGCGGAGCGTCCGGCCCGCCTCCTAGGCCCCGCGCATCCCCGATCGGTCTCTGCTTGCAACGCGGGGTGCTATGCGCCACTTTCGCCGAAAAGAAGGATGAAGGGAGACGTGGATGGCTGCGAAGGACCAGTTGCCCGTAGGGTCAGGGTTTCATGCCAAGAGCACGGCGAAAGAGGTGCTGGAAGGGATCGACCTTTCCGGGATGAATGCCATCGTGACGGGCGGATATAGCGGTATCGGGCTGGAAATGGTGCGTGCGCTTTCCGAAGCGGGGGCACATGTCACGGTGCCGGCACGGCGCCTGGACGTCGCCAGGGCGGCGCTTGCGGACCTATCCGAAGAAATTGCCATTGCGGAAATCGACCTTGCGGATATCGCCAGTGTGCGGGCATTCGCCGGAGATTACGTTGCGTCTGAGCGTCCACTCCACATCCTGATCAACAATGCTGGCGTCATGGCGTCCCCGCTCAACAGGGTAGGGCCGGGCTGGGAGTCACAGTTCGGGATCAATCATCTCGGGCATATGGCGCTGACGCTGGCGCTCGAGCCGGCCATCGACAAGGCAAATCAGACGCGCGTCGTCAGCCTGTCCTCGTCGGCGCATATTCGAAGCGACGTGATCTGGGATGACCCCAATTATGAGACGCGCGACTATGACAAGTGGGAAGCCTATGGTCAGGCAAAGTCGGCTGACGCCCTCTTTGCAAATGCGCTCGACCGGAAGTGGAAGCATAAGGACGTGACAGCGTTCTCTGTTCATCCGGGCGGTATTTTTACGCCGCTGCAGCGCCACTTGCCTGAAGAGGAACTGGTCGCCCTCGGCTGGAAAAATGCTGACGGCACGATCCCGGAGGCCGTGAAAGCCATGTTCAAAACGCCTGAGCAGGGCGCCTCGACAGCCGTCTGGGCAGCGACGTCGCCGAAGCTGGAAGGGCGCGGCGGCGAGTATTGCGAGGATTGTGACATCGCGACGCTCGCAGACGAGAACAGCCCGCGCTGGCAGCATGCGCGCGTCTGGATCACCGATGAAACCAAGGCGGACCGGCTTTGGCAGATGAGCGAAGGCATGCTGGCGAGGGTTTGATCCGCTGCGATCTTGAACATTCGCTCTGGCGAAGACCTGTTTGGCGGTCCAATATGGGGCCGAGGCGTCGATAATTGGATGCGCCGTCGCGTCAGCTGCGGCAACCGGGAGGAAGACATGAAGTGCAAAGTGATGATGGGTGCTGCGGCAGTCCTGCTGGCGACGGCATGTGCCGCCACGAATGAGGAAGCCGGGCTTGCGCCCGCTGACGTGCCGATGCCGCCGACTGAGGCAACGGTCGACGCGAATGCTGAGCGTATCAATGCGGCGATCATCAACGATGCGCGTCCCGAAACCGACATTGAGCGTGACACGCTGCGCAATCCGGCGGCGGTCATCGAGTTCATGGACCTCCAGCCAGGCGACACATTGCTCGAGCTCGAAGCTGGGGGCGGTTATTTCACTGAGATCTTTTCGCGCTATCTGAACGATGACGCGAAGCTATACATGCAGAACCCTGCAGCGTTTGACGCATTTCTCGGTAACAGCCTTGAAAGCCGTCTCGATGGTCTCGGCAATGTCGAATATCTGAAGGTCAATTTCGACGAGATGATGCTGGATGACGCATCGATCGATGTCGCGACCTGGTTCCAGGGACCGCACGAGCTCTGGTACACGCCGGAGAGCGGTACAAAGCTGGTGACCAATCCTGACAATGCGTTTCCTGAGATTTTTCGCGTATTGAAGCCGGGTGCAACTCTGGTTGTGATCGACCACACCGCACCTGCCGGGGCACCCGCGAGCAACGGTGGAGATACGCATCGCATCGATCCGCAGATCATCAAGGACATGGCGAGAGAGGCGGGCTTCGTCCTCGTTGCCGAAAGCGATCTCTTCGACAATCCGGACGATGATCTCACCGTTAATGTCTTTGACGAAAAAGTCCGCGGCATGACCGACCAGTTCATGATCAAGTTCGAGAAGCCAGCTGGCTGATCGGGGCGAACCGGAGAGGTCTGCCGGTCTCGCTTGACGCGAGGCGCGGTCTGAAACAAAGGAGCGGCGATGCAGCCTGAGAGCCCCTCTCTTCCCGCGCGCCGTTCCCGTAAGGCGCTGTGGTTCGGCCTCGCGCTCGGCGCGGCGGTCATTCTTCTGTTCATTCTCGGCAAGACGGGCGTGCTCGGCTCGCTGGAGCAGTTTATCGGCCGGATGCAGGATCTTGCCGATACGCCTTGGGCGCTGCCTGCGGTTATCGCGCTATTTTGTGGGGCTGCCTTTGTCGGCTTTCCGCAGTTCGGGCTGATTGGCGCGGCCGTCGTCGCATTCGGTCCTGTTTACGGTGCGCTTTACTCGTGGATTGCGACCCTCGTGTCTGGTGCGATTACGTTCTGGCTGGGGCGGTTCAGCGGAGAGGCCGCTATCGCGCGCCTGTCTGGTCGCCGGACCCAGAAATTCACTGAGTTTGTTTCCAAGAACGCTTTCGCGGCAAGCGCCATCGTGCGCAATGTTCCGACTGGCCCATTCCTGATCGTGAACATGGCTTTCGGCGCCGTTCGTGCCAGATTCATTGCATTTTTTTTGGGAATGGCGGTGGGTATTATCCCTAAAATCCTGCTGGTCACCTTTGCGGGCCAAAGCCTGATGGCGGCCATAAAGGGGTCACCGCTTCTTGCGCTGGGGCTTGCGCTGGCCGCCGGTGTCGTTTTTGGCGCCGTCTGGCTCTATGCCCGCCAGCGTCGACGGGCGGGCAAGATTGTTGCGGTTGACGTGGTTGAATCGGTTGACACGCGGCGTGAGAAATCTGATTAGTCTGCTTATGCGCAAGAAATTGCCCCTGCTGTCGCTATCTAACCTGCTGCTTATCGGCCCCTGGCCGGTCGCCGCCGGACACTAGTTGTCTGGCGCCTGGTCAGGGGAACGCTTCAAGCCTCGTACACACCGTACCAGCCCCCAAGTTTCCAACAGGTCAGACCATGACGACAGATAAAGACAGAATCCTTATTTTTGATACTACCATGCGCGACGGCGAACAGTCGCCCGGCGCCTCCATGACGCACAATGAAAAGCTGGATCTCGCCGACCTGCTCGAAACCATGGGCGTGGATGTCATCGAGGCCGGTTTCCCGGCGTCTTCACAGGGCGATTTTGCCGCTGTGCAGGAGATTGCCCGCCGATCCAAATCCTCGGTGATTACGGGACTTGCCCGCTCCACGCCCGGTGACATTGACCGTTGCGGTGAAGCTGTGCGCGCCGCTGCCCGCCCGCGCATCCATACCTTCATTTCGACCAGCCCGGTCCACATGAAGCACAAGCTGAAAATGGGCCCGAATGCCGTGCTTGAAGCGGTTGGCCGCTCTGTTGCCCAAGCGCGTAATCTGGTCGATGACGTGGAATGGAGCGCCGAAGACGCAACGCGGACCGAGTTCGAATTTCTCTGCAAATGTATCGATGCGGCCATCACGTCCGGGGCGACCACAATCAATGTGCCCGACACAGTCGGCTACACGCATCCTGATGAGTATGGCGCGCTGATCCGTAGCTTGCGGGAGAATATCCCGAACTCCGACAAGGTGGTCTGGTCAACGCACTGCCACAATGATCTGGGGCTTGCCGTGGCCAATTCGATTGCCGGGGCTGCGAACGGCGCACGCCAGATCGAGTGCACAATAAACGGTCTCGGCGAGCGGGCAGGGAATGCCTCACTCGAAGAGGTTGTCATGGCCTTCAAGGTGCGCGGCGACAGCCTGCCATTTGAAACGGGTATCGACACGACCCGTCTTGCGCGAGCTAGCCAGATGGTCAGCCGGATTACTGGTTTTCCGATCCAGTACAACAAGGCCATCGTCGGCAAGAACGCGTTCGCGCATGAAAGCGGCATCCACCAGGATGGCATGCTGAAGAACACCGAGACCTATGAGATCATGAAGCCGGAAGACGTCGGCGTCTCGAAGTCTTCGCTGGTCATGGGCAAGCTGTCCGGGCGCAATGCCTTCCGCGACAAGCTGCAGTCTCTGGGGTATGAGCTCGATCCGGAGTCGCTGAACGAGGCTTTCAAGCGGTTCAAGGCGCTCGCCGACAAGAAAAAGCACGTCTTCGACGATGACATTCTGGCCCTGGTCGATGACCAGCTGTCCGCCATGGGAGAGCGGGTTGCTTTCAAGCGCCTGCGCGTCGTGGCTGGGTCCGAAGGCCCTCAGACCGCCGATCTTACGCTGATTGTTGATGGTGAAGAGAGCGCTGCGAGCTGCGAAGGCAATGGTCCGGTTGATGCGGTCTTCATCGCCATCCGGTCCATCGTGAAACATGACGCCAAGCTGGATCTCTATCAGGTGCACGCGGTGACAGGTGGCACCGATGCCCAGGCAGAGGTGAGTGTGCGGCTCAAGGGCGAAGGCATCATGGCTGTGGGGCGGGCTTCCGATCCCGATACGCTCGTCGCGAGCGCCAAGGCCTATATCCACGCGCTCAACAAGCTTGAAGCGCGTCGGATGAAGCGCATGGCGGCCTGAAGTAATCGTCCGCCAGCGGTGGATGAGCCCTTACATTGACCGGCTGGGTTCCCCAATTCAGGAGCTGGCGCCGACCCCTATGGGCCGGATCCCGGACGGACGCCCCTTTGCCTTTCGGGTTGCCGTATGACAAGGACGACCACCCATGAAAACCTATCATCTGATGGCTGCCGCCGCCGCCCTCCTGACACTTACCGGCGGCTGCGCCGGCTTTTCCAACTCTGCACCTAAGACGCCGATCCAGATCGCAGAGGCGAAAGTCGCCCATGATGACGACCGCCTGCAGGATGCCCGTAATGACCTGCGCGACGCGCGCAAGGATCTCGACCATGCCGAACAGGCACTCGAAAAGGCCGAGGACCGGGTCAACCGCGCGCGGCGTGACGAGGCCAAGGCGGCCAGGCAGATGAAGGATGCCAGCCGGGATTTCAACGCGGCGCGGATTGGCCTCGGGGAAACACTCGAGGAGGAAGGCGTGCCCGGATCGTCTCCGAGCTGAGCTTAAGACTTCCTGAAACGGGGCCTGCGGGGTACCGAACGTTTCGTTTCTGAAACGATATTGCTCTTTCCCCGCACTTGCCCGGATCGCCCGTCACTACTGTCATATCCCTTGAGGGAACGATGAGTTCCGTCTGTCAACAGTGTTTCACT